>CAJYAN010000004.1:0-47500 GCA_913064945.1 uncultured Gammaproteobacteria bacterium | reverse complement strand
CAGGATCAAACTCTTCAGTTTAATCACTTGTGATTACTTTTTATTTAAAATAAAAGTGCAATCAAACTTTTCGCAATGAAAAGCTCCCAATCAAAAAACTACTGTAAAAATAGGTTTTGACATGGTTACTTACATCGACATTCATTGGCAAAAACCACGTTTGTCTAACGCAAGCACCCACACAAATTATCTGATCAAATTGTTAAAGAGCGGTCCGACAAAATCGTCGGCGCAGACGGTCAACTATACAGGAGCATCTGCTTATCAGTCAATATAAGTTTTAACTGATGTTGGGTGAAAGCCTTTGTGTTGCCAGGCATTTCCCCCGAACGAGGCGCGCATTATACGGGGCAATCGAAACAGGTCAAGCACTATTTGCAGAAAAATTTATAAAGCCGATAAGACAATAAAATCAGTCAGTTACTTTAGCTATTCTGACCGGGCGTCTTTCCGGCCGGTGCGGGGAATAGCAACTATAGTCCTGCCCGTCATGACTTTATGATAGTGGTGTGAATAACCGTACAGGTAAACCCACCTAAAGCGCCGCGTCACGGTGACAGCTGTTACTCGCTGCGTCTGTGACTTCTAATAAGCGGTGCTACAGAATCGCCCCTTCCCCTTTTATCAAACTTGCTAATCTAACTCAGGATGTCATTGTAGCCGGGTTCCACTCTTGAGTGGCTGGCGGGGAATGGCATTAACGTTGGTAGCGTTTTACTATCCGCCAACCGTTAACTTCTGTCGACAACGGCTTACCGTAGCGGCTGATAGCATAGTGTGTACGCTTACCGTCAACCTTGACACTCGTGTGGACGCAACATAAAAAGCTTAAATATAGTGTTTATCTCACCCTTTGCATTACTGTTTTTATTTACTCGACGGTGACTTTTGCAAAACGTCGCTTACCTACCTGGAAAATATGAGTCGCACCGAGACGAATCTTAAGCGCTTTATCTTCAATACGATTACCATCCATTTTAACCGCGCCCTGCTTTATCATACGCATGGCTTCCGAAGTGCTATCGACCAGACCGGCCTCTTTAAGCAGATTGGTTATCGCCATCTCACCATCTGATGAGGTTAAGCCGACCTCAGGTATATCATCCGGCATGGCACCTTTTTGAAAACGGGCAATAAAATTTTGTCGCGCCTGACTGGCGCTCTGTTCTGAATGGAAGCGCGCTACAATTTCTTCCGCCAGCATGAATTTTATATCACGAGGGTTTTTACCAGCGGCAATCTCCTCTCTGAATCCCTCTATCTCGGTCATCGGCCGGAAGCTGAGTAATTCAAAATAACGCCACATCAGCTCATCCGAGATGGACATGATCTTACCGAACATCTCTTCCTCCGGGTCCGCAATGCCAATGTAGTTATTTAACGACTTTGACATCTTTTGCACACCATCCAGACCTTCGAGGATCGGCATAGTCAGGACTACCTGTGGCTCCTGGCCATAGTGCTTTTGCAACTCTCGCCCCACCAGCAGATTAAATTTCTGATCCGTACCGCCCAACTCCACATCGGCCTTCATCGCCACCGAGTCATACCCCTGAATCAGGGGATAGAGAAATTCATGAATGGCGATGGACTGTCCCGACTTATAACGTTTATTGAAGTCGTCACGCTCCAGCATACGGGCCACGTTGTACCTGGCTGCCAGTTGAATCAACGCGGCCGGACTCATTTCATTCATCCAGCTGGAATTGAACATCACCAGGGTCTTTTCAGGGTCCAGAATTTTAAAAATCTGCTGTTCATAGCTGCGTGCATTTTCAATGACATCATCGCGTGTGAGTGCGGGTCGGGTCGCTGATTTGCCGGTAGGGTCGCCGATCATGCCCGTAAAGTCACCGATCAGGAACATCACCTCATGACCCAGGTCCTGAAACTGGCGTAACTTGTTAATCAGTACGGTATGCCCCAGATGCAGGTCGGGGGCCGTAGGGTCAAAACCGGCCTTGACTCGCAGTGGCCTGCCATTTTTGAGTTTATCCACCAGTTCTGTCTCTAGCAGAACTTCTTCCGCGCCACGCTTTATGAGCTCAAGTGTTTCGTTTACCGTAACCATGAAAACCGGTCCTTCTCATTAGACAGGGCATATTGCCGTATTTTAGGGCGGGCTAGATTATCACAACCCTCTGCAAAGCCCTATCGCCCTATCGGGTTTGTCGATTTGACCAAAGACCCGGAACAGGCTATCTTTGGCGAAATGCAAAAATATGAGTAATTTCCGTGGATTACAACACATTCTTAACAAGAGATTATAAAACAAACCAGCAAGGCCGTGAGTGTAAAAAACGTTTTCGGCCCAACAAGTTACACATGCTTGTTGTCCTGGCGAGCGTTGTTGCCCTGGGCACTCTGTTGAGCTTCATCTCGATTGATGCCAAGGCCACGCGTGCCGACAAACTGGATTCAACGCCTGTGGCAGATCCGGTGCATCTACATATGCCACTGCCACTACCCGACCTCACCGAGGAGCGTGATGACGCTGAACCTGTAAATGAGAACTGGCAAACGCATATCGTCAAAAAAGGCGAATCCCTGGCACTGATTTTCAAGAAACAACATCTCAGGCCACAAGTTCTGCACACCATCATGTCCACAGTCAAATCAGCCGCTGCCCTACGCCAGCTACGGCCCGGTCAACAACTGGAATTTCAACTGGACGAAAATCACCAGCTTCAGAAGCTCGTTTACCACCTGAATCAGACCCGCTCAATCCTGATAGATAAGACTGACTCCGGCTATCGCTCGCAAATTAATGAACAACCCATAGAGTCACGTTCAACCTATGCCTCCGCCACTATTAAAAATTCACTGTTTATGGCGGGTCAGGTCGCGGGACTCTCCGATACATTAATTATGCAACTCGCCGGTATTTTTGCCTGGGATATCGATTTCGCACTGGATATTCGTGAGGGCGACCAGTTTAATGTGCTGTACCAGGAACAGTTTCTCAACGGCAAAAAACTTCGCGACGGGGATATTCTCGCCGCCGAATTCATTAATCAGGGGCACACCTATCGGGCAATACGCTTTACCGATAGTGAGGGCCATACCGACTACTACACACCGGAGGGCCTTTCCATGCGCAAGGCCTTCTTACGCACCCCTGTCGATTTTCGCCGTATTAGCTCACGCTTTGGTGAACGTTTTCACCCCATACTAAATACCATGCGTATGCATCAGGGTGTTGATTACGCCGCGGCTCGGGGCACGCCTATCAAGGCGGCTGGTGATGGTAAGATCATCTTCCGCGGTCGCAAGGGCGGTTATGGCCGCACCATCATCATTCAGCATGGTGGCCGCTATAGTACCCTGTACGCACATATGCAGGCCTATCGTAAGGGACTGCATACTGGTTCACGGGTACGGCAGGGACAGGTCATTGGCTATGTTGGTAGTAGTGGCCGGGCGACAGGACCACACCTGCACTATGAGTTTCGCGTCAATGGCATACACCGTAATCCTTTAACGGTGCGTTTACCCAATGCGGCTCCTATTGCACCGAAATTCAAAGAGGCCTTCTTACAGCAAGCCAAGAGCATGCAAGCCCAGTTACAAATGCACACTGAAACCCGTCTTGCCCTGCATCAACCCCACTAGTGGGGTTGTCGATGAGTGCGCTTTATATTGGCCTGATCTCCGGAACCAGTGTTGATGGCATTGATGCCGCCTTAATCGATTTTAGTCATCCACAGGGCAAACTGCTCTGCTCGGCAAACTATGCCATTCCATCGGACTTACAGACACAGTTGCTGGCATTCAATGGGCAGACCACTCATGAGCTGGATAATTATGCCCGTTGTGATGTCCGGCTTGGACGACTGTTCGCACAGAGTGTGCAGGCGTTATTGGCCACGACATCATATTCCGCAAGTGATATTACGGCGATTGGCAGTCACGGACAGACGATTCGTCACTATCCTGGTGGCGACACCCCAACGACCTTACAGATTGGTGACCCGAATATCATTGCCGAACTCACCGGCATTACCACCGTTGCCGATTTTCGCCGTCGCGACATGGCCGCCGGTGGCCAGGGAGCGCCCCTCGTCCCGGCGTTTCATGCCCACATCTTCCGTGATCAACAAGAGGACCGCGCCATCCTTAATTTAGGCGGCATTGCCAATCTGACACTACTGCCTGCTCATGAACGACAGGCCGTAACCGGCTTTGATACCGGCCCCGCAAATTGCCTGCTCAACGACTGGATTAAGCACTCTCGGCAGCATGAATATGACGAAGCAGGGCAGTGGGCCGCCAGCGGCCAGTGCCAGCAAACGCTCCTCAGCGACTTCCTCCGGGATCCGTATTTTTCCGCCCTCCCTCCCAAAACAACGGGGCGCGATTACTTTCGACTTGACTGGATCCAGCGGCATCTCAACCATACTAAGGTACAAGATGCGGCTGACGTTCAATCCAGCCTGCTGGAATTAACGGTACAAACCGTGGCGAATGACATGCGCCGCTATGCCGCCGGGACCCGGCGCCTGCTGATCTGTGGTGGAGGTGTCCATAATCGGGAACTGGTTAAACGTCTACAGGCCTGTTTGTCAGACATCGATATTGCCTCGACCGCTGCGCTTGGCGTCGACCCGGATTTTGTCGAGGCAACAGCGTTTGCCTGGTTAGCCAGGCAAACACTGGCGCACAAACCGGGTAGCCTCCATTCGGTCACCGGGGCGAGACATGCCACTGTCCTCGGCGGTATCTATCCGGCCTGACCTGCAACGGTCGATGCCATCATAATCGGAAAATTCAGTTGTGTTCCGAGTTGATGTATAAACTGCATCAACTCATGCTCTGGAAGTGGCCGACAAATATGATAACCCTGTGCCATATCACATCCCCAACGCAGGAGTTGTTGCATCGCCGTACTGTTTTCTACCCCTTCCGCCACAACCTGCAGACCCAGATGGTGGGCCAGTGAAATAATCGATTCGACAATGACGGCGCCATCAATGTCATTTTCCATATCGATCACAAATGATTTATCAATTTTGATATCATCGATGGGCAATCGCTGTAAATAACTAAAAGAAGAGTAACCAACTCCGAAATCATCAATCGAAAGAAATACACCCAGGTCTTTTAGCTTTCTCAATGTTTCAATAGAGGTGTCCATATTTTGCATTAATGCCGTTTCAGTCACTTCCAGCACCAACTGATTGCTCGGCGTCTTGTATTGCTTTATCAGACTTTCCAGATGATTTAATAACTGACTATCCTGTAGGTTCTGCGTCGATAGATTCACGGCTACCGATAGCTCAATACCGTTGCTACGCCATCTTTGTAAATCCGCCAGCGCCCTCTCAAGCACCCAATACGTTAGTGGTTTTATTAACCCGGTCTGCTCAGCCAGAGGAATAAAGTCATCAGGGTTGATAATACCTTTTTCCGGATGCTGCCACCGCACCAGCGCCTCAACACCAATCATGCGTTGGCGTTGTAAGTCGATTTTTGGCTGATAGTAAAGTTTCAATTGTTCGGTATTAATTGCTTCACGCAGTTCACTGCTCAAGGATAGTCGCTGTTCACTATGGATATCCTTACTTTGATGGTAAATACAAAATTCTTCTTTATGCTGCTTGGCATAATACATGGCAACATCAGCACTCTTTAATAAGTCCTGCGGGCTTTCACCATGCTCGGGAAAGATCGCAATCCCGATGCTGGCAGATGTATTCAGATTCAGGTGCTCCAGGGTAAACGGTAAATCAAACGCCTGAGATATCTTGCTGGCGACAATGACGCTGGCATCGACATTGACGTCATTGACAATGATGGCAAACTCATCACCACCCAGTCTGCCGACCGTATCAATATCTCGCAGAACATCCAGTAGTCGCTGGCTGACCTGCAACAATAGTTGGTCGCCCACGTTATGTCCCAACGTATCATTAACTTCCTTGAAACGATCCAGATCAATCATAAAAACGGCAAAGGTATCGTTGCGACGTTTTGCATCCAGGACGCTGTGCTCCAATCGGTCCTGGATCAGAACGCGGTTTGGCAGGCCCGTTAGCGGGTCATGCAGGGCAAGGTGACGTAATTCCTGATTAAGTGTCTCCAGCGTTCGGGTTCGCTCAATGACCCTGTTTTCAAGTGTATGGTTAAGCTCTTTTATCTCCACTAGGGCGACATCTTTATCGTTAATACTTAATTTGAGACTATGCATCATCAAATTAAAGATATGCGCCAGTTTGCCCATTTCATCGTTTGACTCAATCACCACGTTTTCATCCAGGTTCCCATGGGCTATTCGCCTGGCACCCTGCATTAATTTTTGCAAAGGTCGCAATGTGCTGAATTGAAAGACAAAGTAAATCGATGCCGCTAAAATCGAAAGCAGGATAAAATTATTGATTAATTGTCGTATCAGTGCCAGTTTGGCCGCAACCTCGGCCTGTTTACGATCCATACCAACCAGCACCCGGCCAATCACCTTTTTATTAAAGACAATATCCATCTTTGTATTCAATACGCGTGGTGATTTTTCAATATCTGCAATCGCTCCAGACAGGGCATTTGCCCTGAACTTTCCGCTGACCTTGCGACTAAAATTACTTTTTTTATTTATAAATGAAGCCAGATGAGTGCCTTCAGGCGAGGTAATCACGATGTAGACGACGTCTTTTTCCTGACTAACATCCCTGACATAGTCACTCAATGTTACATAATCATAAGCAAGTATTGGTGCCGCACTGACGGCTGCCATAAAATGGCCCAACGACTCACCTTTCGTTTTAAGTAATTGAAGACCGTAATTACTCTGTGCCTGGTAATTAAGCACACCAATAATACCCATGGTGATACTCATGACGCCCAGTGCCAGCAGAATGAATTTGCCACCCAGGCTACGCATCCAACGGCTTATTATGCTAAGAACAGGCGGGCCTATCATTAATAATCCTCGCCCAGCACCTGACGTATAATCTTGCGGTCCATGTCATAATCCTTATCAATGGCGGCTCTAATCCCCGTCAGGCCAGCACGCTGCAACACCTCTCGACCGGCCTTCGTCTTATCCAGGTTGACCAGCAGATTTGCTATTCGTGTTTTAAGGGCCGGACTCAGTGTCTTTTTCACGGCCCAGGGCAATTGCGCCAGTTTTTTGCTTCGCGCGAGGATCTTGAGCTGTGAAACATCGATACGCTGTTGAATGACCGGGATCGCCATATTGGCGTCACCCGAACCTGCCGCGGCGGCCTGTTCATAGTACGTCGCAAATATGGCATTGGGCGGCGATTCACTGAAGAGGGCCTGATACGATGATTTAGACAGTCCGGCCTGCTGCAAAAGGTAGGAGGCAACGATATAGCTTTGCATGGCGTGGCGACCTCCACCAAAGATGATTTTCTTGCCACGCAGATCCGCCACATTGGCAATACCACTATCTTTACGGACAACGAGAACACCACGGAGAGTCGTCTGGTGATGTTCCTCATTCTTGGCGATGACCTCATAGCCAAGTTCTTTATGTGATCGGACATAGTGATACTGGTTATAGTGCACAAGGTCATATTGACCGTGCTCCACCCCTTGCCAGAATTCTGCAAAGTTACGCGCACTTTTGAGAATGACTTTACGGCCAAGGTGGCTGTGAAGATAGTCGGCCAGCAGGCTAAAGTTTTCCATTGTCCGGGTAAAGCCCTGACGCGGGAACACCCCCATCAGCAGAGGTGGTTCCTCCGCCATCAGTGGCACTTGCCAACCGAGAATGAGACTAAGGATTAGGCTCAGCGTCAGACGACGAGGCAAGCCCTGCCTTCGCCCTAACACTGACCTGCAGTTTTTTATGCTTTCATCTAACGGTATCAACCACAAAATGCACTACTCCCGCCACTCAACCTCTGACGTAGTCTTGGGTGTTATTTTTTGACAAGCCTGTTCCGCTACCAGCCGTCAGCACCCTATATGCATCGGCAATTGAGAGAAAAACTTAATGATTTTCGTAGGTTAGAAATCACCTACGATAATTAGCAGATAATGGTATTAAAATCATATAGATATTGAGTGTTTAACGAAGCTCGATGGGGGTGTAATCACGCACCGGCTCTCCGGCATACACCTGAGTTGGCCGGAAGATGCGATTGTCGCTCAATTGTTCACGCCAGTGCGCCAACCAGCCAGCCGAACGGGCAATGGCAAAAATCGCCGTAAACTGGTCCGCCGGGATCCCCATCTCGGTATAGAGTATGCCCGAGTAGAAGTCGACGTTAGCATACACCCCTTTCTGGGCCAGGCGATCTTCACAGATTTTCTCGACCATTTTCGCGGTCTCAAACATGGGATTGACCGCGCCACCACGAGCCTCCATGAGCTTGTCCACCAGCTTTTCCAGAATTTTGGCGCGCGGGTCTTTGGTTTTGTACTCACGATGCCCCATGCCCCAGATCACCTCTTTATTCGCCAGACGTTTGTCGATGTACTCTTCCGCCTTATCGGGGGAACCGATGTCTTCCAGCATTTCCACGACTTTCTGGTTGGCACCACCATGCAGCGGACCCGAGAGCGCCGCCAGAGCCGCGGCAATCACGCTATTCGGACTGGCGAGGGTTGAGGCGTTCACCAGCACCGAAAAGGTCGAGGCGTTGATCGTGTGTTCTGCATGCAAAATCAGGCAGACATCCATAATGTGCGCCAGCAGCGGGTCGGGTTTTTCGCGGGTAAACATGTATAAAAAATTTTCTGCATACGAATAGCCGTCGCGTGGCTCCGGCGGCTCATAGCCCTGGCGAATGTGTTCCCACATGGCAACCAGTGTGCCCATGCGGGCGATAATCTTGACGGTCATGTTATGGATATAATCCAGGTCCTGACACTCCCCCCCCGTCAGGCATTCGCCACCGGGATAAAACATGCCCAGACTGGCGACGGCAGTTTGTAGCATTTCCATGGGGTGCCCGCTCGGCGGGAACGTCTTCATCAGATCGGTAATGTGATACTGGACCCGTCGGTTACGGCGCAGCTTGATGGCAAATTCATCTAGGTGCGTCTGTGACGGTAGCTTGCCATCGAGTAGCAGTAGGGTGGTCTCTTCGAAAGTGCTTTGTTCCGCTAATTGCTCAATAGGGTAGCCACGATAGGACAAAATGCCCTTTTCTCCGTCAATATCAGAGATATTCGATTGTGTTGCCGGTACCCCGGCCAGACCTGGCAGGTATTCACTCATGGCGAGTTCCTGTTAGTAAATGAGACCTGCGTTTGTTATTACACAGTTCGATTTGAATACATAGACAAAAAGGCGGTTATCCATACACAGCCGCCTGCCCTGAATCGAGTATTAATATTTAAACAGAAAAGGAAGAACCGCAACCACAGGTCGTGGTGGCATTAGGATTTCGAATCACAAACATGGAGCCTTCCAGGTCTTCTTTATAATCAATCTCGGCTCCCGTAAGATATTGAAAACTCATAGGATCGACCACAACGGCAACCCCGTCATTCTCAACCTGAGTATCGCCATCCTGGATATTCTCATCGAACGTAAAGCCATACTGAAAACCGGAGCAACCACCACCGGTAACGAAAACCCGCAATTTAAGATTATCATTACCTTCGTCAGCGATGAGCTTTTTAACCTTGCTGGCGGCCGCGTTGGTAAAGACCAGGGCGCTATTCTCTGTGGTGACTGCTGTCATGATACTTCTCCATTCAATAACATTACTTCGAATAGCAAAATCAGCTATTTGATATTAGATATTCCTACTATAGCAACATTATGGGAATCCATTGCCGTATTATCAAGATTCTTTCACGGATGATTTCTCTTCCCGCTTGATAGAAACCACAGACTGATCAGGGCGATGTACCAGATTGCCATTGACCTCCGCCCCCATGGCCATCTCGATCAGGCTATAGTAAACATTACCATGGACCCGTGCCTGGGCGGCCAGCTCTACATGCGTGAGGGCATGAACGTCACCCTTAATGGTCCCGTTGATCACCACGTTGGGGACCTTGACCTCACCCTCGATCGTGCCGCGTTCGCTCAGGGTCAGAACAGAATCCTGTTCACTACCTTCGGCAACAACATTGCCTTTGACTTTGCCATCCACATGCAGGCCACCCGTAAAAATGACGTCGCCATGAATCTCGGTATGCTGGCCAATCAGCGAATCGATCTGCGCTGTTTGTCTCGGCTTTCTTTTATTTCCCCACATTCGTCGTCTTCTCCTTAATAGGCCAGTTAATACTCCTGAGGATTTCATCCTCGTGTCGCCCCCAGGGCAGTACCTGTAAGCGTAACCGTAGCGGTTGAAAACCCTCGGGTAGCGTAATATCACCTTCGAGGCTCTGAAAATACGTAAATCGATAATTTATTTCTTTGACCGACTTCCCAGTCAGGTCAGATATGGACAATCTGGTGGAGATACCACGGAGCATACCTTCGACCGCCAAGTTTACCCGGCCGTAGGCAACCTTGTCATTTTTAAGCACCTGCGTGAGTATAATCTTGTAACGATAACCTTTGGGGTGACCATTCGACTCCAGTTTAACACTTTGTACACGCAAGCCCCTCGCCGCATCACGAGGTGAAACAATCCCCCGATAAAAGGCAAGTTCCTCCTTGAGTTCCAGGATCTCAGCCTGTAACTGGCGCAGGGTGCCATCCAGTTCACCATAGGCCTCCCGCTTAATCTGTGAATCACGTTCTAAAATAGCCTTCTCGGCGCGTAACTGATCAATTAGATCCTGCTGTTTCGTGTTATTCGCCGCCCATTGCGCCTTTAGCTGATTGGCCTCGTGACTGTCATACCCGGCACTAAAACGACCATACTCGAAAATAGACCAGCTGCCCATAATCAGGGCCAGGACAATCAGGAGCGCCACAAGACGGGTCTTCCAGGGATGATGGGATTTAACGACCAACGGCATCAGGGCACCAATGCAATACCTTGCAGACCAGCACGTTCATCCAGGTCAAACAACAGATTCATATTTTGCACCGCCTGCCCGGCGGCACCTTTTACCAGGTTATCAATGACCGATAACACAACGACGGTATCACCGCCCTGTGGAACATGCAGCGCGATTCGACAGTGATTGGCACCTTTAACCGTACGTGTCTCGGGATGACTCCCCGGCGGCAGGACATCAACGAAATATTCATCTTTATAATAATCCTCGTAGACCGCCTGCAGATCCGTGACCCCGGAGGCCAGCCTTGCATACAAGGTTGCGTGAATGCCACGGATCATCGGTGTCAGGTGTGGCACGAAGGTCAGACCCACAGCACTATTCGCGGCACGTTGCAGGCCCTGGCGAATCTCGGGTAAATGCCGATGACCTGAAACCGCGTACGCCTTAAAACTTTCACTGCACTCGGCGAGCAAAGTCCCGACGCTCGCCTTACGTCCGGCACCACTGACACCGGATTTACAGTCCGCAATCAGATATTGCAGGTCGACTAATTTATTCTCAATCAACGGCAGAAGCCCCAGCTGCACCGCCGTGGGATAGCAACCAGGATTCGCGATTAAACTGGCCTTGCGGATTGCCTCGCGATTGACCTCGGGTAGACCATAGACCGCCTCCTCCAGCAACTCCGGGCAGGCATGGGGCATGCCATACCATTGTTCCCATTCAGCGGGATTGCCCAAGCGAAAATCCGCCGCGAGGTCGATGACTTTTACACCGGCCGCCAGTAACTCCCGTACCATGGTCATGGCAATACCATTAGGTGTTGCAAAAAAAACCACGTCACAAGTCTTAAGGGCCGCCATATCCGGCTCCGTAAAGGCCATATCGAGCGCGCCCCGTAAATTGGGAAACATATCCGCCACAGGGGTGCCCGCATCACCACGGGAGGTAATCAGGCTTAGTTCAACCTGAGGATGGGCAACTAACAGGCGTAGGAGCTCAACGCCGGTATATCCCGTACCACCCACAATACCTGCCTTGATGTGTTTCATATTCACCGTGTCTTTACGTCTAAGATTCGATTAAGTACTGATTATACGCTGACTGGCCAATGCCTTGCACGGCAATCATGCCTGGGCTGAAATCGATACCAACAAAAAAGCGACCAATGTCGCTTTAATTTTGTGATGTTAAGGTAATGCCGTTATCCTGAACCGCATAGACTCTCACCACCCGATAACGAGCCAATAACATAGTCTCAATCGGCATAGGGGTCAAGCAGCTGGCTCAGGACAGCCCTCGTTGGTCAGACTTGCCTTCCGGTCGCACTGAACTTGCCTGATTGAAATCTGTCTCATCGGGATCACAATAACGCCAGCCGTGCGTTCACGGCAATATCCCCGCGACGAATCTGGGGACGTAGTGCCTCTGCGGAAGTCGAGGTATACTTGACGAATATGAATTATCAACGCTGAAGAGTCGTCATGCAGACAAAAGATAAAGTGATTACCGGGTTTGCGATTGCCGTGCTTACACTGATGGCCTATCTCTGGTTCGGTCCTAGTGGAATGCAGTCCGCACCAGACATCCATTTTAAAATCATTGATGGCCGAACCATCAGTCTCAAGGCGCTACGCGGTAAACCTGTACTGGTAAATTTTTGGGCCACTTCCTGTCCGGGGTGTATCAAGGAGATGCCGCACTTGATTGATCTCTATCACCAGTTTCACGCCCAGGGCTTTGAACTGATCGGGGTCGCCATGCCGGATGATCGGCCAGACCACGTCATGGAA
This sequence comes from uncultured Gammaproteobacteria bacterium, assembly GCA_913064945.1. Classification (GTDB taxonomy): domain Bacteria; phylum Pseudomonadota; class Gammaproteobacteria; order UBA6429; family Thiohalophilaceae; genus CAJYAN01. The sequence continues at coordinate 34,832 of CAJYAN010000004.1, read as the reverse complement.
ATGGCCAGGCGCAAAAATATTCCCTATCCGATTGCCATTGATATCAAGGGCGAGGCCGTCGCCGCCTTTGGTAATGTACAACTTACTCCGACCAGCTTTTTGATCGACCCTTCTGGAGAGATTATTAAACAAAAGATTGGCGAAATCGATATGCCGAAATTGCGCAAGCAAATTGGTTCACTGCTGGCCGCAGGTAAGAAGTCCTAGTGCTCTATATCAAGGCCCTGCATATTTGTTTTATGGTGGCCTGGTTTGCCGGATTATTTTATTTACCACGGCTGTTCGTCTATCACGCCATGTCCAGTGATGAGGTCAGTAATGCGCGTTTCAAAATCATGGAACGTAAACTCTACTATTTCATTACCCCGTTTATGCTTATCACCACAGCACTCGGACTCTGGATGTTGTATGCCTATGCCTGGAATGCCTACAAAGCGACAGGCTGGTTACATATCAAACTCGTCTTGGTCACCCTGCTGATCGGTTATCATTTTTATTGTGGCAAGCTGGTCAAAGATTTTGCCGCAGACAAAAACACGCACAGTCATGTCTTCTATCGCTGGCTCAACGAACTCCCGGTGCTAATTCTCTTTGCCGTCGTTATCCTGGTCGTCGCCAAACCATTTTAAGCCGTTAATCCTGTCCGCACTTTTTCGACTTGATCTGGAGTCCGCTCCAGGTATTATACTTCTGGCGATGATCTTCAACGGGGGTTAACCGTGGCACAGCTGCATTATAAAATCAGTAACGTCTCTGCGCTCACCGGGCTTAGCGCTGACACGCTTCGCTATTGTGAGCGCATCGGCCTGCTCCACAACGTCCCCCGCACCGCTGGCGGTGCCCGGCGTTATAGCGAAGAGAATCTGATTAGCCTGCGTTTTATACAACGTGCCCAAAAAATGAATTTTTCCCTCGCTGAAATTGGCCAGCTGGCGGAGATGCGTGAGGCCCCTGCGCAGGCCTGCCGGGAGGTAGAGGAAATCGCCAGAATCAAACTACGTGAAATTGCAGGCCACATTCATGAACTGCGTCTGTTGCAGGATGAATTGCAAACGCTGGTCAGCCAATGTCTTGACTCTCATCGAGATGGTTGTCCTGTTCTCGAAGGCCTGGAGAAGAAACCGCCGCCGGAGTGAAATACCCGGACACAGACCACGATGATTTTAGAGCACAATGTTTTCGCTAATCGCCAATCCATCGGCGTGATAGTCTGGAAAGTTCACCCAGGGGTGGTGGACCAGAATGAACACCGCCACCCAACGAATTCCGTATTTTATTCAATCTGGACCATCTCAAAGTCAGACTTACCGACACCACAATCCGGGCATAACCAGTCATCAGGGACATCATCCCAGCGGGTACCCGGCGCGATGCCTTCATCCGGTAGGCCTAGCTCTTCATCATATTCGAAACCACAAACAATACAGACGTACTTCTTAAATTCCATAACCCATTCACCTGATTGAAAACCAAATTTTCGCATGATTTATCGTGCTTGCCCATTTTTCTGTGAATATCGTTACAATATAAATTATGAACCCGTCCACAACCCTACCCGTCGTACTTTGTTTTTCCGGCCTCGATCCGACCGGCGGTGCCGGTATTCAGGCGGATATTGAAACCATTACCAGTATGGGGGCGCATCCCGCACCGATCATTACCGCCCTCACCGTACAGGATACGAGCCGGGTCAGACGTTTTGAGCCTGTGAACAGTCTGTTACTGGTCGAACAGGCCCGCAGCATACTGGAAGATATGCCGGTCGCCGGCATCAAGATTGGTATGCTGGCCAACCGCGCCATTATCGAGGCCATTCACTCGATCCTGATTGATTATCCTGATATACCCGTCGTCCTGGACCCTATCGTCAATGCCGGTGGTGGTGGACAATTACTGGATGAAAACGGCCTGGATGCCCTGCTGGAGCTACTGGTCCCGCAAACGACAGTACTCACCCCCAACAGTGTTGAGGCCCGCATACTGGCCAGAGATGCTGACACCCTGTCCGCCTGTGCCGAGTCCCTGCTGGACAGGGGCTGCCGGTATGTGCTGATCACCGGTAGCCATGAGACCACCGAGGGGGTCGTTAATACGCTCTATAGTAATCATCGTGAACTCGAACAGACTGACTGGCAGCGCCTGCCACACCAGTATCATGGTTCCGGCTGCACCCTGGCGGCGGCGATTGCCGCCATGCTGGCACAGGGGCTCGACCCCGTCATGGCCGCCAATGAGGCGCAGACCTTTACCTGGGAGAGTTTGAAACATGCTCATCGCCTGGGCATGGGTCAGTTAATTCCCAACCGCCTGTTCTGGGCGCGCGAAGAAGATTAAGCCAGTGCTGCATTCCATGCGTACTGCTGTGCTACGCGGGTTGTATGTCATAGCCGACACTCGTCTATCACAAGCCCACTCCCGCCTCGATACCAGGGTCGCGGCCGCGATCCGAGGCGGTGCCCGCCTGGTACAAATTCGCGACAAACGACCCCAGCCGGATATCGCTGAAATTCAGGCCGTCGCCAAGCTCTGCCAGCACTATCGCATCCCCCTGCTGATGAATGACAGCATCGAGCTGGCCCTGCAGGTGGGTGCAACGGGTGTACACCTGGGCCAGGGCGATGCCAGCCTGAGGGAAGCACGTCAACAGCTTGGTGATGCGGCCATCATTGGCATTACTTGCCATGCTGACATTGCGCTGGCCAGGCGTGCCGAGGCGGAGGGTGCCGACTATGTCGCCTTTGGCCGTTTTTTTTCTTCGCTAAGCAAACCCGAGGCACCGCCTGCCCCTGTTGAAGTATTAAGCCAGGCAAAACAACAGCTCCGCCTCCCCGTCGTTGCCATCGGTGGCATCACACCGGATAATGGCGGCTCGTTGATCCATGCTGGTGCCGACATGCTGGCCGTGATTCACGGTGTGTTTGGCCAGACGGATATTGAGGCGGCAACTCGCCAATATACCGATTTGTTTACAGCACCGCGTAACGATACAGCGGCACAACGCTCGCCGTGATGTTGAATACCCGGTTTCAGGCCACAGCAGCAAATACCATTGATAACGCTGACGTCTTCGCACCGTTGCGTTAACAAAATCATGACAAGGAAAAATAGATGACACGTTCGCATGACCTTTTTGCCCAAGCCCAGCAACACATCCCCGGTGGCGTCAATTCCCCGGTGCGCGCCTTTAAAGGTGTTGGCGGTGACCCGGTGTTTTTCAAAAAGGCGCAGGGTGCGTATTTGTTCGATGAAGACGGCAAAAAGTACATCGACTACGTTGCCTCCTGGGGTCCGGCTATTCTGGGCCACAGCCACCCGGAGGTCTTAAAGGCTGTTAGTGATGTCATGCAAAATGGCCTGAGCTTTGGCGCCCCGACCGAACTCGAAATTCAGATGGCCGACAAGGTCTGTGAATTAGTCCCCTCCATGGATATGGTGCGCATGGTCAGCTCCGGCACCGAGGCCACCATGAGCGCAATTCGATTGGCGCGTGGCTTTACCGGCCGTAACAAGATCGTCAAGTTTGAAGGCTGTTATCACGGTCATGGTGATTCTCTATTGGTCAAGGCCGGTTCCGGTGCCCTGACTTTAGGTGTCCCTACCTCACCGGGGGTTCCCGCCGCTTTGGCTGAACTCACTATCACGCTGAATTACAACGATAGCGAACAGGTGAAGTCACTGTTTGCCGATATCGGTGAGCAGGTCGCCTGCATTATTGTCGAGCCTGTCGCCGGCAATATGAACTGCGTGCCACCGGTTACCGGCTTTCTTGAGACCTTGCGCGAAGTCTGTGACCAGTACGGTACCGTGCTGATCTTTGATGAAGTCATGACTGGCTTTCGTGTCGCCCTCGGCGGTGCCCAGGCGCACTATGGTATTCGTCCTGACCTGACGACGCTGGGCAAGGTCATTGGTGGCGGCATGCCGGTCGGTGCCTTTGGCGGCAAGCGTGAGATTATGCAACAGATTGCACCACTGGGTCCGGTGTATCAGGCAGGCACGCTATCCGGTAACCCGGTAGCCATGGCCGCCGGATTAAAAACCCTGGGGCTGATCAGTGCCAATGGTTTTTACGACAAGCTCAGCAACATGACGACAGCACTTGTCAGTGGTTTAAAAGAAAAGGCACAGGCAGCAGGTATTCCATTAACCACCAATCAGGTCGGCGCTATGTTCGGCATATTTTTTACCGATACCGATCGGGTCTACCACTTTGCCCAGGTGGGTCAGTGCAACATTGAGCGCTTCAAGAAGTTCTATCACGGCATGCTGGATCAAGGTGTCTATCTGGCACCATCGGCCTATGAAGCGGGTTTTGTCTCCAACGCGCATACCGAGGCGGATATTGACGCAACACTAAGTGCGGTGGAAAAGGTCTTCGCGACGCTTTAGATTTTTATATCTGTAGAGTTCTTCCGAGGTAGATGACGGGTGGACAGAGCCCACCTGTCCTGCATATAACATATCACCAAAATCCCTCTCATTCCTGCATGTCGGGCTGATTGCGTTGCGTCATAAAATCATCCGTCACGCTGGGGCCAGCAAAAAAGCTGTCCCAGTCTGAACCTTCGGGAATAATCAGGCGGGATTTACCCTGTATGATAATGTTGAGCTTTTTGATGCCCTCCGGCAGGGTCACAGCTTATAGCAGGCGAACGGCCTGGCTGCGTTATTGCTAAAGATGGCTGCTTTGGTCATCTCCGTCCCCTCGACATCCGCTAGTCAGGATATATATGCCGTCATTTGGCGGCTGTCAAAGGTATATACCCGATGTTGAATGCTGACTACACTTACCCACAGATACCACGGTGCCCTGTTAGAAAGTGACCATCAAATCCGGGCGGATATATGTGCATGAAGCTAACGACAGCATACTGACCAATAGAGTACCTGGTGTAAGATGCCATTATGTTTACGGACACGCTGCAACACTTCCTGTCTTTTCTGCAAGGCCACCTCTGGCTGGCCTACGCCAGCATCTTCCTCATCGCCCTGAGTGAATCACTGGCACTAGTCGGCCTGATCGTGCCCGGCGCCATTTTAATGTTTGCCATTGGTACGTTAATTACCACCGATTACCTGGATTTTGTCATCACGGTCATTTGTGCCGCAGTGGGTGCTGTGGCTGGCGATAGCCTGAGTTACTGGCTCGGGGCACGCTATCGCCAGCAATTACAAAATCTCTGGCCGCTGTCCCGCTACCCCGGCGTGCTGGATAAAGGCATCGATTTTTTTCAACGTCACGGTGGCAAGAGCATCCTCTTCGGTCGCTTTGTGGGTCCACTGCGCCCCATCATCCCGGCCATTGCCGGCATGTTTGGTATGCCCCGTCGACAGTTTCTGCTGGTCAATATTCTCTCCGGTCTGGCCTGGGCACCGCTCTATCTGCTACCGGGGATGGCCTTTGGCTTGTCACTGGAACTGGCCGGTGAAGTCGCCGGACGCCTGGTCCTCTGGCTCCTCGCATTATTCATCGGCATCCTGCTGGTAAGCTGGCTGGTGCGGCGGCTCTATCATGTCGTTCTCCACCACACCCAGCAATGGGTTGAGCAGTTATTACAATGGAGTCATCGTCACCCGACGACCGGCCAGATCCCGGCGGCCTTACTCGAGCCCATGCAGTCGGAAAAACCCGCCCTGGTATGGATAACACTACTCTTTTTGTTTTCAGTACTATCGCTGACACTGCTGGCCGAATTCTCAACACGGCTGGCGCCGATACACGCGTTGGAGCAACTGGTCTATCACCTGCCTTCCTTTATGCACATACCACTTGCCGATACGCTGCTCGGCTTTTTTGTATCGCTCAACCAGCCAGTGGCGCTCAGCTTTTTTGCAGCGAGCATTGTCCTGTGGTTACTCGTGCAGAGACAGTGGTTGTTGCTGACGCACCTGCTGCTTGCCTGGCTGGTGCCTGTAGTCGCTCTACTGCTACTGTACTATTTTAATGTCTCGTCCACTCTATCTTTCACCGACACCACCGCCAGTTTAATCCTGATGGCCAGTCTAGTCTTTTTTCTCGCCTTGCTATTTGCCAACGAATTCAAACCTGCGCATCGCAGCAGCTTTTATACCGCCCTTGCCGTTATGTTGCTGCTGATTTTTCTGGCACAGCTCTACTGGCAGAACAGTGGTTTTATCCATGCCAGTATTTATCTCCTCAGCGGGATTGCCTGGGGCGCACTTATCGGCCTGGCATATCGGCGCCACCTGGTAACACAAATTACGCATTACAAATTCATTCCATTGCTGGCTTTTATTCTTCTCTGTAGCTGGGCAGCGCAATCACCACCGCCGCTGAATAACAACAAAGCGACAAGCCCTGTCGTCGTCTGGTCAGCAGCGGACTGGCAGGCGCAACAATGGCAGACATTGCCAACGCTGCGTGAAGACCTGCGCCGGTCACATCAGTACCCATTCAACCTCCAGTGGCGCGGCAGCAAGAATGCCATAGAGAGACAGCTTGACACACTCGGCTGGCAGTCGAGCACAGGATTTTCATGGCAAACAATTTTAAAAAGTCTGCAGGCTTCTCCGCGCGATACCGAATTGTTTCTCTTACCACACTTACACCATGGCAAATATGAAACGTTGCGGTTTATTAAACACGAAAACGACAAGTTATATGTGATACGTCTATGGCACAGTCAGATCGCCATCGGTGACAAAAACTCCCGGGCAACATTGTGGCTTGGTAATGTCACGATTATGAAGCAACACTCGCAACTGGGCTGGCATTACCTGCGCACGACAACACAATTTACCCAGGCGCTGGATAAATTACGCCACGAGCCATTACGACTTATTGATAAAGGCAGTGTGCTGTTGCTTGACTCGACATACCACTAAACCGCGTTAAAAATCCAGCTTGCGTTTTAGATTTCACCAACATCGTGCAGAAGATTATGTAGTTTGGCGATGCGCTGTTCGGGCTCATCCAGTTCCAACAGGCTTTGTTTGACGGCCAGCGGGAATGGTAATAGTTCTATCAATCGCGAGGTGACCCACTCCAGGTCATCAAACTGAACGGGCATCGTGGTAAAGGGCGGATCCAGCTGAGGCAGGATCTTTTGCAGCATGCTAATCAGAGGTTGGTACTTGTCACTCATTGGCAACATCGGCATCGGCTCAAGCAATTCGACTTCTGCGCGTATCAGTTTGTCATGTTGTACCTGTCGTGAACAAATACGAAAACGCTGTTCGCCCGTCAGGGTAATGCCTAACAATCCATCCTGACGACGATTCCAGTAGGAAATGTTACATAAGGTGCCAACCGTATAGGTCTCCGCCGCATCGTCTACTTCCTTGCCATTACGAATCAGCACCACCCCAATACCGGTATTTTTCCGGAGACAGTCACTCACCATATCAAGATATCGGGGTTCGAAGATGCGCAGGGGCAATGGCCCCCCTGGAAACAAGACAACATTCAGGGGAAATAACGGGATATTCAGTGTCATATACTTGTTATCGATGGCTTCCTGCATGGTCGACCCTGAGCGTAATTAATGGAGGTAAGACTATTTGTAGACGGCTATCGCATCTTTTTCAACTATCAACCGGGATTTTCACCCGGTGTTTCCCCCCAACGTGGTAATAGTCTATGTTCAACATCCAGATGATCCAGGATGCGCGCGACCACAAAATCGATCAAGTCCTCTATCGAACGCGGCTGCTGATAGAAGCCCGGATTGGCTGGTAATATCGTCACCCCCAGGCGCGCCAGTTTCAGCATATTTTCAAGATGTATGGCCGACAATGGCGACTCGCGTACCACCATGATCAGACGACGTTGCTCTTTGAGCATCACATCGGCGGCACGTTCCAGGAGGTTATCACTATTGCCCTGCGCGATGGCCGCCAGGGTACCGGTGGTACAGGGACAGACCACCATGTGTTGTGCCCGATGCGAGCCGCTGGCTATGGGAGACATCCAGTCTTCCCGACTATAGACCGTTAATAAATCAGGCGATGCCTTGAATCGCTCGCAAAAGTAATTCTGCATCTCCACCGGCCGTGATGGAATATCAAGATCCGTCTCCGTGGCAAACACCAGTTGGGCCGCCTTTGATACCACCAGATAGACCGGCCGTTTAACATTTAACAGACACTCCAGCAGACGCAGACCATAGGCAGCACCTGAGGCCCCGGTCATGGCGAGGATAACGGGCGAATTCTTTTTTATCTCATGCGTCATGACGGTTCTCCTGCAGGCGGTCGAGTAGACGTTGATGAATGTTGTCAAAGCCACCGTTGCTCATAATCAAAATATGATCGCCCGGCTTTGCATCGACGGCGACCTGTTCGACGATGTCCGCGACTCGCTGACGAACATGCAATACATTTTCCGGCAGCGTAATTTGTCGCGCCGGGTCCCAGCCAAGATTATCGGTTTGATACAACCAGACCTGATTGGCATCCTGCAGGGCATTCGTCAACTCGTCCGCCTGCACCCCCATACGCATGGTATTGGAACGCGGTTCGAGGATCGCAATAATACGCGCCTCGCCGACACGCTGGCGCAGTCCGCTTAAGGTTGTGGTAATGGCCGTCGGATGGTGGGCGAAGTCATCATAGACACTGATGTGGTTGACAATACCGCGTAGTTCCATGCGACGCTTCAAACCTTTGAATCGTGCCAGGGACTCAAGGGCGTTTGCCACAGGAATCCCAACGTGCCGCGCCGCCGCCAGTGTGGCCAGGGCATTACTCACGCTATGCTGACCGATCATGTCCCATACCACGCGCCCCTGGAGTTCACCTTTAAAATAGACATCAAAGACACTACCATCGGCTTTGACCAATTGCGCCTGCCATCCCGGTGCACGATTAAAAGACTCTGTTGATGTCCAGCATCCTTGGTGCAGGACACGTTGTAATGCGGGTTCAGTGGCATTATCGATAATCAAACCCGAGCCGGGCACGACGCGGACCAGGTGATGAAACTGGCGTTCAATCGCCGCCAGATCGGGAAAAATATCCGCATGATCAAATTCGAGATTGTTCAGAATAAGCGTGCGCGGTCCATAGTGAACAAACTTGGAACGCTTATCAAAGAAGGCGGTGTCGTATTCGTCGGCCTCGATAACAAAAAAAGGTGTGTCACCGAGACGCGCACTAATCCCAAAATTTTCAGGCACGGCGCCGATCAAAAAGCCCGGTGCCAGCTGATTATCTTCCAGCACCCAGGCCAGCAAACTCGCTGTTGTTGACTTGCCATGGGTCCCTGCCACTGCCAGCACCCATCGCTCGGGCAGGACATGCTCGGCCAGCCATTGCGGCCCGGAACGATACGTGAGACCAGCGTCCAGCATATACTCGATGGCCGGATTACCGCGCGACAGGGCATTCCCTACAATCACCACATCAGGCGCGGGTTGTAAATGCTCGGCGGAATACCCCTGCATAAGTTCAATACCCTGTGCCTGTAATTGTGTGCTCATAGGAGGATAGACATTGACATCAGAGCCGGTGACATGATGGCCAAGCGAACGGGCTAACAGCGCCAAGCCACCCATAAACGTGCCACAAATACCAAGAATATGTATACGCATAGTTGAGAAATACTAAATCGTCAATCACCTGTCCATCACAGGCGTGACAGTGTAAAGGGCTTCGCACCGAACGTCACCTGTAATGCAAAATTTACATCACGTAATAGACAATATTTTCGCCAATAGACGTCAAACACATTCAGATGATAATCCCATCACATATCACCCCATATGATCGGGAATATCAAAGCCACTAAGTCATTTCACTCAGCGCGGCTACGGCGACCATCACATTATAGGCAAGCACGATATAGAGTATGGACAGGGCGATCCCCCAGAGCATCCTGATGTCGAGGGCATGCCGAAAAATGTGTGCGGCAATCATGACGTTCCAGACCACCAGTCCCAGCCACATCAGACTCACCAGGGCTGACAGTGCCGGGATCTTATACAGCAGTAACATCACGGCACCGATGAGGCCGATAAGAATTTCAACGCCCAATAGCGCCAGCAGGGTCTGAACAAGACGCTGCATTTTCCTCGCCCACTGTAACAGGACATAGACGAAACCGGCCGTAAACAGGGTATTCACTACTGAACCCAGAAGGTTTGGCCACTGTAATGCCTCCCGACCTGAGAACACGATATCGATGAGCATGTGAATCGCCATAAAGACCAGCAAAAGACCATAGGAATAAGGCAATACCTGCGGCCCATTGCGCAGGCGCATAATACTCCAGATTTGTTTTAACTGCCCGAATGACATATTGTTATAATTCCATGAAGACAAAATATACGCCGCCAACATCACGCTTATCGTATCATACAAGCCTGCTCTCACATTAGCGGCATCAACTTTCGGATATCCAGCACATGAGCTTTGAACACATCATCAATGACGAACAACTGATCGATCTTTGCCACCGGCTCAAAAGTGCCGACACGCTGGCCCTGGACACCGAATTTATCCGCGAAAAGACCTACTACCCCCGGCTCTGTTTAATCCAGATTGCCAGCGAGGATGTGGTCGCCTGTATTGACCCCCTCAGTATCAGTGAAATGCAACCTTTGTGGGACCTGTTGCTAAATAAGAACTGTCTCAAGGTGTTGCATGCCGCCCGTCAGGACCTGGAAATCTTCTATAATCTGCTGGGAGAAATTCCTCAACCCGTGTTTGACACCCAACTGGTCGCAACCGTTCTAGGCTACGGAGAACAAATGGGTTATGGCAATCTGATCAAAAAAGTTCTGGATATTGATCTCAACAAAGGCCACGCCCGTACTGACTGGTTACAACGACCACTGAGTGCCGAACAACTGGACTATGCTGCCGATGATGTACGCTACTTGATACAGGCCTATCCTGTATTGGTCAAGACCCTGACAAAATTACAACGTAACGACTGGCTGACCGACGATTTTAACGCACTGGTAAAAGTCTCACTCTATGAAGTTGAACCGGAAAACGTCTGGCAGCGTGTCAGTGGCAAGACCCGTCTCAAGGGGCAACAACTGGCCATTTTGCAACAATTAGCCGCCTGGCGAGAACAGGAAGCAAAGCAGCGTGATAAACCACGCAAGTGGATCCTGGCCGATGACATGCTGGTGAGTCTGGCGCAACACCCACCGAAGAATCGTGATCAACTACAGCGTCTGCGCGGTCTCTCCGAAAATCTGCTCAACCGACATGGTGATGAATTATTGCGTCTGATTAAAGCGGGGCAGTCACTCCCTAAAGAAGCGTGGCCAAGTTTAAAATTCAAGGCGCACCTTAACGTCGAACAGGAGGCCCTGGCAGACAGTGTCATGGCCCTGATCCGCTTGCGCGCCACACAAAATCAGATCACCGCGACGTTATTAGCCACGCGTAAGGATGTCGATAGTATTATCCAGGGCGAACGACAGGTTGACTTACTCAACGGCTGGCGTGCTGCCCTTGCCGGCCAGGATGTACTGGACTATCTGGAAGGTAGACTGGCTCTCAAGGTCGTTGCTCAACAACTCGTCGCGCAAGCCATACCAACGTAACACCGTCATGTCATTCCAACGCAAAGAAAAATTTCCTGTTCGTGAACGGAATGCGTTTGAATTACTTGTCGACGGCGAAGCGTTTTTTACCATAATGCTGGCAAGCATTGCCAGGGCGCAGCGATTTATTTTTCTTGAGCAATATCTGGTTACGACCGGTTCCATTGGCAAAAAATTTGTCCAGGCACTAAGTGAGGCGGCCCAGAGAGACGTGAAAGTTTACTGCCTGTTTGACGACTATGGCAGTCGTGGCCTCAATCAATATAGTCGGCAGCAACTCATCGATGCAGGTATCCAGCTCTGCATTTATAACCCGATCCGATTCAAACACTGGCAAAGCGCCCTGTTTCGTGATCACCGAAAACTGTTATTGGTGGATAACGCGATCGGCTTTGTCGGGGGCGCAGGAATTACCGATGAGTTTCTTGGCCAAAATAAAAACGACAGCTGGCACGATGTGGTTCTGAAAATCCAGGGCGACGTACTGCAGGACTGGGGGCAGCTTTTCCAGCAAACCTGGCGTCAATATTCGGCAACGTCCATCGACGACTCCAACGCACCCTCCACAGACGTTCGCCTGCGACAACCCGGCCAGGTTCTGGTCAATCACCCCTTACACCAGGAGTTTAACCGCCGCCTGTTGAATACTATGCGCCAGGCCACCCAACACATCTGGATTACCACTCCCTATTTTGTACCCAACTGGAAACTCCGCCGTCGTTTAAAACGCATGGCCTCCTTCGGTGTGGATGTCCGTCTGCTACTCCCGGGCGATCAAAGTGACCACCCCTGGGTCAGCCAGGCAGCAAGGCGTTATTATACTCGTATGCTGAAACACCACATCCGCATCTTTGAGTATCAACCGCGTTTTACCCATGCAAAGATTGTCATCTGTGATGACTGGGTCAGTATTGGTTCCAGCAATCTCGATCGCTGGAATCAACACTGGAATCTGGATGCCAATCAGGCGATTCATGATCCTGTTTTTGCCCAGCATGCCATGGCAATTTTTCGAGAGGATTTTAAACAAAGCAGGGAAATTGAACTGGCCATCTGGTCACAACGACCCTGGTGGCAGCGCTGGCATGAGGGTTATGCTGGTTATCTGATACTCTTGCTGGAAAAACTAAGTCGTTATTTTCCGAAACGACGCTCGCCATAACTCAGGCTATTTACTCACCAGGTTCAGCATATTTATCCCGGATAGCGATAATTTTATCCAGGCTGGCAATAAATAATTCGACCAGGCATGGCTCAAAGTGTTTACCACTATTTTCTTTTATATAGGTCACTGCCTCATCTACTGGCCAGGCATTTTTATATGGTCGTTCCGAGGTCAGAGCATCAAAGACATCAGCTAACGCCACGATTCGGCCACTGAAGGGTATTTTTTCTCCACGCAGCCCCATCGGGTAGCCGCTGCCGTCCCATTTTTCATGGTGCGTGAGGGCGATTTCACGCGCCATTTGCATTAGCGCCGAAGGATGACCGGAAAGAATCTTGGCACCAATAGTCGAATGTTTTTTCATCGTCGTCCATTCACTGGCATCCAGTTTTCCAGGCTTGAGTAAAATAGCATCCGGAATCCCGATCTTGCCAATGTCATGCATGGGACTGGCATTGAGGATCATTTCTGCATCCTCCTCATCCATACCTGCCGCCAGGGCTAAGACCTGGGAGAACTTACTCATGCGAATAATGTGCAAACCCGTTTCATTATCACGATACTCTGCCGCCCGTCCAAGGCGACGAATGATCTCCATACGGGTCTCTTCCAGTTCCTGGGTACGCTCACGTACTCTTTCTTCGAGTATTATGTTTTGATTTCGCGCCGCCTTATGCAATAAGCGCACTTCCAGCATATTATGCATACGTGATAAGAGTTCAACACGATCAAAGGGTTTAGAGATAAAATCACGGGCACCGTTTTCCAGGGCCTTCACGCGAGAGTCGACGTCCTTGAGTGCAGTCAACACAATGACAGGAGGATAATCTTTCTCCATGGCCTTAATTTCAGTCAAAACTTCAAAACCATCCTTGTGCGGCATATTCAGGTCCAATAAGACCAGATCGGTGGGAGACTCTTGAAACAAGCTCGCCGCTTCACGTGAATCGGTTGTCGTCACGACATTGCGGTAACCTGCCGCATCCAGAATTTTTTCCAACAGCTTGACATTAACGGCTTGATCATCCACCACCAACACCCTGGCATTGAGAAGTTCCTGATCCGGACTCAAGACATCATTCGCCATCATGTTTACCTTTCAGCCTCTTTTGACACATTGCAAAAGTTATCCACAACGATCAATATCGCTCCTGCAGGGTAAAAGGCGGGGAATAACCCCGCCATTTACTTTGCTAATGCCATTCACATGATCGCTTAACGACGCCTGGCCTTCTTTTTACCTACTTTCTTTTTTGCGATCTTTTTCTTAGTAGACTTCTTCTTCGTCACCTTTTTCTTGGCGACCTTCTTCTTGGTAGCCTTCTTCTTGGTAGCCTTCTTCTTCGTCGCCTTTTTCTTGGCGACCTTCTTCTTGGTAGCCTTCTTCTTCGTCGCCTTTTTCTTGGCGACCTTCTTCTTCGTCGCCTTCTTCTTCGTCACCTTTTTCTTAGTAGCCTTTTTCTTGGCAACTTTCTTCTTGGTAGCCTTTTTCTTGGCAACTTTCTTCTTGGTAGCCTTCTTCTTCGTTACTGTTTTCTTGGCGACCTTTTTCTTCGTCGCCTTTTTCTTGGTCACTTTCTTTTTCGTTGCTGATTTCTTGGCAGCAGACTTTTTCTTGCCGGTTTTCTTTTTCGCAACCGACTTTTTCTTCTCAACCGGTTTTTTTGCGCTATCGGGTTTGGCGTCACCAGGCAGACTCTCCAGGGCACGCAGGACGGCCGTGTAAATATCGGCGATTTCACCAACACCCTGTACAGTGCGCAATTTACCCTGGCTACGATAATAATCGATCAGCGGGGCAGTCTGCGCTTCATAGACGCGTAGACGATTGGCGATAGTCGCCTCATTGTCATCCGCACGGTGCAAAAGCTCGCCACCGCATTTATCGCATTGCCCCTCAAGACGGGGAGGCGAAGTGAAAATATTATACATTTGTCCACAGGACTGACAGGTACGACGCCCCGTGAGACGCTGCATCAGAACGTCAAAATCCACATCAATCAATAGACTGGTCTGTAGCGGTTGCCCCATTTCGGCCAGCATTTTGTCGAGAGACTCTGCCTGGGGAATATTGCGCGGGAAACCATCTAGAATAAACCCTTTGCGTGCATCCGCCTTCGAAAGTCGGTCGCGAATCATGCCAAGGACAATATCATCGGTTACCAGTTGACCGGCTTCCATCGCGGCTTTCGCCTGTATGCCCAGCGGGGTACCTGCTGACACGGCCTCACGTAATAGATCGCCGGTTGAAATCTGGGGGATGCCATACCTCTCAACTAATTTTTTGGCTTGTGTACCCTTACCCCCGCCCGGGGCACCGATCAATACGATTCTCATTTATTTACTCCATGATTAAGTATTCTATTATTAATGTTTGTGATGAGCGCTGAATGTGCTCCCCGGAGACGCACCACAAATGACGTTCCGGTCGAATAAACCTAGTCGCTTGCCCTGTGCAAGTCAATGTTAATCAGGCACTGTTATGCAGGGTTTCAAATATATCATCACGCACTCCAACCGCGCACAGGCTTTTTTCGACGCATAGCATCTGGTAGCCACTGGAAGCATCCCCCCGTTGTCACGCCGGAAATTTGCGGGGCCGCAGGAACCTATGCCCGGTTGTTGTCATCAGCAGAGCCCTGTCGATGGATGCTCCGGCATCACCCATCACTGGCAGGCGCATGCAGTAACTAGCTGATTCGCGCGATTCCCGCGGCCGCAGCCACACCTTCATACCGGGCCCAGGAAGGGCCACAGCGACGGGAGAAGTCGGCCATGAGATGCAAAATACACCGGCACGACCATAGCCTGTCCTAGTGTATAATGACGTTTAGTCGTTGTTTGAACAGTATTTTAAGGTCGGTATGGCGTATTGCGGCGCAGCACGTCCTGAACATTGAGCAGACAACGATTTTCTTTTTGGCTCAGGCTGTTAGAATGCGCGTTTTTTCACCATCGCAACAGGCACTAAAGGAATTACTATGAATCTAGATCGCGTCGGTCCCGGCAAGAATATCCCTGATGATGTCAACGTCATTATCGAAATTCCTTCCCACAGTGACCCGGTAAAATATGAGGTCGACAAGGAAACCGGTGCCATGTTTGTAGATCGCTTTATGAACACTGCCATGCACTACCCGTGTAACTACGGTTACGTACCACACACCCTGTCGGAAGATGGTGACCCGGTGGACGTGCTGGTGATTACTCCCATCCCATTGATTAGCGGTTCCGTTATTCGCTGTCGCCCCGTCGGTGTCCTGAAAATGTCCGATGAGGCAGGCCCCGACGCCAAGGTGCTGGCTGTACCGATCGACAAACTCTGTCAGTCCTATCGTAAGGTGATGTCACCGGAAGACGTCTCCCCGATGCTGTTGAATCAAATCCAGCACTTCTTCGAACACTACAAAGATCTGGAACAGGGTAAATGGGTCAAGATCGAGGGCTGGGCCGGCGTCGACGCCGCCAAACACGAGATACTCGACTCTATCCAGCGCTATGACCAGGCACCTGAAAAACCCTGTTTCTAAATCGTTAAGGTAAACCCATGAAAGTCTGTATTCTGTCGGATAGTCACGACAACCGCTTCCTGTTAGCCGCCGCCGCCCGCGCCGCACAGGCCCAGGGGGCCGAGGCCATTTTGCACTGTGGTGATGTTGTCGCCCCAACCACGCTACGCAGTCTGATCCCGCTTGGCCTGCCCGTGCACGTCATTCACGGTAATAATACCGGTGACCTCTACAACATGGCGCAGCTGGCGCATGACAGTGGAAATTTGCTCCACTACCACGGTCAGGATGCCGGTCTTGAGCTGGCCACGCGTAAAATCTTTATGGTGCACTATCCGCACTATGCCGAGGCCATGGCCACCACGGGTGATTGGGATATTGTCTGCTGCGGTCATGACCACCGCAGTAAGATTGCCCGCATTGACAACATAAAAGGCACACAGACACTCTATCTCAATCCAGGCACGGTAGGCGGGGTGGGCGCAGCGCCGACGTATATCCTCGGCGACCTGCAGACGCTGTCCTTTAGTGTTGAGATGGTGCCCATTGAAGAAGACCTGGTGGTCAACCGTCAGCCGGTAACACCACATCATTAGGAATTAGAGATCCTTTAATGGCGCCGGCTCGCCGATGTGGTAACCCTGTACAAAATCGACTCCGATTTTTTTCACTGTCTTCATAATACGCTCTGACTCTACAAACTCAGCAATGGTATGTATCCCCATGACGTGGCCAATCTGGTTAATAGACATTACCATATTGTAATCATCTTCATCATTGAGAATACCCTGGACAAAATTGCCATCGATTTTCAGGTAATCCACCGGTAAGGATTTGAGGTAAGAAAAGGAACTTAGACCACTACCAAAGTCATCCAGGGAAAACTGGCAACCGCGCTTACGCAGTTCTTCGATAAATCCACGCGCATAAGTAATGTTGCCAATCACGGCCGTCTCCGTGATTTCAAAACAGATCAAACTGAACGGTAAACCAGATTCTCGAAACTGCTCAAGGACAAAATTCAAAAAGGTCTCATCACCCAGTGACTGACCAGAGAGGTTAATCGCAATCATGGAAAAACGCTGCTGAATTTCATCCAGGTGCTGACTCAGATAGGTGAAGGCACTGTCAATAACCCAGCGATCAATCTGTGGCATCTGATGATAACGCTCGGCGGCGGGCAAAAATTCATTCGGCATGATGACGCGCTGTTCTTCGTCCAGCAAACGAATCAGTAATTCGGCGTGGTCCTTTTCCTCCACATAGGGATTTAGCGGGCGTATCGGCTGGTAGTACAGCGCAAAGCTGTTGTTGTCCAGGGCACGCTGCAGGCGCTGTACCCACTGCATCTGACCATGGTGTTGCGCCAGCGCAAGGTCATCCGGCATAAAGGTGTAGACACAATTACGGCCTGTATCCTTGGCGACATAGCAGGCTGAATCAGCAGCGCTCATGATCTCAGTGAGCGTACTATTCTCAGTCGCAATGGGTACTAGACCGATACTGACGCCAATATCAAAAATTTTATCCTTCCAGCTAAAACGGTGTTCGTTAATTGTTTTGCGTAGCTTTCCAGCGACCTGTTGCGCCTGGAGCAGCGGGCAGGACTCCAGTAGCACACCAAACTCATCACCGCCTAATCTCGCCAGGCAATCAGTCTCACGCAGGCTGGACTCCAGTGCCCGCGCCACCTGTTTTAGTAGTTGGTCACCGGCAATATGGCCACAGGTATCGTTCACTACCTTAAATTGATCCAGGTCCAGATAACACATGGCGTGCACTTGACCAAGGCGCCTGGTGCGCTGCAGAGCCTCTTCCAGACGTACTTCAAATTCACGTCGATTGATCAGGCCGGTTAATGGGTCGTGGCTGGCCTGGTAGGATAACTGTCGCGCCATGCCCCGAAGTTCAGTCACATCATGCAGCACCAGTACCATTCCCAGAATCTTTTCAAGCCGATCCTTAATCGGTGAAATGATGACTTCAACTGAGTATTGACTGTCATGGCCGTGGCTGATGAGCAAGGTGTGTTCTGTCAGGCGTAAACTCTTCTGACTGTCCATACAGTAATCCACCGGACTCATAATCGGAACACGACTAAACTCATCCACCAGATTGACAACCTCGGCGAGACGCTTTCCTAGTGCCGCCTCAATTTCGACACCACAGAGTTGTTCCGCCACGGTATTCATATACTGTACGCGACCCTGGATATCCGTGGTGACCACACCGTCACCGATGGCCGCGAGCGTGACCTGTGCCCGTTCTTTTTGCTCAAACAGCGCCTCATCGGCACGTTTACGTTCTGTGATATCGCGTAAGAAGGTGTATATAAAACGCTGCCCATCAATATCGACATACCTGGCCGTTAATTCAATCTCAATGGTATGTCCATCTTTATGTCGGTGACAGACCTCAAAACGTCCATGGCCTTGTTCGATAATCTGGTTTAAATGGTGGTACGGCGTATCGTGCCGGGTGACCTTGATCTGTTCCAGATTCATGGTCAGTAACTCTTCCGCGGTGTAACCCACCAGGTCACAATAGGCCTTGTTCGCCTGCAGAATCTGCCCTTTCACATCGGCAATCAAAAAGCCGTCGGGGGAAGACTCCAGAATAATCCTGTTGCGCCGGATCTGCTCCGCCAGAGCCTTTTCAGAGCGGCGAATAGATTCAAATAGAGGGCGAATGGCGATAACGGCGACCAACATCAGGACCGAGATCAGTAGCGCAACTAATTCTGCTTTGAAGATTGGAAGTTGATCGGGATAATTAACCAACGTGGTGAACAGTGTCATGGTACGGCGAACGGTCATCAACATGATCGCCGCCGATAAGGTCAGCCAGGCCAGCTTACTCCCCGTGGTGCGGATCAGCCGGAGTCCGAGGAGCGCCGCTGCTAACTGGAGCACCACAGAGATTGTCAGAACAAGAATTACTGCCATTAATGGCCCCGTCTACTCGTATACTCGAGCATTATGTGTAGACATCTTTAAACCCGTAACCAACCACGAATTTATCGATATTTACTTATTATTATTGAGTAAACCTACTTGAGGGCAACGGGGATTGCAAGCAAATCGATCATCGTTAGCACTTTATTTGTAGCCTGCGGTATTTTTGTCCAGCCAACGCTCACCGGTATCAAGAGCCTCTTTCTTCCAGAAGGGTGCGCGTGATTTAAGCGCCTCCATAATATAACGACAGGCTTCAAAGGCATCGAGACGATGCCGTGACCAGATCGCGACCAGCACAATACTATCTGGTGGTGTTATCTCTCCAACCCGATGCAGAATCAGGCCATCAAGAATCTCCCATTTCTGCTCTGCCTCACTGGCGATGCGCGACAATTCCTTTTCGGTCATACCCGGGTAGTGTTCCAGTACCATACGCTGTACCTGAACGCCCTGATTAAAGTCACGCATCGTGCCGACAAAGACACTGGTCGCGCCAAAGCCCCGTGCCTCGGCCGACAGGCTTGCCTGATAACCCTGTAATTGTGCGTAGGGTTCAAAGGCCTGGTCCAAGATTTTGATATGCATCATTAACCCCCGGTGACTGGCGGGAAAAAGGCCACTTCATCACCGTCCGCGACTGGCTGCTCGGCGGCAACATAATCCATGTTTACGGCCATCAGAATATTCGCCGGCAGCGTTGACTGACCCGTCGTCTGTTGCCAGACCTGAATTACGGTCAGTGCGGCACTGGCCTCAAGCTGAGTGTCGGCGATACCGATCTGCTCACGCAGACTGGCAAAAAATCGTACCTGAATCGTCATGAAAATATGCATCTGATTTGCGTTGGATAGAGCCGAAAGCCTATCATGAATGGCACTGACGCACCTAACACATCCATGAGACACCAGACTGAAAACCATGAGTGAATTCAGCCATTTTAATGCCCAGGGCGAGGCCCATATGGTCGATGTTGGCGATAAGGCAATCACCCAGCGCCGCGCTGTCGCCAGTGGCGAAATCCACATGCAGGCGGCGACCCTGGAGAAGATCCTTGCTGGTCATCATAAAAAAGGCGATGTCCTGGGAATCGCCCGCCTGGCCGGCATCATGGCCGCCAAAAAGACCGCCGACCTGATCCCCCTTTGCCACCCCCTCAGCCTGACCCGAATCGCCGTGGATCTCGAACCACAGCTACCAGACAAAATTCTCTGCACCGCTACCGTTGAAACCCGGGGGCAAACCGGTGTCGAAATGGAGGCCCTGGCCGCTGTGCAAATTGCCCTGTTGACAATTTATGATATGTGCAAGGCAGTCGACCGCGGTATGAGTATGCACAACATCCTCCTGCTCGAAAAAATGGGCGGCAAATCCGGACATTGGCAACATATCACTGACGCAAGCTGAGCTGTGACCCGTCGAACCTGCCACACTAAAATCGGCTTATGTCTGTTCCTGCTGTGCCTCAGCATGCAACCCCATGCCGAGCCACTCGCCAACCCCTTTACTATTTTGCTCGAACACGCCAAACAGGGAAATGTCGATGCCATGTTTGAAGTGGCAAAGTTTTATCAGGCGGGTGAGTACACAGACCAGAACTGGCAGGCAGCCATCAACTGGTATGAAAAGGCCAGTGAGAATAATCACACACGGGCCATGCTCTATCTGGGCAAAATACTGCTCCGCGGTGCGGGCCCACAAAAGGCCGATATCCCGCGTGCCTTGCAGCTCATCCAACAGGCGGCCAATGCCGGCGTGGCGGAGGCGCAATTCCTGTTAGGCCAATTGTATGAGAAGGGTGAGTATGTCGAGCAGGACCTGCCGAGTGCCATACGCTGGTATCGGGCGGCCGAGTTACAGAAATATCCCAGGGCACGGATGGCCATGCGCAGGAGTATTGAGGCCTATAAAACTGGCCCAGGCAATTAGGCGGCGGTGACCACAGGAGGCCTATTTGGATTGGCGAAAACCCTCCCCGCTGATAAAGGTATGCACCTGGCGGCGATCCGGGTGCTGACGCCGGTCCTGCGTGATCCAGCGTCCCTCCGCATCATAAAAAGGGAAACCGGGGTCATCGCCCCATTGGCGACGGTCTCTGACATCACGCCGATCACGCTCATCGTGCAGTAACCAGGCCCGCGCCACCAGAATGAGGATGATAAACAGCACCACGCCAAACATTAGTGTGGGAGTTATACTGATATCCAATGGAAGTCTGTCCTTTTGTCTGTCCCTATAAAGCAAATTATCGACGAATCGCCAGGTAAAACCCGCCTTCTATATGTTACTACTTTGTATAGATGATCTATCATACGCTGGATGAATACGGTTATGCGTGTGCCAGTCCCCGAAAATGAAAACGTGCTACTCCAACGCGCCCATCAGCTTGCCGGTAAAAATCTGCATGACCTGGCCCGTGAGTTTGGTCAGTCACTGCCTCGCACCGCCATACAGGGCAAGGGCTGGATTGGACAATTACTGGAACAATGTCTGGGGGCGAGCGCAGGTTCCAAAGCACTGCCTGACTTTCCCGAACTTGGTGTGGAACTAAAGACACTCCCCCTAAATCAACATTGGCAACCCAAAGAATCGACCTACGTCTGTACGGTCCCGATGCAGGCCAATACTCAGCTTCACTGGCACAGTTCCTGGGTCTGTCGCAAGCTGAGTCGTGTCCTCTGGATACCGATCGAGGCCGATCCCAAGCTCAACTTTGGCGAGCGCCGTATCGGCATGGCCAGCCTCTGGAGCCCCGATGCACAACAGACGGCGATTCTGCAACAGGACTGGGAGGAGTTAATGGAGCTGGTCGTCCTGGGTCGCTGGGAAAATATTAGCGCCGAACAGGGCACTTACCTGCAAATTCGGCCCAAGGCCGCCAATGCCCGCAGTCTGTGTGCCGCACTGGATGAACAGGGACAAGCCATACAGACACTGCCAAGGGGCTTTTATCTGCGCCCCTGCCTGACCAGAATAATCCTGCAGACAAATTACGCCGGGTAAAGAAGCCTGTCGCTTTGGCCGATATAAAAAAGACCCGGCCAGTGCAACGGCGTTATTGGCGTTCTTAAATTTCAAGACATCATGTTAAAAATCTATGAGTGAACATTTACAGGAATGGATTCGTCGCATCAGTGAAGAAGAGATGCCCATTTTTAAATTTACGGCGGACTCGATTAACCGCATCACCGCCAAAGACGATACCTCCAGTAGTGAACTCGCCAATGTCATCCTGCAGGATGCATCGCTAACGGCGCGTATCCTGAAACTGGCCAATAGCAGCTTCTATAATCCCTCCGGCGTCGCCATCAACACGATCAGTCGTGCTGTCGTTTTTATCGGCTTTGACCTGGTGCGCGACCTTGGCCTGTCACTGGCCATTATCGATGCCCTGTTAAAAAACAAATCCAAATCCCGTGTTATGGAAGTCATGGCGCGCTCCTTTCATGCCGCTGTGCAGGCGCGCAGTATTGCGACTGCCATGGGGGATGAATCCCCGGAGGAGGTCTTTATCGCCACGTTGCTACACGAACTGGGAGAAATGGCCTTCTGGTGTATCGCCCGCGAAGAGGGCGACAGCTTATTAGAGGCCATGGACAAAACGGACATGACGCCGGAACAGTCCCAGGAAAAAGTGCTGGGCTTTACCTTCCACCAGCTAACCCTCGGACTTACCCAGAACTGGCACCTCGGTGACCTGCTCAATAGCGCCATTAACCGCCCCAACCTGAAAAATCCACGCATCCAGAGTATTATTTTTGCTGCGGCCATCAGTCATCACGCGACGGAAGGCTGGCACAGCGATGCGGTTAATAAGCAAATTGCCAGGCTGGCTCACTATCTCAAGCTGGATGAAAAAGAAACCCGCCAACGTGTTATGGAGAATGCCCGTCAGGCCATCGAGCTGGCACAGACCTATGGTGCCGGGGCCGCCGCCAATCTCATACCGTCTCCCGACAATAAGACGCTCGAAGCAGAAATTGAAGACACCATACCGGTCAATCTCTATCCGGAACCCGACCCCGTCGTACAACTCAATGTCCTGCGTGATCTGTCCAATCTGCTCGAAACCAAACCCAACCTCAACCTGATCCTGGAGCTGGTACTCGAAGGTATCTACCGTGGCATTGGTATGGACCGCGCCCTGTTTGCCCTGTTGACCGCAGAAAAAAACCAGATACGTGCAAAGTACGCTGTCGGTATTGGTGCCGAAAGCCTGGCCGAAAAATTTGTTTTTCCGATTGATAACAGCATGCCCAATATATTTGCCCAGTCGTTGATCGAGAAACACGCCCTCTGGGTCAAGGATGCCAGTGCCGCCGAATATCAAAGCTACATGTCTCCACACATCCACAACACAATTGGTACCAGGAGTTTTTATCTCGCCCCCATCATCGTTAATCAGCGTGCCATCGGCCTGTTTTACAGTGATCGCTATACTAGCCGCCGAGCACTGGATGAAATCGCCTATGATGGCTTCAAGCATTTCAACCAGCAGGCCTGTATGGCCATAGAACATCTGACGCGAACGCGTTAATACAAATAAAAATCAGCGGATTCTCATCTTCTGCAGGGAGTTTCACGCGCGGTTCCTGTTCTCAGCCTTGGCGAGGCGCGCCTCCGGCTGAACTGACCGCATTTTTGTCGGGCAATTTTCCTGCAGGGCCTCCACAGTGCGGTACAAACCGCTATAATAAACGCCGTTTTATACTTGGGTAATAACATGACGATGGATAAGGATAAACAGGCCCCCGCCGATCTCGAACTTCTTGATAGTAAGGACAATGCCGAACAGTGGCTAAAGCAACACCAGGAACGACTGGCCGCCTTACCAGGAGATGCCGATGCCCTGCAACGCGCCACGATTGAGCTGGATATCGCCGAGTCCCTGCTGGCACTGGAACGCAACCCTGAGGCCTTTCTCACCGCGCGTCGTTGTCTTAAGGTCTTTATTGATCACGATGCCTGGCAACCGGCCACCGAGTCCTGTGACATTATGTTTCAGGCCGACCAGAAAGACTCTGTTATCGCCCTGGGTCATGGTGTCTGGCTGGCCGTGACCTACCCGATAGAACCGACCACCAGTGTCGCCATGCTCAATCATATCGTCGATGAGACGCCGAATGACTCCGATGGTGCTGCCGTGGCCGCCATCGCCGCACAGTATATTGTCGACATGCGCGCCAACGATGAGCAACATGAAAGCCTGTCATTTTTGACCATGCAGATTATTGCCAAAGTGGCCCAGCGACACAGCAACGTCACGACACAGGAACAAATGGATTTCTGGCGTGAACGACTTGAATTGAATGACCCGCAACTGTTCCTGCCGCGCCTGTCGCAAATCATTAATGTGATGGTCGGAGATAAATGGTGGTTTGATCGCGATGAACTGAGAGCCCGATTGCCTATCCATTAATCCGCGGGCTAGTCACCCGTCGGCATCAGGCTAAACTCGATAATCTGCTCGACTTTGCTCAGGCTCTCGGCCAGATTGTGAAAATTTTCGGGGTCACTGGTACTAATGGTCATTTCATACTGAAAAATCGTGCCCGCAGATTCCAGATGATAGCTGGGTGCGGTTGCGCTGATCTTGTGTGATTTGATGACGCTGTATAGCTCCTCTTTCGGTAAACCGATAGAACGCTTAAAGCGTACCAGCAATTTGGCATAACGCCGTGACTTCATCAGACGCTCACTCCAGCCAAAAAAACTCAGGACCACCAGCGTAATGACCGTCGCCATGGCCGCCGGTTCAAAGAAACCCATGCCAATAATGATTCCGATCGCGGCCGTCATCCAGATGGACGCCGCCGTCGTCAGGCCACGAATGGTCAGGTTCTCTTTCATAATGACGCCGGCGCCGAGGAAACCGATACCGGTCATAATTCCCTGCGCCATGCGGGTCGGATCGGTACGCAGTGTCACCAGAGGAACACCCTGCAACAGGTCCCATTGAAAGGCCGTCAGCAACATGAGTAAGGCCGAAGAGACACAGACAAGGGTATGGGTACGCAATCCCGCCGGGCGACCATGATAGGCACGCTCGAAGCCAATAATGCTGCCGGCAACGACGGCAACCACCAGTCGGGTGCTAATGGCTTCTAATTCTGTCATGGGATATATTTTTCCTTGCTTATCGTGTTCTAATCATCACCCTGTCGATAGTAACAAAAAACCGACAACAACCACAGAGGCTGGAGCCTGATATGAGTACCGATAAAACTTTTTCTCTACACATCAAGCGCAACCTGATCGCCGGCATCCTGACCATTATTCCGTTATGGATCACCTGGCTGGTATTTGAATTTCTTCTCAAGCAATTGACGGTACTGGGCGCCCCCTGGGCCAATGGTATTTCCAAGGCCATCGAACGACACAATCCAACAATCGCCCAATGGTTTTACCAGCCATGGTTTCAATCCAGCCTCGCCATCGTCACGACCCTGGCACTGCTCTATTTTCTCGGCTGGTTAGCCAACCGCGTATTGGGGAGAAAAGTCCTTGGCCTGTTTGACAGAATAATGAATCGTATCCCGATCGTGCAGAATGTTTATGGCTCGGTGAAGAAATTATTGGGGGCTCTGTCACAGAAACCCGAAGGATTGCAACGCGTGGTGCTGATTGCCTTTCCATCGCCTGAACTAAAAACCGTCGGCTTCGTCACCCATACCTTCAAGGATGCCTCTACCGGTGAAGACCTTGCCGCCGTGTATGTGCCGACCACACCCAACCCGACGTCCGGGTATCTGGAAATTGTACCGACCAGCAAACTCACCTCAACCAGCTGGTCCATGGATGAGGCGATGACCTTTATTATCTCGGGGGGTGCCGTTGCGCCGGCTCAGATCAGCCTCGAGGGTGATTTCTCAGGCGGGGATAAATAAGCCGATACTATTATTTTTTCTTTTTGGTCGTATAAAAGACACCCGGAATCCATGACTTGTGCAGCTTGGCCGTCTCTTCCAGGTCCGTAGTGCTTTGTTCGATAAATTGAAAATTATTCATGCCGATGCGGATGATATCCTCATGTCGTAACTTGCGCAGCGATACCTGCTCGTCATTGACAAAGGTTTTATTGGTGCTGTCCTGGTCATGTAAATAATACTCAACCTGACCGGCGATTTCCGTAGAGGGGACGGCTTCAATGATCGCGTGGGTCTTACTGACCAGCTCATCGTCAATACTGATCTCATTTTCGGGGTCACGACCAATATTTGTGCGTGCCTGATCAAGTGAAAATCGCAGCCCCGCGATGCCATCCGTAATCTGTATCAGAATTGCCATAAATAAAACACCTTGTTAGTCGTCAGTCCAGGCCGCCTGAGTCACACGACGGTCGGTAGAGACAGTGCGTTACGTTACTGTTTTTTTAACGGCGTAATTCAGACAATACCAGACGCCTTCACCACAGACCTCCAGATGCTTCGCCATTTTGGTCGCCGTACGAATCGCCTCGGACTCACGGTTAAAGCTGCCGGTATAAAGCAGGCGTTTGGCTTTTCGGTGTGTCACGATATAGCCGAACGAGGTCCTGTCAACCTCGATCTGGTTTTCGTCATTCTGCTGTTGTTTTTCGATATCCATCGCCGAACATCAAGCTTTGTTATAACACAAGACCATTAACACTATTGTGAAAAATACGCCTGCAAATAGTCCTCAAAACTTCCCTGATCGGACGCCTCCATTTTCGCCTGTTTTTGCAGTGAATCCTGAGCCCACTGCACGAAACGTTGTTCCTGTTCTGGTGGAAACTCCAGCGCCTGCAAGGTCTTTTTATGTTGATTCGACATACGCAAAGCGAAGGTAAAAAATTCTTCTCCCGCGTTCTCCACCTCGGCCAGCATACGGGCAGAAGGGGTCAGGTCAGGATTTTCTATTTTCGCCAGCTGCTGGTGCAAGGCCTGTTGATAGACTGACTCTGATTCACCAATATCCAGAAGCTCGGCAATCGGCCGTATTTCCTCCAGGATACTACTGCCCCATTGCAGCAGGGAAATTTTCCCGCGTCCCTGTTTTAATTGCAGCTCCGGCTGACGACCATGATGCGCGACCATCAATTCGTTACGATCAAACGCCGTTTGTTGTTGACGACTTAGTGACGGGCTTTCCTGCAGCAGGCAGTAGAGCATAAAGCATTCGAGAAAACGCAGTTGTTCTTCACCGATACCCAGTGGATCATAGGCATTGACATCCAGAGAGCGTAGTTCAATGTAACGTACGCCGCGTCTTTGCAGGGAGCGCACGGGTTTTTCATTGCCATCAAGAATTTGTTTGGGCCGCACGGTTGTGTAGTACTCGTTTTCAATCTGCAGTAGATTGGCATTGAGTTGTTCATAGCGACCATTGACCTTGATGCCGTATTTCTCATAGGCCGGATAGGGTGTGTTAATCGCATGTTCCAGACTATCAATATATTCACGTAACGAATTATAGTTGGCCTTCACGCCGACTTCATTTTCCTTATTATTCTGATAGCCAATATCGCCCATGCGTAATGAGGTAGCATAGGGTTCATAATAAGTGGAACCACTTAAGGGGATTAGCGTCGTTGGTTTGCCGCCGAGAAAACTTTTACAGATGGTCGGTGAGGCTCCAAACAGATAAGGAACCAGCCAGCCCATGCGTTGCAGGTTGCGTAACATACCAAAGTAATAGGTCGTACTAAAATCCTGCACACTGGCAGTATTTTTTTCAATTTGCTGCAAGACCGGCCACAGCGCCTCATTCACCGAGTAATTAAAATGCACCCCGGCGATGACCTGCATCACTCGACCATAGCGATGCCCCAAACCACGACGATAAACCGTTTTCATGGTGCCCGCATGCGAACTGCCATAGCGGGCAATCGGGATGCTGTCTTCACCGGCGATAACACAGGGCATACTGGTCGCCCAGAGGGACTCGTTATTTTCCAGATGGCGGTAGACAAACTGCTGTGCCTGTTGCAAGAAGGACAGGCTATCACGCGGGTCGCTGAACGGCGGGGTGATGATCTCCATTAGTGCTTCCGAGTAATCGGTCGTAATGTAGGGATGGGTCAGCGCCGATCCCAGCGCACGAGGGTGTGGCGTCTGGGCAAGTTTGCCATCGGCGCCAACACGCAGGGTCTCTTTTTCCAGACCCATCAGACCATGTTTAAGCAAGTGGGTTTGCCCGGCCTGAGTCAGATGGGCAAGACGTTGTTTATACAAAGATGACAATACAATCGACCTGTTGTCTAAATGACTAAGGCCGCGATTCTAGCCCATCGTCTCTCAGGCGACCAGCCTGATATAACGCCGTTCAATCAACAAACGGTCCATATTGCCGAATCGGCTCACCATGGGGTGTGCCCATGCAGAGCATGACACGGCTATCACTACGTGCCGTTAATGAAATCTGTGCCATATCGGCAAAAAACAGGCTCTTGCCTGCCATCAGCCGCTGGCCATCATGCTCGAGGTCACCCTCCACCACATACACCAGGCCACGAAAATTGTCTGGCACGTCAACGTCAAAGCGACTCCCCGCGTTAATTTCCACGTCCTGATAAATCACTGGCGTGCGTAATTCCACCTTGCCCTGCGGGCCGACAATATGATGAATCCGCACCCCATTGTCTTCAGTCACAGGTACATCCACGGCATCGACCTGTTGATAGGCCGCGTCGATCTGTTTGAGACGTTGGGGCAGGTTAATCCACAACTGAATACCACTGGTGATACCGTCGGCGGAAGGCATTTCCGAATGTTCCAGGCCACGGCCCGCCGTAAAGCGCTGCGCCCCGCCCGGCAGGACGGTCGAGCAGTTGCCCATATTGTCCTTGTGTTCCATGGCACCCTGGAATAAATAGGTAATCGCTTCAAAACCACGATGCGGGTGCGTGGGGAAACCATTGCCCGGCTGAATAAAAAAATGGTCCCACAGGACAAAGGGGTCAAAATTCATTCGCTGCACAGAGACCGGAAAGAGGCGTTTTACTTCCGCGCCATCGCCTTCACTGGTCAGGCTGACGTCGACAATCTCAATCATAAGAACGCTCCCGATGATGCGGCTGGGCAAAATTTAATACAGGTCCCCTGGGGACAATGCCCGTCGGGTTGATCTCCGGGTGGCTGGTATAATAATGCTGCTTGATATGATCCATGTTGACTGTTTCACCAATGCCCGGCACCTGATACAGCTCCAGTAAATAGTTATGCAGATTAGGATAATCAACCATCCGTCGAGCATTACACTTGAAGTGGCCCACGTAAACGGCATCAAAACGCACCAGGGTGGTAAACAGACGCCAGTCCGCTTCGGTAATTTGTTCACCCACCAGATAACGCTGTTTCGCCAGAAGATGCTCGAGGCGATCCAGCGCACTAAACAGGCGGTCGAAGGCCTCGTTATAGGCCTGCTGCGTGGTGGCAAAGCCAACTCGATAGACCCCGTTGTTGACATTGTTATAGACAAAGTCATTGATCGTATCGATCTCCGCCCGCAAGGACTCAGGATAGTAGTCCACACTCGGCGCAGCATGCTCCGCAAAGGCCGAATTGAACATGCGAATAATCTCTGATGATTCATTATTCACGATGGTCTGACGTTGTTTATCCCACAGCACCGGCACGGTAACGATACCACTGTAATCCGGCTGTGCCCGTAGATAGACTTGATACATATGCTCGGCATTATTGACCGTATCCGCCGTGGCACCTGGATAAGCCGCAAATGACCAGCCCTTCGGCCCCATGTAAGGGTTGACCACCGAGACGCTGATCAGAGATTCGAGCTTTTTCAGCTTGCGAAAAATCAGCGTTCGGTGGGCCCAGGGACAGGCATACGAAATATAAAGGTGGTAGCGTCCCGGCTCGGCGGCAAAGCCACCTTCGCCGCTCGGCCCGGCACGACCATCAGACGTCAGCCAGTGTCTGAACTGCGAGTCCTGGCGGACAAACTCACCCGCCTCGGTCTCGGCGTCTAACCAATCGGTACGTAACTCACCTTTAACAACTAAACTCACACGCGACTCCTTTTTGATTGATTTACTTACGTTTATCCAGGCTACACGCACCGGCACCAAAGGCCGCCAACACTAACAGACCACCCGCAATGCTGATATTTTTCATAAACATAATCGATTGCATCTGGTCACTGAGATGAAGGTGAAACAGGAAAGCCGCTAACAGGGTAAAAGCCGCCAGCGCCAACGAGGCCCAGCGCGTCTGCCAACCCAGGACCAGCGCCAGTCCACCGCCAATTTCAGTCAGAATCACCAGCGGCAACAGTGCACCGGGGACACCCATCGCTTCCATATAGCCCTGTGTACCTGCATAGGCACTGATTTTACCAATCCCTGCAATCAGGAAGATCTGTGCCAGCATCAGCCGTCCAACTACCGGTAAGTACTTATCCATTGCTAACTCCTTTTTTTGTGGTTGTGTTTAGGATGAACAGACTATATGCCGTAATAATTCGATAAAAAAGCGCAAATATTTGTTTTATTGAATCGAATTTATTGATATTTTTGCCAAATGAGAAATTCCCGAGTCAGCCTGGAGCAGTGGCGTACCTTACTTGCCGTGGTCGAACACGGCGGTTTCGCCCAGGCCGCCAAAGTCCTGCATCGCAGCCAGTCCTCGGTAAGTTACACCATTGCCAGGCTACAGGAACAACTGGGCCTGCCACTGTTGCACATGAACGGCCGCAAGGCCGAGCTAAACGAAGCCGGTAAAGTCCTGTTACAGCGGGCGCGACAGTTGTTGCTCGAATCGGGTGAGCTGGAGGACCTGGCCCACCACCTCCAGAGCGGGCGCGAGGCCGAGATCCAGTTAGTGGTCGATGCCGCCCTGCCTCGTGCGGTGTTATTCAAGGCACTGAAAAACTTTGCCAATCATAATCAGGGCACCCGCGTGCAGCTGCGAGAGGTCATTCTCTCCGGAGCCGATGATTTGTTAAACGCTGGCGAGGCCGACCTCGCCATTGCCGCGCAAACCCCCAGGGGCTTTCTCGGTGACAAGTTGATGGACGTGGATTTCCTCGCCGTCGCCCACCCCAACCATCCCCTGCATCAACTCAACGCCCCCCTCACCCTGCACGACCTGCGTAACAGCATGCAGGTGGTCATCCGCGACTCCGGCATCCACCACCGACAGGACGTCGGCTGGCTCGACAGCGAACACCGCTGGACCGTAACGTCCATCGAAACCGCCGTGCATGCCATTGAAGAAGGGTTAGGTTTTGGCTGGTTGCCAAAACAGCATATTGAGTCAGCTTTGCAGCAGGGCAGACTCAAGCCGTTAGCAATCGAAACCGGCGCACACTACATTGCTACCCTGTATTTGATTTTCGGTAATGAAAACAGTGGACCGGCAACGCGGCAATTGGCGGAAGAATTGCGGCAAGCGGCCAGGACAAATTCTGGTTGATTTTGATCGTTAGCGATATGTAATCAATGCCTGCAATCGGCCAAAGACGGTCATATGATCTCGCTTTAATCCCGCAGAAGAGCGGACATTCAACGTTTGAAATAAGCAGCGCGTAGTTTGCGGCTGCTTGATTGATTTGTTAGGGGTTTATTATTAACACGTACGGCATAACCGTACATAAACAAGGTGGCCATAATGGACAGTGTTAGTGTTAACAAATTTAGAGACAACCTGAATATCCATGTAGAACAAGTAGTTACAAAACATATGCCACTTAAAGTGACTCGCAGAACTGGGGAGGATTTTGTGGTTTTAAGTGCAGATGACTGGGAGCGTGAGCAAGAAACTCTTTATGTATTGCAAAATACTGATTTGATGAAGAAAATTGCTGTTTCTGTAGCTACCCATCAAAAGAATAAGGGCTATAAACCTACCGCTGGGGAGCTTGATGAGATCACTGGTATTTGAAGGTAATACATGGGCAGCCTACGAAGAACTTAGGCAAAAAGACAAGAAAATGCACAAGGCGTTTTGCCGAGTGTTAAAAGAGATGCTCCGCGATAATCCACGTATGGGTACGGGAAAACCTGAACCATTAAAACATAACCTCTCGGCTTTATGGTCTCGCCGCATAAGCCAGAAAGACCGCGTTATATATAAATACGAGAAAGACTACATTTACATATTTGCTATTGGCGGTCACTACGATCAATTGTAAAACCCCCAACGTTTGCGTAACAAGTGCGATAGTGCGCTGCGTCCCACACGAGCGATTTGTTATGCGCTATTTTTCTTTTCATTAACTTTGGCATCAAATTTCTCTTTATTGATAACGAAACGTTCGTGGCGTCCTTTTGAAATAAGATCAATCCCATCGTGGGCTTCGACTGTGAATACAAGCTTTCTTCCTTCAACTTCGATTAACTCAACAGTCGCAGTGACCTCTAAACCGGGTGGTGTTGCTGCATCGTGACTGACATCAATGTGTGTACCCACTGTTTGTTCGTTTGGCCAATCAAGATACGGATTGATAGCTTTAATGCAACTCCATTCCAGAAAGCCAACAAGAAAACCTGTGGCGAATACTTCTGGCATTACTACAAATTCTGCAGACTCTGGATATAGAGAAGGGACAGTTTTAGATGGCGGAACCATGAATTTATGTTCGTACTTAATGCCTGGTTGTAATGTATCTTTCATTTATTCCTCTTTTGCACATCCGACCTGTGGAACACACAGTCCGAGTTAATTTGCTTTGTTATGTGTTTGATGATTGCCATTGCTCTCGTGTAATTTTATATAAAACATGTTCTTTTAGCGCGCTGTTATTCGGGATTTTGGGATGATTAAAGTTTTTACGTGCGTTAGTCATGCCAAGGCGCTCCATGACAGCCTGTGATCGTTTATTACTCACCGGTGTAAATGCGACTACTTCGTTTAACGATAAAATGTCAAAAGCATATTCCATGGCACTATTTGCAGCTTCAGTTGCATAGCCATACCCCCAGAACTTTCTTGAAAGGCGCCAACCTATTTCAACACATGGATTAAAAGGCAATTCATAGGATGGCTGATTTAAACCAACAAAACCAATAAAGATTTTAGATGTCTTTTCTTCTACAGCCCAAAACCCCCAACCTTTTTTATTTATTCGACGCTGAATTTCTGTTGCCATTTCATTACTTTCTTCATGACTCAGAAGTGCTGGAAAAAACTCCATTACATCTGGGTCCGAGTTGATTTTGTAGAACGGCAAATAATCACTATATTTCCAGCTCCTTAAAATCAGCCTTTTTGTTGTTATTGGCTTCATCATTTTTTACACATAACGTTTGAGTTGTGGGGATTTCACGAAGCGCAGCGTAGTGAAATTCCCGCACGAACGATTTGTTATGTGTTTATTATTCTTTATCAATTAATTCTTGCAGCCCTTTATTCTCTGGTAAATTTCTCAATATATCTAACATATCCTCATAGGCTTTTTCAGGGCCGCCTGATTGAGATAATTTATGCGGAGGGTTAGGTGCAGGCGCATCACCAGATAATGGCATTGCTGTAGCAACGCCAGAATTATTGATTTGCCAAGGTGATGCTACAACAAGATAACTATTGTATGGTTTTGGCATGCCGAATTGATCTGTTTCTTTGCCGTAAAATTTAACATTTGCTTTAATCATATAATTACCTTTTTACAAATAATGTCGAACTAAAAAGTCGACGTTTGTTGGTGATCATTTTTTAACGATTTGTTGTGTGTTATGTGTTTTATTTTTTTTATTTATTCAGTAGGTTGCACATATTCTTTACGATCATCAACTATTCTTACTGAAGCAGCGATTTCACCCTTATAATGTTTAATAAGGAGCTCTCTGATTAGTTTTTGTTCGGCTTGCTCTTCTTCACGAGCTTTCAAGGCTTCTTCGGAAAGTGGATTTGTTATTGTCTCGACTGGTAAGGTAAGGCGACCCATTAGTAGTTCTATTAATGCCTTCCTAAGAAATTGCTGCTCATTTTCAATATCCGCATGACCCTGTGGTGAATATATGGAGCGCTTAATATGTGTTTTATCAAATTTGTAGCCTAGTGAATTACCCATGCTGAATAATAAATCTGCTAAATGATTTTCTCTTGCATTTCCCCAGGTTGACATCTGAGAATCATACAACGACTTATCTGCTTTCTTTTCATCTTCGTTTTTTCCCTCAGTAGTGGGATATTTAGGCATATTTACTAAGTGATCGAGATAAGCCTTCCATGCATCAGTTACAGACTTATCTCCGACAAATTCCAAATCTATCATATTAAGACCTTCCACGTGGCGGGGGTCTAGTGCTTTGCCTCTAGTGGCCATTAGGGTTTTAAACACATTTAACTTTCGTTCTTTTTTATTTCGTTTTTTCTCTAAATATTTGTCAACTTGTACTGCAATTAAAGGTGCAAGCAAAACAGCACACACCATTAGAATGTCACTTATTGTGAAGCCGGTAAATAAATTAATAGCTTCTTGTGCGGCGTCTGTTGATTCTGTTGTCATTTGTAATAACCCTTCAACTTTTAGATTTAAATCTTTAACACATAACGTATCGTTAAGCGGCAGCTAAAAGTGGCGAAAAATTTGCGTATGCAAATTTTGCGACGCTTTTGGATGTCCGATTTGAACAGCTTGATACTCATTGAGCCTTCTCCCTCCAGCTTAGTCGTTATTGACTAAACTGGAAGGCGACGAAACCCAAAAGGAGAAAGCTCAATGAAATTCTACACTAAACAGCATTCATATTACTGCGGTATCG
>CAJYAN010000003.1 GCA_913064945.1 uncultured Gammaproteobacteria bacterium | reverse complement strand
TTTGAGGCCGAGGGCATTGAGTTTGCCTATCCGACACAGACCCTGTTGGTCCAGCAACAACCCTGACTTATGAAGCGAATGTTCACCGCCCGCACCTCAGCTCGGCGTCCTGTTTGATGCAGGCCGGTACTTCCCTGTACGGGCTCACGTTTTTTTCTTTTAAGCCTGGGTAATTTTGAGGCCGAGGGCATTGAGTTTGCCTATCCGACACAGACCCTGTTGGTCCAGCAACAACCCTGACTTATGAAGCGAATGTTCACCGCCCGCACCTCAGCTCGGCGTCCTGTTTGATGCAGGCCGGTACTTCCCTGTACGGGCTCGCGTTTTTTTCTTTTAAGCCTGGGTAATAATGTACTGTTTGAGCGGTGGAAAACCATTGAACTCAATGGCGCTATAAGTCGTGGTATAGGCGCCAGTGGAAAACCAGTAAAGACGGTTGCCGGTCTTGAGAGCAAGTGGTAGCTCGTATTTACTATCCTCATACATGATGTCCGCACTGTCACAGGTGGGACCGGCGATGACTGCTTCCTCGACCTCACCCTGTATTTCGGTATAGATGGGATATTTAATCGCCTCACCCAGGGTCTCGATCAGGCCGGAGAACTTGCCGACGTCGGTATAGACCCAGCGATGTAGCGACGTGTGTGACTTGCGCGAGATCAACACTACTTCGCTGACCAGGATGCCGGCATTGGAACACAGCGAGCGACCTGGTTCGAGAATGATCTCGGGCAGTTCGTCACCAAAGTCTTCCTTCAGAAAATGCGTAATTTCGGTGGCATAGGTGGCGATGTCGTTGGTCCGGCTGATGTAGTTGGCGGGAAATCCTCCACCCATATTGAGCATTTTCAACTGGATATCATTTTCTTCGCGCAGGCGATCAAAAATAATTTTGACCTTACCGATGGCCGCATCCCAGGCACCGATGTCGCGCTGTTGTGAACCGACATGAAATGACAGGCCATAGGGTTCGAGTCCCAGCTCTTTGGCAAGCACGAGCAAGTCTACGGCCATATCGATCTGGCAGCCAAACTTGCGTGACAGCGGCCAATCAGCAGTGTGACTACCCTCGGTCAGGATCCGCACATAAATTTTAGCACCGGGAGCCAGTTCGGCGATGTTACGCAGATCGGACTCGGCATCGGTGGCGAACAGCCGTACACCCTTATCATAAAAATAAAGAATGTCTTTGCGTTTTTTAATGGTATTGCCATAACTGCAACGTGAAGGCTCGATGCCGAGCGACAGGACCTTGTCAAGTTCATAGGTAGAGGCAATGTCAAAGCTGGCACCACGGTCGCGTAACAGGCTGAGGATTTCAATGGCCGGATTGGCCTTGACGGCGTAATAGATGCGGGCATAGGGAAAGTTTTCTACCAGACTACTGTAGTGCTGGTTAATGATGTGGGTATCGATGACCACGAAAGGGGTTTCGTGTTGATCGGCCAGGGCTTTTATACGAGTAAAACTATCGGTGCTGTAGTAGTCGTTAATTTCAACGTTTTGTGATTGCATGAGGATATTTGTCTCCAATATAAAAATAAGAAGCGGGTAAACAGGCAGGTACTGCCGGACAATGGTTGAGTGACTTTGCGGATTTAAGCGACGCGGCGCGGAACCTGAACAACGCAAGCGATGTTCTGTATCAAGGTCTGGATGGTGGTATTACAGAAGCAGTGAAGCGGTAATAATATGTGGTGCGATATGGAACAGGGCAGCCGCCATCATCTCCCGCATGGGGGAGTGATTATTTAAAGGGATGCGTCGAACCATGTCGGGCCTCATGAGAGGTTGAAACGCAGTCAGGGGTAACTGCCCGGTGATCATAGGTCCTGCTAAGGCTAAATGACAGGCCCTACTGAAAATAAATTCGGCGCGGCAGCGGATGTCTGCTGCCAGGACAGCCAGAAAGGTTGACGCTAGACTTTGCCGGGAGGGGTGTTTATATTTGTTGGCCCATATTTACTAATCAAGCTTGCCTACTATGATCCTTGACCCATCTGAACTCGATACCAATTCAGTATATAAACTTTTAATCGGTGCGGTGGTACCACGCCCCATTGCCTGGGTCTCATCGCGTAGCCATGGTGGTATCCTGAACCTGGCACCGTTTAGTTTCTTTACCGTGGCCTCGCGCGAGCCGCCGGAGTTTGTCATTAATATCGTCTCGCTGGATCTGGCCAATGCAATGTTTGAGAGTGCGGTGAATCATCCGCCGGAAGTCGATGAGTTTGCGCGTGCCGGTGTCACGCCAGCCCCCTGCGTGGTCGTCAAGACGCCACGGGTTGCCGAGGCAAAGATCAGTATGGAGTGTACGGTTGAGCATATGCTGAAACTGGGCAGCGACCATCTGGTGATTGGGCGCATGCATCGATACCACATCGAGGATGACCTGCTTGAGAATGGCCGTATTGATGTGCAGGCGCTCGACCCGCTGGGACGCATGGCGGGGAATTTTACCCGTATCGAGACCTTGTTTGACCTGCCACTGGAGGCGGACGAATAAGCCTGCCAGGCGCCGCATGCTGACAGATTGTTAACGCGTCTGAGGCTTAAGAAGGTTCATCCAGATCAAGACGACGCAGTCGATTTTCCAGTCGACTAATTTCCTCCAGCAGTTCAACCGCCAGAGCGACACCGGCCAGGTTTATGCCGAGGTCGCGCTGCAGGCGCATGGCCGTGCGTGCCCTTTGCAGGCTGTCGACGGGGAAGCGCCATTGTGTCTGCTGGTAACCGACAGGCTCCAGCACACCTTCTTCAACCAGGGCGATAACCCATTCCGCAGGGCTGGCGCAGACGCGACAGAGATCGCTCAGGCTAAGTTCAGTACTCTCGTCGAGTAAGATTCCATTGAGGACTTGTTGTGTCATGCGAATTACACTCCCATGTTACTGCGTGGGTTGAACGCCAGTTCCTGTTGCATTTTTTCATAGAATGCCCTGGCCGTGTCAGTGTCGGCAGGTGGCAGGGTGATCTGTATGACCACATAGAGGTCACCCGGAGTTTTACCGGGGATACCACGGCCTTTGAGGCGTAGCTTGCGTCCACTGCGGGTGCCGGCGGGAATTTTCATGTCGACCGGGCCCGCCGGTGTCGGTACCGGAATGTTGGCGCCGAGCGCCGCCTCCCAGGGGGCAATCGGCAGGTCGAGATAGACATCATGGGCATCCACCTTGTAAAGGCGATGCGGCTTGAAGTCGATCTCCAGGTACAGGTCACCGGCGGCTGCCTGACCCATGCCGGGACTGCCCTGGCCAGGCAATCTTATCCGCTGTCCCTGTTTAACCCCCCTGGGAATTTTGACCTTCAGGGTACGTTGTTTGGTATGCACATGGCCCTGCTTATCGATCTCCGGTGACTGCAGGCCAATACTACGTGTTGCTCCCTGGTAGGCATCTTCCAGGTCGATGAGAATTTTGGCGTGATGGTCCTGACCCTGCTGGCGAAAACCGGCATGCGAGGTATGTCCCTGTGCCCCGCCAAAACCCTGCCCAAACAGGGACTCAAAAAAATCACTGAAGTCTGCGCCGTCACGGCCGGTATAACCACCGCCCCTGAATTCAAAACCGGCATTCCAGTCGGGGGGTGGTTGGAAGTCCTGGCCAGCTTTCCAGTTGGCGCCGAGTTGATCATAGGCGGCTCGTTTTTCCGGGTCCTTGAGCGCCTCGTAGGCCTCACCAACCTCTTTGAAACGGATTTCGGCATCCGACTCCTTGCTGACATCGGGATGGTATTTGCGCGCCAGCCGACGATAGGCGCGCTTGATCTCGTCCTGGCTGGCGTCGCGCTCGACACCCATAATTTGATAGTAATCCTTAAAATCCATGTCTTGCTCCACTGAGCCTTTTAAAGCTGCTGCGATAACAAACTCACGATCTGTTATCTGTTTGATAAGTTATGTGTATACGTAAGAGCACAAGTGGCAATCTTCAATAGTCATCGTAGCACTAATTTGTACAGATATCGGGTATAGGGTATCGTCGGAGTAGTATTCTATAGAAGGTTGTGCTTGCAGACGGACAGGCGGCTTGGATAATGTCGGTTGTCGAATGCGACCCAGTTCCTGCGTGAATTGATGTTGCTCATGTTGACGAATGCCCCGTGGATGATGGCCGGTTGTGGTTGGCCCTGCAGGCGCAATCAGTTAGTATGGTTGCTAGTATCAGGCGGGAAAATTTTCTGCAATTCTCAGGACGATTATGGGCGCATTACATCAAGCCACGGCAGGTTTCTGGCGACGGCTGTATCAAAAAATCGATCACCTCTATAACGGCACGAGTCGGCTGGCACGCAATTTTCGCTGGGGCCTGCTCGCTTTTGACGGTATCACTATTCTCTACTTCATTGTCGTCTCCCTTTACCACCAAATTGATGAGTTACACGTCATTGAGGAGGCGATCGGGATTATCTATTTCCTGGAACTTGCAGCGCGTCTTTATATAAGCCCACATCGCCTGCGTCTGATTTTTAGCCCATCAGGTCTTGCCGATCTGATTGTTATTGCCTCCTTGCTGGCGCCGACCCTGACGGAAAATTATTCTTTTCTGCGGGTAATGCGTGCCCTGCGCCTGTTGCGTTCACACCACATGATTAAGAGCCTGCAAAAGCAATCACATTTTGTACGCATGCACGAGGATATTATTTTTAGTGTGGTTAACCTGCTGGTGTTTATTTTTGTGATTACTGCCGTCGTCTATGTTTCTCAGGTGGAGATGAATCCCGGCATTAAGAATTATTTCGATGCCCTCTATTTCACGGTCGCGACACTGACGACCACCGGCTTTGGCGATATTACGCTGGTAGGTACCAGTGGCCATATCCTCGCAGTGCTGATTATGATCTTTGGCATATCGCTGTTCTTGCGGCTGGTACAGACCATTTTTCGGCCCGGCAAGGTGCGTTATGAATGTCAGACGTGTGGACTGACGCGACATGATGCCGACGCGGTGCACTGCAAACACTGTGGTAGTGTTTTGCACATACCTACCGAGGGTTCGACATAAAATTATCATGCCTGTACGCCGAAACACGTTGTCACGAGGCACTGGTTAAAATATGTTTGACTGGCTCCGCAACTGGCGTCAACGTCGTATCCTGGAACGCTCTGCGATAACACCGCAGCAATGGTCAACGGTCTTTGCTGTACTACCCGTGCTAAGTGGTTTAACGAACGATGAAAAATCGCGTCTACAAAATTTGGCGATTTTGTTTTTGCACGATAAAGTTTTCAGTGGCGCGCAGGGTTTTGTCGTCACACCACGGGTGAGTCACTTGATTGCATTGCAGGCCTGCCTGCCTGTTCTGAATCTGGGGCTGGGTTGTTATGCCGGTTGGTCCGAGATTATTGTCTATCCGAGTGGCTTCTCGCCAACGCGCACCTATACCGATGAAGCGGGGGTGGTCCATCGTGAGCGTGACAATCTGTCTGGTGAATCCTGGCAACGAGGTCCGGTGATCCTGGCGGGGGATGCGGTTGCACAGGCCGGGGTTATCGATGGCCACAACCTGGTGATCCACGAGTTCGCTCATAAGCTGGACATGCAAAACGGGGTGGCCAATGGTTTTCCACCCCTACACCCGGAGATGCAAACGGCTGCCTGGGTAGAGGCCTTTAGTAACGGATTTTCTGACCTGCAGGGAAAATGCAGTAAAGGCAGGTCACACGAGATTGATTGTTATGCTGCGACCGCGCCGGCGGAGTTTTTTGCGGTCCTCAGTGAAATATTTTTCGAACGTCCCGCCGTTATTCAGCGACACTACGCAGATATCTATGAACTCCTGCGACAGTATTACCGCCAGGACACATTCGTACGCTTAAGTGAGCATGAAAAGTGAAGACCGGGGTGGTCAATATGGCGACTGGATAAGCATAATGCGGGTTGCGATAAATACCGGGATAGCCTGATGGGTTACCTGTCCGTAATGACTCGTTGACAAACCCTGATATCATTGTAAGTACACCATTATTAACATCGACAAAAAGAAATACAGGTTGTACTTCGCCCTGTCCGATGTGTGCTACAGTTAGCAAATAGATTCGCTTGCTAATCCCTGCCACTTCAATGGCCAGGCCAGCAAGTGGTTTATGGCCGGGACGGGTGGGCCTGTCATTGTCCCTCATTCTCTTGTCCGCAATCGGTAACATTCTGATCGCGGTGACATCAACAACGTCTCACACTGAGTATCCTCTAAAAGATTAGACTAGGAGCATTACGATGAGTAAAGAACAGAAAAGCAACCGGGAAGAAAAAAAGAAACCCGTGATGACGGCTAAAGAAAAGAAGGCCGCCAAGAAATCCAAAAAGGAATCCAGAAAAGATAACTGACACCCCGGATCCGACTGCCCCGGATTGCTGGGTTAGCACTATGTTTGCAGACGGATCTGAAATAGATTCGCGGTAGGGTTTTAAATTTGATATCTGCTACCAATGCCCATTCACCGCTTAGCCAAACCCAGCAAATAAATCTTCCGTGTGACCGTGGTTTAACCACATCAGTGAGTAGCCTGTTTATTGTTACGAGGATGATGTCCTAAGTCCGTGAAATTCTCATAATACTTCTATCACTGGCCATTACGAAGCAACACTGCAAAATGACAATTGATGGATGTTGACGTAGCGTGCACGAGAATATACCGTGCGATACGACATCGCATCAGTTACCGGAGGGTATCCTTTAGGGCGCTTCTCTCCTTCGCAATGACAGACTTTTTTCATTGTGTTTAAGTTGATAGTTAAGTAACTCACTGTTTTGATCGTAATTTTGTGAGGTTACCTTAGGTTCCAGGTAAAATGCGGTTAGTTAACCATCCACGGGTAAATCCTCTATCATTAACCAGCATCATTAGTCGCGTGGTCTATAACTCCTATGCACACTATTAATCTGACACAACTAAATACCGATTTCGGTTTTCACAATGATAAGCATCGTTTGAGTATCGAGGCCGGTAAGGGCGACATCCCGGTCGTCGTTATTGAGAATGCACAGGCCAGCGCTATCATAAGCTTGCAAGGCGCACACCTGCTGAGCTGGATACCCACAGATGATGATGAGGTTATCTGGTTATCAAAGGCGGCGAAGTTTGCGATGGGTAAATCGGTTCGTGGTGGTATACCCATTTGCTGGCCCTGGTTCGGTCCTCATGGAAGTCATAACGACTATCCGGCTCATGGCTTTGCACGGACCGTGATGTGGCAGGTAACGAAGAGCCGAGCCTTGTCCGCCGATGAGACACAAATTACTTTCCAGCTCGATAGCCGTCAGCTCGCTGCGGAGCTTCAACCGATGTGGCCTCAGGCGACAGTGGTGGAATACTGCCTGACTATCGGCAAGACTCTGAGCATGGATCTCACAACGTATAACCACAGTGATGAGACAATCACCATCGGTGAGGCCTTGCATACCTATTTTCAGATAAAGGATGTGAGTGAGACGAGCGTGTCTGGTCTGGAAGGTAGTGACTACCTGGATAAGGTCGATGACTTTAAGCGTAAGACGCAGAACGGGCCGATTACCATTAACAGCGAAGTCGATCGAATCTACCTAAATACGACGAATGTTAATGTTATCGATGACCGTCAACGCAGAATTATCATCAAAAAAGAGGGAAGCCATTCTACCGTTGTCTGGAATCCCTGGCAGGCGACGGCGGCAAAAATGGGCGATCTGGGCAATGACGGCTATCGTAAAATGTTATGTGTAGAGTCAGCGAACGCGGCAGAAAATACGGTACAGGTCAGCGCTGGCGGGCAACATACAATGCGGGTGACGTATCGGCTGGAGAAATAAATTTTTAAGCGGGTCAGCTTTTCACTGGTGGTCAAAATTAGTATGAATACATCAACTCTGTGATTTGATTGCTTAATTTATGATGCGGGCAGAGCAGGAACACGGCATTCGACATTTTGTATCGCGTGGACAGAAAGCCTGAAGGCAGTCAGGGCGACGTTGCCATCAGGCGGTCGGCGTATTCTTAGGGCGTGAATCAATAGCCGATCTGAAATATAATGCAATTCTTATGAGGCAAAGCCTCACCATATCTTACTTTCAGAGAGTCTGCTCATGTCAAGTTCCAGAATTATCTATACCGAAACCGATGAAGCCCCGGCCCTGGCCACATATTCCTTTTTGCCCATTGTGCAGGCCTTCACCCGTGTGGCAGATATTAACGTCGAGACCCGGGATATTTCCCTGGCGAGCCGTATTCTGGCCAATTTTCCGGACTATCTGACAGAGACTCAACAACAGGCCGATGCCCTTGCTGAATTAGGCGAACTGGCCAAGCGTCCAGACGCGAATATTATTAAGCTGCCCAATATTAGTGCCTCGGTGCCGCAATTGCATGCCGCGATCCAGGAGTTGCAGAGCAGGGGTTTTGCGCTGCCGGACTATCCTGAAGAGCCATCCAGCGAGGCAGACAAAGCGATTAAGGCTCGTTACGCCAAAGTACTGGGCAGTGCAGTGAACCCGATTCTACGTGAAGGGAACTCGGATCGCCGTGTCGCCGGTCCGGTAAAAGCGTACGCCCGGAAACATCCACACGCCATGGGTGCCTGGAGTGCCGATTCCAAATCCCACGTGGCCTCTATGTCGGAGGGTGACTTTTATGCGAGTGAGAAATCAGCCGTAATCGCCACGGCCGGTAATCTGACCATTACACTGACCGGAGCCAAGGGTGAATCGCGCGTGCTAAAAGAAAAAGTCCCGGTACTTGTGGACGAAGTGGTGGATGCCTCGGTAATGAGTTGTAACAAGCTGCGGGCCTTTTTCGAAGCGGCGACGCAAGATGCCAGACAACAGGGCGTATTGCTGTCATTACACCTGAAGGCCACGATGATGAAGGTCTCGGACCCGATCATTTTTGGTCATGCCGTGAGGGTGTATTACAAAACGGTGTTCGCCAAGCACGCGGCCAGTTTTAAAAAACTTGGTGTCGATCCGCGTAATGGTCTGGGTGATGTCTATAGTAAGATTGCCGGGTTGCCCGAGATTGAACGCCAGGCAATTGAGGCGGATATTGAAGCGGTCTATCAAAACCGTGCAGATCTGGCGATGGTTGATTCCGACAGGGGGATTACCAATCTGCATGTACCCAGTGATGTCATTGTGGATGCCTCCATGCCCGCGACGATTCGTAACTCGGGTCGTATGTGGGGACGTGATGGCCAGCTGCACGATACCAAGGCCATGATTCCAGATCGCAACTACGCGGGTATCTATCAGGCTACAATTGATTTCTGCAAGCAGTATGGTGCCTTCGATCCGACAACCATGGGCACGGTGAGCAATGTGGGGCTGATGGCGCAAAAGGCCGAGGAATATGGCTCGCACGATAAGACCTTCGAGATTCCCTTCACGGGCACAGTACAGGTGACCGATGCTGAAGGTAAGGTTGTGCTGCAGCATGACGTAGAGGCTGGTGATATCTGGCGCATGTGCCAGACCCGAGACCTGCCCATACGGGATTGGGTTAAACTCGCCGTTACCCGTGCCCGTCTAACGGGGCAGCCGGCGATTTTCTGGCTGGATGATAATCGCGCCCATGATGTGAATCTCATTGCCAAGGTCAAGACCTATCTCAAAGAACATGATACGACGGGTCTGGATATCCAGATCATGTCGCCTATCGAAGCCACACGGTATACCCTGGAACGTGTCAGGCAGGGTAAAGATACCATTTCGGTGACCGGTAATGTCCTGCGCGATTACCTGACGGATCTCTTTCCTATTCTGGAACTGGGTACCAGTGCCAAGATGCTGTCCATTGTGCCCCTGCTGGCCGGTGGTGGCCTGTTCGAAACCGGTGCCGGTGGTTCGGCTCCCAAGCATGTGCAACAGGTACTCGATGAAAACCATTTGCGCTGGGATTCCCTGGGTGAATTTCTGGCGCTGGCCGTGTCCATTGAAGACCTGGCAATTAAAACCGGCAGTGACAAGGCACGGCACCTGGCGATGGCCCTGGACCAGGCCA
Source organism: uncultured Gammaproteobacteria bacterium (assembly GCA_913064945.1). Taxonomy (GTDB): domain Bacteria; phylum Pseudomonadota; class Gammaproteobacteria; order UBA6429; family Thiohalophilaceae; genus CAJYAN01. Next base: position 289,125 of record CAJYAN010000003.1, on the reverse strand, counting down.
ATAGTCAGTTTCTCGATAATAATAAATCTCCATCACGCAAGGTCGGTGAACTGGATACCCGTGGTAGTCACTTTTATCTGGCGCTGTACTGGGCGCAGGCCCTGGCAACACAGAGCGAAGACGTCGAACTGCAAACGCTGTTTACACCGGTTGCCAGGCAATTAGCGGAAAACGAGGCAACGATCGTCGACGAGTTGAATGGTGTACAGGGACAGGCGGTTGACCTGGGTGGCTATTATCGTCCTGACCGGGATAAGGTTATTCAGGTCATGCGGCCAAGCAGGACCCTGAATACACTGATCGATGGTCTATAAGGTTGGTTATCGTTGTGCTAACCGGTGTTGGTAAAATCGTTGCCATTTCCCCGCATAGCAGGAAAACAGGTCTATCGTTTTACCATGTAATTCAGTTTATGATTGACGATGCATGATGATAGAAATCTGGTAATACCGAGGCGAATAAAATGAAATCGGATAATGACAAGTTGAGTAAAGTCGTGGCGGAGGCGAGGCGTGCCCGTGATCAGCGTGAGCTGGGTTATCGTGAGCAGGCCTTAAAGCTGTACCCACACATCTGTGGACGCTGTGCGCGTGAGTTTAATCACAAAAATTTACACGAGCTGACCGTGCATCACCGTGACCATAATCACGATAATAACCCTGGCGATGGTAGTAACTGGGAATTGTTATGTCTGTATTGCCATGACAACGAACATCAGCGACAGCTGGAGGCCCGGCAGGGTAATATCTCCGCCGGGAGTAACACGACAGCATCGGCCACACATAATCCCTTTGCGAATCTCAAGTCGATGCTTGATGACAAGAAGTAGAATTTAAGCCTCTACGTGTCATTGCTGCATAGTGTCCGCCCCTCTTCGGATTGGCAAATAACATCCCCTCCCTTTGTCAGAATGTATTTGCCATAGAGAAACTCTCCTGCATGAATAAGACCGAAAAATTTAATAGTATTTCACATCTGGTCGGTGCCGTGCTGGCGTTGGCCGGCATCGTGGTATTACTTGTCAGTGCGACAGGGGGCGGTGATATCAAACGTATAATCGCATTCAGTGTTTATGGTGCTACGCTGTTTCTACTCTATCTGGTCTCATCGCTCTCGCATGCCCTGACCGGACGTGCGAGACACGTGTTTCGTATTCTTGATTATCAGGCAATTTATCTGTTGATTGCCGGTAGTTATACACCGTTCACGTTGGTGACACTCAACGGCAGGCCTGGTTGGTGGTTGTTCGGCACAATCTGGAGTCTGGCCCTGTTTGGCATTATCTTCGATGCCTTGCCCAGGCGTCGCCAGCGGGTCGCGCCGCTCATTATTTATTTTGTCATGGGGTTGCTGATATTACTGGTCATTAAGCCGCTCCTCGCTGTTCTTCCCCTTGCGGGCTTTCTCTGGTTAGTGGCTGGCGGTGCTTTCTATGCCACGGGCATGATATTTTTTTCTTTGGATAGCCGTTACCCCTGGATGCACGGGGTGTGGCATTTGTTTGTACTGGCAGGCAGTATCAGTCACTATGTGGCTATCCTGGTTTATGTTTAAAATTTTTTATTCTTGGATGCCTTGCCAGCATCAATTTATCAAACGGTGGTGACCTCGGTGAGTGGGCCTCCTCTATGTCCGTTGACACTCAGGGTATACAAATGAAATATGAACATGGTTTATTGCGAGACCAGCCGCCGATAGACAACGGTGGGAGTCAACAGCAACCAAGTAGACATTTATGACACCGTGGGTTCTGCTCGATAGCGCGGAGGTGCCCGGCAACGGTGGTGAGTTGCGTCTCTACCAGCGGGGCGATGAGTTTTCCATTAAAATTGTTGGCCGCGGTGAGTTAATGAATAGCCGTGACCATGGCTCTGAAGATGCTTTGGCCGAGCAAACGTGTACACGCTTAAAAAATGTTACCAAACCCAAGTTGCTGATTGGTGGTTTGGGTATGGGGTTTACCCTGGCAGCTGCACTGCAGCATGCCAGTGAGCAGGCCGAAGTGGTAGTGGCGGAATTATTACCGGCAGTCGTGGCATGGAACAAGGGACCACTAGGACCGCTGTCCGGCAGGCCGTTGGAAGATTCACGGGTAACGGTGCAGGTGGGAGATGTCGCTCGTGTGATAAAAGCCGAATCCACGGCATATGATGCGATTATGCTCGATATAGATAATGGTCCGGAGGGACTTACTCATAAAAACAACAACTGGCTCTACAGTGAGGATGGCTTAATCACCGCGTATACGGCACTACGCCCACAGGGGATATTGGCCGTTTGGTCGGCAGGGCCAGCGAAAGAGTTTGTTCAGCGGCTACGCAAGGTAGGCTTTGCCGTAGAGGAAGTCATGGTTCGTGCCCGTGGTACGAAGGGCGCGCGACACATTATCTGGTTTGCCCAGCGTGACTAATACGGTGCTAGGGCCGGACTAAATACTTATTCCAGATATTTTGTCATGACACTGTCATAAAGAGCATTCAGGAAATAGTAGTGGGAAAAATGACCATAGAACATGGTGATCAGAGAATAGAGTTCATGCGCCAGATGGGGTATGCTCAAATTTCTTTTATGGAAAAAAGACTGACTGCTATCGTGAATCTATCAGACCTTCGCCTCCTATTGCGCCGCTGTCTACTCGGCGTGCTACTCGGCCTGCTTTCCGGCTGTGCCTCAATGATAAGTCAAGGCCTGGCCGGTGATCTGCAAGCGGGTATCGCCAACCAGGATGATCCGACAATTGTCAAAGATGGCGCACCAGCCTACATGCTGCTCATCGATGGCAATATTCAGAACAAACCAGATGATCGTGGCTTGTTACTGGCCGGGGCCCGGCTGTATACCATCTATGCAAGCGTCTTTGTTGAGGACCAGCCTCGCGCCCGGCGGTTAACGGCGCGTGCGCTCGATTATGCCCGGCGCGCTATTTGCCTGGCGCGGCCTGCCCTCTGTCAGTTACATGCAGATGACTTCAATGGTTTTGTCGCCAGCATCAATAAAACGCAAGGTGACGATATCGACTTTCTTTATACCTATGCCACCGCCTGGGCGGCCTGGGTCATTGCGAATAAAGATGACTGGAATGCCCTGGCCGACCTGCCAAAGATCGAAGTCTTGCTCAAGCGGGTGGTTAGCCTTGATGATGGTTACGCGCACGGTATGCCGCATGTCTATCTTGGTATTCTAGATACCCGCCTGCCGGCTAACCTGGGTGGTAAACCCGAGCAGGGTCGGGCGCGTTTCGAACATGCAATCAAACTATCGAATGGTCGTAACCTGATCGCCAAAGTGGAGCTGGCCAGACGCTACGCACGGCTGGTCTTTGATCGACCACTACATGATCGCCTGTTGAATGAGGTTATTAAAGCCGACCCACATGAGCCGGACCTGACCCTGAGTAACGTACTGGCGCAACAACAGGCCCAGCAATTATTAAAATCTGCCGCGGAGTATTTCTAATGAGACGACTCATTCCCCTGCTATCCCTGTTAATGCTCACGGCCAGTGTGCAGGCAGAGACCTTTAAGATTGCAACTATCTTTCCGGATGGTACCAGCTGGATGACCACTGCCCGTGCAGGCGCACAGGAAATTGCCGAACGCACGGCAGGCCGAGTCAAGTTTCAGTTTTATCCCGGTGGTGTTATGGGTAACGATGCGACGGTACTGCGTAAGATCCGGATTGGTCAGTTGCAGGGGGGGGCGTTGACCGGTGGTGGCGTTGCCGATATCTATCCTGATAGCCAGGTCTATTCCATACCGTTCATTTTTAATTCCGAGGCTGAAGTCGACTATGTGCGCCAGCACATGGACCGTTTGATTCTGGATGGTCTGAAGCAAAAGGGTTTTATCAGTTTTGGTCTGAGTGGTGGTGGCTTTGCCTATTTAATGTCGAGTAACCGCATCGCATCGACTGATAATCTATTACAGCAAAAGGTCTGGACGCCTCAGGGAGACTTTATCAGTCGAGCGGCCTTTGAAGCCATTGGTGTTTCCCCCATTCCATTGCCACTGGTTGACGTGTTGACCGGCCTGCAGACCGGTTTGATTAATGCCATTGGTGCATCACCGATGGGGGCGATAGCACTGCAGTGGCATACACGGGTTAAATACCTTGTCGATGTACCACTGATTTATTTATATGCAACGCTCGTGGTGAAACGTCAGGCCTTTGAGAAACTCTCTGCGGGCGATCAGAAAATCGTCACAGAAGTCATGACTCACACCTTTAATAAAATCAGCCAACAGAACCTCCAGGACAATGTAGCGGCACGTGCCGCGTTGAAAAAGCAAGGTATCGTGTTTATCACACCCGAGGCCAGCCAGCGCCAGCTATGGCATGACAGGGTTGCCGAGACCATGACCAAATTGGCGAAACAGGGAAAATTTTCCGAGACTATGTTGCAGACACTCAGGAATTATTTGCATGACTACCGGCAAGGAAAAAAACCAGCGCACTAGGGGGGTGATGCAACGCCTGTTGCACTACACCAACCTGCTTGAGGATGGTCTGCTGGTGTTGCTACTCACGGCCATGATCCTGATCGCCGTCGCGCAGATTCTGTTACGTAATATTGGCGAAACCGGTGTTAGCTGGGGTGATCCGCTGTTACGTATTCTGGTCTTATGGCTGGGTTTGCTTGGTGCCATGGTGGCCACGCGCAAGGATAGCCACATTAGTATCGACCTTCTGACTCGTTATATGTCCGCACGTTTTCGGTGCTTGAGTGACCTGCTGGGGACAACATTTAGCCTGGTGGTTTGTGTGCTGCTTGCCTACCATGGGGGACGTTTTGTGCTGCAGGACCGGCTGGCTACCGTGAGCGCCTTTGCCGGTTTGCCGGCCTGGTGGTTTGAGGTGATCATTCCGCTAGGTTTTGGCGTGATGAGTGTGCGCTATGCCGCGCGTTGCGTCGTGATTCTACAGGAACGGTTATGGCGCTGTTGACCAGCCTTGGTCTGCTGGTACTGGCATTATTGCGGACGCCGCTGTTCGTGATCATTGCCGCGGCGGCACTGCTGGGTTTTTATCGCGCTGGAATTGATCTGTCAGCGGTGAGCATTGAATTCTATCGCCTTGCCGAAATGCCTATCCTGCTGGCCATCCCGTTATTTACCTTTGCCGGCTATCTGCTTAGTGAAAGTCAGGCTGCGCTACGACTGGTACGTGTGACCGAGGCCCTGCTTGGCTGGATGCCGGGGGGGCTGGCGATTGTTGCCTTGCTGGCCTGTGCTTTTTTTACCGCCTTTACCGGTGCGTCAGGCGTGACCATCGTGGCACTGGGTGCTCTGCTGGTACCCGCCATGGCCAGAGCAGGCTATCGTGAGAACTTTAGCCTCGGTCTGGTCACCACCTCGGGCAGTCTGGGGTTATTGTTTGCACCATCCCTGCCGCTAATCCTGTATGCCGTGATCTCACAGCAACTGGGTGTCAGTCAACCGGTCACCGTCGACGATATGTTTCTGGCCGGGATATTTCCAGGGATACTGATGCTGTCCTTGCTTTCAATCTGGGTGGTATGGGTCAATCGAAGCCAACCCCTGAAACGCTTTTCAGCGGCAGAGGCCGGGGCCGCACTCTGGGAGGCGCGTTGGGAAATCCCTTTGCCGTTCATTGTGCTTGGCGGTATCTATACCGGCTATTTTGCCGTCTCTGAGGCGGCGGCGGTGACAGCGCTGTATGTCTTAATCGTTGAAGTTGGTATTTATCGTGAAGTCACCTGGCGAAAACTACCTGCCGTGATGCGTGAAGCCATGATACTGGTGGGGGCGATCCTGATTATTCTTGGCATGTCGCTGGCCTCGACCAATTATTTGATTGATGCCGGCGTGCCTGCCAAATTGTTTGCCCTGCTCAAGGCACACATTAGTGACAAGCTGACCTTTTTGCTCCTGTTAAACCTGTTTCTGCTATTCCTGGGAATGATGCTGGATATCTTTTCGGCGATGGTCATTATGGTGCCACTCCTGTTACCGATCGCTACGGGTTATCAAATCCATCCACTGCACCTCGGGATTATTTTTCTCGCCAACATGCAGTTAGGCTATTTTACCCCGCCGGTGGGCATGAACCTGTTTATTGCCAGTTATCGCTTTAAAAAACCCGTTATGCAGCTGTATCGAGCTACACTGCCATTTTTTATAATTTTGTTGCTGTGTGTGCTTATCATTACCTATTGGCCGGCATTGTCGTTGAGGCTGGCAGGTAAAGGTTAAGTCGTGTCGCGTCTATTTTTTGTGGTCAGACTCTGAGGGATCCCAACACATTTTAGCCACTGGTCATTGCGAGGAAACACTGAATAATGACTATTTTTTAGTGTTGAGTTGGCAAGTGCGAGAATATTCTATGCACCACGAGATGGCGTCAGTTACCGGGGGGTATCCTTTAGGGCGCATCACTGCTTCGCAATGACGGGCATTTTTCATTGTGTATACAATGATATTTAAGTAACTTATTGTTTTTGATCGTAATTTTGTGGGGATAAATCAGTGTCAGGCTCTAATTATAGGGTGTAGAGTTGGCAATGGCGTCAAGCACTCGTCGTGTAAGGCGGTGCAGAACACATACTCAGTAAGGGTAAGGAGGCTATATGAAAAAAATTCTACTAGGCGTCGTCCTGTTAATCGCTATCACCATTAGTGTGGCGGTGTACTACGTTTTCAGCCATATGGACTCGCTGGTGAAGAACGCCATTGAAACCTATGGTAGCCAGGTGACCCGGACGGCGGTGCGTGTCGACAGGGTCCATATTGAAATTAAGAATGGTGCAGGCACTATTAACGGCCTGACTATCGCCAATCCTGAAGGTTTTAGCTCGCCCCTGGCCTTTTCCCTGGGTGAAATACATACACGCATTGATATCACATCCCTGCAGCATGAGCCTTACATCATCGATGAAATCCGCATTGTTGCGCCGCAGGTCTATATGGAAATGAATGCCGACAGGAAGACTAACCTCAATGAACTAAAAAATAATCTGATGGCCAGTATTCCCGCCAGCAAAACCAAAGCAGGTAGCGCTGAACAGGCGGAGCGCAAAGCAAAAGAACCTTTGCTGATTATTCGTCGTGTGCTGTTTACTGATGGTAATATTCAGGCCAGATTAGTACCGTTAAACAATAAGGAATATCAGCTCAAGCTCCCTCGCCTGAACATAACGGACCTCGGTGGCAAACGCGGCGCGACAGCAACGCAGATCACCAAGGAAATTCTGACACGTCTCACCGACCAGGCCCGTGACGAAATTAGAAAAAAAGGCATTGATCAGCAACTGGATAAGCTCAAGGAACAGGTTAGAACGAAAGTGGATGCAGAAAAGGCTAAATTGAAAGCAAAGTCTGATACCAAACTGGAAGAAGAGAAACAAAAGGCCGTTGACAAATTAAAGGGAATGTTTAATCAATAATGTCTCGCCCCGCCAGTAACAATAAGAGCAAACGCTTGCGATGAACGACGAACAGCAAACAAGCGTCGCGCAGGGGCACCATGGTTGGCGTACCTTTGGTATTATCGTTATTACCATTTTGATGACGCTGGCTGTTAGTTATTGGCTGATTACAAGCTATCTGTTTCCTGATGCCTTCACGCCGGTTGTACTCAGCCAGAAAGAACAGCAGCGACTGGATCAAAAACTGCAACGACTTGGCGGTACAGCAGGGCACGTCACCAGCACAAAACAAAAACCACTAACCCCTAAGGCCTACAGTGAAACGGATGCCTGGCGTGAAATAGAAATTAGCGAAAAGGAATTCAATGCCTTGTTGGCAAGCAATACCGACCTTGCCAGCCGACTGGCCATCGACTTCTCAAACAATCTGGCCAGTGCCAGATTGCTGGTGCACGTCGATTCGCAGTTTCCTGTCCTCGGAGGCAAAACGATAGAGTTGAATGCGGGGCTGCAGCTGGGTCTGCGCCAGGGGAAACCGTATGCCATCCTCAAGGGTGTGAGTATCTGGGGAGTGCCTCTACCCAATGCCTGGTTGGGCAACCTGAAAAACACTGACTTGATTAACGAGTTTGGCCGGGCGGGCGGTTTTTGGCAGGCGATGCATGATGGGGTGGAAGATATTGCAGTTAGAGATGGCAAATTATTCATTAAGCTCAAGGAGTAGGCTCGCCGTAGTAGTAAAAGGTATCTGAGCCTTAGGTCTCTCCTCAAAATTTCGATCAAAAAATGTGAGTTACCTAAATATTAATTTAAACACAATGAAAAAAAGCCTGTCATTGCGAAGGCGTGAAGCAACGGACGCAATCTCGTGGCACAGGCTATCTTCTCGTGATGGCCACAGCAACACTGAAATATATTTATTTTCCAGTGCTGCCTCGCAATGACCGGTGACTACAATTTACGGGAATTTCTCCGCATCTAACCAGTGATGATATGAAGCAATGACGAAATCAACGCGCACGCCTGGTGTCTCCCGTGAGACACGTCTTTCCGATGTCGGTCTTGAACGTCTTGAAAAACAACTGGCTGCCGGTATCCGGGTCAATACCCCGGTCCTGGCCCAGTGGATACGTCGCTATGGTGATGGGGCGCGAAAGATTATTAAACGCTATGGGCAATACACGGCGGAGCTGGATTTACTGTAAGCCGCTGGCGATAGCATCTCTTTGTTGACCATCTTGTATTCCCTGGTAGCCGCGTGCACTATGCACGTGCCTTTTTAGAGTAACGAGTGAGTTTAGGAATGATAGCAACGGCTGAATTACAAGTGGTGCCTATTGGCAGTGGTGTCTCTGTTCGGGCTGAGATTGCTCGGGTGGTAGAACTGTTACAGGGTCATGATTTTATTATTGAGACTCATGCCTCCGGCACCAACATCGAGGGCGGGTTGAACGACATCCTTACCGTGATAGAAGAAATTCATAGACAGCTGCATCAGGAAGGTACTATCCGTCTGGTGAGTTATCTCAAACTGGAAACGCGTAGTGACAAGGCGCCCAGTCTGGCGGGTAAAAGGCTCTAGCCATCGATGACGACGCTGGATGTTAAGGCCACGCTGTCACGCCTGCAGATGATTTTGCAGCAGCACCCGGGGGATAGCGCCCTCTGGGTTGCGAATTTACTCTTGCTCTGCGATCAGGATCAAGCCGCGCTCTATCGTGAATTGAATTCTCAGCGTATGTGGGGAGGGGCTGGCTCGATTGCCAATGAAGCCATGGTGGATAATCCAGGTATGGATGACTGGAACTGGCAAATGACCATTCGTGAATTTCGTGACTTAATGATTCAGCTCGGAATGCACCTGAAGGCGCGTGGACAAGAATACCCGGATATCTCCAGTTGGGTCATGGCCTTTAATCACTGGAATCAGTCCGAGGTCTAAATGTAGCGACCATTCGCTGCAAGCTTCGATAAACTCTGCACACGTCGCAGGACGTCTAACGTTAAACTCCTACATTGTTATCGCATCGATTTTACTTGAAAAGTATCTGTTCAGGTAAACGGCCTGTGCAGTATAAATATTTTTATTTTCATAATGCCAACGGCGGGTCGCCGGAGTAGACTTCAATCTCAGGTATCCATCGATGGGTAGCAGTGGCATCGCGTGGCTGTTCAGGTGACCTTTAAATGGTCTTTACTAGCGTCTTTGCTAGATTAGTTTAATAATAAATCTCTAACTTTTTGAATGAGTCATAACGTGATGAATCAGGATATTAAACAGGTCTTAGGTCTGGATAAAGCAGTCTCCGGTAAGTTCCGTCCTTACCTAAAGTCCGTGATTGCAGGTCTGCTGATCCTCGGTCTGTTGGTCGGGTGGTTGTGGCCGGGTAAAAGCAGCAATACCTATCACTATCAAACCACCGAGGTGCAGCAAGCGGATTTGACTGTGATGGTTACGGCCACGGGGGTGTTGCAACCACTGAATCAGGTCGATGTCGGCACTGAAATTTCAGGTACTGTGCTACAGGTGCTGGTGGATTTTAATGATCGAGTCAAGGCAGGGCAGGTATTGGCGCGTCTGGACACCGAACAGCTGGCGGCCAGGTTGCGCCAGTCGCAGGCGGCGCTGGCCTTGGCCCGGGCACAGGTCAGGGAAAACGCGGCAACGGTCCTTGAAACACGAACCAAATTACGCCGCGCCGTTGACCTGCAGAAGAAACAGCTGGGTACCCAGGAATTAGTTGATACTGCACAGGCGGCCTATGCCAGGGCGACGGCCACCGTCGAACGTGCCAAGGCTCAGGTGACCCAGGCCCAGGCGCAACTGGATGCGGACCGGACGACCCTGGACAAGACAGAAATTCGCTCACCAATTAACGGCATTGTTTTAAAGCGGCAGATTGAGCCGGGACAGACTGTGGCGGCGTCACTGCAAACACCTATTCTTTTTACGTTGGCAGAAAGCCTGGCCCAAATGGAGCTGCACGTCTCAGTAGATGAGGCCGATGTCGGCATGGTCAAGGAAGGCCAGCACGCTGTTTTTAAGGTGGATGCTTTTTCACAACGGAGTTTCCCCGCCACGATCAGTCAGGTACGCTTTGCACCCCAGACCATCGATGGCGTGGTAACGTATGAAACCTTGCTTTCGGTCAATAATGAGGACCTCGCGCTACGTCCGGGGATGACCGCTACCGCGGAGATTACCGTGCAGCAACTAAAAAATGTGCTGCAGGTACCTAATACCGCTTTGCGCTTTCAGCCGCCCAAAAAACAAAACAAAAAGCAGACCAATCTGTTGAGTCAGTTGTTTTCACGTCGTCCGCCTTCAACATCAAGACAGGCTATCAAGGAGCGTGAGACGAGCAAGCAACATAGCGTCTGGATTTTACGCGATAACCAGCCAGTGAAGGTCAAAGTCCAGATTGGCGCCAGTGACGGGCGTATGACACAGGTGACAAGCGGCAAACTCAAACCTGGTATGCAGGTAATTGTTGATGCCGCCAAGGGTGGCCAGTGAGCCAGTCGATGGGTCTCTCGCAAGATAATGTCATCATCGACCTGCAGGGGGTCAGTAAGGTCTATGGCAAGGGGGTTGCTGCTGTACACGCCTTGCGCGGTATCGATATTAGAATTTCTTCCGGTGAATTTGTTGCCATGATGGGGCCAAGCGGCTCGGGAAAATCCACCTGTATGAATATTCTGGGTTGCCTCGATACCCCGACGGCAGGGACTTACCAATTTGAAGGTGAAGATGTCAGTCGTCTGACACGTGACCAGCGTGCGCTTTTACGACGGCACTATCTGGGGTTTGTCTTCCAGGGCTTTAACCTGCTGGCGCGCACCACGGCACTGGAGAATGTGGAGTTACCCTTAATCTATCGTGGCCTGCCAGCAGAAGAACGACGCCAGTATGCACAGGAGGCGCTGACGGCGGTCGGTCTGCAAGGCTGGGAGACACACTCGCCTGCAGAACTCTCGGGTGGACAGCAACAACGGGTGGCCATTGCGCGGGCGATTGTTAGCAAGCCGACGGTGCTGCTCGCCGATGAACCAACGGGGAATCTTGATACGGCGCGTAGCCTTGAGATTATGGACCTGCTGACACGCTTTAACCGCGAACAACACCTGACTGTCGTGATGGTCACGCATGAAGTGGAAATGGCGGCCTATGCTTCGCGTCTGATCCATTTTCGTGATGGCAGTGTGGAGCAGGATCACCAACAGGATAACCTGACCTGATGCTGTGGAATATTTTTTTACTCGCCTTTCGCGCCATTATACGCAACCTTATGCGTTCGACACTGACCATGCTCGGCATTGTCATTGGTGTGGCCGCCGTCATTACCATGGTGAATCTGGGACGTGGGGCGACGATTCAGGTAACCAATCAGATTGCCAGTTTAGGGAGTAATCTCCTGATCGTGCGGCCGGGACAGCGTATGGGGCATGGGCAACGTTCGGCGGCACCACCGTTTACGATCAAGGATAGTGAGGCCATTGCCCGTGACGTCCCTGGCGTTGCCGCGGTCAGTCCCTCGGCATCACAGGCCATGGTGGTCGTGTATGGCAATCTTAACTGGTCAACCAATGTCACCGGAACTGACAATCACTATTTTGGTGTGAGAAACGTCACCCTGGCGGCAGGCAGAATATTTACCGAGGCGGAGTTACGTTCAGGGCTGGCGGTGTGTGTGATCGGTGAGACCGTTCGACGGGAACTGTTCGGCAGCCTCGACCCGATCGGCGCAAAGATCCGTCTGAAAAAAATCTCCTGTGAAGTCATTGGTCTGGCAGCCTCAAAAGGCCAGGCGAGTATGGGCGGTGATCAGGACGATATGGTGCTCGTACCATTGCGAACCTTCTGGCGCCGTATCGCGGGTAATCGTGATGTCACTTTTATACAGTTGTCTGCCCGAGATGGCGTCTCGACAACGAAGGTGAAGAATGATGTTGAGGCGCTCATGCATGAACGCCGGCATATCTCCGGTAATGAAAGTGATGACTTTAATGTACGTGACCTGCAGGAAATCGCCACCACCCTGACCGGCACGACCCAGGTCCTGACGGGACTGTTGGGGGCGGTAGCGGCGGTGAGCCTGTTAGTCGGTGGTATTGGCATTATGAATATCATGCTGGTCTCGGTCACTGAACGTACCCGCGAGATCGGCATCCGCCTGGCCATTGGTGCCCTGGAACGGGATGTCTTGTTACAGTTTCTGGTCGAGGCTGTGACACTGTCATCACTCGGCGGCATCATGGGCATTTTACTGGCGGTGCTGGCGTCGTATAGTCTGTCCGGCCTGATGGGATTGCCGGTGGTGTTGAGTCCGGGGATTATGTTGTTGGCATTTTTTTTCTCGGCCGCGGTCGGTGTCATTTTTGGCTATATCCCGGCGCGCAAGGCAGCCAGGCTGAATCCCATCGATGCCTTGCGCCATGAATAACGGCCTACGAATTTTTTAACCAGTAGAAAAAATATCTCAATTGTTTAAAACAAGGTTGTAGCAGATTTGTGATACTTCGTTGTTGTCCTGGTGTGAAGATGGTGAATGCTCACCAGAGACGAGACAGGCAATGCGAAAGCAAGCCTTGTATATTGTGCTTTTACTGCTGTTTGGCAGACCAGTGCGACAGGCCGGCTCCACTTGCGGTAAAGAAGGTGTCTGGCTGCAGGTCCTGGGTTCCGGTGGCCGGGAGCTGGATGATGGCCGCGCCTCTACAGGTTATTTGAACTGGCAAGAGAGTAAGGCGCGTATTCTGATAGATATGGGAACGGGCAGTCTATTGCGCTTTGAGCAAAGCGGGACATCCCTGAATGACCTGGATATGATTCTAATGAGCCACCTGCATGTTGATCATAGCAATGATTTACCAGTGACCACTGCATTACGCGTAAGATTTACAGTGCTATCACGTCAAGTAATCCTGTGAGCTGACAAGGATTTTATTTAAGGGTTCTCCAGCGACACTGATATTGGGCGTGCAATTCCGCATTTTATTTCATCGCCAGCGCAATACGTGCTTATGCCTGTTACTATAGGTGTCTTATGTTTGATTCCATCCAAGAAGCACAAAAAGCTATTCATAGCTCAAGGGACGACCTTAAGCGTAAATCAGTTCCTGATGATGACAGTGTGTTTGATTTGCTGCTAGGGTTACAGCAGGTGTTGGAAATTGCCGTGGCATCGGAGCATAAGGCTCAGGCGTTAACACCCAGGGAGGTCAGTGACATCGGTGACAGGGGACTTAGTCTGGTGGATAACCTGGTACTGAACCTTATGGAAAAAAATCTGCTCACGGAAAAACAGGATATTGAGCAGGTTGCCCTGGTGATTGCTCAGTGGGTGATTGACCACCACGGCGTTTTGAATAATATTCAATCGGTAGTGGATGGCCTTGCCTATCTGGCCAATGCGGTACATGACAAGGTGATATTGGCCCAAATCGCTGTCTTTATGGGGCAAGTTGCCTACGCCTGCAATGTTATTCTTAAACATGACCTGGATAATTCCAAATTGACAAGACCGTGGCGGGTACTAAATATTAATCGCGGCATCGTCGCTACGCGCAGTCACGACCTTGAGATAATAGCGGTCGTGTATGCGGATATGATTCGTAACATTCCCCTGGATGCACCAGATTTTTTTTCTGAAGGGATGTCAGAAATGGTAAGGCAAAATTATCCGGATTCGGTGCGCGACGTAGTGCAGGAATTTTATGAGCAAACAAAATTACCGGTGATTCACTGAAGGTAAATGGCACTAAAGATTCCAGTCTGGTAACTAACTAAAAAATTATCCTGAAGGCCGTTGTTAAATCGAAATAGCCTAGAGTAACAAGTCTTCGTCAATGTGATGATAGCGACTGGCGGCATTAATGAGCGAGTTGGCGGTGAGGGAGGGCACACCATAAACTTCAGTGCTGACGGCATAATCAGTATGGATTTTTTCCAGTAGTAGATCAAAGTCACCATCGCCAGATAGTAAGATGACGTTATCCACTGCTTGTGCAATTGTCATGACATCAATGGCAATACCAACATCCCAGTCACCCTTGGCGGAGCCATCGCTGCGTTGAATATAGGGCTTGAGTTTGACCTCAAAGCCGATATGTTTGAGGGCCTCCTGAAATTTCAACTGCTGCGCGTCACCTCGATCAATGGCATAGGCGATAGCGGCGATAATTTCGCCCTCGCTCTCGACGCGTTGCCAGAGCTTACGGTAATTAAACTGGCGATGATAGGCCTGACGGGTGGTGTAATATATGTTTTGCACATCGGCAAAGAGGGCAATTTTTTTCACACTGTGGCTCATTTCTTGAAAATGCATAGTGATTAGTCGAATTTATTTGTCAAGAATAGCACGTTACTAATGTCTTGCGAAAAATTGAATCTGTTACGCTCTAAAATTAACGATGGTAATGCAGAATTCTTCCTTTACAACCTGCATCGGTGTCGAGAGTGTTAAAACATTCGAAGTGGTGTGAGTAACCGAGGCTGAGCATTTTCTGGGTGAACTTTGAACGATTACCACGGTTTGGGTCGACAATAATGACCTCGACACCATTCCCCGAGTGTTGATCGACAAAGGCTGAGACCAGTTCGGAATGTGCTGGTTCATACAGGATGTCACTGCCGATAATCAGGTCAAACTTGCCGAGTAATGGGTTGGCGATATCCCAGTTACCTGTCTGAAAATTGAGGGGCGCTAAATTGTTCATCCGAACGTTCTGCGCTAAAAATTCTCGGGCAAGTGGATGATAATCGCTGGCGGTAATGTCAACCCCCATCTGGTGCAATACAATGCTCGACAAAGCGATTCCGCAGCCGATCTCCAATACACGTTTGCCCTCCAGGTCAAACAGACACACTGTGGCCGCAAGGATGCGTGATGCCGGCCAGACGACGCCAAACAATGGCCAGCTTGCAGAGGAAATTCCTAATGCCGCGGCCTGTTGTCCGCTGTCAGAGTATTGTTGTCGATCGACCAGAGAATGAATTGCATAGTCAATTTTATTGACTGTTATGGTTTCGATTTTGAGTTGACAATTTTTCACGTGGTGCCTCTAGTGGGCGAAGGAAATTTTCAGATGCACAACGTGCTTAAGAAATTATGCAGTAGACGAGGGTCTTGATGACCGTCACAGTACGCGAGATAGACCTGTGGAACAAGCTTAATAAAGTCGATTTAACTCAGAACTGTTCGAGGTGCCTGTAACCTCGCTCGCGTATAAGGTGGAGATGTCGTAGCCGTCTCTGAGACGATGCCTATATGGCTCACAGGCTGTTGCGTCTTTCAATATAAAAAAATATTATGCCGCCGCACCAAACCAGAACTGGGTGTTTTTATGTAGAAATTCATCATAAGGCATGTAATGCGAACCATCACAAGAGAAAGTAACGCTAATCATACCGTTAAATAAATTAATCGATGCCAGGCGCAGATAAATATTTTCATCCGTCAGGCGTAGCGCCCTGAAAGTTTCAAGGATCGGTGCAATTTTGTCGGCCGGGATAAGCGCATCGCCGGGGTAGGTTTGGGGAGGATAAACCAGACAAATATCCGGGTCCGTGAGGGCATCAATTTCCAAAATACGGTAACGATAGGGGTCTTCCCTCGTCCATATCGTTGCCTGGCTACTGGCATAGTGAATCTGTATCTGAAAGACCCCCCGTTGTGTCAACATCTCTTCCATAATGGCCTGGGACTGTTCCATATTTCGATCTAATGGGCTCTCTACACGGGTTTGTTGAAATAGTAATCTGCGAATGGCCGGGTCGCCCCTGACCTGCCGCCAGTCTTCGGGCTCGTGATATAGCTCTGAAGTCACAGGTAGATCGCGCAGATCAAAATCAGCCCCTAAATATCCCACAACCTGATTTTCAGCTCGGATAATTTGCAGTGCGGTCAGGGAGGGACGGTGACCGAACAGGCTGATGTAGGCATCAGACAGCAAAAATCCCCAGATGGGTACTACCTCTTTCATGTAAGGACGCTGAGAGCGATCACGGCCATAATGTCCGTGCACTAAGCCGGTGCGGCCAATGTTATTGCAGACCTGCCTTCCCTCGGTATTTACTACATACAAACTGGCGCAGTAAGGTATGGTAGAGAAGTTGTGTAGCAGGCTGGCTTCAATTTTCTGTTGATCGTCCCATAAGATACTAAGCTGTTGCGCGGTGTGTTCGATGGGGTCGCGTAGCATACGTGCCAGCTCTTCGCGCTGGCGATAGATGCTGTCTTTCCATGATGTAGGCATTATCTATACCTCCCAGGAAGTTATAGATGAGGTTACGTTCGTTTCTTTGATATAAGTTTAGACTGATAGACGGACATTACCACGAATGAATAGTTCAAGTAATGGTGTACGCCAGGCCTTTGATTGCAGGCATTGGGACAAGCATTTGCGTAGGTTGTCATATTATATTCATACATGAACATTAGACTTGAGAACCCACATCATCAATGGCGCAGGATACATCAGTCGATATTGCCTGGTAGTACCTCTGCTTAGACCCCTGGTGTAATGCTTAGACTTTTTTGCGAGGGGCGTAGGTAGAGCCACCTTTGCCAGCCCGAAAATTAAGGTCTTCAGCGACGGCCTCGGCGTGTTGTGTCACGGCTTTCAGAGTCCCTGGCTTTTTACCCTCGATTTTTGAAGTGCCCTGGCCAATGACATAACGATGCCAGTTGTCGCCCGGCATACCGCTGGGTGGTAGAGTCTTTTCGACTGTGATCACCTGATACTTTAGTTTGTTTATATCAACTTCTTGCATACGAATTACATCCCTTTCGTGACTTGAGTGAGCGCCGTGGCTGGAATCGTTCCATGTGCCAGACCACGGCCCGTCAACACTAGACTAGCGTGCGCCCTGTGTACTTTGGCGTGATCGATTTGCGGGACGTCCCTGGCCGCTGGAACGGCCTTTGAAGGGGGGGCGCTGACCGCTGCGTGAATTGTTGCCCGTTGATTTTCTCGCGCCCTGTGATGATTTTCCACGACCCTTGTTAATCGGTTCCGGCCTGATGCTCGGATCCGGTTCATAGCCCTGGAAGACAACCTTGGGGATTTCTCGCTTGATGAGACGTTCGATATCTCTCAGTAGTCCGAGTTCATCGACACAGACCAGCGACAGCGCTTCGCCTTCATTACCGGCACGACCGGTACGGCCAATACGATGGACATAATCTTCGGCAACATTAGGCAACTCAAAATTCACAACGTGAGGTAACTGGCTAATATCCAGTCCACGTGCAGCAATATCCGTCGCGACCAGTACCCGCACCTTGCCTGATTTAAAATCGGCCAGTGCCTTAGTACGGGCGCCCTGGCTTTTATTGCCATGGATAGCGGCAGCCGTAATGCCATCGGTCATGAGTTGCTCTGCCAGGCGGTTGGCACCATGTTTGGTTCGGGTAAAGACCAGTACCTGTTGCCATTGATGTGAACCAATGAGGTGGGAAAGTAGCTCGCGCTTGCGACTCTTATCCACCGGATGCACCACCTGGCTGACACGTTCAGAGGCGGTATTGCGTTGGGCAACTTCTACCAGGGCAGGTGTCTTCAACAGTTCGTTAGCTAATTTTTTGATGTCATCGGAGAAGGTGGCCGAAAACAACAGCGTCTGCCGCTGCTTGGGTAACAGGGCAAGCACTTTATTGATGTCACGTATAAACCCCATGTCGAGCATACGGTCAGCTTCATCGAGGACCAGAATTTCGACTTTGGACAGGTCAACCGAGTTTTGGCCGACATGGTCCAGGAGACGACCGGGGGTAGCGACCAGGATGTCGACACCCTTGATGAGTTTCATTTTCTGCGGGTTAATACTGACACCACCAAACACGACGGTCGACTTCAATGGCAGATAACGGCCATAGGTAATAACACTCTCGGCAACTTGAGCGGCCAGCTCGCGTGTCGGGGTTAATACCAGGGCACGAATAGGGCGGCGACCCTTTTCAGGTTTTTCCGAAGCCATGAGCCGTTGTAATAGTGGCAGGGTAAAACCGGCCGTTTTGCCCGTACCGGTTTGCGCGCCACCCATAATGTCGCGACCTTCGAGAATAAGGGGGATTGCCTGTTGCTGTATTGGTGTTGGGGTACTGTAGGCTTTTTCAGATACAGCACGGAGTAATTCAGCCCTGAGGCCGAGGGATTCAAAAGACATGTGATAGTGCTCTCCAGGGATCGGCCTACCCAATACACTTGGTTTGGGACGGTCTAGGCGGAAACGTAACTTGTGTGTTTCGAGGTGAATCGTGAAGGATTACCGCGTTGAAATTGGTGCAGACCGATGTGCACCAGAGTTTGAGGGTCGATTATAACTGATATCGAGCAAAAAAGATGCCCCTATGGACGTTTATTTTGTAAAGGCGAGGGGTACGGGAAGCCGGGGTGAAAACGCAGGTAGCGGACCTTTGCTCTTCAGCTGGTCAAATATTAGCAAAGCCTTGAAAAGTCATTTTTGTCGCCTACATTAGGCTTGGCATGGTGTTTTTGGTCAAAAAACCGGTTACACTGCACTACGCTACATTCTATCCTGGTTTTTGTCAGAAGTTTTCTCCTGTTAATTTCCTCGTAAGATTTGTAACACGTTTATTTATTAATATTTGATGAGGTAATTATCATGGCAACAGGAACCGTTAAATGGTTTAACGAATCCAAGGGCTTCGGCTTTATCACTCCTGACGATGGCAGCAAAGAT
The DNA here is from genome assembly GCA_913064945.1 of uncultured Gammaproteobacteria bacterium. GTDB lineage: Bacteria > Pseudomonadota > Gammaproteobacteria > UBA6429 > Thiohalophilaceae > CAJYAN01. The sequence goes on along the minus strand of CAJYAN010000003.1, from coordinate 270,034 downwards.
GTGTTTGCCCACTTTTCAGCAATCGTTAGTGATGGTTTCCGTACACTGGCAGAAGGTCAGCAAGTGACTTTTGATGTCGAAAACGGACCAAAAGGCCCGCAGGCAACGAACATCAAGATCTAATCGATCTTTTACTGTTTGTTGTCTCAAGTAAGCCCCGCGATGTATCGCGGGGTTTATTTTTTAAATTGTTAGAACGGGAGCTTCATTGTGAAGAAAGTATTTGTTGGCAGTCTACCCCCCAGCACCACCGAAGAGTCCCTACAGACCCTGTTTTCTCAGTATGGCAAGGTTCGCTCGATTAAACTGGTGAAGGACCTGTTTTCAGGAAATTGCAAAGGTTTTGGCTTTCTGGAGATGGAAGGACATGAGGCTCGGGCCGCAATCGCTGGTCTGGACGGGAAGTCTTTTGAGGGTAATCTTATCAAGGTCAAGTTTGAAGAAGAGAAAAAAGGCTTTAAAGGTGGGCGTCGTTAAGCATAAAAAGGCAGCAAGGATTCCTGTTGCCAACACCTGACAGCATTTATTCCTCAATCCCTCACAATCACAGCAGTGCCAGAACGTATTCATTATCAAATACGGACGACATCATTTTCCAATTTACATTTCCTCCGATTTGTAGCGCCGGTCTATCACCAATAGCAGGCGGCGCTGGAATTACGCTAAATCATCATCATTCAGTACATTGACTTCCGTGTAAACCACCGAGAGGCCGACATCTTTAATAAGAATGTGTTGGCATCACGGAAGCTGACTATAATATACTTTCAAGAGACTGTATTGGTGTGCGATGTATAGACATGGATTATGTGATGAATGCCCTGGCAAGTGGCGCAGGCGATAATGTAAACCAGGACTATCTACATGGATGACATAAGAGACAATAGACGTCTAGATAAAGTTAACTGGCTACTTTTGATCCTCGTAATAATATTTATTATTGCGTGGCAATTACCTGCGCTGAATTTTTTGAAGGGTGTGGCCCTGATGTCACTGCCGACGCATATGTTTGCAGAGATGTTCTCAATTATTGTTTCGATGTCGATTTTTGCTTTGGTCTTTAGTACCAGCAAGGAAGAACGCGCTGAAACACCGATTGTTCTGGCCTATGTATTTTTTAGCGTCGGTTTGCTGGATATTGCCCATATACTGTCGTATGCCGGAATGCCGGTCTGGGTGAGCCCCGGTAGTCCGGAGAAAGCCATTTATTTCTGGTTGGTGGCACGCTATATCGCTGCCTTGGCTCTCTTAACGCTTGCCTTACAACATAAGAATGGGGGATACCGGTTACCCAACCGCTACGTGTTGTTGTCGTGCAGTGCCGCATTTACGGCATTATTCTACTGGATCGGCTTGTATCACCTGGACTTTTTGCCACGGACCTTTATTCCAGGGGAGGGCCTGACCCCATTTAAAGTGTTTGCAGAATACGGAATTGTTGCTATTTTACTGGTATCCGCCATATTTTTTTATTTTAAAGCAAAAAAAATAGCGTCGGCTGATATCCGAGATTTGTACGCGGCAACTGTAATCACAATGTTGAGCGAGCTATGCTTCACGCTGTACGCCAGCATCAGTGACCTCATGATTTTGCTTGGACATATCTATAAGGTGATTGCGTATATTTATCTCTTTAGGGCGATCTTTTTATCTGTTGTCGGGCGGCCCTATAAAAAACTCTCTGAGAGCGAACAATATAATCGCACTTTATTTGAGAGCGCCTCGATTGGTCTCGCCGTCTGCAGGAAGGATGGTTCCTTCATTGATGTGAATCAGGTATGTGCCAATATTATTGGTCGTAGTGTTGATGAAATGAAAGGCCTGACATACTGGCAGTTAACGCCAATCGATTATGCTGTACAGGAACAACAACAACTTGCAAGTCTCGATACAACAAAGCAATTTGGTCCCTATGAAAAAGAATATTTGCATAAGGATGGTCACAGGATACCTGTGCGACTCTCAGGCAGATTAATCGAAAGAAATAACGAGCAGTTGATCTGGTCCAGCATTGAGGATATTTCAGCCGAGGTTGCAGCGGACCGTGCGCGTTATGAGTCTGAACAACATCTTCGACAGTTGGTCGAGCATATTCGCGAAGTATTCTGGCTAACCGATATTGATAAAAAAGAAATCATTTATGTTAGTCCTGCGTATGAGGCGATTTGGGGTTTGTCCTGTGAAAGTCTCTATGCCAACCCAGATTCCCTTATGCATGCTGTACATCCTGATGATCGTGCGCGTATTTCTCAGGCAAGTCAGAGTCAGGACAAGGGATTGTATAATGAAGAATTCAGAATCGTACGACCGGATGATTCAATACGCTGGATTAAAGAACAGTCCTTTCCCATACAGGGGCATGATGCGAAAACATATCGCATCGCTGGCATCTGGGAGGATATTACCGAAGTAAAACTTGCCCAGGAGCTTCTTGAGCAGCGGGTGATAGAACGTACTGAGAGTCTGCGCCGCAAAGAACAGGAGTTGATTGCGGCCAGAGATGAGGCGGAACACGCCAACCAGGCCAAGTCTGAATTTCTCTCCATGATGAGTCATGAATTGCGTACACCACTGAATGCTATTCTTGGCTTTTCTCAATTATTACAGATGGATAAAAGTTTAAGTAAGAGTCAGCTCGACTCGTTAAATGAAATATATCAGGGTGGCAAGCATTTGCTCGACCTTATTAACGATATCCTGGACCTTTCTAAAATTGAAGTTGGTAGCTATGATGTGGTTTTTCAATCAGTTGACCTGGCCTCTGTACTTAGAGAGTGCGTGGGACTTTCTATGCCACTAGTGGCTCAGTATAATGTTAATCTTTCGGTAAAGAATTTTACGGCTGAAAAAATTAATATTTATGCTGATGCAAAAAGACTAAAACAGGTGATTTTAAATCTTATATCGAATGCGTGTAAATATAACACGAGAAACGGCAATATTACGCTTGAATACACCTCCTTGTCTGATGATATGCTGCGGCTGACGGTCAGTGATACGGGCAAGGGGCTTTCCAAAGATCAACAAGCATTAATTTATGAACCGTTTAACCGCATGGGTGCTGAGTATAGTTCCGTTGAAGGCACAGGTATTGGGTTGACGATTACCAAAAAGTTAGTTGAAATGATGGGGGGGCATATCGGTGTTGAGAGCGAGCCAGGGCGAGGTAGCAGTTTCTGGGTAGATTTCCGCAGATACGATACGGACGAAGCCGCTGCGGCGTGTCTACGTCCTGGCGAAGATGAGATGAGAATACAGGTGTCGGCCGATAGCCGTAATTACACTATATTGTATATTGAGGATAAGGTGGCGAACCTGCATCTTGTCGAGGAAATTATCAAACAGGTCCCGGCGTTTTCTTTAATTACAGCTTCATCGGCATTGGATGGCCTACAGCTTGCCCGTGAATTTCGACCTGACCTGATTCTACTTGATATTAATTTACCGGAGATGGATGGATACGAGGTAATGGATGCACTGCGAACCTCTGCCGAGACACAGAATATTCCAGTGATCGCGGTTACTGCCAATGCCATGAGGCATGAATACGAGCGTGGAATGCAGGCCGGTTTTAAAGATTATCTGACCAAGCCGATTGATATTAAAAATTTTATTCAACAAATAAAAAAATGGCTACCGCTTTAATGCTTCTATTTTATCGAGATACAACGCCAATGCGAATGTTGCTTATTAAAAATAAAATTTGACGTACCATAATCGTAATTTAACAGGTTGATACTTGAATACAACTACGAGTTCGTTTGTGTGATTCAGAATGAATAATCTAGCCCCTTCCTCAGTAACCATTATTGATAAGGTGTTTATGCCACATGTAACACATTTTATCTGTAATAAATTGTTAGACTTCGATACAAGGTTGATTGAGTGGATTAAACTCTTGCCACTCACTAAAAAGGCGATTTTACACGGCTGTTGTGTGTATCCAGTACGGATTGCGCCGAGGGCACATCAGTATAAATCCGGTTATCGACTACGTGCCAGTGTGAATGTGGAAATGCCGCCACCGTATGTTTATGAACACTGGGGTCGGATCCCATCGAATGACTATAAACAGGGCTGGTATTCCGGGGCAAAACTTTTTCGTTTTGACGACCTTGAGGAATGCGCTGTCCATACCCTGGCCCATGAATGCTTTCATTTTCTCAGCCACTCGAAACAGCTCAAGCATAAAAATACTGAGGCGAATGCCAACTGGTGGGCCGACCAGTGGTTAATGGAGTATCGCCAATGAGCGTCACGAAGTCCCTAATACCAACTCATTTTATGCAGATATAATTAGACTGCTTCTGCACTCAGATTGTCTTGTTAATGCGGTCAATATGGTCTATTCCTATAGGTAGGATATCGATATTGATGAGGTAGTGTATGAAAACAATTTCCGTTTATCTGGATGAATCTCTGACAACCCGGGATATGTTAAAACTAAAACATGAAATTATGAGCATGCCTTACGTGATCGATGTTGAACACCCCCGACATAATGGACATGACCTTACCATTGACTATGAACCCCATGCAGGCCTGCCCGGCGATTACTTACGGAGATTACGTTCGAAGGGTTTTCACCCGGACATCACGTCGGCCTGATAGTGTAATTTGAGGTGCCAGACGTGACGATGTTCGCGAGTACCTAATTACGATCGATGGTGTAGATTAAATCGGCACCCTGATACTCACCACTTTGTGCTTTCAGCTGCCATTTGTCGGCAATTTGATAGCGTACTGTAAAGGTATTAATCGCATCCAGCAGGCCAACGCCATAGCCGACATAAAGTCTGGGGGACAGGTAACGCCCCAGCACCAGCGCCGCCTGATCGCCTTTTTCGCTACTCTCAATACGCATTTCATCCAGGCCAAACTGGTCACCAAGGGTGCGGGCAATCGTGTCACTACCGCTTAGGCCAATTGCCAGGGCGGCCTTCGCCATCATACTGCCTTGTTCACTGGATGTATTTTCTATCGGTACACCCAGCAACAAGTAAGAGAGGGCATCAGTCTGTCCCATTGCGGGGATGGAAAACAACTCGATCTTTGGCTGTTGCAGGCTGCCTCTCACCCTGAGTCCACTGGTAATGTCACCGATGTGGCGTACTGCGCTCAGATCCAGACCGGGATTTGTTAACGGACCACCGGTATAGAGTAAACGGCCGTGTTCGATGCTGAGATTCTGGCCATAGGCCCGATAGTGCCCTTCCAGCACACTGAGTTCCCCGGTAGCCGTACTCACCTGACCGGGCTGATCTTCCAGTAAAAGACTCCCGCCAAAGCGTCCTTCGAAACCAAAACCATAGAAGGTAACTCGATCACCAAGTGTTAAGCGAACCCTGGTCGTGATGGTCCACCGTTCTTCACTCGGCTGTTCACTGCCAATAATAACGGCATCTGGTGATACACGTTCGGCCATGGTGGTGTCTTTTGGCTGTAATTTCGCCTGGGGAATATGAATGTCACCCTTTATATCAAGACGGTGGTGCTGGATGTTTATCTGAAGCTTAGGTGAAGCAAGGACCCGTGCCTCGGGAATGCGTGAGACTTCAAACCGCTCTCCCTCGATGCTGATCTGAGTTGGCCAGCCCGCGCCAGGGTCTAGTGTGGTCTGCCCCTGAACGGCAAGTGTCCCATCGCCGGAACGTGCATCGAGATGAAAATCCAGTTTTTCAAAACCATCGCTCTCACTATTCAGTCTGAGCTGGTCAATGTTTAACCCCAGTCGTGGAATACGCAGGCTGCCTTTGAGCAGGTGTGCCTGGCCATGGATCCGTGGTTGAGCCAGGGTACCCTTGGCAGAGGCAGATATTGCGACCTCGCCTTTAAGTTCCTGTACTTCCGGGAGTAGTGCTTCAAGTAGCCCAAGGTCATGAATACTGAGTTGTGCCTCCGCGATGACTTTCTGATGCTGGCGATCGAGACTGAGGAGTTGCGCGCCGGGTAATTCCATTTGCAAATATAAACGATCACTATTGTTGACAGCAATATCGGCATTTGCAGACAGGCCCTGTTGCTGCAGCTTGAGTGTTACTTTGCCACCACGATACGACCAGGTATCTGAGTGTCCCTCCAGTTGAGGATAGTTGATCGTACCTGGAGTGAGTTCAATATCAGCATGCCCAAGAAGATTGTCAGGGCTTTGCAACTGTAACTCGGCCGTCGCATTTACCCGTCCTTCAAGTTTCAGGTCTGGCGGTAGCCATGGACCGAAGATCATCAAGGCAAGTTTGCTTATCTCAAGCCGGGATTTCCACTGCTGGGTTTCGTGTTGAATCGAGGCACACAGCCGCGCCGCCTGTTGATTGTGCCAACAGAGTGTATCGCTTTGCAGTGTCCTGGCGGCGATATGGAGTGCCACTGGCTTGGTAAGTTGCCAGTTCCCGAGACTGACCGTTTTGACATCGGCCTGTTCAATACGTCCACGCCAACCATCAGCCGATGCGTGCCCCTTAAGTTCAATGAGTGCCGTAAGGGTTTTCGAAACGGCCTTGGCGGTTAAACGCTGCTTATCTGCCTTGACCTCGGCTGATTGCAGGACATAGCCTTTGATGTTGAGGCCCTGCGCCGCAAGCCCGATTTTGACCTGTTGCCAGCGGAACAGGTCGACTGCCATCGTGCCATCAATGCCTGCTATTCGATAGTCCGGCAGGCTCAGTGACTTGCCATGCAGCGTCGCCGCGACCATTGGCGTAGCCAGTGGACCACTAATCAGTCCCTTCGCCTGAAACTGACCACTCGTGTGGGTAGAGAGTTTTGCCAGGTCAGTGGCTGACGCGGACCAGACCAGGTTGAGTGATTTACTGATACGGCCCTGGGCATTGATTTGTGCATCACCCGAATGAATATTAAAATCTGCGATATCAAGACCATTGTTGCGCCAGCCAAGTTGAAGCTTAAAGTCGGCGTCAATGGGCTGACGGGGATCGAATGAATCACTATTGATACTGCCAGTGAAGTTTGCCGAGCCCAGATCACCACGGCCCTTGAGTGAGAGCTTGCCTGTCCAGGCGGGCCAGGTAGCGTTCAGTCTGGCGATATCGAAGTGACCGTTTTCCATCTGGACGTGCCAGCGAAGTTGAGCAAGCAGATCCGTTGCCACTATATGGACTGTTGCCTGTAGCGGGCCAATCACCTGTTGGGTTAGACGGGTTTTTTTGATATCACCGACAAGCTGGCCATGACCTTTCACTGTCGTGCCAGAGGCAAGTCTGACCTGCCAGTCGGTTAAGAGTTCGTGGTGATAGTTTTGACGAAGCTGCAATTCGCCCTTGATATTGAAGCGAAAGGTGTCAGCCTTGAGATGAAGTTCTTCAATCTTGACCTGGCTAAAAAGACTATTGGCTTTCAGACGGACCTGCTGTAGGGCGATGTGACGTTCTCCCTGCTTGAGGTGCAGGTCGTTGATGATGGTATCCTTCAAGGCAATACGCCACGGCAGATTAATTGTGGGGAGATGTATTGCCTGACTCTGGAGAGATTCGCTTTGCGTGCTTTCGGGAAGGGTAATACTAAGTGATTGGAGGTATAGCTGATTGACCCTGACATAAGTGGTCAGTAGTGAAACTGGTGACCACTTCAGTGTGAGTTGCGTTGTTTTAATTAGCGCACCCTCCTGACGATACTCGAGATTGGTGGCGATGATGGGGCCAAGGAGTCTCCCCTGTAGTTTGCCGACAGTCATTTTACCCGGCAGATAGCCCTGAGCGCGCTGAAAGGCCCAGTGCAAACCGCTTTCTGTCGTGGTCAGCCATGCCAATGCCAGAATGGGCAGGACGAATACGACGACAAAGATAATACCAATGGTCCTTTTCATAAGTCCGGTCCAATACTGATATGTAACCGCCAGGGATGGTCGGGACGACTGAGGGCGCTGGCAACATCAATGCGTACCGGCCCGACAGGTGATTGCCAACGTAGGCCAAAGCCGGCACCGCGTTCAAGTTTGTCGTTAATATTGTCTATCGCATTGCCACCATCATAGAATACGGCAAGTCCCCATTTATTATTAAAACGGTGTTCAAGCTCAATGCTCCCCACCATAAGATACTTACCGCCGATGACTTTGCCGCTGGCGTCGACCGGACCGAGAGACTGGTAAGCGTAGCCCCGCACACTCTGGGATCCTCCGGCGAAGAAGCGCACGGAAGACGGCAATTGGTGGAAGTCATCTGTCCAGGTACTCCCAAGTTGACCACGGGCGATAATACGATTGCTACTTCCCAGTGGATTAATCGCCTTGATACCACCTGTTGCCTGGAAAAAGTTGGTATCGGAGATAATTTTTTTAGTCGCACCGCGCAGGCCGAAGTCAAAACGCAGGCCATCCAGGGTGAAGAGGAAGTTACGACCCCAGGTGCGACTCCAGTTGACGCCCGGGATGAGTAAGGTTGAGATACCCTGGTCAGTGGCAATGACATACTCTTCCCGCTGGTAATTGAGCGACAGAGATTCCCGCCAGTTGTCGTGGTTACGGTTAAGCGCCGCGCCGATGGTCTTTATCGTGCTGTCACTAACATTAGTCTTTTCATTAATAATGCCTGCGCTGTAGATCATCTGGTCGGTACGTGGATTCAGTACGGGGACCCGATACTGTGCGCTAAGGGTATATCCGATCTCGGAGACTCTGGCCTCTGTGGCAAATCGATGACCGCGACGATTAACGCGTGGCATTTCCCAACCGAATTTAGCGCGAGCGCCTGTGTCTGTACCATAGCCGATACCCAGGCTATAACGGTATCGTTTACGGGGGGTAAGTGCTACGTTAACGGGAACCTCAAGCTGGTCCTGCGGTTGGCCAGGTGAGACTTCAACACTTTGAAAATAATCGCTGTCATTAAGTGCATGCTGCAGATCAATTAATTGATAGAGCGAGTAAGGTGAACCACTTTTAAAAGGGATGTAGCGGCGTAAAAATTCTGGTTCGAGAACGTCCTGTTTTAGCCGTACCTCGCCGAAGTGATAACGTGAACCACCGTCATAGTTAAGATAGACACGGGCAGTATAGGCATCCAGATCAATTTCAACACGGTGTTCGATAAAACGGGCTTTGAAGTAACCGCGTTCAGCCGCCATTTCTACCAGACGGGATTTGATTCTTTCGTACTGCACATGATTAAAAATGCCACCCTTTTTTAGAGGCAGGCTCTGCATCATATTTTGAAACTCAGGATCTGCAAGTAAATCCTTGCTGAGCGTAAATTCGAATTGTGCAATTAGCAAAGGCGGACCTGGATTAATGGTATAGGTGGCCTGCCAGTCATTGGGGCTAGTTTGGGTTAGCGCCGATTCAATCACAGGTCGGTAGTAGCCAAAGGGTTGTAGGGCATTGCGGATTTCCTGTGGCGCTTTTTGATAGAGCCGACGCAGGCGACTTTCGCTTAACAGGGGATTACTTTTCTGTTGCTGCATACTGAGAAACAAGCGGACGTTAGTGGCCAGTTTGTCATCGAGACCATTAATTTCGATATTGACATTAACCTGTGCAAGGAGCGTGGCGGAATGTAAAAAAGCCAGTAGGACAATCAGGAGTTGCGGTCGTTTATACATCCTGATGAATTCCTGTTGTCGACGGTTATTTTTGAAATTGGGCTGGCCTGAGGTTGTCTGACATGGAAAAGGTCGACATCCTTACAAGTTAGTGGTGTGTTGTCGTTAAAATTCACAGAGAGGTCGTCGATGAAGACAGGCTTATATTCCCTGCTAACTGTCTCGTCGCTATCTGTGGAAGCCTTGCCTGAGGCCGCGAGCGCATGATTTTTCTCAGTAGTTTGACGCTTGGTACGCACTTTCAATTAGTATAACCAAAATAAGTATTACTGATAAGATAGCGTATCACTATGTACGACATAATAGCACGTGATGCTACGGGACGAGATGCTGCCTGCCATCTGTTACTGCACGAGACCGGCATGTCGTGTTTCGTCCGCGGTCAGTACACGTTGATGGATCAGTCGCCAATGGTCAGGGTCTTCCCTTTCCAGCCACATCTCTACGCCCTGGGCGTTGACAGTGCCATCAGTGGCCTCGACAGTCTCAAAGGTCCTGAACCTGATATGGGTGTCGGTGACCGTAATGAGCTTGAAGCCTGTGTAGTGCACTGTTTTCAAGATATTTTGTTCAAACTCATGTTGGGTCTGAGCTGCCCACTCATCATAGCCAATGTTCTCGTAACCAGGTATGCCCTGCAGGCTTACTTTTTTTGAAATTAGTGCCATATGTGCCTTATGGTCCTTGATATTGGCAGTGCTGGAGACTGCTTGTAGCCATTGTCGGGCGATTGCTTCTGACATGCGATAGACCTTTTTCACGATTTTAAAGTATGTGATTATAGGCCTATTACATGGGGATACGAAATCTATTGCTATACTCTTTAATATTCATCTTAACCACAATGACAATAGAGGATGTACACTGAGCGATGACATTTGATGGGGCAGACAACAGAATTGCCAGCGAAGTTCACTCAGGTCACCTACCGGTAGCGAGTAGCCTTTATGAAACAGTATTTTGATAAGTTACTGGCGACGGTCCGCCGTGTTATCTGGGAGACTGAGTCGACACATCTGCCAGGTTATTTGCGTCCATTTTTGAATATATTGCGTATTGGCCATCTGATCCTGCGCGACCTGCTGGAGGGTCAACTCACCCTGCGCTCGATGGGGCTGGTTTACACCACCCTACTGGCATTGGTGCCTTTATTGGCCTTGAGTTTCTCCGTCCTGAAAGGTTTTGGTGTCCACAATCAGCTGGAACCAATTATGTTGAATGTCTTTGCGGCGCTCGGAGAAAAGGGTGTCGAGATCACGCAGCGTATTCTCAGCTTTGTCGATAATATTAAGGCTGGGGTACTCGGTTCCCTGGGGCTGGCCATGTTGATCTATACGGTGATTTCCCTGTTACAAAAAATCGAACGGGCCTTTAATTTTATCTGGAATGTCAGTGAACAACGTCCCTGGGCACAACGCTTTAGTGATTACTTGAGTGTTATCCTGGTTGGTCCGGTGCTGGTCTTTTCCGCCCTGGGGATTACTGCCTCAATAAACAGTTCCACGGTTGTTAAAAACGTTATCGAGATTCAGGCGATTGGCAGCTTCGTCTCATTGATTGGCCATCTGGTGCCCTACCTGCTGATTATCCTGGCCTTCACGTTTATCTATATCTTCGTGCCTAATACCAAGGTCAAATTCAAATCGGCCCTGATCGGTGGCCTGGTTGGCGGTATCATGTGGGAAACCACGGGCTGGGGTTTTGCCGCCTTTGTCGTCGGTTCGTCCAAATATACGGCCATCTATTCGGCTTTTGCCACGCTGATTATTTTTATGATCTGGCTATACCTGAGCTGGTTGATTTTACTCGTCGGCGGTAGTATTGCATTCTATCACCAGCACCCCGAACGACGCACTTTGAAGTTAGCGATATTGAGTCTGAGCAATCGTATGCGCGAACGGGTATCACTCGTGATACTAAGCCTGATTGGTCAGCACTATTATCAGCACAAGCCTGCCTGGACGACAGACGGCTTGTCGAAAAAAATGCACATTGGGGTTGACGTTACAAACTTGATACTCGCCGATCTGGTGAAGGCAGAACTGCTGGTGCCAACCACGGCGATTCCAACGACTTATTTGCCTGCACATTCCCTCGAGACCATGAAACTCAGTGCCCTGATAGCCGCGATCCGGAAAATGGGAGAGACCTCAACATTACGACCAGAGGCACTACCGGATGTGGCGGGCATCGCCCCGCTGCTTGCCGAGATGGATGCTACCCTTGAGATAAGCCTTGGTGAACGTTCGTTACGGGATCTCGCCATACTCTCGGAGGCAAAGTAAGTGAATCCTGTCATGAAAAATATACTTATTTCCAGTATCGCGTTTGCACTCGTCGTGCTTGCACTTCAGGGGTCATTCGATACCGTGGGTAAACACTATACTGAGACGAGTCTAAAACGCGCACTGGTGACCTTTGGTGTTGCTCGTGGTCTGAATGCCGTGATTTCTGTTGTCCAGGGGACCGAAGTAGCGATGGAGCCCGCCGGCGTCGGTGTGGTGTTTACACCGGGCCAGATACTTGACCCTGTCAATGACCTGGTGGAACGCTTTTCCTGGGTAATGCTGGTCTGTTCAAGCTCCCTGGGCCTGCAAGGCTTGTTATTAAAGATTTTTTCCTCACCAGTTTTTACGATCTTATTGGTAGTGCTACTGGGACTGGTACTGCTGTTGAGGTGGTGGCCACGGCCTGTGCCAGATGCAATGCGGGTCGTGGTGTTTCGCCTGGCCGGACTACTATTGATTCTGCGTTTTTTAATTCCGCTAATGGCGATTAGTAGTGAAGGCTTTTACAGTTATTTTCTTGAATCGGATTATCGTACTTCAAGTGCCTATCTTACCGAGACCGAGGCGACCCTTGGCCGTCTCAATTCATCAAAGCAGGTAGAGCCAGCCACAAAGAGTGAGTCGACCTGGTATCAGCGTCTGCAGGGTAATGTTAAGGGGGTGCTAGATGCCGTCGATGTGCAAAAAAATGTTGCAGCCCTGCAGCAGGCGGTCCAGAATCTCAGTGAACATATTATTAATCTCGTCGTGGTCTTTATCTTACAGACGATACTTTTTCCGCTGCTATTCCTGTGGTTGGCAATGAAAGCCGCGCGGGGGATCTTTCACTTGCCCTGGCCGATGGCTGGTAATTAATATTTGATACGATTCACGATGGGTTTTTCGTCACAGGCGTGTTATTTGCTGGCGTCGTCTGTTGATAGCGTATGGGGTTACACTGTTTCAGAGTGACCCTGCCCTGGAGCAGGTTGCCTCGAGAATATTCGCTAAAGTGGCAGGTGTTGGTCTGTGGGTCGTAATTTTCAATCCATAAATTATCGTCTTTCCAGGTCGCGGCAATATGCAGCTGTCCGGCCGGGACGTTAATGCTCATGACACCACCATAACGTTTGACGAATATCTGCTGAAAGTGAAAGTAGTAAGCCAGCAAGCCAATGACCAGTATTACCATGGCACTAATAAGTGCCGGTTGCCATTGGCGGTATTTGCCGCCGAGGACGAAAATGGCAGCGGCGATTAGAGCAATGACAGCGGTCCAGTATAGATATGTGATCATGTGTATGTCTCCCAATAACAGATAACTATAATAACGCCTTTGTAGTTCCAGGTGAATGCTTATGTCACAATGGCTTAAGGCCACGGTGACGGCTGGATAACCGCGGCCCGCGACTTGATGAGGTTTAGTATGTACAGATGTTTTCGTGTGGTATGTCTGCTATCAATTGGCGAAAGGTGTGCCCACTCAGATGGATGAGTTCTTCGTGATCACCTGACTCAAAGTACACATCACTGCAATCGATTAAACTATTGTCGATAATAGTATTCATACCATAGGCCTCACCAAACGGCGGGATGGCCCCCAGCTCACAGTCAGTAAAGAGTTTGCCAAGTTCCTGTTCCGTGGCCAGCCCCATATGACGATCAAGGACGCGGTTGAGTTTGCCGATTTTGACATGTTGATTGGCGGGGATGACTGCCATCAGATAGCCCGCGTCATCTTCGAGAATTACAGATTTGGCCAGCATCTCTCCCGGCACGTGAGCAGCGGAGGAAGAATTCATGCTGGTTCTGGTCGGTCGATGATGGAGGGTATCATAAGCCACTCCATTTTGTGCAAGATAGCCTAGTAACGTGTTTGCCATAACCATAATACACCTCCTGTGGATATGGGCTATGAGAATGAACTGCTTTATATTGAAAGTATAGACTCTGCCAGAGTGTTTAGTGTTATTGAGAGCAAGTCAGGCAGAAAACACAGTGATTTATCACTATGCTTTATTATCACTTACCAGGTATAGCAGTGACGGGAGGGTCTGTTCATGTCATTCAGGCGCCGGGAATTTTTGCAGTGTCTAGCGGGGCTGGGTTCTTCACTTATCCTGGCTACCGGTCGCCTGGGCGCGTCACCAGCATCGCTCACGCGCCGTATCCCTTCCAGCGGTGAACACCTGCCGGTCATTGGGCTCGGTACCTGGCTGACCTTTGGTATCGATCCTGATGATGCCGCTTCGATGGCGGTCAGGCAGCAACTGCTGCATGAATTTTTGCAGCTGGGTGGCAGGCTGGTGGATTCATCCCCTATGTACGGCACGGCACAAGAAGTGATTGGACGGAGTTTACAAAATATTGGGTCGTACAAGAAGCTGTTTGCCGCGACCAAGGTCTGGGTACGTGGTTATCGCCATGCGATACAACAAATGGAACGTTCGCGCCTGTTATGGAAAATTCCTCGCTTTGATCTGATGCAGGTACATAATCTGTTGGACTGGCAGAGCCATTTGCCGCTGCTACAGGACATGAAACGGACTGGCCGTTTGCGTTATATCGGTGTCACTATTTCTCACGGGCGTCGGCATAAAGAGTTGATTCAAATTATGCGCGGACAGAAAATCGATTTTGTACAGTTTACCTACAACCTGCTTGATCGCGAGGCCGAGCAGGAATTACTGCCGCTGGCGGCAGACCTGGGAATAGCCGCTATCATCAATCGTCCCTTTCAAGGCGGCAGGTTGTTTCAACTACTCGGTCGGCAGCGTTTACCCGCCTGGGCCGCCGAGATAGAATGTAATCATTGGGCACAGTTCTTTTTAAAATATATTATTTCGCATCCGGCGGTTACCTGTGCAATCCCGGCGACATCGCAGCTCACCCATTTACAACAAAACATGGCGGCGGTTTATGGCAACTTACCAGATGCCAGGATGCGCAGAAAAATGCTGGCCTATGTGCAGGCCTAGTAAATGCAGTTATCATTTGCTGTGAGCATCTATCGTGATAGTCGTGTGAACATTTTTTGCAATAGTGATTGAAAGTTTATTTGTAGGCAGAGGTTGCGGTTTATGTCAGGATATAGTCAGTATTTTATAGTGTTAAGCCTGCTACTCCCGCTGCTGTCACCGCTGAGGGCTTCCGCCGCCACCGAAACCGCCATTCTGGCAGGTGGTTGTTTTTGGTGTCTTGAGGCTGATTACGAGAAACTGGACGGGGTCGTGGATGTTGTTTCGGGCTACACAGGCGGACATGTCGACAACCCTACCTATGAGCAAGTCTCGTCCGGGACGAGTGGGCATATCGAGGCCGTGACGGTGACGTACGATACAAATAAGCTGGACTATTCACGGATACTGGATTATTTCTGGCATCATATCGACCCGACACGTGATGATGGTCAGTTTTGTGATCGGGGCTCACAATATCGCCCGGCAATTTTTTATCAAAATCAGAAGCAGTATCAACAGGCCCTGGCATCGGTAGAAAGAATAAACAAGAGCAAGCCGTTTAAGGCGGTGCTCAAAGTGGAACTGATCAAGGCTAGCCACTTTTATCCAGCCGAGAGCTATCATCAGGATTATTATAAAAAGAACCCTTATCGATATCGGTTTTATCGCTATACTTGTGGCAGGGACGCACGCGTCAAGGCATTATGGGGAGAGCGCATACGCCAGTAACCCTGCATTTTATCGGTTGAAAGCCGGACGGGCTTTGACTACTGTGCACTCTGGGTGAAATGAATACGACAGGTAAATATTATGTTAGCAAATGGCCAGATGGCACCAGATTTTAAAGCACCAAATCAGGACAACAGGCTCGTTAGTCTTGCCGATTTTCGTGATGAGAAGAATGTAGTGTTATATTTTTACCCGAAAGACGACACGCCAGGCTGTACCATTGAAGCCAATCAGTTTACCGCACTCGCTAGTGAATTTGCGGCATTGGACACAGTGGTTATTGGCGTTAGCAAAGATGATTGTGTCAGTCACCAGGCCTTTATCGACAAGTTTGGTTTAAAAGTTGACCTGCTGGCCGATACCGATGGCAAGCTGTGTGAGGCATACGGCGTCTGGCAGGAAAAAGAAAAAAATGGTCAGAAAAAAATGGGTATTGTGCGCTCCACCTTTATTATCAATAAGTCTGCTGTGCTGGAAGCGGCACACTATGCAGTAACTGCTGAGGGGCATGCCGAGGCGATTCTTGCACAGATCAAACAATTAAGTTGATGTCGCATAAACGTCCGGTAGCTGACGGCAAAAAAATGACAGATGTGATGCGCCTGAAGAGTATATAAGTATGCATTTCACAATCAAAGTCATATACAGCCTTCTAGGCTGGTTATTTTTCGTCACCGGCGTTGTTGGCGTATTTTTGCCTGTTCTACCAACCACACCTTTTATGATATTGGCCCTCTGGATGTTTTCGAAAGGCTCTGAACGTTTTCACCGCTGGTTATATCATCATCGTATTTTTGGCCCATCGTTACGGAAATGGCAACAGGACCGGGTAATCCCCGCCAGAGCAAAGATCCTGGCGGTCTCCATGATGATCATCAGCTTTACCTATGTACTGTTGTACCGAGATGTTTCCTGGCAGATGCATGTCTTGATCGCGATCTTCATGCTCATGGGTGCGGGTTATGTTTTGACGAAGCCCTCGTCGGTACCGGAGACAGACGAGGGCGAGTCAGAGAATTGTCCCGTGTTACAAGGTTTAAAGTCGATGAGTACTAACGGCCGGGGTGATAAACGGCATATACCATAGGTCATTTCTCAGTGATGCGGATTCGAGGACTCAAGCGCCGCTGCAGCCTCGAAACGTTTCTTTCGGCTGACCATATAATCCAGGACATACTGACGAAAGACTTCATCAGGTAGTGGTTTGCTGAAATAGTAACCCTGCGCGATATCGGCGCCACTACTATGAAGGAAAGCGAGTTGCTCTTCATTTTCAACGCCTTCAGCGATGACGGACATATGAAAGGTCGAGGCGATAGCGAGTATCGCAATACACAGACCCGCCTGGTCAATACCATTGGTAATATCATTGACAAAAGCCCGATCAATTTTTAACACGTCAAAAGGGAAACGTTTTAAATAGCTCAAGGAAGAGTAGCCGGTACCAAAGTCATCCAGCGCAAGACTCAGGCCAAGTTGTTTAAAGGCATGAATGATGTCCAGAGTTTTGTCGGATTGATCCATTAACATACTCTCAGTAATTTCGAGCTCGAGGAACTCGGGTGCAAGTTCACTCTTACGTAATATTTTTGAAACCTGGGTAATTAAGGTACTACTGGAAAACTGACGTTGTGAGACATTGACGGAAATCCGCAGTTCTAGTCCCAAATCCTTCTGCCAGGCTTTTGCTGCATGACAAGCCGTGTGGATGACCCACTCACCAATTGGTACAATCATGCCTGTATCTTCGGCCAATCGAATAAATTGATCCGGCTGCACTAATCCGAGCTCCGGACTCTGCCAGCGAATGAGCGCCTCCGCGCCGACAATCTCACCTGTCTGGATATCAATTTGCGGCTGATAGGCGAGGAAAAATTCGCCGTGCTCCAATGCCTTACGGAGCAAGCCCTCCATTCGTACACGTTCCTTAGCCTGGATATTAAACTCTGGGGCATAGAACTGAAAGGTATTGCGACCAGCCTCCTTGGCTCTATACATGGCCGCATCGGCGTTTCGAAGCAGTGACTGTGCATCGTCGCCGTCATCAGGGTAGGTGCTAACACCAATACTGGCGCCAAGAAAGAACTCCTGTCCGGAAATAAAAAAGGGGGTGTTCATTGCCGCGATAATTTTTTCCACCACCTGCTGAATATTATGGGTGCTAGTAATCTCACCTAGAATGACCATAAATTCATCGCCACCAAATCGAGCCGTCGAATCACAGTCTCGTATACAAGTTTTCAGTCGACGAGCAATTTCAATAATCATTTCATCGCCGACGCTGTGCCCGAGACTATCATTTATCGTTTTAAAATGGTCTACGTCGATAAACAATACTCCAAGTTTTGTTTTTTGACGATGAGCGCGTTTTATGGATTGTGCTAATCTATCCATAGAGAGAACACGATTTGGAAGTCCCGTCAACGTGTCAAAATTTGCCTGGCGAATTAGTTTCGCCTCAACCTGCTTTCGTTGCGTGATATCACGGATAATCGCCATGATAATATTTTTATCGTCAATGACAGTGACGTTAAGACTTACATCGGCATCAAAAATGACACCATTGAATCGTTTAAACTGCCATTCAAATGTTTGCGGGTTTTTATTTTCGGCAGACTCGATATAGGCCGCGAAGGTGGTTTCTGAATTATGCCCCCCATGTTGTTGGTTTGGTGGTAGTAGGCTGCTGGTCGTGGCGCGGCGTAGCTCTTCTGAGCTACCGCCAAACAGGCTGGTGGCATGGAGATTAAAATCGATAATGTGCTTGTTGTGAATGAGTAGAATTGCATCAGTCGCACACTCGAAGAGTGTCTGGTAGCGTAATTTGCTATCCTGCAGGGCTTTTTGGTTCGATTTTTGTTCAGTAATCTCTATGGCATGACAGTGCAAGACTGCACTCGCACTAAACGGGGAAAGCTTCCAGGAAAAACTGCGGCCTCCAATTGTAGATTCAATATCAACAAGTGCATGATTGAGCTGAAAGGCTTTTTTCCGAAGGGCTGAGTAATCTTCTGGTAATAGTTTAATGGCATTATCTGCGCTTAGTCCAAGTTCATTCAAAACTATCCTGGTGCGTGTATTAGTATACTCAACGTCACCTGCATCACTTACCGACAGAATAATGTCGGGACTATGCTCTGCGATAGCGGCGGCATTTTCGAATTTCGTCAGGACCTCGTTTAGGGCACTATTTTGTGCTTGCAGATTAGTGGAAGCTTTATTTAAGGCGTTGCCTAATCTATCAAGTTCAGGGGAGCTGCTGTCGACGCCAACAAGTTCTCCATTATAATCTTCCAGACTGTCGGCAAATTCGGTATACTTTGCTATAGATTTTAGCGGTTTTCGTAAGACAAATACTAGTAATATGAAACTCAGCGTAACCAGCAAGCTACTATTGATAATATTGTCACGCCAGATGCGTTTTTGGATATGTGAAACATGATTAATCGAATAATGGATTCGGACCCAGCCGACAACGTCTCCCAGCTCAATGGGCTGCCAGATGAACAAGCTGTTATTTTTTAGTGTGATGGTCTGTCTGGCTGGTTGAGGTGGTGTAAGCGTGGCGGCATCGTATCGTGACACAATTTCACCTTGCGGCGTTTTGACGATATCACCTAATATTTTATTAGTAGCGTCTATGGCCTGGATACTGATAATGTTTTCAAACTGTGCTGCACTTGTCAAAATTGATTCGATCGAGGTGTAGTCACTGGTGATGATATAGGCGGCGATAGATGTCGCCAGATTGTTGGCCTGGATTAGTGCCTGTCTTTGTAATTCTTGATGTAGATTAGTGGTTTCCTGTTTT
Source organism: uncultured Gammaproteobacteria bacterium (assembly GCA_913064945.1). Lineage (GTDB taxonomy): Bacteria > Pseudomonadota > Gammaproteobacteria > UBA6429 > Thiohalophilaceae > CAJYAN01. Next base: position 250,712 of record CAJYAN010000003.1, on the reverse strand, counting down.
ATGGCAAGATAGGTGAGTCCAGTCGTAACGATAATGACAAGTAAAGTAAACGACAGTGCCAGACGTATTATGAGTCTTTTTGACCATTGTTTTATTTTTTGCATAGTGTCCAACAAGTACGGATTCATCGGTCGTTCCCGGTCTGCGGCCAGGTCGATTATTTGAACGGTTTTATCAGTTGACGGACAACATCATATTCCTGATCTGATGTTGGCGCGAAACCATCATATTTTTTATCCAGCGCCTTGATGATAAGCCGATCTGAAGCATGCGTCACGTCGAGAGAAAGGAATGCCTGCTTAAGCTTTTCCAACGTGGTGTCGTCAATTGCACGGCTGGCGGTAATGTTGTACGGCGGAAGGTCGGGTGAGCTATAGAGAATACGGATCCCCTTTGATTGCCATTTATAGGCCATGGTGTCTTTGACAATGCCGGCATCAAAATCACGCCGCATAACGGCACGAACGATATTGTCGTAATGGCCAAGAAATTTATAGCGGCTAAATTTTTCCAGCGGCATCCCCGCACCAACGACCGTCGCGCGTTGCAGTAATGCCGCCGGATCACCAAAGGCGAATCGCTTACCGACCAGTCCCTGAATATTTTTAATGGGGCTGTCCTGGCGTGTGATAATCATGAGCTTGAAGCTGGGTTTGCCTCTGGTCACGGTCTTGACGACGAGTCTGGCCTGGCCCCCGGCATGAGCACGTATGTAGGCCACGGGCGTCAAATAGGCAAGGTCGACGCTCTGATGGCTAATGGCATGGATGGCTGCGGGCATATTCTTTGATAGCTTGAGCGTGACGGGTCGGCCTATTATGTGACTCAGGTACTGGGTTAAAGGGGTGAGCCGGCGGTGCATATCTGCCGGTACGTCCATGGCGACAGAGCCAAATTTTAGACCTTTCTGCGTGGCCATCGCCGTGTTGGCGAGAGAAATGAGACCCACAACTAGTAACACGCTGATTTTGATCCGCATTATGGTAAATTCCATGGTTTCAATCTTTCTCCTGTATCGGCAGGATGTGATCAAATCTTTATAATTGAATCGTCAGTGATAGAGAATCACCAGGGGCGGATGTATGGCGTGAAGGATTGAGGCAGCTAAGGAACTGGGGTGGCGGTTAGACTTAGTCACGTTCAGGGGGAAATATCACATAAAATGTGCTGCCGACACCAAGCTGACTTTCAAACGTTATGCATCCCCCCATGTCCTCGGTCATGCGTCTTGAAATCGCCAGGCCGAGCCCCGTGCCACGTTGTATGCGTTTGGTATCTGAGCCGTCGGCCTGGCTGAATCGTTGAAAAATACGCTGTTTGAATTCATCGGCAATGCCTTCGCCATGATCCTGTACATAGATTTTAATTTGCTCAGGCTCTACAATGCAGCCGAGATTAATACTCGAGTCAGGTCGAGAAAATTTAATGGCGTTCGAAATTAAGTTGGATAAAACCTGAATCAGTCGTGCCGGGTCTGCCTTGATTCGACCACGGCAACTGTCTGCCTGCAGCAGGTGAACACCGGCCTGCGTCGCCATTGGACTATTATTTTCTATTAGTGTGCCGAGTAGCTCATTCAGGTCAATGTTCTGGTAGTTATAACGGATGCCATCAGAGTCAAGTTTCTCAAAATCAAGTAAATCATTTATCAGCTCCGCCAGTCGATGGGCATTACGTTCTGCCAGCGCCATCATGGTTTGAGACTCCTCAGCAGAAGCCGTAGCCTGACGTGCCTGGATGAGTTTTAAGGCACCCTGTATGGAGGTGAGTGGGGTGCGTAATTCATGGCTGACGGTGGAAATGAATTCGTGTTTTAGTCTTTCGTTGGCCTTACGCTCGGTGATGTCGGTAAGAATGCCGGTATATAAAATCTGGTTCTGTAAATACACCGTGGTAAGAGACAGTTCGATCGGAAAGGTTGAGCCATTTTTACGCAAGGCCTGCAGTTCACGTCGGTTACCGGCAAAAGGCCGGCGGGAATTATCTGCAGCAAAGTTTTTAATATAACCATCGTGGTGTGCCTGATAGGGTTCGGGCATCAGGCGCTTGATATTGGTTCCAATGATTTCGCCTCTGGGGTAGCCAAACATTCGCTCTGCAGCAGTATTAAAACTCTCGACAATGTCTTTGTCATTGATGGTAATAATGGCGTCGACTGAGGCCTCAATGATGGCGCTGGAACGCAGGTTGGCATCATTAAACGTCTCGCGAATGCTTTCAGACATGAGTTGTGCCTGGCTGGAAAGTTGATTCAGTTCACTAATGGCACTACGGGGCCATTCGATATGCATCCCGGTTTTTAGTTTGTCAGGAACATTCTTAGTCGACTCGGTTAACTTGATAATCGGGTTGGTGAGTAGGGTACTGATGTAGTAGGCAATCAGACCGCTGGCCAGCATCATACCAAATAACAGCATAAATTCCTGAACGACATTTTTTTGCAGTTTTTCGATTATGGGCTGACTATTCTGTAATACGATAAGATTTGCACCAGGTAACGAGTCAAGTGGTTGTTCAATAAAATAGTAGGTCTTTTTCCACCATAGCATGAGTGGTAGCTCGCCGCGTTCGGGCATCCATAACTTTAAACCGTTTTGCAGGTTTTGTGTTGTACCGCTGTTGATGAACGCCTCGGAAATATTTTTCGGCAGGCTAGTGGCGAGTATCTTGCGTGTGTCATTGGACAACAAAATAATATTTCGGTGGTGGGTGTAGAGGTGATGGTCACCCGTGATGACCTGGTAATTAATGCTGCCAGAATTGTCAATGACGCGATATTCGATAAAATCAAGATAGAGTTTCATCTCATTATTGAGATTGCTCTCATACTGGGGTTTTGCGGTATGACTTTGGTAAGTGATGAGTAGGAGGGTAATTAACAATGAAACAGCCAATAATGTCGTGAACAGAAGCTCTTTAAGGTAGATGTGGCTTTGTACGTTTGACTGTTTTGCCTGGTAAAAGTGCTTCGGGATCAGGAACAGGATATAGGTGGCTATGATGGCATTGGCAATGCCGTTGATAGGTTGCTTGAGGAGAATGAGTGTTGCTTGACTATCGTTCATGCCGAGAACATGGTGATAAAAAAACCATACCAGGGGCATACCCAGAATGATCCAGTAGAGAATATCGGCCAGGACAAGACTGCTTATTCGACGTTTTAGTAGTATTCCAACGATGAAGGCCTCCAGGCCAAAGGTAATCATTGCATAGGGATGCCCCCAGCGATGATAGGTATAGGCTCCGGCAATCAGTGCTACTGCGACACCGACTTTTAAGCCCGACAGGCGCAGTGCTATCAGGGCCGCAATACTGCCAAAGATAAAATCGACGCCAAAAAAGAGACTCAGGTGCAGATAGTTGCCATAAATTGCCAGTACGGATAGCAGCACGGTGCTAATGACGGTCAGGGACGTCTTGTGAAGCTTGCTAGTCTGCATTGGCGGTCTGTTTAATCCACATAGCGTAAGTCAATACAAAAGTATAGTGTCGAGATGTCACGAGGTCTGTGTGTATTTGTAAAACATTGTAAAACCGAAGGGATACCGTTAACGACATAATAGCGAGGATGACAGGTAATTCATTCTGGTCTTTAATTAAGTCGTACGAGAGGATAACTTTCGGGGAAAAATTATGACGGATGTTGCTTCATTACTACAGGGAAAGCCTCACCACCTTTGGTCGATATCCCCGACTGAGACGGTCTACAGTGCCATTCAGCTGATGGACGCCAAGGGTATCGGGGCCTTACTGGTTATGCATGACGGGGTCTTAAACGGTATTTTGTCGGAGAGAGATTATGCACGCAAAGTTGTCCTCATGGGGCGCTCCTCCCGTGAAACTCAGGTAAAAGAGATCATGACGCGACAGGTGTATTATACCTACCCGGGACAAAACACCGAGGAGTGTCTGGTCGTGATGACAGAGCATCATCTTCGTCACCTGCCAGTGATGCAGGAGGAACGTGTGATTGGTATGATTTCCATGGGAGATGTAGTAAAAGATATTATCAAGGAACAACAGGATAGAATCGCGCAGCTGGAGCACTATATCAGCTGGGAGGAGTCCTACTAAAACAGTCCCTTCCTGATGACCATTGCCAGCAGGCGAGGGCACGGAAACTACCAACAGGCCTCGTTATTTGTGGCATAATGCGCGGCTTTCGCTACGGCGCTATCTTTTCACAGTTTTATTCGGAAGCCTGCCTTGATCTCTACAGCCAATCTCACTATCCAGTTTGGGGCCAAACCCCTGTTCGAAAATGTCTCGGTCAAATTTGGCGAGGGTAATCGCTATGGTCTGATCGGCGCCAATGGTTGCGGCAAGTCGACCTTTATGAAAATTCTCGGTGGCGACCTGGAGCCGACCTCCGGCAATGTCATGACCGACCCCAATGAGCGCATCGGCAAGCTGCGTCAGGATCAATTCGCTTTTGAAGAATTCACCGTGATCGATACGGTTATTATGGGCCACCAACGCCTCTGGGAGGTTAAGGCTGAGCGCGACCGGATCTACTCCCTGGCGGAAATGACGGAAGAGGACGGCATGCAGGTCGCCGAGCTTGAAGTCGAGTTTGCTGAACTGGATGGCTATACTGCCGAGTCCCGTGCCGGTGAATTACTGCTGGGTCTGGAGATTCCGCTGGAACAGCACAATGGTCCCATGAGTGCCGTCGCCCCCGGCTGGAAGCTGCGCGTATTGCTGGCGCAGGCCCTGTTCGCCGAGCCGGATATTATGCTGCTCGACGAACCGACCAATAACCTGGATATCAATACCATTCGCTGGCTCGAGGGTGTGCTCAATCAGCGCAATAGCACCATGATTATCATCTCCCATGACCGTCACTTTTTAAATAGTGTCTGTACCCATATGGCCGACCTGGACTATGGCGAAATTCGTCTCTACCCGGGCAATTACGATGACTATATGACGGCCTCGACTCAGGTACGTGAGCGCCTACTCGCGGACAATGCCAAGAAAAAGGCCCAGATCAGTGAGCTACAGACCTTTGTCAGCCGCTTCTCGGCCAATGCCTCCAAGGCCAAGCAGGCGACCTCGCGCGCCAAGCAGATTGAAAAAATCCAGCTCGATGAGATCAAGCCGTCGAGTCGGCAGAGCCCTTTTATCCGCTTTGAGCAGGACAAAAAGCTCTATCGGCTGGCGCTGGAAGTGGAAGGCCTGGCCAAGCGTTATGCTGAGACACCACTTTTTAGCGGCCTGAACATGCTGGTCGAGGTCGGTGAACGCATCGCCATTATCGGCCCCAATGGTATCGGTAAGACCACTCTGCTGCGTAGTCTGGTTGGTGACATCAGCCCGGACAGCGGCACGGTGAAATGGTCAGAAAATTCAACGGTCGGCTACTTTGCCCAGGACCATGCCGAGGACTTCAAAAAGGATATGAGCCTGTTCGACTGGATGACACAGTGGCGTCAGACCGGTGACGATGATCAGGTGGTGCGTGGCACACTGGGCCGTATGTTGTTTTCGCAGGATGAAATCAATAAATCAGTCAAGGTCGTCTCCGGGGGCGAACAGGGCAGGTTATTGTTCGGCAAGCTGATGCTGGCTCGGCCCAATATCCTGGTGATGGATGAACCCACCAACCACCTGGACATGGAATCCATCGAGGCACTCAACCTGGCGCTGGAAAACTATCCCGGCACCCTGATCTTTGTTAGTCACGACCGCGAATTTGTCTCCTCGCTGGCGACCCGCATTATCGAGATGACGCCGCAGGGTATGGTCAATTTTAATGGCACCTACGAAGACTACCTGCGTAGTCAGGCCATTAACTAAGCCCTTAGGCTCCGGGTCGCCGCCGCCTGCGATGAAGAGAGGCGAGGAGCGTGCCCCGGCGTGATGTCGACATCATTGTGGCGGGGTGACGCGGGGGGTTCTGAGATACCTTCAAAATCCTGACCGGTACCAGTGCCATAGGCCAATCAGGCTGATCAGTGCCAATACGCCGCCAATCAGACGTTTAAATTGCTGGTCATGTTGCAGAATTCGATCATGTAGCCTCAGCCCCGCCACATGGCCGATGGTCGCCACCGGCAGCAGTAGCAGGGCCGATAGCAGATGGAGCGGCACCTTAAAGGAAACAAAGGTCAGCATCTTAATCGTTACGAGAAGAAACCACAGTACAAACATGGTGTTACGCAACTGATGTCGGGCAATATGACGCATAAAGACCGCCACCATAATGGGTGCGCCGGACAGCGAGGTGCCTGCTACATAGCCACCAATGATGAGCAGTATTCGGTCGAGCCAACGGTGATTGCTATGAATATTCAGATTTAACAGCCAGAGACCGGCATAAAAAAGGGTAATACTGTAAATAAACAGGACCAGCCAGTGATTGGGCAGGCTGATTAGTCCAAAAATACCGATGAGGGCTGCCGGAATCACGTAAACACTGACCTGACGCAAATAGGCCCAGTCGACGTTATGGATACGGGTGCGCAGGGTCAGCGCCGAAAAAAACAGCAGGTGGCTGCCAATTATGGGTAACCAATAGAGGGCGCGTGGCTCGATCAGGAACAGTAGCGGTAATCCCAGGGCCGCGCCGCCGAAGCCCAGGCCGCTGCGGACAAAGCCGGTCCAGACAAAAATGAGGGCAACCAGGGTCAAATCCAGCGGGGAAAAGGTCAAAATGGTCATAGGGGCCTTACCGTTTATCAGCGATACAATACGCGATATGTCAGATAATTGAAATTGCAGCGGCTTTTTGTCAGCGCTGATAAAATACCGGCGATCAGACCTTGATAAAGCGTAGACAGGCCACTAAATAACTTACTAGAATACTTTGGTATATCGGGTCCCGATATATCTTCTAGTGATAATATAGTTTGTGAGGGCAATAAGTTATGGAATTACCGGAACGTGATGGTGATGGTTATCTTGTCGATATGAGTCAGTGGAGCCCGGAGCTGGGTCGGGCCATGGCGGAGGCCGACGGCATTGAGCTGGACGATGACAAATGGGAACAGATCCTGAAGGCACGTGAGTTTTACGATGAATATAGCGTGGTGCCACCGATTCGAAAATTCGCCAAATACCTCAAGGCCGATCAAAAAGAAATGTTTAAGATGTGGATGACCGGGCCCATGAAGCCCATTACCAAATATGGTGGTCTACCCAAACCAACAGGTTGCGTATAGCAGTCCGGCGGCGGTGACGCATCGAAAAGGCTGCCCCTGAGCAGCCTTTTTTATGGTCTGCAGAAAAGCAGGCTGAGACCAGATCGCCTATACTGCCGACAACTGAGAATGATTAAATTCCCGAGTCATACTTCTGCACCAGGGGGCGATTCGGACAATAACAGGGTCTCGTCTATGTCGCAGCAGTCCATGCAATTCCGCTATGGGGATCGTGAGTTGCGTGTCGAAGTTGCCGACCTGTTGCAGGCCCCCGTAGCGGTCATTGTCAATCCCGCCAATGGCGGACTGTATCATGCAGGCGGGCTGGCAGGGATTATCCTGCAGGCCGCAGGCAAACAGCTGCAACTGGATAGTGACAGGCTGGTGCGCGAATACGGGGTGCTAGAGAGCGGCATGGCCGTCTATACTGACGCCGGGCAGTTGCCCTATCAGGCTATTATTCATGCAGTGGGCCCGATGATGGGCGAGGGCAATGAACAACATAAACTGGAGCAGGCCATTCTGCGCAGTTTATTGCTATGTGAAACCAATGACTGGCAGAGTATCGCCTTCCCTGCGATTAGCGCCGGAATTTTTCGCGTTCCCATCGAAATTTGTGCTCAGGCCTTTTACCGTGCCATTACCCACTTCTGGGATGCCCGTCAGGAGTGCGCGGTGGGTAAAATTATCATTTGCCTCACCGAGCGACATTTCCAGGCATTTTTTGCCGCCTTTCGAGAAGAGACGAATCAGTCGACGACGCCAGTAAGTTCCACACAAACAGATAGCCCGGATGAAAATTCCATCGGCATTATCGAACTTGATGAGACAGAAGTTAATCGTGACAATGCGGATATTGATGACTGGTTTAAATAGAGCGGGGTATTCACAGTGTCGTATTCGTTGCAGGGCTCCCGTATACTTACCAGTAAGCAAATGACGCATGTCGGAGAATCTAACTTATGAGTAATATGCTGGCCATCCTCCTCAACGGTATCGCACAGCTGGAATATGATCGCGGGAAAATATTGCCGGATCATCAGGAACTGTATCTGGACAAGATGGATACAAAAATGGATGAAGGCATTATGATCGATGACAGCCTGGTGACAAACCCTGATAAGAGTCAACGCCTGCAATTTGTTGCCAGCAATCTGGCGCATGCCATCCTTACTGATAATGAAACCATGGCCGCCGCCATGTGTACCTATCTGGCCGTACGTGAGCCTGAATTAAAGCAGGTCAAGATCAATAATCAGGGTGAAGGCATCAATATTGAAATGGACTTTGATGAGCAATATCACGGTCAGACGGTAGTGCAATTCAGCCCATTGCACTAATTAAATTTTCAAAACGGAGTAAATAATGAGTCAGTTCGACCAGGTCAGTGTCATCAAGCAAGCCAATGTCTATTTTGACGGGAAATGCGTATCGCATACTGTGCTTTTCCCTGATGGAATTCGCAAAACACTTGGTATCATTTTCCCTGCAAGACTGACATTTAATACGTCGGCCCCAGAGATAATGGAGGTCAATGCCGGTAAATGCCGTGTACGTCTTCAGGGCGAAACTGACTGGCAGACTTACATCGCCGGCGATTCCTTCAGTGTACCTGGCGATAGTAGTTTTGATATTGAGGTTGTGGAAATGCTCGATTATGTTTGTCATTTTAAATAATATTCACGGCATTATTAATCTCGAATAATAATTTAGAGGATAAGGAGCAGGGTATGAGTGGTATCAATCTCTGGTTGGTTGGCGGTGGTGTTATGACCGGTCTTGTCTTTGGAGTCCTGATGCAACGCTTTCGTTTTTGTATGGTGGCAGCAACGGCGAATTGGGTATTAATTAAAGACCTGCGGCAGGTGGCTGCCTTTGTCGCGGCGTTAACCGTGGCAATCGCTGGCACGCAATATCTTGAAATCTCTCACTGGGTGGATATCTCGCAGACGGGTTATCGTAATTCGGTACTGGACTGGTGGGGCGTTATTTTCGGTGGCCTGCTATTTGGTATTGGCGGTACCCTGGCGGGTGGTTGCGCGACCCGTACTGTGGTGAAATTCGCCGAAGGCAATATGCAGTCACTAATTGCTGTTTTCAGTTTTATGGTCGCCGCCGCAATTACTCAGTATGGCTGGCTGGAACCGGCACGTTTAAAAATGACGGCAGCGACTTCGATTAATCTAAGTACCGATGCAGGCATTGCCAGTATCCTGCATGTTTCACCAACCCTCGTGGCCGTCATTATGGTGCTTGGTCTGTTGGCCTTTCTGGTTTATGCCATTCGTACACAAACTATCCACTGGTCGTGGATTGTGGCGGGCGCTGTTATTGGTGGATTGGTGATCTTTAGCTGGATTATCACAGGTGACCTGGCGCAGGATGTTTTTGATCCGCGCAAACCTTCGGCCATCACTGTTTCCGGTCCGATGGCAAGATTTGGATCAATTATTCTGTATCAAACTATTCCTGAAATGTCGTTCCAGATTGCGTTTGTGCTTGGTATGGCAGTGGCCGCTTTTATGAGTGCGCTGGCAACACGTGAATTCAAACTCACCCCCGTACCAAAAGGCATGGCCCGCTATGCGGTACTTGGTGGGGCTTTAATGGGGATCGGTGGCATCGTTGGCTATGGCTGTAATGTAGGGCAGGGTCTGAGTGGTACGTCGACCCTGTCACTGGAATCATTATTGGCCACTATCAGCATGTTTACTGGTGCAGCGATAACCGTGAAGTGGTGGGATCGGCGTACGAACACCTGACAAATAGCGAAGCGTGGTAGTGGAAAACGATCCAGTCGTCTTTACCATATTCCTAATCTTTGCCGGTGCGGCATTGATGGCGACCTTTGCCCTGTATGCCCGGCTATCGCTGTTAGTGATCTATATAATCGTCGGGATTCTTCTCGGTCCTTCCGTTCTCGATGTGGTAGCCGAACCAGAGGTCATGCGACAGGTCTCGCATATCGGTATTGTCTTTTTGCTGTTTTTGCTCGGCATTAATCTCCAGCCACAAAAAATGTTTCACTATCTGAAACAGTCGACTGTCATTACGACGGTAAGCTGCCTGCTGTTTATTCTTGTTGGTACCAGCTGTGCCTGGTTGTTTGGTTTTTCGACGAAAGAGTCAGTCGTGATCGGTGCAGCCATGATGTTTTCCAGTACCATAATCGGACTTAAATTATTGCCGACCACGGTCCTTCATCATAAGCACACTGGTGAGATTATCATTAGTATTTTGCTGATGCAGGACCTGATTGCGATCGTAATTTTAATGCTACTACCTGCGGAGTGGACCTCCAGCGCCCTATTGTTTGAACTGGCTAAACTGGTCATGTCGCTATTTGGATTAATCCTGGTTGCCTGGTTCTTTAGTCAGTATATTTTACTGAGATTAATACGACGCTTTAATCGCATTCATGAATACATTTTTCTCATGGCGATTGGCTGGTGTCTTAGCATGGCCCAACTGGCGCATGCGATTGGCCTGTCGGCCGAGATTGGTGCCTTTATTGCGGGAGTGATGCTGGCGGCCAACCCCATTGCCCTGTTTATTGCCGAGAACCTTAAACCGTTACGGGATTTTTTTCTGGTCATTTTTTTCTTTTCACTGGGGGCCAGTTTTGATCTCTCCATTGTCAATGAGGTACTCTGGCCCAGCATTGTTATCGCCGCCATTTTTCTTGTGCTAAAGCCGCTTGGCTTTGATCGTCTGTTGCGTGCCTATGGTGAAGATAGACATCGTGGCCGCGAAGTGGGCGTACGCCTGGGACAGATTAGTGAGTTTTCACTATTTATCGCCGTGCTGGCATTAGACTCGGGTGTGATTGGTAGTAGAGCCTCATATCTGATACAGGTCAGTACCTTGCTTACCTTTGTGGTGTCATCATGGTTTATTGTGTTACGTTATCCAACGCCGATTGCGGTATCCGAGGCCCTGCGGCGCGATTAATTTGTTATTGGATATTAAACATTTTCAACATAAGGACGCCAAGAAATGATTCGTATTTATCAATCTTAGCGTCTTTGCGTTTATAGATTTTTTATAAAAGGCTAGGCGGTAACCGCCTCACTGCCGCCAAAACTGGTCTCCAGAAACTGTATGATCTGTGTTGACTCATATAACCAGGTGACCTCACCCTTGGCATCGACAATACGTAGGCAGGGAACTTTGATCTGTCCACCGCCCTCAAGCAGTTCTGTGCGGTAGGCCATGTTGTGCTGTGCATCACGCTGCTCAATTTTTAGCGACAGGCGCTTAATGGTACGACGTACTTTAATGCAAAAGGGACAGGTCCTGAACTGGTACAGCACCATGTTGTGGGTCTGTGCATCTATCTCCTTCTGTGCCGCCTGATCCCGTTCGAGGCCCCTGGGGCTGGTGAGCCAGTCGATCAGTAACATGGGGGGACCAATGATGCGCCGGAGCGTTCTGAAAAATAAGCGTATAAACCATTTCATATCAATATCCTGAGAGGTGATGGGGTTTCATATCAGCAGAAACAGATCATAACAGATCCTACTGAAGGACAGGGGCTTCTGGGCAAATCAACGTCGACGGATTATTATAGATAGTTTCTGTGGAGGGGTAAAATTTTTGAATCAGTTGATACGTAGCGAGGGCGCGCAGATGTTTGCCAATCGCCTAAACAAGAACCAGAAACATCTGGCAAAATGGTGTAAGCGTGAGCAGATCCATTGCTATCGTCTGTATGATGCGGACATGCCGGAATATGCCCTGGCGGTAGATGTCTATGAAAGCGCCCTGACGCCCGGGCAACGCTGGGTGCATGTGCAGGAATATGAGGCACCAAAAAGTATCGCTGCGGAAAAAACGCAGCTGCGTTTACAGGAAGCCGTGCAGGTGATTCAGGAAGAACTGGCGATTCCGGCCTCGGACCTGTTTCTCAAGGTGAGACGTCAGCAAAAGGGCACGGCACAGTATGAAAAACTGGCTGAGGAGAAGACCTTTCATGAAGTAACCGAGGCGGGCAATCATTTCTGGGTAAATTTTTCTGATTATCTGGATACCGGGCTGTTCCTGGACCATCGTATTACCCGTGGACTGTTAATGCAGCTGGCCATGGGGCGTCGCTTTCTTAACCTGTTTGCCTATACCGGTAGCGGTACGGTATACGCAACGCGCGGTGGTGCCAGCACAACGACCACGGTGGACATGTCGCGTACTTATCTGGACTGGGCCCAACGTAATATGCAGCTAAATGGTTTTGTGGACACGGGCCACGAGTATGTGCAGGCCAATTGTATTGAATGGCTGCAGCAGATGGCGGGCCAACGTCAATTCGATCTTATTTTCCTCGACCCACCGAGTTTCTCAAGTTCCAAACGTATGGATTCAACGTTTGATGTCCAGCGTGACCATGTCGTGTTGTTACAGGCAACGATGACATTATTGTCGCCGCAGGGAATACTCATTTTCTCCAATAATCTGCGCCGTTTTAAAATGGATTACGATGCCCTGACAGACTGGCATATTAAAGATATCAGCCGTGATACATTGCCCAAAGACTTTGAGCGCAATCCAAAGATACATAATTGCTGGCATATCACTCACCGTCATGACTGAATATGATGTGCTTATTATCGGGGCCAGCGCCTCGGGATTAATGTGTGCCGTTGAGGCAGGCAAACGGGGACGTCAGGTGCTGGTGCTGGATCATGCCAATAAAGTGGCTAAGAAAATCCTCATGTCGGGGGGCGGTCGTTGCAACTTCACTAACCTGGATGTGAGTGCCGAAAATTATATTTCCCATAATCCACATTTCTGTAAATCTGCGTTAAGTCGGTTTACGCAATGGGATTTTATCGCGATGGTCGAGGACCATAAAATTCCCTATCATGAACGTGAACATGGTCAGTTATTCTGTAATGACAGCGCCAAGGATATCCGCGACATGCTGCTGGCAGAGTGTCGACAGGCAAACGTGGACATAAAACTGCAAACAGAGATTCAAAGTGTCGCCAAACTGCCCGCTGCGGGGTATGCACTTGAGACCAGCAATGGCGTGGTGACGTGTACTTCGTTAGTTATTGCCAGCGGTGGTCTATCGATCCCCAAAATGGGTGCCACGCCGTTTGGCTATAAAGTTGCCGAGCAGTTTGGCATCAAGGTCTGGCCGCCGGTGGCGGGCCTGGTTGCTTTTACCTTGCACGATAAAGACAAGGCGCGCTTTGCTGAATTGTCCGGGATTGCGCTGGAGTGTATTGTCAGTACCGCGCAGCATAGCTTCCGCGAAAACCTGTTATTTACCCACCGCGGTTTGAGCGGTCCAGCCATGTTACAGATTTCATCATACTGGCAACCGGGTGAAACATTACATATAAACCTGCTACCAGAAGTGGGCCTGATGGGATTATTCGCACAACGACAGCAACAGGCTGTTAGGCAACAGGTCAAGACCGTGCTGGGTAAGTATTTGCCTAAGCGCCTGCTGACAGCCATCTTTGATTCAGGTCTGTTGGAACAAACCATGGGCTCACTTTCTACACAACAGTGTCAGTGGATGGCGGGACAACTACACGACTGGTGTATCCAGCCCAATGGCACGGAGGGATATCGCACCGCTGAAGTTACCGTGGGCGGCATCGATACCAATGCCCTGTCATCGAAAACCCTGGAATGCAAGGCCACGGCGGGCCTGTATTTTATTGGTGAAGTGGTCGATGTTACCGGCTGGCTGGGTGGTTACAATTTTCAGTGGGCCTGGGCCTCAGGTTGGTGCGCGGGGCAATATGTCTGAACCGGCACCACGATTTTTCTAGCGGAGGTATGATTGCACCATCCACCACGACAATTCAGATTGTTGTGTACAGCATACCAGTGGCAATTGAAAGTCGAGTAAAATATCGGCAAGTTGTTTGCGGTATCGATCAATGCGAACACTACGGTGATGATGGCTAAGACACTGCCTAAGATGCCGCCTTGACGAATGACAGGCGCTGCCATTGTGATTGTGAAGCGAGGCTAATAAACTGCGGCTAGCGAGGCCTTCCTTTAATAAACATACTTAGCTAAGAGGAATATCATGGAAGTTTCATTGATCGATCTTGAAGTGCTGGCAAAATCGACTATCGCCTGGTTGCCGCGTATTACCGGCGCATTATTGATCCTGCTTGCCTTCTACGTGCTTAGTAAAGTGCTCTGTCACCTGCTGGACAGAGCAATGCGCCATGTGGCGCGTGACGAGCATCTAACCAACCTGTTTATTCGTAGTGTTCGCATCGTGCTGCTGGTAGTGGCGAGTATTACAGCGCTGGGCACGCTCGGTGTCGATGTCTCGGCGCTGGTGGCGGGGCTGGGCCTGACCGGTTTTGCCGTTGGTTTTGCCCTCAAGGATACAATTTCCAATCTGCTCTCCGGTGTTATGATTTTATTGCATAAACCCTTCGTGGTTGGAGATGATATTAGTGTCTCGGGGTTTAGTGGCAGAGTGCTCACCATTGACCTGCGCTATACTCAATTGACTTCGGAGGGAGATAAAATTTTCATACCGAATGCCAAACTCTTTACTGACCCGGTTACTGTGCATATCGTGTCGGCCCCGTAATCGAGACTATTGCGCTGTCTTCATTCAAATCATTACAGGCCGCCAGACTACAATGGCATGCTGGCGAGCCCTATAGCAGTGAGTATGATGATATCTATTTTTCGCGTCAGGGTGGTCTGGATGAAACACGCCATGTCTTTATTGAAGGTAATGACTTGCCGACACGGTTTGCACGTGCCCGACAATTTGTTGTCGGTGAAATAGGTTTTGGAAGCGGCCTGAATTTTATTGCCACCGTCGAGACCTGGTTACAGACGGCAGCCACCGATGCGCGTCTACACTATATCGCTGTTGAGAAACATCCCTTTACGCCACACGACCTGTCAATCGCGTTGAGCGCCTGGCCATCCCTGGCACATATTACTCGCGAGTTACTCGAAGTCTATCCACCACTGGTACACGGCTTTCATTATCGACAATTGTTGAATCGTAGAGTTAGCCTGACTCTGTTGTTCGGTGATGCCCTTGAATTATTGCCTGAACTCAATGCCACGGTGGATGCCTGGTTTCTGGATGGCTTTTCACCGGAAAAAAATCAGCGGCTCTGGTCGGATAATTTATTTCAGTTCATCGCCGAACGCACGGTAAAACATGGCAGTCTTGCGACGTTTACCGCCGCCGGTGACGTCAGACGCCGTCTGCAGACGGCCGGCTTTGTGATCACTAAACGGCCAGGCTTTGGCAAAAAGCGTGAAATGCTTAGCGGCAGACTTGACGCTGCAAAGGAAAAGAAAATTTCTGCGCCCTGGTTTCATCAATCGCCATTCGCAGCAAGTCAAAACCGGCAGGCCATCGTCATTGGCGCGGGCATCGCGGGAATCACTACTGCTTCCGCGCTGGCACAACGCGGCTGGCACATCACCTTAATCGAACAACATGCTGAGATCGCTAATGGTGCCTCCGGAAATCCCGCCGGCCTGATACTACCCAGGCTGACGGCGGATATGAGCCTGGCGGCACGTTATTATTTGACGGCCTTTCTGTTTACTACCCGCTGGCTGCAACAATTACAAACACAAAGGGGGGATGTCGGCTGGCACGGTGAGGGGGTTATTCAGTTGCTGGATGCCGTAAGACAACAGGCCTTGAATAATATTGCCCTGCCTGAATCGATACTGCAATCTCTGGATGCTGCGGACATGGCCATGACCGGTGGCACCGCGATGAGACAGGGTGGGGTAAGTTATCCGTTAGCAGGCTGGTTGCAACCGCAAAAATTATGTGAGGCTCTGTTACAACAGCAACCACAAATACACCTGTTAGCGTCAACCGACATTCAGGGAATGAACCATCTCAATGGCGAATGGCAAGTACGCAATGCATCGGCGATCGTTGCCGCCGCACCTGTGCTGGTGATTGCCAATGGTAGTGAAGCCGCACGCCTGTTACCGACAATGGCCTCCGGCCTGCAGGCGGTGCGTGGTCAATTGACTTTTAGCCAGCGTCGTGAGGACGAGCTTAGGTGCCCCGTGTGTTATGACGGTTATGTTATCCCGCTAGGTGATGGCCGCATTTGTCTTGGTGCCAGTTATGATCGCCATAGTCGTGATACGACTTTGCGCGAAAAGGATCATCGGGATAATTTGTATGCCTTGCAACAGGTATTACCAGAGTTCAGTGGCATCCCGATCACGGGTGGGCGGGTCGCCTTTCGTGCTTCGACTCAGGATCACCTGCCACTGGTTGGCCCGGTACCGCGAACAGGATTCTATCAACAACACTACGCAGACCTGTATCATGGTCGACCGGCTTATAAATACCCTCTAGCAGAATACGAGCCGGGTTTATATATCAATACGGGACATGGCTCGCGAGGCCTGACCTCCTGTCCGTTGGCGGCGGAAGTGATCGCGGCGATGATTAACGGCGAGCCCTTGCCCGTCGCTGAAGACATTCGTCTTGCCACACACCCGGCAAGATTTATGGTGCGCGACCTGAAACGTCATTTACCTGAGGAATAAGGTATACTGTCGCAAACCAATACTCTTATTGTAGAAGGTAGCAATATGTCAGAAGACGAAAAGGCCGCGCTGCTCACCAAACGTGATGAATTGCGTGCCCGCATAACCGCTATAGAAAATGACTATAAGCAGGGTCTGGACGCGGATGCTGAGGAGCGTGCACAGCAACTGGAAAATGCCGAGGTGCAGGCAGGAATTGCTAAAGCGGCTGCTGAGGAACTGACAGCCATTGAAGAACAACTTGCTCGATTGAAGTAGTAATCTCGATGGCGGTCTTATGGCAAAAATGTGTCCAGGGGACGCAGTATGAAGTGCGAACCGCCGGTCACTCCCGACGTCTTTACACCGATGGTGTCTTTCATAGTCAGTACAATCCCACTCGTCCGCTGACGCACGGTGTCTGGGACCTGCTGCTACTACCTGCGCTATATTATCCGGTTGGTAAAATTCAACGTGTCCTCCTATTGGGTGTTGGTGGCGGTGCCGTCATCAGGTTGCTTAAGCATTTTGTGCGCCCCGAAGAAATCGTTGGCATTGAATTAAATCCGATGCACCTCAAAATTGCACAACGCTTTTTTGGTGTTAATGCCGACGTGGCGACACTCCATGAAGCAGATGCGATAGCGTGGTTAAAGAAATATAACGGTCCGGCCTTTGATATGATTATCGACGACCTGTTTGGCGAAGTGGACGGTGAGCCTCAGCGGGTGGTGGATCTGGACACTGAGTGGTGCAGTGCGTTACATAAGCACACCAGTCGTCAGGGTGTGGTAGTGGTCAACAGTATGTCACCCTATGAACTACGACAATCCGCTTTTATGAAAACTCCACGGCTGGCGAAACAATATGCCAGCCGTCTTCAGCTGAGCCTGCCCATTTATGAAAATGCCGTCGGCGCCTTTTTTAAAACCCCGGTCAACGGGCATCAACTTCAGCAGCACCTTAGTCGCCTGAAAGAATATAACAGTTTTAAAGAGCTGGGTTTTCACCAGCAAAAAATCCGTGGCTAAGCGCGTATCTACGCAACAGGATAACTGTCCCTGTAGTTCCGGTAAGGCCTATGTTGAATGTTGTGGTCGTTATCATCAGCACAACGAGGTAGCATTAACTGCCGAGCAGTTAATGCGTTCGCGCTACAGCGCCTACGTACTTGCTGACGAGCGCTATCTGCTGGCGAGCTGGCATAGCAGTACTCGCCCGCTATCACTGAACTTAAACGACGAACCAACCACAAAATGGTTAGGCCTGAGGCTAATCCAGACCCAGCAGGGACAGGCCAATGATAGCGAAGGTATCGTTGAATTTATCGCGCGCTATAAAATCAGTGGCAAGGCATACAAGCTGCACGAAGTCAGTCGTTTCATAAAAGAGTCAGAGAAATGGTATTACATAGGCAGGGTTGAGTGACGCGATACAGAGTTCCACGATTATAGAGATGTAGTAAGGAACCTGATACTGCTTTTGGGTCACCGCAAAGGCGCGAAGAGTAATCTAAATAACGCTCCCAAAAATCTGAATGCCTGATAGATTTATAGCTGTCATCGGGTCTGTTGGAGCGGCGTCCTCGCCGCGATTCATCACTATATTCCAGCCTTATCGCGGCGAGGGCGCCGCTCCTACACACATACTAAAGATGCAAAACAATGTGCTCCTGGCGTCTTTGCGGTGAAGGATACTCAAAAATCAAAATACGCCACGCCGCTATTGATATTCTATTTGACCCACTGGCGTACGTCGGGGATGTCATAGCCATAGTAGACGACCTTGCCTTGCGGCGAGATCAGGGCCATGGTCGGTGTGCCGACAACATGATAGGCGTTGGCGACATCAATATTATTCAGACGATCCGAGAGTACCAGATATTTGAGCTGGTTGTCCTTCACATAGTCCGATACTTCAATATCATATTCACCGGCGACATTAATCGCGGCCACGGTTAAGCCCTTGTTGTGATATTTATCATGCAGGGCATTGAAGTCACTAATGTGGCTGTAGCAATAGACACATTCCGTTGCCCAGAAGAGCAAAAGCACATAGCCTTTCTTGTTCAGTGTCTCCAGCGACACTTTATTCCCTGTCAGTGTTTTCAGTTCAAAGCGGGGTGCGGTATCACCGACACGATAACCAGTCTCCGCTTGCACAGGATAGACCGATAGACAGGCAGTGCTGAAGATAATGGCAGTGAGTAATGTCCTGGCGAAAGTCATACATTATATCTTTTTTGTGATTTCGCTATTCATATTAGCACATCTGACACAGACTGAATTGTGGTTGCGTAGAATAGAACAAACCCCGCCGGAGCGGGGTTTGTTTATTGATAAGGCGAACACGACTTATCCGCGACGCCGTACACGCGTCAGGCCAAGACCAAGTAAACCAATGCCAAGCAACGCCAAAGGTGCCGGTTCAGGTACGCTATAGTGTTGCTCGATCTTGAGCTCGTCATTGCCACATGAGGGTAGCCAGTACATACCGTAAATGGTGGCACCGTTAAATATGCTGGTGTTAAAAGACATCTCAATCACGGAGTGTTGTGCGCTATTGGGGTCATTGCGCGTATAGATATAATCCGCCAGGCCATGGTTAATACTACTGCTGTTAATTTTCATTTGTAGTGGCACGGTATTGGTTACAGCATCATTAATCCAGTCTGTCCCTGACCAGATGGATCCCGCGACCTGTGCCGCATTTGTTGCAAGGAGGGGATTGCTGGTATTTGTGTAGCCGTTGCTATTAAGGTTATAGGTTGATCCCGCATCACCTTCATGCAGAGCCGTACCGGCACCACCACCGACGCCGCCACCGACCTCAATACCAAACGTCCCCAGACTGGTTTCGATGCGTAAGTCACCCGGTGAATAGCGGTTGACTCCACTATCGGGTCGCTGACCTGTAAGAATGGCAACATGGAATTGCCCGCCCTGTACGGCCCAGCCCATAAATTCAGCATCATAGTTCTGGCCGCCGTAATGAGGCCCAAGGTAACCGCCATCGCCTGCGGTATCATTGCTATCTTCAATCATAGAACCGATGAGGTCAGTGCGAAGGCCTGAATAATTTGACCCGCCAGCACTTGTGTTGCCACCATCGATAACCGTAATGCCCCAGTCACTGAGGTCACCATCGACTGTCAGGGGAGTTGCCATTGCGGGATTG
The DNA here is from genome assembly GCA_913064945.1 of uncultured Gammaproteobacteria bacterium. Classification (GTDB taxonomy): domain Bacteria; phylum Pseudomonadota; class Gammaproteobacteria; order UBA6429; family Thiohalophilaceae; genus CAJYAN01. Next base: position 230,886 of record CAJYAN010000003.1, on the reverse strand, counting down.
GTGGCGAGGCCGAGGCTGGCGAGTGCCAGGAAAAATGCGATTTTCATCTTGAAACTCCAATGCTACTTCAAAATTATAAGTCGTCGGAGCAAGGCAATTTGTATACCAACTTTATAAGTTGTTGATATTTAATGTATAATTAGTAAAGACGTGACCAGCGTCACATAAAACTGTAAGGCGTGCCGACAGTCTCATTCCCTCCCTGGGGGGAAGGAAGGGGGATACCCGCCGGTGTTGGCGTTGGGTCGTGTCAGGTAATAATAAGTAGTCGCAGGGCATCAAGCCGGATGTTGGTGGCATCCAGCATGCTCGACAAGGCCTGTCGCTGGGACTCAAAAAAGGCAATCTCATCATCGCGCACATTGGGATTGACCTGTTGCAGGGCCTCTAGACGACTGATTTCCCGTTGCAGGGTTTCATTGCTCTGGGCATGGGCTGCCTGCAAAATCTCCGGGGCCTGTTGCTGGGCAATATCATCAGCGGTCGATAACAGGTCGCGGATATCCTGGGCATGGGCGCGAATGATCTTTTTGGCCGTCTCGGCGTTCACATGGCTCTGTGCCTTGTTGATGGCCTCATGCGCCAGCTGTCTGGCGAAATTATTTCCACGCGCATCGACCAGGACACGCAAGGTGGTGCTGGGCAGATAGCGACTGGTTTGTAAGTCCTGGCTGGAAGCAGTCTCCAGCACGTACAGGCCTTCGACCAGCAGGGTGCCGGCCTTGAGGCCCTTGATCTTAATCGCCGCCAGGGCCGTATTACCCTTTTCATGACTCAGGACCAGGTCGATAGCGCCGGTGGCCATGGGGTGTTCCCAGGTAATGAAGTGCATATCCTCATTGGCCAGAGCGACCTGTCGTTGGTAGGTGACGGTCATACCGTCTTCACTCAGGGCCGGGAAGGGTTCCTGCATGTGATCACCGGGACGAATAATTTCACTGACGGCGCTGTGCATCTCGGTCTCGACACCAAAGCAGTCAAATACCTTGTCCAGGTAATAGGCCAGCGTCTGGCTGTTTTCTGTATCTTCCGCTTCGGCCTGTTGGCATAGTTGCTGTGCCTGTTGTGGCCGACAGGAATTATATTCCAGCAAGATATCACGCCCCTTCTGCAGTGCCTCGGTCATGCGTTGATGCAGTTCCTGGGTGGTCTTAATCAGTGCCGTCAGGTCTTCCAGGCCGCTATCGAGTTGGTGCAGGGCCTCAAGCAGGCTGCTCTCTACCTGGGTAAAGACATTGTGTCCGGCCGGGCAGGTGTGTTCAAAGGCCTTTAGGCCTTCGTGATACCAGTGGGTCATAATGGCCTGCGCCGAATTTTCCAGATAGGGCACATGGATCTGAATGGTCTCGGTCTGGCCGATACGGTCCAGGCGGCCGATGCGTTGTTCCAGCAGGTCCGGGTTGAGTGGCAGGTCAAACAGGATCAGGTGGTGGGCAAACTGAAAGTTGCGTCCTTCACTGCCAATCTCGGAACAGACCAGCACCTGGCTGCCAAACTCCTGGTCGGCAAAAAAGGCCGCCGCCCTATCGCGTTCGACAATACTCAGGCCTTCATGAAATACGGCGGCATGGATCCCGGCGCGGGTGCGTAGTACCTGTTCAATGTCCAGCGCGGTCTCGGCACTGGCCGCGATCACGAGGACCTTTTCCGGTTTGAGTTGTTTCAGTTTGTGACTCAACCAGTCGATGCGTGGGTCGATCTGCGTCCAGGGTGACAGGGCCGGTTCGCTGGCCTGGTATAGGAGTTCGGGGCAGAGTAGCAGCTGCGATTCGGCCATCGCGGCATTTTGAAAATTGTGCAGGCAATCGCGATAAGCCTCGGGCAGTGGCAGGCCATAGCTATGCAGCTGACGACCGGGAAAGCCCTTGACCGTGGCGCGGGTGTTACGGAACAGCACGCGCCCGGTGCCGTGGCGATCCAGCAGGTGCCGTAGCAATTCTTGGCGTGCCTCGCTGTGATGTGAATCCGCCTGCAGCGCATCCAGCCATTGCTGATTATCGCCTTCAACCAGGGTCGCCTGCAGGGTTTGCAGGGCCTCCGGGCTTAGCGGTGCTTCACTGAGCAGGCCCTCAACGGCCTGGGCGACCGGTTCATAGGTTTTTTCCTCGGCAAGAAAACTGTCGAAGTCGTGAAAGCGATCCGGGTCGAGCAGGCGCAGGCGCGCAAAATGGCTTTCCTTACCGAGCTGCTCCGGGGTTGCGGTCAATAACAACACGCCCCTGGTCTGTTGCGCCAGCTGTTCGATACACTGGTATTCCTGACTGACCGCCTCGACCGACCATTGCAGGTGATGGGCCTCATCGACTATCAACAGGTCCCAGTCGCCGGTCAGTGCCTGCTGCAGACGCTGCGGGTGGTGGGTGATAAACTCGATGCTACACAGCACCAGCTGTTCGCTTTGAAAGGGATTTCCCGGCGTGTCCTCTTCAATGCCGAGACAGCGTTGCTCGTCGAGAATACTGAAGTACAGATTAAAGCGGCGTAGCATCTCCACCAGCCACTGATGGACCAGTGACTCGGGTACGACAATGAGGATACGGCGGGCACGCTCCGTCTGGAGTTGCTGATGCAGGATCATACCCGCTTCGATGGTCTTACCTAGACCGACCTCATCGGCCAGCAGGACGCGTGGTGCATAACGGCTTGCCACTTCGTGGGCAATATACATCTGGTGCGGGATGAGGCTGGTGCGCCCGCCGGTCAGCCCGCGCAGCGGCGAGTGGCTGAGGCGGTTCTGATGTTGCAGGGTCTCGTAACGCAGCTCAAACCATTTGGCGGCATCGATTTGTCCGGTAAAAAGACGGTCGGTGGGACGGTTGAGCTGGATGAAATTATCCAGTTTGCCTTCTTCCAGGCATGCGGGTGTATCGTCTTCCTTTTTGCCAATGTAGGTCAGTAGGCCAGCGGATTCCTCGACCTGCTCGACGACCAGGCTCCAGCCCTCGTGGGCTCGTATCGTGTCACCAACGGCGAACTGCACGCGAGTCAGAGGAGCCGTCTGGCGGGCATAGATTCGCGTTTCACCGGTCGCCAGAAAGACGATGGTAACAGTCCGGCCCTCAACTGATAGTACGGTGCCGAGGCCCATGGGGAGTTCTGCATCGCTGATCCAGCGCTGTCCGGGAATAAAATCGTGCACGGCTTGTCCTGCGTTATACTTGAGGGGCGCTATGGTAGTGGATCTGATAAAAAAAATCGCGGTGGACATTTTTGGGCGACATCTGTATAGGCCCTATACTATCGCTACCGCAAAATGAGCCTAAGGTTGATGTTTAAACTGCACGCACAACTCAAAAAAGACGGTCATCTGCTGGGCCGGTTTGCCCTGTGTCATTTATTATTAATGAACGACGCGCGCTACCCGTGGTTTATCCTGGTGCCGGCACGCGCCGATATCAGTGAGATATTTCAATTGTCGAGTCAGGATCAACAACAGCTTTGGCATGAGTCATCACAACTGGCCGAGGCGCTGATGCAGGCTTTCGATGGTGACAAAATGAATATCGCGGCGCTGGGTAACGTGGTACCGCAATTACACGTGCATCATATTGTGCGTCACACTACGGATGCGGCCTGGCCAGCGCCGATATGGGGTAAGTTGCCGGCCAGACCCTATACGGATAGCGCGCGAGAAAGCTTACTGGAAAAATTATTTTCGTTACCCCTCCTGCAATCTGATTTTACCCGGCAGGTCTAATGATGTTTGATGTGTTGTTACAAATGGCCGGTTTAATTCTCTGTGGTGTCGCCTGGCGCATCATCCGGCCGGGCGGTCTGGAACCCGTTGCCACCCGCAAGGTGTTGACCTCGCTGGTATACTATCTATTGTTGCCAGCACTGGTTATCTCGGTCCTGTGGAAGACCGACCTGGGAACCGGTTCCGTGATTATTGCGGCGGCGGCTGCTTTTGGTATTCTGACCGGCGTACTGCTTAGTTTTGTCTCCTGTCGTTTGTGCCACAACAAGGCGGCGGAGACCGGGGCCATCGTCCTCGCCATTGCCTTTCCCAATGCCACGTATATGGGCCTGCCGGTGCTGGAAGCGACCTTTGGACCCTGGGCCAGAAGTATTGCTATTCAATACGATCTGTTTGCCTGCACGCCTTTATTGTTTACGCTTGGCATCCTGCTGGCCATGCGCTTTGGCTCCGGTACAGAGTCCAGGGCGAATATCTATAAGGGCCTGTTACGCATCCCGCCACTGTGGGCGGCGTTAGTGGCTATTTTGTTGAACGTCTTTAAGGTACCGCAGATCGAAAGTCTGTCAGGTTTATTGAGCCTGCTGGAACGTGGCGTGGTGCCATTGATGTTATTTTCCCTGGGCCTGAGTCTGGAGTGGAGTCGTGATCGTTGGCGCCTATTGCCCAGTTTAATCCCCGTGGTGGTGTTTCGTTTATTGTTGATACCGGCACTGGTCTTATTGCTGTTGAATGGTCTGCACGTCGGGGGTGATGTGCGTACGGCCATTGTCATGGAGGCGGCGATGCCGAGCATGGTACTAGGGATTGTGATTTCAGATCGCTATAATCTCGATACCAGTCTGTATGCTGCTGCCGTAACGGTAACGACCGCCTTGAGTTTAGTTACCTTACCGCTTTGGCATACCTGGGCAGGTAGCTAAAAGCGGTGTAGTGATTCCCTCCTCATTAGAATCATCTCAGGATTCGTTATGAGTACACCTACCCTGCGGGACATGGCATTCGCGGGAATGCATAAAATTTAAAAGGTTGTTGTATGGAAGATCGAATTGAACAGCTCGAAATTAAACTGTCGTTTCAGGATGATACGGTACAGGCACTGAGCGATATCGTTGCCAGACAGGACAGAGATATCGAGCGCCTGAAACAGGAAATCATCATGCTGAAGGAAAAAATGCAGGAGATACGGGTCTCGGCAGTGAAAGCCGAGGCAGACGAAATGCCACCACCGCATTATTGATGATCAAGCCCAGACCATACATGGGCCGAGTACTGCGATGCCGAACTATTTCAATTTTTAATTAAACTAAAAATCATTTCGACTGCCACACCGCACGTATTTTCTCTACCCGCTGTCGATTGGCACCCAGGTCCGAGCGTCCCACCCGGGATGCGGAGCGGATATGGATCAGGTGTTGCTGGTCATCCAGTCGCAGTTCCACATCATCGACAAAGCGTATCAGTGGCGTGACATAAATGGCGTGCAGATACGTTTTATGATCGGTGATGACTTCACCGCCAGTTGTTGTGATCGCCTGCTTGATTTTGCGCCAGGCCTCATTCGAAGTGGTCGTGTAAGTGAATGGGTCAATATATGCAGGCGTACCCGGTATTTCACTGCTGACACAATTGGGCGTTGGAGGACAGGGGTATAGCTTACCATTAAAGACGCCAAGCTCTGGTGCTTTATGTGAAGCAATGGAAAAGATAATTAACGATAAAACAATAATCACACTACTGCCGCTGACTATATAAAATAACTTCTTCAATGAAGATGCTCCGAACTGGTGAACATTGCTAAATAGTCAGTAATTCAGATGGATGATGGCGCACTGTATATAACGCGATGGTCTTGTATGAAAAAATTATTGTAAAATCTTTCTTTCACGTTGATAAACAAGCACTGAGCCTATACGGAGTGCGCCAAGAACTAGCAAGAAGGTTGAAAAAGCATAAAGCATCTCTGGTTTTAACTCATGTTTAAAAAGTGAGATGAGAACTTCTCGTAAAACAAACACAATCGCTGCATCAACAATGAATGTAAGTCGAAGCTTGTGAGTGTTGAAGTACTCAACAAGAGATCTTGATAGTTCAATTAGGACATAAAGTGTCAGCACATCGGAAATAATGTTTATGTACTGCCCCGTAACCCCAGAAAAAGTCAGTAACTTCCATGTTGTAACAAAAAGTTGCGCTGTACCAATTCCGATACTGAATATTATAAATACAAGAATAATTCCAAAAACTACATCGACAGTTTTATCATAATAGGATCGTATTTTATCGCTTATCATTAGTGTTTCCGAGGGTTCAAAGATTGCAATTAAAGATAAACGCCTGACTTGAAAACGACACGGAGTGTAATGATAGTCTATCGTATAAAACATATCAAAAGCCAGTAACTAATCTATGGAACTTAAACACTATTTAGTTCATCATGCATGGGTAAGTTGCCGGTCAATTTGGTAACGGCACTTCCCATAGCAATAACGTAAATGAGGCTTCCAGCCGTGGTTGTGGGGAATAAATTGGTCAGGTATGACAGGTTTACCGTTTAGCCTAAACGCCAAAGCTTATAGGCCGACAATACCTATATTTATCCGGTTTAAGACCAGTGATACGCCGTATATGCTTGCCTTTCTTTTCATCTAAAATTTTTCTACAAACCACGAACTAAACTACACTTTATTCTAAATTTGGTTGTAGAATCGCGCCGATCTCGGGGTGCCGCATCCTGCTATGCCCCCGACCTTTTCTCGCAGCACTTAGAGGTAACAACACATAACCTATGAATCTTGAATATGCGGTCACCCAGCAACCTGTGCGCTGGGAAAAGTCCCTGCAAGTTATCCTTATTCTGGCCCTTGGATGGGTTCTCTACGCGAGTGTGAGCGGTGAGGTGTTCCAGCCGTTATGGGATTCACTGATGAATCGTCACTGGCCGCATAACATTCTCCTGCCCAGCCTGTGGTGGGCGGTGATGGGACTGTTGCTGGTGGGCTACCGGACCTTGCTCTGGTTCAGGTACCAGGTCTTTGCCAGCGCGACGCATGAAAACGCCCCCTTGCTGACCGTGATTATTCCTGCCTATAACGAGGGTCTCATGGTTGAAAAGACCATCGACTCGGTAGCGGCGGCCCATTATCCCGCTGGACGGCTGGAGATATTCGTTGTCGATGATGGTAGCCGCGATGATACCTGGGACTATATCTCCCGAGCGGCGCAGCGGCATCCCGGCCTGGTGACCACCCTGCGTTTTCCGGACAATCGCGGTAAACGTGCGGCACTGGCAACCGGCTTTCGTCGTGCCCGTGGCGAGGTATTGCTAACCATCGATTCCGATAGTGTCATTGAGCAGGACACCCTGCTGGCAGTTACCGGTCCGTTCAGTGATCCCAGGGTCGGTGCGGTGGCCGGGCGGGTGTCGGTGTTTAACCGACGCGAGGGATTGATCCCGCGCATGCTGCATGTGCGCTTCATCTTGTCATTTGATTTCCTGCGTGCCGCCGAATCGACTTATCGAACGGTCTATTGTTGCCCGGGGGCGCTGGCGGGCTACCGTACCAGCGTGGTGCGCGAAGTGTTACCTCAATGGGAAACTCAGACTTTTCTCGGTGCCGCCTGTACCTTTGGCGAAGACCGGGCCTTGACGAACTATATTCTGCAGGCCGGTTACGACAGCGTATACCAGCGTAGTGCCGTGGTCTATACCATTGTACCGACGACCTACTGGAAGTTGAGTAAAATGTTGCTGCGCTGGGATCGCAGTTATGTACGCGAGGAGTTGCGTCTGGCACGTATTCTATGGAAGCGGCCGTTGGGCGCGCTTATCACCACCCTGGTCGAACGCACGATTACCAACCTGCGTTATCCCGTTAGTTTTGCCACACTGGCGATGCTACTGGTGTTAATCGTGCAGGACCCGCAGATTCTTATACGAGTAACCATGAGTATTGGCATCATGTCTATGCTGTATACACTGTATTATCTGCGTAGTGAACGTTCGCTGGATTTTGTCTATGGCATTGTCTATGCCTATTTTGCCTTCTTTAGTCTATTCTGGATTTTTCCTTACGCCGTGCTGACTGCGCGCTCACGCTCCTGGATGACGCGTTAGCAGATATTTCGGCCAGTTAGGATCGCGGTGTGCCTGTTGAACATAGGACAAGGCATGGTAATAGGTGACTGTACAGCTTAGTCTCGTGGCCTTGCGGTTCAGCCCCGGCTTTGAAATGTCACTCCGGTTGGTAGCGCCGACAGATACCACGCCCGGCCGCCTTTGCAGAATACATGGCGATATCACTATTCTTTAGCAGCATTTCGACAGTCGTGCCGTCGTCAGGATAAATGGCGATGCCAATACTGGCGCTAATTTCCAGGACCTTGTCATTAATACAATAGGGAGTTGCAAGTGCGGTGAGTAATTTCTCGGCGACTTCCATTGCCCCATCGGGTTGTTCAAGGCCCGGCAAGGCGACAATAAATTCATCGCCCCCCTGACGTGCCGTGGTATCTTCGTTACGCAGGATGCCACGAATCCGGCTCGCTACTTCCACTAGCAATAGATCGCCAATATCGTGTCCGTGTAGATCATTGATTTTCTTGAAACCATCCAGATCAATAAATAACAGACCCAATCGGACTCCCTGGTGACGCTGAGTGTGCGTAATGGCCTGTTGCAACCTGTCAGTCAGCAGATGGCGGTTCGGCAGATTGGTGAGAGAATCATGCGTTGCGAGATGAATAATTTTTTGTTCCGTCTGTTTGCGATCCGTGATGTCCCGCATGGTTCCAATAAAAAAATGATCGTCACCGAGTCTCATTTCAGTGACGCGCAGATCAATCGGGAACACAGTGCCGTCTCTGTGCACGGCAGTCACCTCGCGAGCATTGCCAATTACATTGGATTCACCTGTCTGTATGTAATGCTCTACATAGTGGTCATGTTGCTGTTGAACCGATTCTGGCATAAACAGGCTGACATTTTCCCCAACGACCTGGCCTGCCTGGTAACCAAAAATACGCTCGACGCTGGGATTCGCCGCCTGAATGACGCCGGCGGTATTCATTACCACGATACCATCATCGACGTTTTCAAAAATCGTTCTGATACGGGTCTCTTCATCAGCCAACTGGGTAATACTAAGACGCATATTGTATTCTGATATGGCCAGTTTTTTCACCAGCGGGGTGACCAGCCAGCGTAGGGCGAGAATACCGAGAAGGATCAGCAGGCCTAAGGCCGGTAAGACATAGAGCAACTGGTGTAGTATTGGTTGGAATAACTCTGTGCCATCCACTTTAAGGACCAGACCCAAACCTGTGTTATCGAGCGGCATGTAGGCGGCGACGACTTCAGTATGGCGATAGTCATTCGCCGTGAGTACACCAGATTTTCCAGACAAGGCATAGTCCATAGGCAGGGGTTTCGAATTGATCACCCTTGGGATACTTAAAAATGGTTTTGGGTGAAGTCTAGATGGGAAACATTGCATATGGTGTTTAACCGGGGCGCAGACGGCCAGCTCGCCAGTTTTCCCCAGGGTAGCCACATCGAAAAGCATGTTACTTAGTGTGGGCAGAATTGCCTGGGCTCGTACAAAACCAATGGTCTTGCCCTGATGCTGGATAGGGGCACGACCGCTAAAAATCAGCTGTCCACTCCAAAGTAAAGTCGATGCTACGGATAGCTTTACGGGAATATTCAGCTCCGGCGTGGTATTAAAGTCTCCCGCGCGTGCAATTTCCCGGTCATCGGCGTCATAAATCGCCAGGGCCGTAAAACCCGTGGACAGAAAAGACTTCACGGCACGCTGCAGGGAAAAACGGGCTTCCGGGTTATTCAGGTCACGATTAATTTTGTTGAGTTCCTGAATCAGGTAGGGTCTTGTGGCGATGGTGTGAACGCCATTGGCCCGGTTTTCAATGTTTGATTGAAAGAGTCGGGCACGATTCTGCAACGACAGGTGCAGACTGGTACTGAGAATAGACTCACCTTGCTGCAACATTATGGCAAACACTACGCCCCCCGTAATGAGGGTAAGTATCGTCAGAACCAGGCCCCCCAGGATAGTGATACGTTGTTGTTCACGTAGCGAGGGCACAAGTTGCTCCTGAGTTCAAAGCCTAAGTGGGTTTGATTTATTCTTACGGTTGATTGGGGGGATGAGGTTAACTGACGAGAACAGGAAAAAGCTGAGACTTATGTCCGGTGGCTCGTCTATAACTTAAAACACAGACCATCCCTGGTCTATATTACTCGCTGTTTAACTGAAGGCCTGACCGGGTTTGGCGCCCAGTTTCTTCAGGATGATTGCCAATGGGCAAAAACTGGTAAAACCCGCCTGTAACAGATTGGCGCCGACAAACGCCGTCAGCCACAACCAGTTTTCGTTATGGGTGAAATGTGCCAGCGCCACACTCAGGAGAACAACGCAGCCCGCAAATACCATGACAATTTTATCAATACTCATTTCTTGCTCCCTATCCAGGTTATCTAAATCAGATGCCGCTATTTTCCTCAAACTGGGCCCATTTGACCAGCGCGATTGGTAAATTATCGGTGATCGGTGGTGCCCTGCTGGTGACAGACGTTCTCGCTCGTGATCGCGATTATGCCGGCAGATAGCACAGGAGATATTGGCAAGTAGGTGATATTTAAAGAGTAAATATCACCTGACCGACTTCGGTCGTGGTGTCCCAACTGTGGACTGGGTGGCAGACAGGATAAATTGGCCTGCTAGACTTAGATGGCAATTGCCTCTGGGAAGTTGCGGTTCATGTGGAATTTCACTTTTATAACCAAGTGTTAGTTTGAATGACAACCGATAAGACAAGCCAGCTCTTTCAAAAAGCCCGATTATTCGCACCGCTCCACTTCAGCCTTTTGCGTGGTCGTGAGCTGGAGATTGCCCGTTATGCCGGGCGAAATAAGCAGGTCTACCGGATTGATTTGCTGGCGCTACGGGCGCCAAGCGAACGTATTGTGGGTGTGGCCTGGAAGTGGTGGCTGATTTCCCTGGGCAGCTTTTTGTTGACGGTGATATTCGCCTGGGGGCTTTCGTCATTACAGCAGGGTATTTTTGTTCTGATCGCCGGAGGCTTTGGTCTGCTGGCCAGTCTGTCGCTGGCTGCACTGGCCTGGAAAAAGGGTTCACGCCAGCAGGTTTTTTATACGCGGCACTCCAATATACCGCTGGTAACGTTACATCTTGGCGTTCCCAATAAAAACGAGTTTCAAAATTTTGTCAGTCTACTGGAGGAGCAGATCAAAGCACTACAACAGGAATTTAACCTGACGCGTGATCAGGAACTCGCCGGAGAGTTGCGTACCCTGAGACGTTTAACCAACGATGGCATTATCAGTCTGCATGAGTACGAGAACTCCAAGGAAGTGCTGTTTCAAAAACATTGAGAAACAGCAGGTTCGAGGGGCCAGAACTAGCGACTAATATATTTATATTTTGTGCACTTTGCGTCTTTGCGGTAAAGATATTTATAGAGAAACCACTATTCAACCACCTTCTCTTCAAACTCGCACAGATCCTCAATCACACACGAACCACAACGTGGCTTGCGGGCAACGCAGGTATAACGGCCGTGCAGGATGAGCCAGTGGTGGGCATCGAGCATGTAACGTTTGGGGACGACTTCGAGTAAGTTTTTTTCGACTTCCAGGACGTTTTTGCCTGGCGCCAGACCGGTGCGGTTGGAGACGCGAAAGATGTGTGTGTCGACGGCAATCGTGGGATGGCCGAAGGCAGTATTCAAAACGACATTGGCGGTCTTGCGCCCGACCCCGGGCAGGGCTTCCAGTGCCTCGCGCTCTTGCGGAACCTTGCTGTTATGTTCTTCCACTAGAATTTTACATGTCGCCATAATATTTTTGGCCTTGGTGTTATACAGGCCAATAGTCTTGATGTACTTTTTTAATCCGGCAAGTTTCAGGTCGAGTATCTTTTGCGGTGTATTGGCGACCTTATACAGTTCAGTGGTCGCCTTGTTAACACCTTTATCAGTCGCCTGGGCAGACAGGACCACCGCAATCAAGAGTTCAAACGGCGTTTGGTAATTTAATTCGGTGGTCGGTTCCGGGTTATGTTTTTTCAGCCGCTTAAACATCTCGGCAATCTGTTCTTTGTTCATGGCCGCTGGTATAAATTACGATGTCGTGGTCGACGCCACTGTCCCCAGAGATACGCGCACGCGGCGGCTGCGTTCGGCCAGGCGTTTGTCGATGATGTTCTTCACGGCAATTATAAAACCCAGGCCGATAAAGGCCCCAGGTGGCAGTACCGCCAGTAAGTAGCCCTGATAATGATCAATCAGGGTAATGGTCCAGTCGCGCGCGACATCGCCAAACATCAACTGCGCGTGTGCAAATAGAGTACCAAAGCCAAGTCCTTCACGTAGCGCACCGAGCACGAGAAGTACGGCGGTAAAGCCCAGCCCCATAAAAAGACCATCGACGAAGGCGGCACTGACTTTATTTTTCGAGGCGAAGGATTCGGCGCGGGCAATAACGGAACAGTTGGTGACGATCAGCGGGATGAAAATTCCGAGGATGTTATACAACTCATGAAACCAGGCATTCATGGCGAGTTCGATGGTGGTTACAACGGAGGCAATAATCAGGACAAACACCGGGATACGCACTTCCGGCCGCACATAGTGGCGGATCATCGAGACAACTGAGTTGGTGGCGACCAGAGTCAGGGTCGTTGCCAGGCCGAGACCGAGGCCGTTAATCACCGTATTGGAAACGGCCAGCAGTGGGCACATACCCAGAATTTGCACCAGCGCCGGGTTATTGGTCCAGAGACCGTCTTTAATGATCTTCAGCATGGTGTTCCTCATTTTTTTCAAATAGTGCGTGGCGGTGCGCCTTGAAATAGAGCAAGGTATTATAGACCGCCTTGACCACGGCGCGTGGACTAATCGTCGCGCCGGTAAATTGGTCGAAGACGCCGCCATCGCGTTTCACCTTCCAGTCTTTGGCGGCCGGTTGGCCTAATGATTTATTGTCAAAACCCTTGACCCAGTTGGAGTGGCTGGCCTCGATGGCATCGCCAAGGCCGGGGGTCTCATTCTGTTTGATCACCCGCACACCGGCGAGTACGCCGTTGTAGCGAATTGCGACCAGTAAATTGATATTCCCATTATAGCCATCCGGGGCAATGCTGTTAATGATGGCGGCGACAGGTTTGTGGTGCTGGCGAACACGATATACGGCGACTGGGTGTTTGCTGCCCAGTGCCCTGGGGGCGGTGACATACAGGACATCTTCGGTGGGACGATTATCGTATTCATCGGCAGGCACCAGTGTCTGTAATTGTGAGAGCAGCACCTGTCGTTCGTTTGCGGTAATACGATCACGCGTTGAGTAATAGGTCCAGGCGACAATGCTGGTGCCGGCCACGGCAAAAATACTCAGTACTGCCGCACTAATGGACATGTTCCGCCAGAGTTGCATGTCAGTTCCCCCGGCCTTCACCAAATACCCGCGGCTTGGTGTAGTAATCAATGGTCGGCACGGCCATGTTAATCAGTAAGACGGCGAAGGCGATAGCATCAGGGTAGCCGCCCCATTGGCGAATGATATAAAGTAACACGCCAATCAAGGCACCGTAGACCAGACGCCCTTTGACGGTGGTGGCGGCAGTCACCGGATCGGTGGCAATAAAAAATGCCCCCAGCATGGTCGCACCACTCATGAGATGAAACAGTGGTGAGGCGTACAGGTTAGGGTCGATCAGATAAAAAATGCCCGCCATGACAATAAGTGCAGTCAGCATGGCGAGCGGAATATGCCAGCTGATAATACGCCGCGCCATCAGCACCAGACCGCCCACCAAAAACCAGACATTGATCCATTCCCAGCCAATCCCCGCCAGTGAACCAAAACGATTTGATGATTGTTCCAGCACCATAGGAATGGTTTGGCCCAGTCGTGTCTGTGTCTTGACTAAATCGAGCGGGCTGGCACCGGTAACGGCATCCAGCGAGAGGCTGTTTGGCAGGTGAGTATGCAGACTGTATTGCAGTAATTGAGAAAATGTCAGTGGATGATCGGCTAGCATCACCGGTAATAGCCAGGCGGTCATTTGCTTTGGAAAGGCGATTAACAGCATGGCATACCCGATCATGGCCGGGTTGAACGGGTTATAACCGAGACCACCGTAGAGATGCTTGGCTATGACAATGGCAAAGCCGGTACCGACGAACGGAATCCACCAGGGTGTCAGTGGCGGTAACGAGATCGCCAGTAACAAAGCCGTCACGATGGCGCTGCCATCCAGCAGGCTGGGGGCGACAGGTCGCTTACGCAAGGAGAGTATTAAAGTCTCAAAGAGCAGTGCGGAGGCAATGGCAATGGCGGCATTAATGATGACACCCCAGCCAAAGTAAATGACCTGCGCCACAATACCGGGTATCAAGGCCAGGACAACCCATATCATGATACGGGTGACACTGTTGCTGGCAAAAATAAAAGGTGAGCTGAGTCGCATGTTAAACCTTGTCCTGTTCGTGTTGACGGCGACGGGCTTTCGCTGCGTCAATCTGTTTTTGCTGTTCTTCTGTCAGCTGATCAATATTTTTAGGTGCGACAGCCATGGCCTCTTTTTTCGCCCGTGCCCTCGCCAGTGCTGCTTCGATGGCGGCTTTCTTACTATCCGTCTCGGATTCGGTCTTGCCCTGGGCGCGATTCAGAAGTTCCTTTTTTTTGCGACGTCGTTCTTCGTCTTCCTGTTTCTTTAGTTCATGACGTAACAAATTGAATTCATGCCGTTCGCGGGCACGATCGGCTTTTTGTTTTTCCAGTTCGCGATTCCAGATCTCAGTCTTGGCAAAGCGATAATACTGTACCAGTGGAATATGGCTGGGACATACGTGGGCACAGCAGCCACACTCGATACAGTCGAACAGGTTATAGTCCTGTATCTTGTCAAAGTCTCTGGCACGGGCGTGCCAGTAGAGTTGTTGGGGTAGCAGTTGTGCCGGGCAGACATTGGCACACTCGGCACAGCGAATACAGGGCATCGCCGGCATGGCGACTTGTCGTGTCTGTATCAGCAGGCAGTTCGTAGTTTTAACAACCGGTGCCTGGGTGTCATCAATGGTGAAGCCCATCATGGGGCCGCCAATAATAATGTCATGGCGTCTGCAGTCGATGTCGTGGGGGGCGAGTAAGTCACGCAACGGTGTACCGAGGCGTACCAGCCAGTTGCCCGGCGTTTTAATGCCGTTCCCGGTTACCGTTACCAGACGTTCAATCAGGGGTTGTCCCTGAAGCACGGCATCGGCCACGGCCACGGCGGTACCGACGTTCTGACAGACCAGGCCAACATCCATGGGGCGTTGCCTGGCAGATATTTCGTGGCCGGTTAGGACTTTGATCAACTGACGCTCACCCCCCGTTGGGTAGATGGTGGGTATCGTGACGATCTCGATAGGGTGGCGAAATTGTTGCGCCTGCAACACCTCGTGCAAGGCGGCAATGGCCGTGGCTTTGTTGTCTTCTATGCCAATCAGGCATTGTTTTGCTTGCACTGCCTGGCAAATAATATCAGCGCCACGCAAGACGTCTAAGGCGCGGGTCTGCATTAACATGGCATCGCAGGTGATATAGGGTTCACACTCGGCGCCATTTAGGATCAGTGTCTCGATAGCCTTGCCTGTTGTCGGCGTCAGTTTGATAAAGGTAGGAAAGCCGGCGCCACCGAGACCGACAATGCCGGCATCGCGGATGGTATCGCGCAGCGCCGCCGGTTCAGCGTTGTAGTAATCAGCAAAGTGATTACTGTCGACGGCAGTGTCTTCTCCATCGGTCTCGATGACAATACAGGTGGCCTGCATACCGGAGGGATGATTGATGGGGCGGTCTTCAATCGCGATCACGGTACCGGAGCTACTGGCGTGGATGGCGGCGCTAATAGGGCCACCCCGGCGGGCAATCAATTGCCCTTTTAAGACCTTGTCGCCAAACTTGACCACCGGTTCTGCTGGCTGGCCGAGATGTTGATCGAGCGGAAAGACGAGCTGTTTGGCCAGCGGCAGGACTTTGGGCGATTGCCGCATCGAGTCAGTTTTGTGTCCTTTAAGGTGCAGGCCACCAAAAAATGTTGACAGTGGCTGTTTCATGGACGCTTATCTCCCGAGGCCATCGCAGGATATGGCCACTTCCAGCTTTGCAGGTCTTCCTCCACCGGCACAATGACAATGCAGTCGACGGGACATGGCGGGATGCATAGGTTGCAACCGGTGCACTCATCGTCAATGACGGTATGCATCTGTTTCGCTGCACCGACAATTGCATCCACGGGACAGGCCTGGATACATAAGGTGCAGCCGATGCATTGCGCCTCAATAATATGCACGACGGTTTTGCCTGTGTGTTCGCCGTGTTCTTCATTGAGGGGCAGCGGGTCGCGTCCCAGCAGGTCGGCCAGCGCCTGAATCGTTGTCTCGCCACCGGGCGGGCACTGATTGATCTCGGCCTCGCCCTTGGCGATGGCCTCGGCATAGGGTCGACAGCCGGGAAAGGTACACTGACCACATTGCGTCTGTGGTAGCAGGGCATCGATCTTGTCGACTACCGGGTCGCCCTCGACCTTAAAACGGATCGCGGCAAAGCCGAGGATCAAACCAAAGACTACCGCCAGCGCCAGCAGGGCAAAAATGGCCGTTAGCATGTCAGGCCTTTACCAGTCCGGCAAAGCCCATGAAGGCCATGGACATCAGGCCGGCAGTGACCAGGGCGATGGAGACGCCTTGAAAGGGTTCGGGGACATCGGCGACGTTGACGCGTTCACGTATGGCAGAAAAAAGAATGAGCACCAGGGAAAAACCGATCGATGCACCAAAACCATAAAGCCCGGATTCGATAAAACCGTTACCGGTCTGTACATTGAGTAGTGCGACACCCAGTACGGCACAGTTGGTCGTGATCAGTGGTAAAAAGATACCCAGCACCTGGTAGAGCATGGGGCTGGTTTTGCGTACCACCATTTCCGTAAATTGAACCACCACGGCAATGACCAGGATAAAGGTAATGGTGCGCAGATACTCGAGACCCAGCGGCGCGAGAAGATATTCATTGGCGAGGTAGCTACAGATAGATGACAGCGTCAGGACAAAGGTGGTTGCCATGCCCATGCCCATGGCCGTTTCGAGTTTGCGCGACACCCCCATAAATGGACACAGACCAAGAAATTTTACCAGGACAAAGTTATTGACCAGAATGGTGCTGACGAGAATAAGGGCATATTCTTTCATGATAGTAACGAGTACTGAGTGACGAGGGAAAAGAGAAAACCATCGTAAATCAAATACTGTCTCCTTCTATAATATGGATTGAACCAAAAGCGTTAGTCCTTGCAGGAATCAGTCAAATCAATATCCTGCGCCTGGCGCCTGGCGCCTGGCGCCTGGCGCCTGGCGCCTGGCACCTGGCACCTGGCACCTGGCACCTGGCACCTGGTAGGAGCGGTGCCCCGCCGCGATTAATTACGCTATCCAGACGTTTCGCGGCGAGGGCGCCGCTCCTACAATCATTCGTTTGAATCAGTTTTATTTTACCCGCATTCCTGGCTGCGCGCCTTCATGGGGTTCGAGGATCCACAGATCCTTACCGCCTGGTCCTGCGGCCATGACCATGCCTTCGGAAAGACCGAAACGCATTTTGCGTGGTTTTAAATTGGCGACCATCACCGTCAGTTTGCCTTCCAGGTCTTCCGGTGCGTAGGCGGACTTGATACCGGCAAAGACATTGCGGGTCTTGTCTTCGCCGATGTCCAGTGTCAACTGCAAGAGCTTATCGGCACCCTCGACGTGATCGGCTTTGACAATGCGCGCGATGCGTAGATCAATTTTGGCAAAGTCGTCAAATTCAATCTGTTCGGCAATGGGTTCTATATTCATGGTCGCGGTTCTTTCTTTTTTAATATGAGTCGGCGTCAGGTTTTCCTGAGAGGCATAAACCATGCGGTCAATCTTTTCCTGTTCAATCCGTGTCATTAACGGTTTAAATTTTGAAATGGTATGATCAGTTAATGGTGTCGCACTGTCAGCCCAGGTTAATGGTTCGATGTGCAAAAAAGCCTCACTAGCTTCGGCCATTTTCGGAAGCACGGGCTTGAGATAGATCATCAAAAGGCGAAACAGGTTGATGCCCATGCTGTAAATCGCCAGTACTTCGGACTCTTTACCGGCTTCCTTGCTCAGGCTCCAGGGTTTCTGTTCATCAATGTATTCATTGGTGCGATCCGCCAGGGCCATGATCTCGCGCATGGCATGACCAAACTCGCGTTTTTCATAGAGTGCGGCAATTTTATCGCCTGCGGTCACGAAGTCATTGTAGAGTTCCGGCGCGGCACAGCCAGGGTCCAGTCTGCCGGCAAATTTCTTGTTAATGTAACCGGCACAACGGCTGGCGATATTGACGACCTTGCCCACCAGGTCGCTGTTGACACGCAGGGTGAAATCTTCCAGGTTGAGATCGATATCATCAATACCACTGCCCAGTTTGGCGGCGAAGTAGTAACGCAGGTATTCAGGATTCAGGTTGTCCAGATAAGTACGAGCGGTAATAAACGTCCCGCGTGACTTGGACATTTTCTGATTATTGACGGTAAGGAAGCCATGACAAAATACCGCGCTTGGTTTGCGATATCCGGCACCGTGCAGGGTCGCTGGCCAGAACAGGGTATGGAAATAGGCGATGTCCTTACCAATGAAGTGATAGACCTCATAGTCGGAGTCGGCCTTCCAGTAATCGTCAAAGTTGAGTGACTTGTCTTTGTCACAAAGATTTTTGAAACTGGCCATGTAACCCATCGGTGCATCGAGCCAGACATAAAAATACTTGCCCGGCGCGTCGGGGATCTCAAATCCAAAGTAAGGCGCATCGCGGGAGATGTCCCACTGTTGCAGGCCACTCTCAAACCACTCATTGAGTTTATTACTGATCTCCGGCTGCATGTGTTTACCACGGGTCCATTCACGCAGCATGGGTTCCAGTGCCGGTAGATTAAAAAAGTAGTGTTCGGATTTTTTCTGGATAGGCGTTGCGCCGGAAATGGCCGAGACCGGGTGCTTTAATTCGGTCGGTGCATAGGTGGCACCACAGACTTCACAGTTGTCACCATATTGATCCTCGGCACCACAGCGGGGGCAGGTGCCTTTAATGAATCGGTCGGGCAGGAACATTTCCTTTTCCGGGTCATAGGCCTGTTCGATAGTGCGCGTCTCAATGTAACCATTGGCGCGTAGTTTTTTATAGATGGTCTCGGCCAACTCACGGTTTTCATCGGAGTGGGTGGAGTGAAAATTATCAAAATCGACATAAAAACCAGCGAAGTCGGCACGGTGTTCCTTATCGGTCCTGGCGATCAGTGCTTCCGGGCTGATACCTTCTTTCTGCGCGCGCAGCATAATCGGCGTACCATGGGCATCATCGGCGCAGACATACGTACAGCGCTGGCCTTGCATTTTCTGGAAGCGCACCCATATATCGGTCTGAATGTATTCCACCAGATGGCCGAGATGGATGGATCCATTGGCGTAGGGCAGGGCGCTGGTGACAAGAATATGTCTCTGTTTGACCGACATGATTTGTTGCTAAGTCCTTATTCTTAAAGGCGTATACCCTATCAGACCCGGCACGGAGTCGCCACAGAATTACAAAGGTAACGCAGAGATTTCTAAAGGCGTGTAAAATACACGTTTTTACGCTGATTGTTTAGCAATACCTAATATAGTATCATACCTGATTCATTTACTCGGGTATTTTGTAAGCCGCTAGAATTCGCAGGAGATAACCATGGCTGAGATAACACAACAACAGGTCGAAGAAAAAGTAAAAACCTATATCGACCCCTATATGGAAAAAGACCTCATCTCGACCAAGGCGGTCAAGAACATCAAGATCGATGGCGACAAGGTAACGGTCGACGTTGTGCTGGGCTTCCCCGCTAATGGCTATAAGGCTGAGCTGACTGAAAAACTCAAGGCGCTGGTCGAGAGCCTGGATGGTGTCAGTACCGCGACCATTAGTCTCTCTCACAAGATCGACGCCCACGCTGTTCAAAAGGGTGTCGAGCATATTAAAGGTGTGAAGAATATTATCGCCGTGGCTTCCGGTAAGGGTGGTGTGGGTAAATCCACCACATCGGTGAATCTGGCTCTGGCCCTGTCGGCCGAAGGCGCCACCGTTGGTATTCTGGATGCGGACATTTATGGTCCTAGTCAGCCCCGCATGCTGGGTGTTAGTGGTCAGCCGGATTCCAAGGACGGTAGTTCACTGGAACCGATGAACAGCTATAACATCCAGTCCATGTCCATCGGTTATCTGATTGATGAAGAGACACCGATGATCTGGCGTGGCCCCATGGTCACTCAGGCACTGGAACAGTTACTCAACGATACCCAGTGGAAAGACGTCGATTATTTGATTATCGATCTGCCGCCGGGTACCGGAGACACTCAGCTGACCCTGGCGCAAAAAGTCCCGGTCACGGGTGCTGTCATTGTTACGACTCCGCAGGACATTGCGCTACTGGATGCGCGTAAGGGCCTGAAGATGTTTCAGAAGGTCGAAGTGCCGGTACTGGGGATTATCGAAAATATGAGTATTCACATATGCTCCAACTGTGGTCACGAAGAACATATCTTTGGCCAGGGTGGCGGGGCGAAAATGTCCGAAGACTACGATATCGACATGCTGGGTGCACTGCCGTTGGATATGAGTATTCGTATTGGTACTGACGAAGGCAAACCTTCGGTGGTCGCTGAGCCGGATGGTCGCATCGCCCAGATCTACCGTGACATCGCCCGTCGCATGGCAGCCAAGCTGGCACTGCAATCTAAGGATTACAGCGCGTCGTTTCCCAAAATCGTTATTCAGAATAATTAACGAAAAGATTCAACGCAGAGGCGCAAAGCCGCAAAGCACGCAAAGTTTTTTATGTTGTGCGCTTTGCGGCTTTTTTATTTATTGATGAGATAAATTTCAGTTGGTTTCAGTCTGGTGTGGGGTTAAAATCCATCCAATCAAAACGATTACTATTTTTCCTTTGCGCCTTAGCGTCTTTGCGTTGATATTGAGGTGGTACATTGAGCATTAAGTCGGACAAGTGGATTCGCCGTATGGCGAAGAATGAAGGCATGATCGAACCCTTTGAGGCCGGTCAGGTGCGTGAGGCCAATGGCCAAAGGATCGTCTCTTATGGCACCTCCAGTTATGGTTATGATGTGCGCTGTGCCGACGAGTTTAAGATCTTCACCAATATTAATTCCGCGATTGTTGACCCGAAAGACTTTGACCACCAGAGCTTTGTCGATTTCAAAGGTGATGTCTGTATTATTCCCCCCAATTCCTTTGCCCTGGCACGCACTGTTGAATTCTTCCGTATCCCGCGCAGTGTGCTGACGATTTGTCTTGGCAAGTCGACCTATGCCCGTTGCGGTATTATCGTCAATGTCACACCACTGGAACCTGAGTGGGAAGGTCATGTGACCCTGGAGTTTTCCAACACCACGACACTGCCGGCAAAGATTTATGCCAACGAAGGTGTGGCGCAAATGCTGTTCTTCGAATCAGATGAAGTCTGTGAGACGTCTTACCGGGATCGCGGTGGCAAATATCAGGGCCAGACCGGGGTGACTTTGCCGAAGGCCTAGTCCTGAGCCACGGTCGCATGCGGTAACGAGGCGAAATGACGTATCTGAAACACGACGCGGTCGCCATCGGCTTCGATATGCTCTATACGCACCGGCAGGTATTGCAGGCCGGGCGCACACCAGAAGCGAAACACGTCATGCCCCTTGGGTTGTTGATGTTCCATTAGTACAACCTCCATTTCCCCCAGCGTGGTTCTCAAGGTCATTTTCTTTTTGAATGCCAGATCATAGGCGTTGATTTCATTTTTCTCGGCCAGATGGAAGCTGAAATTTTTCCTGCCGGCCTGTAGTGCCTTCATTAATTCCAGCTGGAAACTCAGCATATCCTGTGTATCGGTGGGCAGGTCCAGGGTCTTCTTGAGATGGGTGTTGACCAGTTTATGATGCTGCCAGTCAAACTTGAGCTGGTAGCCGGAGTCTTCCTTGCCGCCTTTTTGTTGATACTCATACTTTTGTGGGCGTAGACCGTTTTGTGATTGCAGGATGTGACTTCGTTCGACAATACGATCATGGATAAACAGGGCAGCCAGGCCCTCGGTCCTGGCCGTCGACTCGTAGATGAGGCCTCCTGCCGGTTGGGGATAGAGTCGATATTCTGCGACACCGACCGTAAAATCATTTTTACTGAGTGTATAGTCGACCTGAAATCCCTGTTCCAGCAGACCCGCATGACTTATGACGGGAACCAACAGTAACAGGGCACTATAGAAGCGACGCAAGTTCATAAAGTTAGAATCCCCATAATATGTCAGACCGGATTTACCGGCTCAGGTTCCCGCGTTCGGTTTCAATTCAGTGTTATCGAGATAGGTGCGATTGTCCTTGCGATGGAGTCGGCCCTCGGCAAACCAGCGAATGGCCTGTGGATAAATACGGTGTTCGACAGCATGCACTCGTTTGGCCAGGCTGGCGACCGTATCGTCTGGTCGCACCTCAATGGCCGTTTGCAGAATCAGCGGGCCATCATCAAGACTGGGTGTGACGAAATGTACGCTGGCACCGTGCTGTTTGTCACCGGCCTCCAGGACTCGCCGATGCGTATGCAACCCCTTGTATTTAGGGAGTAGAGAAGGGTGGATATTGAGCAGGCGGTTTTCATAGTGTTGTACAAAGTCATCACTCAGTATCCGCATAAAACCGGCGAGGACGACGAGGTCAGGTTGATAGTGATCAATTGCCTGCATCAGGGCCTGATCATAAGTTATTCGATCACTATAGGCGCTGTGTTCAATTATCTGGGTGTCGATACCGGCAGCTTGTGCACGGTGCAGTCCGTAGGCCTCGGTCTTGTTGCTGAGGACAGCGACGACTCTGGCAGGATAGTCCTTTTGCTGGCTGGCATCGATAATCGCCTGCAAGTTGCTGCCATTCCCGGATATCAACACCACCACGCGACAGGTTGACGCCATACGACCTGCCTCGCTAGTTGATGTGGACAGTGGCTTCACCCTCACTGGCATCAATGCGACCAATGATGCTGGCCGTTTCACCCTGGGCATTGAGCAAGTCACAGGCTGCCCGGGCAGCTTTTTCATTCACCACCACGACCATACCGATTCCGCAGTTAAAGGTACGATACATTTCGGTCGCCGCGATATTGCCCTGCTGCTGTAGCCAGTCAAATACGGCGGGACGCTGCCAGCGGCTGGCATCAATAACGGCACGGGTGTTTTGCGGCATGACACGCGGCAGGTTTTCCAGCAGGCCGCCACCAGTGATGTGTGACAGGGCATGTACCTCAACGGTTTTGAACAGCTCCAGCAACGGCTTGACGTAGATGCGGGTAGGTGCCATGAGGCGTTCAATCAGGGTGGCACCGTCAAAAGCCTGATTGAGGTCGACACCACTGACCTCGATCACTTTTCGAATCAGTGAGTAGCCATTGGAATGTGCGCCACTGGAGGCAAGGCCGATAAGGGCATCACCGGCCTTGACCTTGCTGCCGTCAATAATCCTGGCCTTTTCCACCACGCCGACACAAAAACCGGCCAGGTCATAATCACCACTGGCATACATCCCGGGCATCTCGGCGGTTTCACCGCCACTTAAAGCCGCTCCCGCCTGTAGACAGCCTTCGGCAATGCCCTTAATGACATTAGTGGCGACGTCCAGTTCCAGTTTGCCGGTGGCGTAGTAGTCGAGGAAGAACAGTGGCTCGGCACCCTGAACAATCAAATCGTTGACACACATGGCGACCAGATCGATGCCGACAGTATCGTGGCGACCGCTTTCAATCGCCAGTTTGAGCTTGGTGCCGACACCATCCGTACCCGAGACCAGGACCGGTTGCTGATAACCTGCGGGTAATTCAAAGAGTGCTCCAAAGCCACCCAGCCCTCCCATGACACCGGGGCGATTGGTTGACCTGGCCAGGGGCTTGATACGCTCAATAAGCGCGTTGCCGGTATCGATGTCGACACCAGCATCACGATAACTCAGACCGGAAGACGGGGGGTTCTGTGGCACGAAAAGCTCCTGGGTTTGAATGTGCGAAATGACGATACTTTTTTATGTCGTGAATCAGTGCATAATAGGCACGTAGTTTAACAGGGCCACCCCCGACTTGAAACGGACTAATCGATAGAAAGGTATATTTGACCATATGCTGTGCAGACTGCAAAACGGGTATCTCCCCGCGCTTCTTATCTGGCTTTTCCTGTGGCCCGGCCTGTCCTCGGCGGACGTTGTCAAAGACCTGTACGAGGCCAGTGTACCGGTGGTAAGTCAGTCACGGGCCGAGCGACAAAAAGCCCTGCAGACGGCCTTAACCGAAATTCTGGTGCGGGTCTCCGGTCGTCAGGAAATTGCCTCCGGCCTGCCACTGCCGGAAATCGAGGCCGCCCTGATGAAACCCGGGCGATATACCCGACAGTTTCGTTACCAGCGCGAGACGCTACCGCCTGATGTCGAGGGCGGCGAGCCTCAGACGAGTCTGGTGCTACTGGCGACCTTCGATCAAACCGCAGTTGACGACCTCCTGCGTCGTAGTGGTTTACCCATCTGGGGACGGACTCGTCCGGTGACGCTGGTATGGCTGGCCATTGATGACCGTGGACAGCGTTTTCTGGTCTCTAATAATGATACCCATATCGCCCACCAGCTTTTGATGAGTAAGGCAGAGCGCCGAGGCATTCCACTACGCCTACCGCTGATGGACCTAACGGACCGATCGATGGTGCGACTTAGCGATGTCTGGGGTAATTTTGAAGAGAATATTATCAAGGCCTCGCAACGTTATCAGCCCGATGGCATCCTGGTAGGTCAGGTCTATCAGGGGTTTAATGGCTTCTGGCATGCGCGCTGGACATTTCACCTGCAGGGTCGTCGCTATGAGTGGAACAAACAGGGGGCGGTGCTGGCCGAGGTTATAGACCCCGGTATCGATGCTACCGCCGATACGCTGGGTCAGCAATACGCCCAATACGATAACCAGAATGGGAGCGATAACCGTGCGGTACGGATTGAGGTAAACGATGTGCATGGACTGGCGGATTACAATCGTATTTATGCTTATCTGAGTAGACTCTCGTCAGTAACCGCCGTGGAGCCCTCTCTGGTCACCGCGGACAAGGTACTGTTTCGTCTGAAGGCACAAAGTGATCGTCTTGGCGTAGCACAGTCCATATCCCTGGGACATGTGCTGGTCGCCGAGCCCGTGCAGGTTGCGGCGACGCCTGCCAGCCGCAGTGGCGAACCGGCGGCGGCAAACCCTGACCTGATTTACCGACTCTTGCGTTGAACGCCAGCAGCCTGCCAAACCTGATCAGTATCTTACGCATTTTGTTGGTGGTGCCGGTTATATTTTGCATGCTGGCAGGTTTATATCACTGGGCCTTGTTGCTATTTCTGGTAGCGGGAGTCTCCGATGGCCTGGATGGCTTTCTGGCCCGTCGTTTCGGTTGGACTTCTCGCATAGGCGCTATCCTGGACCCCGTCGGTGATAAGTTACTCATGGTCGCGGTCTTTCTGCTACTGGGGGCGAAGGGTGATCTACCCTGGTGGCTGGTGTCACTGGTGATTTTGCGTGATGTTATTATTATTACCGGTGCGGTCTCGTATCACACCCTGATCGCACAGGTCGATATGGAGCCACTTCGAATCAGCAAACTCAATACGGCATTACAAATTTTACTGGTGTTGGTAGTGTTGTATCATCTCGCGCTCATTGGCCCTGCCTTACCCGCCGTGGTTAGTCAAATTCTCATTTATGCAGTGTTACTCACAACCCTGGCGAGTGGGCTTGCCTATGTTGTCAGCTGGGGGCGGCGTGCTCAAAGCATGGTGAACAAGAGAGGATCAACATGATGGAAGTCTGGCGTAGTTGGGGACTTGCCTGGTTAGTGCTGGGTCTGGCCTTATTATACTGGCTGGCACCGGTGTTAACTCCCTTCATGGCGGCGGCGGCCCTGGCCTATATGGGAGACCCCCTGGTGGATCGACTGGAGGCCTGGCGTCTGCCGCGCACTCTGGGTGTTGTACTGGTATTTGTGGTCCTCACGAGTCTTGGTATTACCTTAATGCTGATCCTGATTCCAATGCTGGAACGACAGATCCATGTCATGGTGACAAAGCTACCGGGTTATATTGACTGGTTGACGCATAAAGGCCTCCCCGCCATAAGTTCGTTTCTCGGTGTAGAGACACCGGTTGTGGACATGGTGCAAATTAAACAGGCCTTGCAGCAGCATTGGCAATCGGCCGGTGGGCTGGCGACACAACTGCTGGGTTCGGTAACCCAATCCAGCGTGACACTTTTTGCCACGCTCGCCAATCTGGTATTGATCCCGGTGGTGGCATTCTATTTATTGCGGGACTGGGATGTGCTGGTAGCAAGAGTGCATGTCTTATTACCGCGACGGCTGGAGAAAAAAATCGTCCTCGTGGCCAAAGAGTCTGATCAGGTACTCGGCGCCTTTTTGCGGGGCCAGATGCTCGTTATGCTGGCGTTGGCCATTATCTACAGTCTTGGCTTGAAACTGGTTGGGCTGGATCTGGCGTTTCTCATTGGCCTGCTGGCAGGGCTGGTTAGCTTTGTCCCGTATCTGGGTTTTATTGTTGGTATCGTTGTCGCCAGTCTTGCCGCACTGATGCAGTTTCACGAACTAATGCCCTTGTTATATGTGGCGCTGGTGTTTGGTATTGGCCAGATGCTGGAAGGCATGGTCCTGACACCGTTACTGGTCGGTGATCGCATCGGTCTGCACCCGGTGGCCGTGATGTTTGCGGTGCTGGCAGGTGGTCAGTTATTTGGTTTCCTGGGGGTGTTGCTGGCACTACCAGTTGCCGCTGTGATTGCCGTGATACTCCGTCATGTGCATGAGTGGTATACAACGCATCCTGCTTACAGTGCCTCATCAGCACCACCTGCAGATAACAAATGATTCAACAACTTCCGCTTGCGGTGCGTCTCAATGACAGCGCCACCTTCGATAATTTTTTTGCCATGGGCAATGAAAATGCCCTCCATGACCTGATTACCAGGGTGCACCCGTTTACCTACCTGTGGGGTGTCCCGGGTACTGGCAAGACACACCTGCTGCAGGCGGCCTGTCACGCGGTGGGGAGTGGCAGTGCCTATCTGCCTTTAGGCGAGGAAGGCATTATTCCGGAAATGCTGGAGGGCATGGAGCAACTCAGTTTGCTCTGTCTGGATAATGTGGAGACCATTGGTGGTGATGTTGCCTGGGAGACGGCATTGTTTCATCTCTATAATCGTCTGCGCGATCGGGGGCATCAATTGATCGTTGCTGCCAGCATGTCACCTGTCGCGTTACCGTTGCAGTTGGCCGATCTGAAATCGCGCCTTAGCTGGGGGAGTAGTTATCAGCTGACGGAACTCAGCGATACCGATAAGGTGCTGGCCATGCAGGAGCGTACGCGCCGCCGCGGTATGGATCTGCCGACAGAGGTTGCGGAATATCTGTTAAAGCGCTATCCGCGTGACATGGTAAGCCTGTTTGAGTTAATAGAACGTCTGGATGAAGGTTCACTCGTGGCGCAGCGTAAAATCACGATTCCATTTGTGCGCCAGCTACTCGGTCTCTGAACCGGCATTTTTCTGCGCAGCCAGTTCCCGGTTTCGATTGCGGGGATACAGGATGGCACCAATATAAAACAGACATACCAGCAGGATTTCAAGACTCGCCAGCAGGCGGACCTCAGGATCAGCATAGGCCTCGACAACACCGTGGATAAAATAAATCATAATGAGCAAACTGCTCCAGGCGAAGGTATAGGTCTTGCCATGCAACAGTCCGTGCAGTGGTAGTAGCAGCGGACCGACACCAAACAGCAGCATCAGGGACTTTGGTATATTTGCTGAGGGTGCCAGCCAAAGAAACCAGAGCGATAGCAGTATCAATAAACCAAAATAGCTCAGCAGAGTGAGTAAATAATATCGTTGACTGTTCTTCATTTTTTGCATCCGAGCCGGGCTGCAATTTCTGCCAGGCGTTTGCCCTGGGCCTTGCACAGTAGTTGTTCTTCTTCACTGAGTGGCCGGTTCGAATCTGGACCGGCAACGTGGCTACTGCCATAAGGTGTGCCACCGGTGGTGGTGGTCAGTAGATCGGTCTCACTGTAAGGCAGGCCTACCATCAGCATGCCATGGTGTAACAGGGGTAACATCATGGAGAGTAGTGTACTTTCCTGACCACCGTGCAGACTACTACTGGAGGTGAAGACGCAGGCGGGTTTGCCGGCGAGGCTGCCACTCAACCATTGGGGGGTTGTACTATCCAGAAAATATTTTAGGGGCGTCGCCATGCTACCAAAACGTGTGGCTGAACCGAGCGCCAGACCGCTGCACTCTTGCAGATCACTGAGCAGAGCATAAGGTGGCCCCTCGGTGGGGATGGGGGTGGCAGTGGCCTCGCAAACGGGTGAGACCTCCGGCACCGTCCGCAGGCGAGCCTGCATCCCGGGCACTTCTTCAATTCCGCGCGCGATATTGTGGGCCATACGGGCTGTCGCGCCATGTCGACTGTAAAACAGGACAAGTATTTCTGACATTACAGGACCTTCAGGATATTTTCCGGTGGACGACCAATCGCGATCCCTTTGTCGGTGACGACTATTGGACGCTCGATTAACTTGGGTGTCTTAACCATGGCATTGATCAAACTGACGCGGTCGAGAGACGGATTATCCAGCCCGAGTTCCAGATATTCACTTTCCCGGGTACGCATCAGTTGTCGAGGCTCGATATTCAGCTGGGTCAGGATACGATCCAGAGTCGCGGCATCGGGTGGTGTTTGTAAATATTCGATGATTTCGACCTCGACGTTTTTGGCTTCGAGTAACTGTAATGTCTGGCGTGATTTTGAACAACGTGGGTTGTGATAGATTTGTGGTTTCATGACGGTATTTCCACTCATTATTTTGATGTCGATATTCTACCGGCTTCCAGCTTGACAGCCTATAGGGCCGGTGTTAGCGTCTTCATATATTACTGCCCTCAGATAGATCAAACATGCTGATATCGATCCGTTCACTGCAATACCTCTGGCCTATTCTACTGGTATTTCTCTCCGCTTGTGCAACCAGCTATCCCGTGCAGGAAATGAGTAATGCCCGGCAGACACTGCAGGCGGCGAAAGCCGTTAATGCACAGGTCCATGCCAGGGCACAATTTCGGGAGGCCAGTCGGCTGCTGGACCTGGCGACTACTAAACTGGACGAAGGTGATTATGTTTTGGCCAGGCAGTATGCTTTATCCGCCAAGCAGATGGCGATCCAGGCCAGGATGGCGGCAATTAGTCAGCAGCAATTGAAAAAGAAAAATTGACCACATTTTCGGTCCTGATGGCTTGACACTTGTTAGAGTCGAGTGCTAGTTTGATATCGAGTAAATTCTCGGTGTTGAGCTAAAATAATTCGCACTAAATAGCAAAGCTTGGAGCAAATAAATGATAATTATTAATAAGTTGCGTACTATCGGTTTGGTAATGGTATTGGCGGGGATTATAGCCGGTTGTGCCGGCACCACGGAACAGGCAACCATGGCCGGTCCATCCGCAGCTGATGCCATTTCTGCGGCAAAGGCAGCTAATGCCAAGGCCAAAGCAGAAAATTATGAGTGGCGCGATACTGGCAAGCTGATCAAGAAGGCTGAAAAGGCCATGAAAGCGGGTGATAATGCCAAGGCGATCAAGCTGGCAAATCAGGCCAAACTTCAGGCTGAGAATGCCGTCAAGCAGAAATATGAAGAGCTGGAGCGCCTCAAGAAAGCCGGCATTATTGGTGACAGCACTCCCACGGCAATGAGCGGTAGCGCTGGTCAGTATCAGGTCAATAAGGGCGACAATCTGTGGAACATCTCGGGTAACTCCAGTGTTTACGGCAATCCTTATCAGTGGCCGCTAATCTATAAAAAGAACCAGGACAAAATTAAGGATGCAGATCTGATTTATCCAGGCCAGGTGTTAAACATCGATCACAGTGCCTCAGCGGCGGATATTGATGCCGCGGTTCACCACGCCAAGACTCGTGGTAGTTGGTCACTGGGTAAAGTCGAGGCTTCTGATAAAGCCTATCTGGGTATGTAATCTCAGACCCAAAAGTTAAAGCTTAAAAAAGGGGCCCGTAAAGGGCCCTTTTTTTTTGAACTATAACCAGCATCGATACCGGGATGATTTTAGCTGGAGTATAGGAAACTGAACTGACAATCTGCCGGAAATGATAGCCGTGGCCTCCTCTAGAAAGCTGACAAGTCAGGTGTAATTGGCGCCTGCTCGGTTTCTGTGAAAGGTCGCTGGAAATTGACTCTGTCGAGTGCTGGTACGCATACCAGCTGATTTTGTAAAATAAATAGTGTGATTTGCGGTGATCTTAAGGGAATGTTTACCCTCAGAAACAATCCAAACCTGAAATAACCAGGAAATTGAAAATGATGAAACAAAATAGCGTGCTTAAGCACATAGTCGTAGCGGTCAGCCTTGGTCTACTCTTTGTTACAGGGCAAGCTACTGCACTCGAAAAGCCGGTTGATTTTACTTTACAGGATGTCAATGGTAAGTCACACAGGTTAAGTGACTACAGAGGCAAATGGGTTGTAGTAAATTTCTGGGCAACCTGGTGTCCTCCCTGCCAGGATGAGATTCCAGAATTAATCGACTTTCATAAAGCGCATCATAATAAAGATGCTGTTGTGCTCGGCCTGAATTATGAACAAACTACGGTGACGTATCTTAAGGAATTTATAGAGCAGTCTTCTATTAATTACCCGGTACTGCGGGTACTGCCCAGGACGACGTTGCCGTTTGGTAGTCTCCGGGGATTACCGACAACGGTTCTGGTCTCCCCCAAAGGAGTTCCGGTTTTAAAACGCACAGGCGAAGTCAGCCGGATTGAGCTGGAACAGGCAATCAAGAAATTCAAACAGGAATCCAAAAAATGAAACGTCGGATTTTTATTGTAATGTTGCTACTCGCCTCCAGTGTGGTTCGAGCTGAAAGCCCTCGTGACCCCTATAAATATTTTTTTAATGAAACCTGGGGAGATTATAAAGAGGAGCTTGCCAAGGCAAAGGCGGAAGGTAAAAAGGGCATTCTGTTCTTTTTTGAAATGGATGAATGTCCCTTCTGTCATTACATGAAAATGAACGTCCTCAATCAGCCCGAGGTACAGAAATATTACCGGGATAATTTCCTTAATTTTGCTATCGACATTGAAGGTGACGTGGATATTACAACACCCGAAGGTAAGGAAATGACGCAAAAGCAATTCGCATTTCAGACGCGCGTGCGGGCCACTCCCGTATTTCTTTTTTATGATCTAAATGGTAAGCCAATACACCGCCATACGGGCAAAACGGCGGGTGTCCAGGAATTCATGTGGATTGGCGAATATGTTGCCGGTGGCTACTATAAAAAGATGAAGTATCTACGTTTTAAACAGAAAAAACGTAACGAAGAAAAATAATGTCGTCGTTAAAATTCCAGTTTGTAACGGGTGTGGCCGGCTTGCTGTTCCTGGTTGTGACAAATGCACAGGAGATAAACGCGACGCTAAAAATTACGCCACTTCCGGAGCCATTGACCCTGAAATATGCGCTGAGCCTTGCTCAGGACCAGCACCCCAGCTTGCAGCGTGTCAATGCCAATATTCAAAGGGCATTGGCGAGTGAACAGAGTATCGATGCGGGTGACGACTTAACTGTCAGGCTCGAAGGCCAGGTACGCTGGGTTGGGCCACCTGACATATCGCCCGACCAGACCAATGATGACCACCGTCTTAGCCTGATTGCCAGCAAGACGCTCTATGACTTTGGTCGCCAGGATTCGCGGCAGAGTGCGGCCAGCGATGACGTGGAGAGTCAGCGTTTAAGCTATCAGGAGGCAGTACAGGAACACCATGTTTTGGTCATGCGTCGTTTTTTTGATGTACTCCTGGCAGATTTAAAATTTTATCGTTACAACGAAGAAATGGCTGTTGCCTATATCCAGTATGACAGGATGAAGCAACGCCGCCGCCTAAAACAGGCAATTGATGTCGATGTATTAAAGTTGGAAACAGAATATCAGAAAGTTCGACGTCTACGTTTTAATGCGGAAGCCATGCAGCGTCAGACAAGGGCCAAACTGGCTGCGATACTTAACCATCCGGGACAATTGCCATCAACGCTTGCACCACCGGAACTTCCAATTCTAAAAACCAAGCTACCCGAGGTCGAGGGCTTACAAGAACTGGCTTTAAAGCATAATTTGCGTTTACGTGTTTTA
Source organism: uncultured Gammaproteobacteria bacterium (assembly GCA_913064945.1). Lineage (GTDB taxonomy): Bacteria > Pseudomonadota > Gammaproteobacteria > UBA6429 > Thiohalophilaceae > CAJYAN01. Next base: position 198,789 of record CAJYAN010000003.1, on the reverse strand, counting down.
CGTAAAAAGCTGGCCGCGGTTCAACAGCGTGAACTGGTCGCGCAACGTACTTATGGTCCGACCCTGACAGGCACAGTCGAAGCCCATGCCTATACACGAAAACTTGGTTCTAGCGATTCCTGGCGAGCCGGGGTAACTCTTGATGTGCCACTGTATACCGGGGATCGCACCCACGCGCTGGTCGCCGAAGTCAAGGCTAATGAGTACGAACTTCAATCACAGATAAAAGAACTGGAATACAATATTTCTCAGGCCGTTCTCGAGACGTGGTTGAATATTGACACATTACGTATTCAACGGCAGGAAATGAAAACACGCGCTGATTATGAAGATACCGCCCTGGATCAGAGCCGGTCACTTTATGAACTTGAAATTAAATCAGACCTTGGCATGGCAATGGTCAATGTCTCGGAAGCCGCCTTTCAGGTAAAGCAAACGGATTATGCCATGGCAGTAGCCTGGGAACGTCTTAAACTACTAACAGGGCAGCTTGACAGTGATCTGGATAAGCAAACCATCTCAACACCGGGAGATAAGCATGAGTAATTCTCACATGGGACGTGTTGTCGCCAGTGTCCTTTTATTCCCGCTGCTCCTGGCTTGTGCCAACGCAGCTGAATTAACGGCAGAACTGGATTGGACAAAACGCCTGGTACTTTCCACGACCGTCAGCGGCATGGTCGATAAGGTGATGGTTACGCCGGGTCAGCACGTCGAAAAAGGCGCGACATTAGTGACACTGGATGCTCGGGAATTCAAGGCCGCGCGTGAGCAGGCGGTAGCGCAAAAGTTGGCAAGCAAGGTAACTTATGATGAGGCAAAACGTGAATTAGCGCGGTCTACGGATCTTTATGAACGTACCATGCTTTCCGACCATGACCTGCAGCTGGTGAAGAACAGCGAAGCGCAGGCTAAGGCGGCCTATCTCAATGCACAAGCAAAACTTAAGGAAACAGAAATCACCCTTGAGCGTAGTCGTATACAGGCACCTTATAATGGTCTGGTCCTGGAGGTCCCTGCGCAGGTTGGGCAGACGGTCATTTCCAGACTTCGTGCAGAGCCGCTGGTGGTGATTGCGGAGGCTGGTCATATGATCGCTCGCGCCTGGATAGCACTAAGTGACCTTGATAAATACACTGGACTCAAGGCGCGGGCAGTTAAGGTTGGCGATCATAAATATACCGTGGTCTCACAACAGTTACAGCTTGAGCCTAACGCGAAAGGACAATATGCCCTGGATGTTATTTTTAACTCGGCGGACAAAACCTTGCATGCAGGTCAGGTAGCGTCAATTATTTTTCCATAATCGTCTATCCAGCCTGACTTGTAAGTGGCAGGGTAAAGATTCTGATATACGGGATGCAATTTTCGCTAAAACGGCCAGGTGACAGGCTATGGTGTGCTCCGGCTAATGCCACGTTTGAACAGCTTGTCTACACCGATAAGAGAATCAGCAACCGGTTTATATTTACAAGAGAATAGCAGGCAGCCTAGTAAGTAAGCGTAATGGTAGTTGCCAAGAGATCAAGATAAGCGGGTTGTGTAATTATTACCGTCTCACCCGAGGCCCAGGCATTATTGTTTGCTGTGCTGATACCAACCACACCGTTTTTATCGTTTGCTGTACTCGCAAAGGGCGCTTGACCACCCTCGGGTGAAGTGGCACCGGGCGTGTTCAAACGTGCCAGAAGGGCGATGGTGTCACGGGGAAAGTCTGCCGAATTAGTTCCGCTATAGGCAATACCAGCTTGACGCCGAGTTTGATCCAGGACAAACCCTTCGGTGATATAACGCCTGGCATGTTGAACATGATTGAAGACTTTCTGCATCCGTGTGTCACGTAGATAATTATTGTAGGCGGGAATGGCGATCGCGGCGAGAATGCCAATAATGGCAACGACGATCATGAGTTCTATCAGTGTAAAACCCTGTATTATTTGCCTGTTTTTCAAGCGGCTGTCCTGGCGAAAATTACGCGTAATCAATCTACAGCCTAGTATAGATTACAGTGCTTCACCACTATGGCAAATTTTACCCCCTCAGCGCCGACGCCAGTGATGGTCTAATTTTTTAAAGACGCGGTTGGTATACTTAAAACTACCGCTACTGCCGTTATAGCGCATCAAGGCCTGTGTCAGGTCACCGTTTTCTTTATTGAGATAGTATCGCAGAATAGTACAGCCCATACGCAGATTGGTATGAAGATTGAACAGGCTATCGCCGGGGCGACCAATTTCTTTTAACCAGAATGGCATCACCTGCATAAGGCCCATGGCACCCGCCCTCGAAATGGCATAACGATTAAAATTACTTTCAACCTCAATAACCGCCAGAACGAGTTCAGGAATGAGTCGAGCGCGGCTGGCTTCGTAGTGAACCAGTTTTAGTAATTGAATTCGCTTGTGGGGGTCGGGGACTTTTTTTTTCAGGCGATTCGACATGTCTACCAGCCAGACTTCGGCATCGTACCGATCCACAAAGCTGTCAGATTCATTCACAGCTTTGATCAAGGCTGCGCGAAGTTCCTCATCGACCGGATCTGCAGTGTTTGCGTAGACGGGAAAGGTAAGCATTAGAAACAAACCTGTGCATAGCAATTTTCGCATCTGTGTCTCTTCAGTAATTAAGCCTGAAGCTTATCCTGAATAAAGCTGATGACCTCAGCCAGAGGGAGATCCATGGATTCAGTATCGCTGCGCCCCTTGTATTCTACGACCCCCTTATCAAGTCCACGCTCACCGATGACGAGACGGTGAGGAATACCAATAAGCTCCATGTCAGCAAACATCACACCAGCACGCTCATTACGATCATCTAGTAAGACATCGATGCCTGCGGTTTTGCAGTCAGTATAGAGTTGTTCGACAAACGCCTGTACCCGTGCCGATTTATGCATATTCATTGGCACCAGCACCAGGGTAAACGGTGCAATGGCGACAGGCCAGAGTATCCCTTTGTCATCATGATTCTGTTCAATAGCACTGGCAACGACGCGCGAGACGCCGATACCGTAGCAACCCATGGTCATGACCGTGGCCTTGCCTTCTTCATTGAGTACCGTGGCTTTCATGGCTTCACTGTATTTTGTACCCAGTTGAAAAATGTGTCCGACTTCAATACCCCGCTTAATTGACAAGCTACCTTTACCATCGGGACTGGGGTCGCCTTCCACGACATTGCGGATGTCGAGTGCCACGGCTTCATCCAGGTCGCGTCCCCAGTTAACGCCCATGAGGTGTTTGTCATTTTCATTGGCACCACAGATAAAGTCGGCGACATGGGCGGCGGCATGGTCGACATAGACGGGTATTTTCAGGCCGACGGGTCCAACAGAACCCGCACTGGCACCGGTCGTCGATTTAATATCGTCCTCGCTGGCAAATACCAGTGGCGGCGTGATGCCCGTGATCTTTTCGGCCTTGATCATATTTAATTCATGGTCACCGCGTAACACCAGGGCGAGAATTCGATGTTCACTGTCGCGGACAATCAGGGTCTTGAGACATTGTTGTGGGCTAACTTTTAGAAAGGCGCTTAAGTCCTCAATGCTATGTTGCTGTGGTGTATCGATCACCTGCATTGTCTGTGTGGCGGCTGGGCGTGGCTGGCTTGGTGCGATCGCTGTGGCCAGCTCCACATTGGCTGCATAGTCGCTTCCGGAACTAAAGGCTATCGCATCTTCACCAGAGTCGGCCAGGACATGAAATTCATGCGAGCCGCTGCCGCCGATGGCGCCGGTGTCGGCCATGACAGGCCGAAAGTCGAGTCCAATACGGCTAAAAATGCGCGAGTATGTCTGGTGCATGATGTCGTAGGTGGCCTGTAAAGATTCCTGACTAACATGAAAAGAATAGGCGTCTTTCATCAGAAATTCACGTGCCCGCATGACACCAAAACGTGGCCGACGTTCGTCGCGGAACTTGGTCTGCACCTGATAAAAGTTGACTGGTAATTGCTTGTAGCTCTTGAGCTCACTGCGAACCAGGTCGGTGATGACTTCTTCATGCGTGGGGCCGAAACAAAAGTCACGCTGGTGGCGGTCACGCATGCGCAACATCTCGGCCCCCATATCCTCCCAGCGACCGGATTCCTGCCACAACTCCGCCGGTTGCACAGCAGGCATCAGCACCTCCTGGGCACCGGCTTGATTCATCTCGTCTCGCACAATGGCCTCGACCTTGCGTAAGACGCGCAGCCCGAGAGGTAGCCAGGTGTAGAGTCCTGACGCCAGCTTGCGGATCATGCCTGCACGTAACATTAGTTGGTGGCTGATGACTTCGGCATCGGCCGGTGTTTCTTTGAGGGTGGAAATCAGGAGCTGAGATGTGCGCATGGAATATTCGACTTTGTGCTAGTAATTAAGGTGACGCATTTTAGCGGTAGATGACACTGAAATACAGGTTCCGAGCACAAGTATCGAGTTGCGAGGAAAAAGGTAAATCAAAATCCTCGGACCTAGAAACCCGACCCTCGTTTCTGGGCTTTAAAATGTGCCTCCATTCCAGCCCCACATCTTGCGTGGCGCATCGGTGAATTCGATATAGACACGATCAGACGGTATGGCGTAATCATTCATTAACTGGCAGAGCATGGCCGACAACTCCGTGGACTGACTTTCCTGTAGGCCAATACTCTTTAGTTCCAGATAGGCGAGGGGGGTGCCTTGCCCGCCAAAGAGCATGGCGACGGACGCCTGGATACTGACCATGACATAACGTTCGGGTTTGCCCAACGCCCCGGCCACCTGCTGGGAGGCGGTTGTCATTAAGGTCTGCTGTTGTCCCCTGTCGAGGGGGATGTTGGTTTGTATCTTCAGTAACGGCACAGGCTCAGGTACGGCTTAGTTACAAAACTGTTTGATGGCGTCACGGGCCTCGTCGATTTTCTTTTGCCGATCGGTATCCGACATACGGACGACATTGCCCTTGTCATCCTTGAAACGGCGATAGACCTGATAGACTTCGAGGTTTTTTCGGGCGGTTTTGCAGTTATTCTCACGTAGCTTCTGGTTTTTTTCCGTCTCCGAGGCAATATCCTTAGCCAGCTTGTCTTTCTCGTCAATTTGCTTGCTGCGGTCCTGCAGGCTGGGTTTACCGGTCTGATTACTGACCGGGGCGGCGCTGTTACCGCTACCATATTGATTGTTCTTTGGTGTGTCGATGACCTGGTAGGGACCACTCACGGGCGGGTGTTGGGCATAGACAGTACGGCCGTCAGCGTCCCGGTATTTATAGGTCGCGGCATGCACATCCATTGTCAGCAAAAAGACAAAGGACAGTCCGAAAAGGTATGTGTAGACATTTTTCATTGAAGCACCCCTAAATTGTCGACTTCCACGCTGTCATCATAATCCCTGTAAAATATGGATTATTAAAGCAAGTTCACAAGTCGCGCAAGTGAAATAGCATTTTTTGCCTCGAATGTGCCTCTCGCAGGCGATGGATCGTGCATTTTCTATTAGAGGCTGATTATAATAGTAGGTTAGAATATTGAATCTTAGGGTTTATCCAAAATCTGGTGAGAATCCGCCCACTTAAGGGCGGTTTTTTTACGCTATAGGAGAAACACAGCAGTGCAGCTTAGTGGTGGCGAAATACTGATACAGTTCCTCAAAGACGAGGGTGTCGAATTTGTGTTCGGCTATCCCGGTGGGGCGGTATTACACATTTATGATGCCTTGTTTCGACAAGAGGACGTCAAACATATCCTGGTCCGGCACGAGCAGGGGGCAACCCATGCCGCCGATGGTTATGCCCGTGCTACCGGCAAGCCGGGCGTGGTGCTCGTGACCTCGGGTCCCGGGGCTACCAATGCCGTCACCGGGATTGCCACGGCACACCTTGACTCTATCCCCATGGTGGTGATTACCGGCCAGGTGTCGACGCCATTGATTGGCTCTGATGCCTTCCAGGAGGTCGATGCGATTGGCATTACGCGACCCTGTGTCAAACACAATTTCCTGGTCAAGGACGTCAAGGACCTGGCGACGACTCTGAAAAAGGCCTTTTACGTAGCGACCACGGGCCGCCCTGGCCCCGTGGTCGTGGACATCCCCAAGGATGTCACTGACCCCGGCATTAAGATTGAATATGAGTACCCACAGACGGTTGCCATGCGCTCCTATCACCCCACGGTCAAGGGTCATCCGGGCCAGGTCAAAAAGGCCGCCGAGCTGATCCTCTCTGCCAGGCGTCCCATGATCTATAGCGGTGGCGGTGTCGTTCTGAGTCGCGCCAGTGCCGAGCTGACGGATTTTGTCCGTCAGCTGGGTTATCCCATTACCAGTACCCTGATGGGCCTGGGAGCCTATCCGTCCACCGACCAGAAGTTTCTCGGTATGTTAGGTATGCACGGTACTTATGAAGCCAATATGGGCATGCACGAGTGTGATGTTCTGATCGCGGTAGGGGCGCGCTTTGATGACCGGGTTACCGGCGACACGCGTAAGTTCTGTCCCAATGCCAGGATCATTCACATCGATATCGACCCGTCATCGATCTCAAAGAATATCCGTGTGGATATCCCCATTGTCGGGGATATCAAGGATGTCCTCAACGATATTACGGCGGCCTTCAAGGAACTGAAGCAAAAACCGGATAGCGAGGCCCTGGCCAGCTGGTGGAAGCAACTGGAGCGCTGGCGTAGCAAGCAGTGTCTAAAATATGATCGGAACAGCGACCTGATCAAGCCACAGTATGTCATCGAAAAACTCTATGAAGTGACGAAGGGTGAGGCCTTTGTGACCTCGGATGTAGGCCAGCACCAGATGTTTGCCGCGCAGTTTTATCCGTTCGACAAGCCCAATCGCTGGATCAACTCCGGTGGCCTGGGCACCATGGGGTTTGGTCTGCCAGCGGCGATTGGTGTCCAGTTGGGTCATCCCGGCGCGGACGTAGCCTGCGTCACCGGCGAGGCCAGTATCCAGATGTGTATCCAGGAGCTGTCGACCGCCTTGCAATATCGTACCCCGGTCAAGGTGGTTAACCTGAACAACCGTTACATGGGGATGGTTCGCCAATGGCAGGAATTCTTTTACGATAGCCGTTACTCGCAGTCCTATATGGACACCCTGCCGGACTTTATCAAACTCGCCGAGAGCTATGGTCATGTCGGAATGCGTATCGAAAAACCGGCTGATGTCGAAGCTGCCCTGCGTGAGGCCTTTGCCATGAAAGATCGTACAGTGTTTATGGATTTTATTACCGACCGAACCGAGAACGTCTATCCGATGATCGTTGCCGGTAAGGGACATAATGAAATGCATCTGGCCCCCGAGTGTTTGATGGATAATCCGGATGACAGGGAGCTGGCATGAGCATGAGACATATTATTTCAGTCCTGATGGAAAACGAATCTGGTGCCCTGTCTCGTGTGGCCGGGTTATTTTCGGCGCGTGGCTATAATATTGAATCACTCACTGTCGCACCGACGGAAGATGGCTCGCTGTCACGTATGACGCTGGTGACGCAGGGCTCGGAAGAGATCGTTGAACAGATTACCAAGCAGTTGAACAAGCTGGTGGACGTGGTCAAGCTGGCGGACATCAGTGACGGTACCCATATCGAGCGCGAACTGATGCTGATCAAGCTGCGCGCCCAGGGGGATAGCGCACGATCCGAGATCAAACGCATGGTGGATATTTTCCGTGCCCGGGTTATCGATGTCTCCGATGATACTTTCACGGTGGAATTGACGGGCAGTGGTGACAAGCTGGATGCCTTTATCAAGGCCGTCGATACCGGTTTTATTATGGAAACGGTACGCTCCGGTGCCACGGGTATTTCACGTGGCAGCAAATCCTTACAGGTTTAATTAATTCGCTCATTTTTAAAAACAAAAGTATTCGGGAGTATGTTATGAATATCTATTACGACAAAGACTGTGACCTTTCTATTATCAAAGGCATGAAAGTCACCATTATCGGTTATGGTTCACAGGGGCATGCCCATGCCAATAACCTGAAAGATTCCGGTGTCGACGTTACGGTCGCACTGCGTGAAGGGTCTGCCTCCGCCGCCAAGGCCAAGGCCTCGGGTTTGAAGGTGACGAATACGCCTGATGCCGTAAAGTCTGCCGACGTCGTCATGGTCCTGACACCGGATGAATTCCAGTCTCAGCTGTATAAAGCCGATATCGAACCAAACCTGAAAAAGGGTGCTGTCCTGGCCTTTGCTCATGGCTTTAGTATTCACTATAACCAGATCGTGCCACGTGGCGACCTGGACGTGATTATGATCGCACCCAAGGCACCGGGTCATACCGTACGTAACGAATTCACCAAGGGTGGTGGTATCCCTGACCTGATCGCAGTCTTCCAAGATGCCTCCGGCAAGGCCAAGGACATTGCCCTGTCATATGCCTCGGGTATTGGTGGTGGTCGTACCGGCATTATCGAAACAACTTTCAAAGACGAAACCGAGACCGACCTGTTCGGTGAACAGGCCGTTCTTTGTGGTGGCGCCGTCGAGTTGGTCAAGGCCGGTTTTGAAACCCTGACCGAAGCCGGTTATGCACCGGAAATGGCCTATTTTGAGTGCCTGCACGAACTGAAACTGATCGTCGACCTGATGTATGAAGGTGGCATCGCCAACATGAACTACTCCATCTCCAACAATGCCGAGTATGGTGAGTATGTGACTGGTCCGAAGATCATCAACGAAGAAAGCCGCTGGGCCATGAAGGAAGCCCTGCATAACATCCAGACCGGTGTCTATGCGAAGAAGTTTATCCTCGAAGGTCAGTCCAATTATCCGGAAATGACCGCTATGCGTCGTCTCAATGCCGAACATGAAATCGAGCAGGTCGGCGGACGTCTGCGTAGCATGATGCCCTGGATTACCGCCAACGCGCTGGTCGACAAGAGCAAAAACTAGGCAATCGCACTAAACTAAACAGGCCGGAATTTTCCGGCCTGTTTTTTTACGCAGGCATTACCCCGTCAGGACCGGGCCAGCATTTGAACAACGGCGAAGTCCTCGTGCGCTTGACTTGCCCCGGTAGTAACCGCATGCTTGTCTTTCGTTAATGAATGATTGTGAAGCCATAATTCCATGATAAAAGACGAAGGCAAGCGCCGTCGCGGCATTTACCTGTTACCCAATCTGTTCACCACGGCGGCCCTGTTTGCCGGTTTTTACGCCATTGTAGCGGCCATTAATGGTCGCTTTGAAGCGGCGGCAATCGCTATCTTTGTCGCCATGCTCCTTGATGGCATCGATGGCCGTGTCGCGCGTATGACTAATACGCAGAGTGACTTTGGTGCCGAATATGACAGCCTCTCTGACATGGTGTCCTTTGGCCTGGCCCCGGCCCTGGTCATGTATGAATGGGCCTTATCCGGCATGGGCAAGCTGGGGTGGCTGGCCGCCTTTACCTACACCGCCGCCGCCGCGTTACGTCTGGCGCGGTTTAATACCCAGATTGGCACATCCGATAAGCAGTACTTTCAGGGACTGGCGAGCCCCTCGGCGGCGGCGATTGTAGCCGGTATGGTCTGGGTCGGGGATGTCTATCTGCCCAGTGATAACATCATTAATGTCGTGGCCCTGGTGCTGACCCTGCTGGCGGGCGTGCTGATGGTGAGTAATATCCGTTATCACAGCTTCAAGGGCATTGACCTGCGTGGCAAGGTTCCCTTTGTGACTATTTTGCTGGTCGTCGCCGTGCTGGTGCTGATCTCCTACGAACCGCCGATCCTCCTGTTTGGGGGTTTCCTGATTTATGCCCTGTCCGGGCCGGTATTGACCTTGTGGCATTTGAAGCAACATCGAACTGAACGTCGTCAGCAGCGAAGCGAGGCCGGGCCGCCAACGGATCAGTCCTAGCCATGGCTAAATCGATACATCATCTCGCCTAGACCACCTCACACTGACAACGACCGCAAAATTCCCCACAAGGCCGCACGGGCTGAATTACCATTGCAAGCTTGTATATGAGTTGGCGCTGCATGAAACCTGCAGCCTGACGACGCTACAATCGACGCGCGACCACCAAATTAGCATTCCTGGCCTGAAATCTACGGGGAATTTTTCGTTTTGAGCCCGCTCCATGCGATAATGACTGCATGAATTTGGAGTAGACACATGACTGACAAGTTAATTATTTTTGACACAACCTTGCGTGACGGTGAGCAAAGCCCTGGTGCCTCCATGACCCGGGAAGAGAAAGTCCGTATCGCCAGGGGGCTGGAACGCATGCACGTCGATGTCATTGAGGCCGGTTTCCCGATTGCCAGCCAGGGTGACTTTGAAGCCGTCAAGGCGGTGGCCGAGAGCATTACCGAGAGCCGTGTCTGTGGCCTGGCGCGAGCGCTGGATAAGGATATCGAACGTGCCGGCGAAGCACTGAAAGGTGCCAATGCCGGGCGCATCCATACCTTTATTGCGACCTCACCAATCCATATGAAAATGAAGTTACGTATGGAACCGGACCAGGTCGTCGAGCAGGCCGTTAGGGCAGTGAAACTGGCACGGCAGTTTACCGATGATGTAGAGTTTTCTCCTGAAGATGCGGGTCGTTCCGAACCGGATTTTTTGTGTCGTGTCCTGGAGGCCGTAATTGATGCCGGCGCCCGCACAGTGAATATCCCGGATACCGTCGGCTATAACGTCCCGCAACAGTTCGGAGGCCTGATTCTCGATTTAATTCAGCGTGTGCCAAATTCAGATAAAGCGGTTTTTTCCGTACACTGCCATAACGATCTGGGACTGGCCGTGGCGAACTCTTTAGCCGCGGTGATGAACGGTGCCCGCCAGGTAGAATGTACTATCAATGGTCTGGGTGAACGTGCCGGGAATGCGGCCTTGGAAGAAGTGGTCATGGCGGTAAAAACACGGCGTGACATTTTTCCCTGTAATGTTGATCATCTGGATACCACGCAGATCGTCACCTGTTCCAAACTGGTCTCGGGGATCACCGGTTTTGCCGTACAGCCAAACAAGGCCATTGTCGGAGCCAATGCCTTTGCCCACGAGTCGGGCATTCATCAGGATGGGGTATTAAAGAGTCGTGAGACTTACGAAATCATGCGTGCCGAAGATGTGGGCTGGTCCACTAATCGCATGGTGTTGGGCAAACACTCGGGACGCAATGCCTTCAAGACGCACCTGAAAGAACTGGGCGTGGACTTTGCCTCCGAGGCTGAATTGAACGAGGCCTTTTCGCGCTTTAAAGACCTGGCCGACAAAAAACACGAAATTTACGATGAAGATTTGCAGGCCCTGGTGACAGAGACCAATCTTGAGGCAGAGAATGAATCACTACAATTGGTCGCCCTGAGAGTATGTTCCGAAACAGGTGAAACCCCGGTGGCCGATATCACCGTGCGGGTGCAGGGTGAAGAACGGTCAGCTACCGCCGATGGTGGCGGTCCGGTCGATGCCGCCTTTCGCGCCATTGAATCCATGATGCAAAGTGGTTGCACCTTACAATTATACTCCGTCAACAATATTACCAGTGGTACGGATGCCCAGGGTGAAGTCACCGTTCGTCTGGAGAAGGGGGGGCATGTCGTCAATGGTCAGGGTGCCGATACCGATATCGTCATTGCCTCGGCCAAGGCCTACATTAACGCCCTGAACAAGGTGTTTGCCCGGGTAGAACGGGCGCATCCACAGGGTAGCCAGGTATAAATCGGTACAGGACCGAGGTTCCAGGAGCGAGGGGCGAGTGATCGACAATCGACGATATGAGTATCTGCATGCCATGGGGATTCCCGTCTGGCAGCAGCGCGATCGACAGGTTGAGTCAGTGTCACTACAAGCATTTACTCCATTGGAAAAGACGATCCCCTTATCCAGCGGTGCCATGACTGATAGCGATTTCGGTTTACTCGATTGGCCGGCACTCGAACAACGCGTGGCGCAATGTCAACTCTGTGGCCTGGCGCAGACGCGTACCCAGTCAGTATTTGGTGTCGGCGATCGCCAGGCAGAGCTCTTCATTATTGGTGAGGCACCAGGTGTCGATGATGATCAACAGGGAGAACCGTTTGTGGGGCTGACTGGACAGCTCCTCAATGCCATGTTGCAGGCGATAGGTCTACAACGTAGACAGGTCTATATTACCAACAGCCTCAAGTGCCTACCGCCCAGACAGCACGTGCCGAGCGCAGAGGAAGCAAGGCAGTGCCAGGGCTACCTTTCTCGCCAGATTGCTTTAGTGCAGCCGAAGTTGATTCTGGTGTTAGGCCAGCATGCCGTCCACCACGTGTTGCATATCGACACACCGTTGGCCGCGTTACGTGGGCAGCGCCTGACTGAACCGCAAAGCGGCATTCCCTTGCTGGTAACGTATCATCCTGACTATTTGTTGAAGTCCCCGGCTGAGAAAGCTGCTGTCTGGCTGGATTTACTCGTCGCCAAAAAAATGTTGCAGGCAAAGGCTGGCGTATGAGTGCCATGTTGAATACGGCAAAAGATGGCCTGCGACCGATGTTCGAAGAAGACATTGCGGCGGTCATGGCTATCGAAACGGCGGTCTATGATTTCCCCTGGACCGGTGGCATCTTTAGTGACTGCATGCAGGTGGGGTATAGCTGTTGGGTTTATCAGGAGACGGGTAAGATATTGGCCTATGGGATAATGTCGATCGCCGCGAGGGAGGGGCATATCCTGACTATCGTCGTACAGCCGGAGAGACAGGGCCAGGGCATTGGCAATATGCTTCTGCTACATTTACTTCAAATCGCCAGGCGCCAGCAGGTGGAAAAAATGTTTCTCGAAGTACGACCATCCAACCATGCCGCTATCGCCCTGTACAAAAAGGCGGGTTTCAGTCCTATTGGTCGGCGACCCGATTATTATCCCGCATCGCATGGCAGAGAAGACGCCATTGTCATGGCGCAGGATCTGCCAGAATTGAATTAAAGGTTTCGTATGCACCCCGAACTCGTCCGAATCAAAACCCTGGTGATTGAAGCCGCTCGCGAGGAACTGCTGCCGCGCTTTAACAAGGTCAGTCATAGTTTCAAACTCGATGGTTCCGTCATAACCGAAGCCGATCTGATCATGCAGGCACGCCTGCAGAAGGCGTTAAAACAGGCCTATCCCTCCTATGCCTTCCTCGGCGAGGAAATGACCAAGTCCGAGCAACACCAGCAATTTGTTTTACCGCAAACCGGACTCTGGTGTCTTGACCCACTGGATGGCACCAGCAATTTTTCCCTGGGTATTCCCTGTTTTTCAGTTTCGCTGGCGCTGATCGTTAATGCCGAAATCGTCATGGGTATCGTCTACGACCCGATGCGTGATGAATGTTTTTGTGCTCAGCGTGGCGCGGGCGCCTGGCTCAATGATGAACCGATACAATCCTTTCATCATGCGGCACCTGAAAATGCAGGGATTGCAATTGTGGATTACAAGCGCCTGAGTCCAGAGCTATGCCACCGTCTTATCGACGAGCAGCCGTATAAGTCACAACGGAGTTTTGGTTCCGTTGCGCTTGACTGGTGCTGGCTGGCCGCAGGTCGGGGACATATTTATTTGCACGGCAGCCAAAATCTGTGGGACTACGCTGCGGGTCTGTTGGTATTTATGGAGGCGGGTGGTTTTGCACAGACGTTCGAGGCGGAAGCAGTCTTTAACAATAGTCTAGCCCCCCGTTCGGCCATCGCCGCCCTGGATGAAGGCCTCTATCAGAAATGGTCGGCATGGTTAGGGGTAAAACCTCCGGCGAAATAGCCGCATCACCAGTGGGCGTGTAGAATAGCAAACCTTTAGTTCCAGCAGGATAGATTTGAATGAGTTTTCTTGAAGAATTACATCGGCGCCGTACCTTTGCCATTATCTCGCATCCCGATGCCGGTAAGACCACCCTGACTGAAAAGTTACTCCTGTTCGGTGGTGCCATTCAGCTTGCGGGAACCGTCAAGGGTCGTAAGGCCGCGCGCCATGCCACGTCCGACTGGATGGAGCTGGAGCAGCAACGCGGTATCTCGGTGACATCGGCCGTGATGCAGTTTCCGTATAAGGATTGCATGATCAATCTGCTCGATACCCCCGGGCATGAAGACTTCTCGGAAGATACCTATCGTACCCTGACGGCTGTGGACTCGGCACTGATGGTCATCGACACCGCCAAAGGTGTCGAAGACCGTACCATTAAATTAATGGAGGTATGCCGTCTGCGTAGTACGCCCATCCTGACCTTTATGAACAAGCTCGATCGTGAAGGCCGTGACCCCATTGAAGTCATGGATGAAGTGGAGAATATTCTCAAAATCCAGTGCGCCCCCATCACCTGGCCGATTGGCATGGGTAAACAGTTTAAAGGCGTATACCATTTATATGAAAACAAGGTGCATCTCTATAGCGCCACCCATGGCGGCAAGATCAAACAGGGTGAGGTCATCGAAGGCCTTGATAATCCACGCCTGGATGAAGTCTTAGGACACCAGGCGACAGAACTGCGCGAGTCCATTGAGCTGGTACAGGGTGCCAGTCATGAATTTGATGAACAGGCCTTCCTTGAAGGCAAACTGACGCCGGTGTTTTTTGGCTCGGCGATTAATAATTTTGGTATTCAGGAGTTGCTGGACTACTTCGCCCTGTATGCACCGAAACCACAATCACGGGCGACGGAGACACGCCCTGTCCAACCCGAGGAAGAGAAATTCTCCGGTTTTGTGTTTAAGATCCAGGCCAACATGGACCCACAGCACCGCGATCGGGTGGCGTTTATGCGCGTCTGTTCCGGTCAGTTCGCCGATGGTATGAAAATGCGCCATGTCCGTCTGGGCAAGGATATCAAGATTAGTAACGCGATCACGTTTCTTGCCAGTGAACGCGAGCATGTTGAAAATGCCTTTCCCGGTGACATTATTGGACTACATAATCACGGGACTATAAAAATTGGTGATACCTTTACTCAGGGTGAAGACCTGAAGTTTACCGGCATCCCGAACTTTGCCCCGGAATTATTTCGGCGAGTACGCCTGCGTGACCCGCTCAAGATGAAGGCCCTGCAAAAAGGTCTGGACCAATTGAGTGAAGAAGGTGCCTCACAGGTATTTCGTCCCCTGAACAATAATGATGTCATCGTCGGTGCCGTCGGTGTATTACAGTTTGATGTGGTCGCCTTTCGCCTCAAGAGTGAATACAGTGTTGACTGTGGCTTTGAAGCGGTTAATGTCAGTACGGCGCGCTGGGTAGAGGGTGATGACAGTAAAAAGCTGGAAGAATTTAAAAAGAAGGCTTCAGACAACCTGGCCATGGATGCCGCAGGTAGTCTGACCTACCTGGCGCCGACACGTGTCAATCTTGACTTGACCGTTGAACGCTGGCCGGATTTGAAATTTTTCTCGACGAGAGAACATTAATAAAAAAATAGCAACTAGGACCTGGGTCCTCGAACCTGAAAAGGTATTCAGGCATGAGCTCATTAATGAATAAGCGTGTGATCAGCTGGGCTCTGTATGACTGGGCCAACTCTGCCTATGCTACGGTCGTCCTGGCGGGATTCTTTCCCTTGTTTTTCAAGCAATACTGGAGTGCCGCAAATGATGCGACCACTTCGACATTCCAGCTGGGGGTAGCCAATTCACTGGCCAGTATGATTGTCGTATTACTGGCGCCGGTGCTGGGGGCGATTGCCGATGCCGGTGCCCGTCGAAAACTGTTTCTGTTCAGCTTTGCACTACTGGGTATGCTAATGACGGCGGGGCTCTTTACCGTCGAAAAAAACGGCTGGTGGTTAGCGGCGATGTTTTTTGTCTTTAGTATTATTGGTTTTTCAGGTGCGAATATCTTCTATGATGCCTTGCTAAAAAGTGTTGCCCCTGCCAATCGACTGGATACTGTCTCGGCCCTCGGTTATGCCCTCGGTTATCTGGGTGGTGGACTCTTAATGGCCTTTAACGTGTTGATGTTTCAAAAGCCGGGCTGGTTTGGTTTTTTCGATAGTGCGATGGCCATCCGTACCGGTTTTATTACGGTGGCCATCTGGTGGGCGGTGTTTTCGTTACCTCTACTGTTCTATGTGCGTGAGCCTGCCGCGAATGGCAAGTCTGTTCGTGGCAGGAAAATGATCTCGGCGGGACTCCAGCAGTTATTGATAACCCTGAAACATATTCGAGGCTATCGACAGGTACTGCTGTTCCTGGTGGCCTATTGGCTTTATATTGATGGCGTGGATACGATTGTCCGTATGGCGGTGGATTATGGTATGGCGCTGGGCTTCAATGCCGGCCACCTGATTACCGCTTTATTGATTACCCAGTTTGTGGGTTTTCCTGCTGCGATCGCCTTTGGTTGGCTGGGCGAGCGTATAGGCACGCGGCTGAGTATTTTTATTGGTCTGTTTGTCTATATATTAGTTACCATCATGTCTTACTGGATGAATCAGGTCAGTGAATTTTATTATCTGGCCGTGGTCATCGGTCTGGTGCAGGGCGGCGTACAATCCCTGAGTCGCTCGTTTTATGCGCGCTTGATTCCCCTTGGACATGAAGCGGAATTTTTCGGTTTTTATAATATGCTTGGCAAGTTTGCCGCGGTCATTGGACCATTGTTGATGGGGGTGGTTGCCCTGTGGACAGGGAGTACGCGATTGTCGATACTGTCAATTCTTGTACTCTTTGTTAGCGGCGCAATAATATTGTTCTATGTCAGAGATGATAAAGTTAGTTGAGAAATTATATTTTAAAATGGAGATGAACATGAACGATGAAAATAACAAAGCACCTACCCTGCTGGATGTCACTAAAAGTGTCATGTGGGCCATGTTAGGGGTGCAAAAATCCGCGAATTACGAGCGAGATTTTACCTATGGCAAGCCGTGGCAATACATAGTGATTGGGTTGGTTGCGGTAGGCCTTTTTATTGGTACGATTATTACCGTGGTGAGAATAGTGTTACATTCGACGGGTGTATAATGATTTAATGGGCAGTCCGAAGGAGTAACATGTCATCCAGGCATCTCATTTTCTTACTGTTAATGCTAATGCTAATGTTATCAGGTTCTCTGTGGGCTGATGAAATGGATAAGGCAAGCGCGGCGGTGGCAAATATCCTTTTCGATTTCGATGGGGCCGACCAATTTGCAACGTACAGCGTCAATGATGATGGTTTTGTCGACATCACCTTTGCACGTAATATGCCGGATCGTGTTTACAGTGCCATACTCCATCAGCTACAAAATAATCCCGACATCAAGGGGGTGCTGGCAGGCAAGGGAGATCCAGTCTGCCAGGTTGATACCTGGAGGGGAGATGCGGCGGAAAGCATTTCGATACCTGACTTTCAATGAGTTATCATAGCCGCTCACTTAATTTACTGAGAGTATATTTCTTTGGTTGCATCAGCAACGGACAGGATACAAATTCCGGAAAAGCCTTACCTTTTGGCAGGAACGGATGTCCGTTAAACAGTGCAAGTTGAACTTCAGAGTTTAATGCCAACAGAGATACCCGGGCGACAGAAATATTTCGGCCGAAACGTGTTACCTGAAACGGCGGCAAGACATCCATACCAGATCCTTTTACGTCCGTACTCCTGATACCTTTGCCTCGCTCGTGGCCGGTATTGACGAAGGACGGATTGCCTATTCCAATCCGGACCACGGGGGCCGAACAACTCATTTTATTTTCCCTGTGATTGGCGACAGGATTACCGCTGCCTTTAACCGCGGGGCAATTGACCAGACTCAATCTGGTGACGAGTGGCATTCAGGATGTGGCCCTGGCGTTTGAACCGGGAGAAGGCAAGGAATAGCAACGTCCACCACGCCCGTCGCAGGAAGCGGTGTTTAACCGGCTGATGTTGAGCGCATACGGGTGATCTCGGTCGTGATGGGTGTGGTGGCCTACTTGGCGTTTGACTGGATGCTGTCACAGGGGCGTAGCATCGGGGCGGCGCGCAATGGTGTATTGTTTCTGATGGTCCCGTTCGAAAACGTCTATGTCGTCAACAGTCGTTCGGAAACACGTTCGGTCTTTAGGCATTATCCTTTGCGTAATCTTTTTTTATTGTTCGGTACGCTGGCAGCGCAGTTATTCCATATCGGCGCGGTGTAGTCTCTGGGTCTGAGCGGGGTCCTTGGGGTGCAGCCGATTACGCTCAGTTTTTGGGGAGGACTTATTTTGCTGGCGCTTCTGGCATTACTGGCCTCAGAGGCCCACAAAATATACTGGCGTCGACGTCATCGCTCGCCAAATTAATGCACCAGTTTTTCAGTCAGGGTAATAACAATTTCAACAACGATTAAAATCACAATATACCACTCAACCCGCAATGAACGTTGATTCTGTAGAATGCCAAGCAAAGTCTCTGCGGTTTTGGAGATGAGGGAGAGTTTTCGTTCCAGCGCACTCTGACGTTCAGAGAGTTCATATTCATCTTCCAGACGCATGTAGAGTCGTTCGTATTCAGGGTAATCCCAGATCAGTTCCGGTTTCTCCGTCGCTTCGACGCGGCCAATCATTTTTCCTTCAATCAGTAACGCATCACCGATAAAGCGTAATAACTCCTTACTGCCTTTGCCAATCGTGTGTTGCTTACCCAGCTTGGCGGCGAGGGGTTCGATTTCATCAATATAGTAATTCAGGTCGGTTTCGTAATGAGCTAGAACGACATTTTTAGCCAGTACGTCGGCGATAATTTGCAAGCGTTGTACGTCAAAGCCATGTAAGCGTATACGTTCATTGTGGATGCCTTCAACTTCACCTGTGCTGACATATAATTCTTCGTCTTCCGCTTCAGGTTCGGCATAGGGCAGTATGATGCAAGTCCTGATATCATTAATGAATGACATGATTTCACTGGAGTGCATGCCAAAAAAAACCGTTACACCATAACGGAACAGAACGACAATACCATTATTCCCCGCCGTTATGGTTAGCGGGTTGGTCTCCAGTGGCTGTGTCTTCTCCAGAGCACGTAGGTCGAGGCGTTGACCAAGATACATGGCGCGAGCGGTGAGGGGCTTACTAGTGTCAAATTTCAACATAATTATTCTCGGTTTTAATGGTTGCGTCGTTGTTCAATACGACTAATAAATTCATTAATAATGAGTTGGTAGAGTGAGTTACCAAGCACCTGGTCCTCGACACCATTATCAATATTAGGATTATCGTTCACTTCAATGACATAGACGTTACCTTCGTTTTCTTTGATATCGACACCATAGAGACCATTACCAATTAAGCCCGCCGCTTTCTCGGCAATTTTCAGCACATTCTCGGGTACCTGATCCAGCGCCAGTGTCAGGTGTTCGCCATGCCGTGGTTTACCGCCGGGTTCATGTTTGACGATCTGCCAGTGGGCGCGTGACATGTGGTACTGGCAGGCGAAAATGGGCTTCCGATTGAGTACGCCAATGCGCCAGTCAAACTGGGTATAGAGAAACTCCTGGGCAAGAATCAAATCGGACTCTTTAAAAAGATTTTGCGTAATACTCATAGCCTCGGCCGGGGTCGTGGCCTTGAAGACGCCACGGGAAAAGGAGCCATCGGGAATTTTCAGAACCACGGGATAACCGAAACCATCGAGTGCCTGGATCGCATCTTCCCTGGGCAGGATCATACTGCGCGGGGCCGGTACCTGGTGGTTTGCCAACAATTCAGCCAGATACACCTTGTTGGTGCATTTCAAAATAGAATCGGGGTCGTCCATCACTACCATGCCTTCGGCCTCGGCCTTTTTAGCAAAGCGATAGGTGTAGTGACTGATTGCGGTAGTTTCTCGAATAAACAGCGCATCATATTCGGCCAGACGGTTATAGTCCTTGCGCGTTATCAGGTCGACATCAACGCCGAGCTTTTTTCCCTCTGCCATAAATTTTTTTAGAGCGCCCATGCTTGAAGGAGGTAGTTTCTCTTCCGG
This sequence comes from uncultured Gammaproteobacteria bacterium, assembly GCA_913064945.1. GTDB lineage: Bacteria > Pseudomonadota > Gammaproteobacteria > UBA6429 > Thiohalophilaceae > CAJYAN01. The sequence goes on along the minus strand of CAJYAN010000003.1, from coordinate 178,972 downwards.
GTCGTAGAGTATGGCCAGGTCATAACGGGCCACGGCTTTGGCGCGTGGTGCACGCCAGCGACTAGTTAAGTAGGCATTTAAGCAACCAGCAAAAAATATCTGCTGCTCTGAAGTGAGCGTATTGATGTGCAGGGGTTTGATTTGTTTAATCGTCCATTTTTGCTGGCGGCGAAATTCCACCATCATCAGCGGGGCGCGGAATAGCTCAAAAATCTGCCGGGCGATTTCCTGTATTTCCTTGTCCTCGCTCTGACCAAAAAAGATATCAATACTCAGATGATCCTGATCTTTGTTGGTAGGTCGTTTTTTGAGGACACGCTGCAGGACATCGTCCAGGTCTTCCACATTGAGCTGATAAATCGATTTTTTACTCAGGTCAGTGATGGTACGCACGCTAGGGATGATCTTGTGGCTACGCGCCTCGGCAAGCAACGAACAGTAATAACCACTCTTTAGATAGCGGTAGCTGCGACACAGATTAATGATGTGTGTTCCTTTGCTTCGGAATTGTTCGGGTCGGGAGAGATAATCTTTTGCCGTCACCAGATTGGCGACGGGATAATCGCTAAGCCAGTCACTGAGTTGGTCAACAATAATAATGTGAGGCATGGGTTTGGTATTCCAGTCTTATTGTTTAGTGTTAGATCGTTTTTTAAGTATGAGCACAGCACGCTGACCGGCCTTACCGTAGCGTGCCATTAACTCAAAATCTTTTTTTAAGATAGGCATATCGCTGGTGTCGAGTTCAGTCTTATCACCCTTACTGTCAATATAGGAATCATGGACATAAATGTACTTTTCGTCAAAGCCTGTGACGACAACCCAATGAGGAAATTTTTCATGATAAATTCGGTAGGAGCTGATTAGTACAATCGGGATACCACCGGCGTTAAATTTTTCCTGTAAGTCAGTCACATCGAGTGCACCATAGTGCAGGTCGACGGGGAGTTGCTGCAGCGATTCGGTAAAATCTTCCTGTACCAGGCGCATGACTTCTTTTTTATCCTGATTGCGCACGGAATCGATAAACATTACCCCTTCTTCGTTAACGTAGATCTCTACATCAAAGCCATGGCGATAGGCGGCCAGCGCCAGACCATACGGACCACAGCCACCATGGCCGGAGGTCATGTAAATGGTAGTCGATTCCCGCCAAAGTCGCAGTTCCAGTTTGCGATCCAGCGCCACCGCCGGGTCGAGGGCCTTCATGGCCATCATCAGTGTGGCCGGACCACAGGTGAAATCCAGCGTTTGCCGGTAATAGGGCACACGTTTCAGGTCCGGTTTGAGAGAGGGCTGTAGGCGTTTTTCAAACCGGAGCGCCTCCATGTGGTCCTCATAGTAGTCAGGGGTTTTATCAAACTGGCGATAACCCTGTTGCTGATATAGACGGATGGCTGATGTGTTATCCGCCCGAACTTCAAGCCGCAGGATAATGCAGTCATGGCTGAGAGCGGTCTGTTCCGCCGCCTGCATGAGTTCGCGGCCAATCCCCTTGCCACGGGAATCCGGGTCGAGGGCGAGTGAATAGAGTCGTGCCATGGATATCCCGGAGTGGAATAGCAGCATGACATAGCCAATCATTTTGTCATTAAGAATATAGACCAGTGTCTCGGCCTTGGCGCGGGTCAACAGGTAGCGGAAACTGCGTCGTGAAAAACGGTCAGTAGCGAAGGCTTTGTTTTCAATCTCTACCAGGGTATCAAGGTCCTGGAGAGAGGCGTGACGCATCATGTTGCCATCCCGGGGCATTGCCCCCTCAGTCATACACTCCCCTGGAAAGGTCAACAGTTAACCGTGCTCCAAGTGGTATGGGCGCGAGTATAGACGCTTTGAATCAGGCTGCAAGAGAATTGAAAATTATTCTCTTGCTTCGACCCTGTTCAGACCGAACAGACGGCATTGCGCTCGGGCCAGGCATTCCATATTGAGGCGATGACGAATAGGACCACACCGGCATACAGCATGCTGTCGAGCTGAAAGGCAAACTTACCCAGGAGGATAGCACTGGCCGCGAGACAGCCCAGTATAAATGGTCGGTAGCCTTTGCGTGTAGCCGCTTTGTGAAACAGTCCCCATAGCGCAATAAGCATAAAGACGCTCATCAGGGGTAACAGGTAGGGCGAGTAGTCAATAAAGCCCAGGCCAAGCGAACTGAGGACACCGGTATAGGCCGGCCAGCAGGCCGGGCAGAAGACCTGTGGTAGGAGGGCAAGCAGGACAGTACCAAGGGTTGATAACGATGTCTTACTGCGGTTCATTGGCGTACACCTTTTCTACACGTTTGAAATCTGCCAGGCAACACTGGCCGGATGGGTTGCGGCTACTGCAGGCACAGCTGCCAATCCTGGTTTGCTCAATGACGAATTTTTTGATCTCATCGGCATTGCGATTGTCTAGTGCGGCTCGGTAATCAGCCTTGGAGATATCAAAGCAATAACATAACCAGCCCGCCGCGATATGCTCTGCTTCGCGCAACTGGGATTTTTTAAAGCATAACCCCGTGTCGCTATAGTAGCCGAGCGCGCAATCCGGTTTAGCACATAAGTAATAATCCGCAGCGGGGACTGTCAGGTTGTCCGGAAAGCGTATCTGGTGATACAGACTCGATATGGCGACTGCTTTGCCTGCCGTACCACAGACGGGGCAAGGATTTTTTACAGGGTTATGATTCTCGGTAGAACAACATGATGCCATGGACACCTCCAATGACCGTATCAAATCATTGGAGTGGACTCCAGAGTCAACCAGTAAGACAAAAAAAAGCGCACCGGGTGTGCGCTTTTGAATGTGCGGAAGGCCAGTCTACAAGTCAGCCCAGTTATACAGGTTGGTTGAGTCGATGCTGCCATCGTTACTGATATCGACATCGACCTGATACTGGGTTGTGTCTATAACGGACAGGGTGGCACTATCCACCGGGGCAGTGCCATCCTCGGTAACCTTGAGTTTGCCCGATGAGGGCCACTCGCTGGAACCGCTATATTGTAACGGAGTGATGGTGCTGAGCATCACGTAGCCATAATCTGGATGGTAAAACTTACCGGAGAGGCTGACGCTGAACGAAGATGTCGAATAATTATCACTAATGACAATCTTATAATTTTCAGCCTTAAAGATTCGCTTTCTGGTCTTGTTCTCTATCAGCAAGCTGTTGAAGGTCATGTTGATTGAAATGCGAGTAGTCGAGGTGTCGATGGTGCCGCTCAGCGTTGCGCTGCCAGAAATAATGACGTCCGTATCGCAATAATTAGCGAAACTCATCGAGCCATTAAAGGCGTTTGTGGTCGAGTCAACATTGATAGTAAATGTCTCGCTACCCCCGCAGGAACCGGCAACGGTATTGCTGCTGACCGTCGCCGCCAGAGTGCCTGAATCGGTAGCATCGATCCTGTTTTCCACGGCATTGACCACGGCCTGGCTGATAATGGATGTCCCGGTTTTTTTCGTCTGGCCATCAGCGTTCACTGTCGCGACCGAGCTGGCAGTACCCCCGACGGCACCACTGGTGGTAGAGTCACCGGTAATATTTTGAGCATTATTGCTGTCGATGTTAGCTGCGGAGGATGAACCGGTGTAATTGATTGAGGATGATGAGCTAGTACTGCTGCCACCTCCACCGCCACCACAGGCTACCAACGATAAACTAAAACCCAGCAATAGATACAGATGAAGGTGTTGTTTCATGGCCCTCCCCCGGCGGTGTATTGCAATTTTATTATAAGACGAAAATGGGGGGATTGAGGTCACTATACAAGCGCAGACCGGGCCTGTATACGACCTGGCTGCAATTTAAGTAACAGGCAGAGGGCTCGCCCTGATAGGTGTGAGTGCGATGGGTGAGTCGTGCCTGTTTTTTTCGATCCGGTTTGCGACTAAAGATGGATCGTGAGGCCGATCACCAGCGAGTGTGAATAGGTGTCAATTTTCGTGATGCCGCTATGAATATCGTCATTCACATCAAAGGTATTGTATTGATACTCCACCTGCATACCAAAGCGCTCGGAGAATTTGTGCAGCAGACCGGCATTCAATTGCAACGAGTGTCCTGCTGTGGAATCAGCATCAAGCGTACCTCCGTCGAAACCAATCCCCATGCCGCCGAGACCAAAACCTAAATAGGGACTGGTATTTGCCTGGCTATTAAAATAATACTCAAGCAGAGCATTGGTATTAACAATGTAAGCCTTATGCGCCAGCGTGGAAGTGGTAACTGTCTTGCGGTAGCCCATAATGCTGCCGCCAAGCGCCAGGCCATTATCAAAGCGGTACAGGTATTTAAAGCCAAGGCTCAACGCGTTATCGTTATTAAAGGCCAGACTACTACCCGCCGCAGTGTGCCCACTATTGCGCGACCAGTCGGTGACGCCGAGCATCGGATTGAGGATATGTTCACCGGCAAAGACGGGTGTTGAAAACAGGACTAAGGTTAGAAACACTATGCGTCTCATGATGCACCTCGACTTGAATTTAGTTAATCCAGTATGGAAGATTCTTTCAGAAATGTCGCGCACAGTCATCACAAGAATGGATTCTTAGGCTAAGTAGAAACACCTATGGCTTCGTGTCCAGGTGGCTCGATCCCAGCAACACACCAGCACAAATAAGTAACCAGCCTGTCAGGCGTTGTAACATGGTCTGTGCCGAAGTGCTTATCCTGCAGAATAGTTTACCGCTAAGCAGTGCATAACCACTATCGAACATAACGGCCAATAGCAGGAAGGTCGCCGACAATATCAGTAGTTGTGGCAAGGCCGGTGATGCTGTTGTGACAAACTGCGGCAGAAAGGCAGAAAAGAACAACAGTGTCTTGGGATTGACGATCGAAACCAGGAATCCCTAGAGAAACAAGCGATGGGCCTTTGTCACTGTAGGAATAGCTGATGACCTATTGCGTAATCGTAGACTTTTAATGCCCAGGTAGATCAAATACACCGCACCGGCCAGGCGTAACCAGTGAAACCAGTTAGTCACGATGAGTAGTACAGAACTGATACCAAGCGTGTCGATAGCCAGTTGCAGCGCCATGGCGGCGCTGGTGCCAGCCACCGTGAGTAAACCAGCACGCGTACCATGTTTAACAATGTTGGCAATTATCAGTAAGACATTGGAGCCAGGGACAACAATCAAAGCCGCCGCAATCACGATATAGAGTAGATAAGTTCCAGTCGTCATTGATAATGACCTTCAAAGTAAATGGAGATTCACTTTGATCTGTTGAGGTTGATGGTGTCGTCAGCTTGCTGCACGGAGTTCTGCCATGGCTGATGAAATGACACGAATCGAAGAACGTATCAACAACCACACGAGACCAAGCGCAACGGCTATATCGGGCCAACCCGAACCTGTGAACCAGACGGCTCCCGCCGCCACAAACACAGAAAGATTTGTGGCGATGTCGTTTCGTGAGCACTCCCACACTGAGCTCATATTGACATCTTCATGACGATGGCGCCAAAGCAGGTAAAGACAGAGTGAGTTGGCCACGAGGCCAAGGAGGCTGAATGCACCCATGACTTCAAATACCGGGATGCTTGGAACGAAGAGCTTGTAAACAATCTGGGCAATTACCGCACATGCCGCGAGAAAAATTAAACCGCCTTTGAATAGCGCAACCCTGGCCTTTGCGGAGGCGCCCCTGGAAACAGCGTACAGGCTCAGGCTATAGGTAATCGCATCGCCAAGGTTATCAAGGCTGTCAGCAAGCAGGGAAGTTGACTTGCCATAGAATGCGGCCAGCACAATAACCAAGAACATAATGGCATTAATGCCGAGAACAATTTGCAGTGTACCTCGCTGCTTCTCGCGAAGAGCATCTACAGCACAATTATTTTCACAACAACCACTCATTTTGTAAACCTAATTACGAACTAAAGCTGTTAAAGATATGTCTTATCAAGTGTAGAGATACCCTGGCTCTTTATGAAGTATGTTTCAATTATATTGGCATCATTTGTTCATGCTCTGTTGGATCCCGTGCTTCAACCCAACCCTCCGGGCTAGCTATTTCACCTATTTTTATAGCTTTCTCTTGTGTTTCGTAGAAAATTTTTCTTGTCCATTATCTTTTGGATGATTTCTTCAATAGCTGTATCTGAGTAGTAATGCACTACTGGATCTTTATTTAAATAATGATGTTTGTTGTTACTTTTTTTCCATTTGAGTTTATGAATGATTGCACGGAAGTCATGCGTGGTTATGCGTGGAAAGTTGGTTTCTTTATTTTTTGCAATCAAGTATTCTTTTAGTTTTTCTTGTGTGTACCTATCCAATAGTCTTCGGTTAATCTGTTCTATTGCAACATGTTCGCGAAATGGGTGAGTGTTATGTCGGTCTACTGGCTTTTCAACAATCAAAGCTCTCTGTAGCCCATCTATTCCATCATCTGCTTTTGATAATGTTATTAGGTTGCCTGAGTCATCTTTTTTGGCAAAGGTTAGTTTGACATTGATGGGTATTGAAAACTCAATATTATTTGTATTTATAGCATCATTCTTAAGGTCATCTATAAGATTGATGACTTCATCTCCAGTATTTTTTCCATATTTATTTCTAAGTATTGGAATTGACGGTTCTGATAAGTCGCCAACCAAAGAGATCATTCCACTTTGGCTACTTCCAAGAAATGTAGACCCCGTGTGTTCTTGGAAAAATTTTCCATAATTAATAATTCCAGATTGAAATAAGCGCGAAATGATACTTTGAACCTCGGGCATCAATAAGTGAACTGCCTGATCTCTGTAAAAAGTAATTTTTTCAATATTTTTTCTTGTTAAGCTGTCTTCGGGCATAAGATGCTTTAGGCAGTCACGTAGTGATATGGTTTCACGCATGTCGTAATTTTTCTGTTTGGTTTTATATATTGATTCTTCACCTTCTCCTTCGATTAAGACCGCTTTTAGTAACTGCTCCCATGCAACACAAAAGCATAATACAAAACCATCCAGCCTGTTTTCTAGTGATGGCCTATTATATAACTCCATTGCTAGAAGCATATTGTCACGTGATTTTCGGAGGAGAGCTTTAGCTAAGCCAGACTTAAATAGATACCCAAGTTCTCTTCGATGTTTGCTTTGTGATAGTAGACTCGAAAAATCGCTTACTGAAAGTCCGATGGTATTAGTAGATTGAAAAATATTACTACCAATTTCTTGTAAGAATTCGCTTAATTGACCTTTTTTTAAATATGTTTTGAAGGAAACTTCTTTCCAACCGCTGGCATCTAATATTTCTTCCAGCGTAATTGTCCCACCAGACTTTTCTTTTTTCTGGAGTAGTTTGAGCAGTCCGCTATGCGATTTTATTGGTTTAGCCAATTAGTGCATCGCTTGATTTCTTTAGTTAAATACAAGATATATCGCCTGTCATAAATAAAATTATATGTTAGAGCGCTTCGATCTTTTTCTTTTGTTCACTCAAGTTATTCAACGCGGTTTCCAGCTCGACGATACGATCTTTTTCTTTCTGTACTACGGCCTCGGGCGCCTTGCTGACAAAGCTCTCATTCGACAGCTTACCCTTGGTGCGTTCGATATCACCTTGCAGTTTGCCGATCTCTTTGGTCAGGCGCGTTAGCTCGGCATCCTTATCAATCAAACCAGCCATAGGGATCAGGATCTTCATCTCGCCGACTAATGCCGTTGCGGATTCAGGCGCTTCCTCTCCAGGATTCAACCAGGTCGTGGATTCGATCCTGGCCAGGTTTTCGATGTAGTGCTGATTGGCGTTGAGGCGTTGTTTATCCTGTTCTTTACCATCCTGCAACAGGATCGCTAACGGCTTACCGGGTTTGATGTCCATGCCGGAGCGGATCTGGCGGACGCCGACAATAAAGCTCTTGACCCACTCCAGTTCATCAATGGCGTTTTGATCCATCAGTGCCGCATCGAACTCTGGATAAGGCTGTGTCATGATGGTATCTGCTTTAATACCCGCCAAAGGCGCGACGCGCTGCCAGATCTCTTCGGTGATATACGGAATGATCGGATGGGCCAGGCGCAGAATGGCTTCCAGTACGCGTATCAGGGTACGGCGGGTGCCACGTTTTTGTGCGACGCTGGCATTGTCGTTCATGAGTACGGACTTGGAGAGTTCCAGATACCAGTCGCAGTATTCGTTCCAGGTGAATTCATAAATCGTCTGCGCCATGTGGTCAAAGCGATAGAGTTTGATATTCTCTTCAATGCCTTGGCTGATCTGTTGCAGGCGTGAAGTGATCCATTTGTCGGCAGTGGAGAGTTCAATATCACCAATCGTGGTGCCGCAGTCCTGGCCTTCGGTATTCATCAAGACATAACGCGCCGCGTTCCATAACTTGTTACAGAAGTTGCGATAACCTTCGATTCGTCCCATGTCAAAATTGACATCACGACCGGTGGAGGCAAGGGCGGCGAAGGTAAAGCGCAATGCATCGGTGCCGAAGGCGGGGATGCCGTCGGGGAAGTCCTTTTTGGTCTGCCTGGCGATCTTGTCTTTCAGGTGCGGTTGCATCATGCCACTGGTGCGTTTCTGCATCAGCGTTTGTAGATCGATACCGTCGATCAAATCAATCGGGTCGAGGACGTTACCCTTGGACTTTGACATTTTCTGACCGTGCGAGTCGCGCACCAGGCCGTGGATGTAGATCTCCTTGAAGGGCACATCATCCATAAACTTGAGGCCCATCATGATCATACGGGCGACCCAGAAAAAGATAATGTCAAAGCCGGTGACCAGCACCGCAGTCGGATAAAACGTTTTCAGGGCCTCGGTGTTCTCCGGCCAGCCTAAGGTGGAGAAGGGCCACAGCGCAGAAGAAAACCAGGTGTCGAGCACGTCTTCATCCTGGCGCAGGGCGATATCACCAAGCTTATGTTTCTCGCGTACCTCCTGTTCATTGCGAGCCACATAGATATTCCCGGCGTCGTCATACCAGGCCGGGATGCGGTGGCCCCACCAGATCTGTCGCGAGATACACCAGTCCTGGATGTTGCGCATCCATTCGTAATAGGTGTTCTTCCAGTTGTCAGGGATGAACTTGATGTCGCCATCTTCGACAGCCTTGATGGCCGGTTCGGCCAGTGGTGCGATCTTCACATACCATTGATCAGTGAGAAAGGGTTCAACAACGGCACCGGAGCGGTCACCGCGCGGTACCATGAGCTTGTGGTCATCGACTTTTTCCAGCAGGCCCTGTGCCTCTAGCTCGGCGAGGATCTTCTTGCGCGCAGCGTAGCGGTCCAGGCCGCGATAGGCGGCCGGGGCGTCATCGTTAATACAGGCATCGATGGTCAGAATATTGATCAGTGGCAGGTCGTGGCGCTTGCCCATCTCATAGTCATTAAAGTCATGTGCCGGGGTAATCTTGACGCAACCGGTACCGAATTCAGGGTCGACATAGTCGTCGGCAATGATGGGGATCTCACGACCCACTAGCGGCAGGGTAACGGTCTTGCCGATCATCGACTGGTAACGCTCGTCATCGGGGTGGACGGCGACGGCGCTATCACCGAGCATGGTCTCGGGACGGGTGGTGGCGACGATCAGATAGCCACTGCCGTCGGATAACGGATAACGCAGGTGCCAGAGGTGACCGTTTTCCTCTTCGCTGATGACTTCCAGGTCCGAGACGGCGGTGTGCAGCACCGGGTCCCAGTTGACCAGACGCTTGCCACGATAGATCAGGCCTTCCTCGTGCAGACGGACGAAGACTTCCTTGACCGCATCTGACAGGCCATCGTCCATGGTGAAGCGTTCGCGCGACCAGTCCAGCGAGGAACCGAGGCGACGCAGCTGGCGGGTGATATTGCCGCCGGATTCATCACGCCATTCCCAGATACGCTTGATAAAGTCCTCGCGTCCCAGGTCGTGTCGGGTCTTGTCTTCAGCATTGAGCTGGCGTTCGACCACCATTTGCGTGGCGATACCGGCGTGGTCGGTACCCGGCTGCCACAGGGTGTTGTGACCCTTCATGCGGTGGTAGCGGACAAGGGTATCCATGACCGTGTTATTAAAACCGTGTCCCATGTGCAGGCTGCCGGTGACATTGGGCGGCGGGATCATAATGCTGAAGGCCTCGTTTCCACCCTGTGGGGCGGTTGCACTACTTACCTGTGGTTTGAAATAGCCGCTTTCTTCCCAGGTCTGGTACCAGCGTTGCTCGATGTCGTGGGGGTTGTAGGTCTTGTCCATGCTTATCTATTGGCCTGCAGTGGTTAATCTCCGAGGCGGCATTATAGCGGCTCGCGACAGGAAAATCGCCTGCAAGTGCTTGTCTCCTAAGGTGAATACCCCGTTTTACGCTACTTGTTGTATAGTGCGGTCAATTTAACAGGAACTAATGGTGCTTTGGCGGGCCTTATCGACAGCCCGTCGTCCTGAAAAAATGCCGGATTTTGCGGCCATCACATTATTAATGACAACCAACTCTAGAAAAGACAATTCATGCGCTTAATCAATAGTCTCTGCACACCGCGCGGATTTACCGCACTCTTTGTCGTTACCCTCATTATCAAACTGGCGTTCGCGGCGGTGATTCCGATGACCGGTGACGAGGCCTATTTTATTCAATGGGGTAAGCACCCGGATTTTGGTTTTTATGATCATCCCCCCATGGTGGGGTGGTTTCTGACGGCATTGTTATCGGTGAGCGATGCCGCCTGGTGGCTGCGCCTGCCGATGGTGTTGACCACCAGCATAATTGGCCTTGGTATTGTGCGACTGTTACGCACCGATCACCCTGCTGTCGCCTATGGTGCAGGCAGCCTGTTTCTGCTGACGCCGGTCAATCTGATTTTTATGCTCATGACGACCGACACGCCGCTGGTCATGTGGTCCTTCTTCTCCGCGGTCGCTTTTTATGTCGCCGTCCATCGTGCCAGCCGACGCTGGTATCTGCTCTGTGGTGTGTTGTTAGGCGCGGCCTTTTTTTCCAAATTTTTCGCGGGCCTGCTGGGCATAGCCTATGCCGCGTATCTACTCTTTTTTGCCAGTCGACAACGCAGGCCGTTAATCGGTCTGCTACTGATTATTCTCGGCACGTTGCCGTTTATTGGTCTGAACCTGTACTGGAACTATACCCATTGCTGGAACAATTACCTGTTTAATCTGGTGAATCGCACCGAGGGCGATACGTTTTCATTCAGTACCGTGGTGAAATATTGTGTCTTACTGCTGTACCTGTTTACACCGCCGGTCATGTTTTATTTTGTCAAACAACGTCGGCTGGCGGTTGCCTCACTCAGGCAGGGTGGCCTGGGTGTCTTTATGGCGTTGTTACTGGTGCCGCTGTTTTTATTTCTACTGCTCTCGACCTGGAAGGATATTGGTCTGCACTGGCTGATGAGTTTTTATCCCTTCGGTATTATTGCCCTGGGGTTATTCATCACGGAGAAACAATTACGCACGGCACTGAAATTCATGTTGGGTTATGCGCTGATTCATCTGTTGCTGGTGGGTTTTCTGTTAACACAGGTGCCGGAGATGTTTCGTCATAACGACAACACCTATAAAGACCTGTTGTATTCCATGCGAACGCATCAGCTGCTGAAGGCGACCTCGCCTTATGCAAAAGACTATGCGCTGGCGACCGACAGTTATGTCGAGTCAGCCCTGTTATCCTACGCTGGTCGCCAACACGTGATGGTGTTTGGCTATGGTTCCTACCATGCGCGTCAGGATGAACAGATTATTGATATGCGGGACTATGCCGGGCGCAATATTATGATCATGACCTATACCAGGGATGTGAAAAACTACGCCGAGTTTTTTGACGAATTTGAGATCAGGCCGGTACCCGTCGCGGGGACCACGTTCTATCTAGGCCTGGGTAAAGGTTTTCGATATGCGCTGTACCGTGAAAAGGTTTTGAAAGATGTGTTGAAGCGCTATTACCACATACCCAAAGAATGGCCGGTCGGTCAGTGCTATTTTTATGAGCGATATTTTCCGGCGCTGTTAGAGCGTTAGCAGGGGCGGGGCGAATGCCGTGGTCGCGGCGTTCGCCAAGGTACTATGGTTATCCCTGTGAGCTAAGCGTCTTTGCCTGCCTTACCCTGAACTCAGATCCGCGTTAGTATTATGGGTAAGGTGACTGGCACGGAAAGTATTCAATGCCTTACCAACTTAATCGTTAACCCTATTTGGCCGGCTTCAGTTTTTCAGTCTCAGGGTCATCAGGGTAATTGAGTGCCAGTATCCGGTAGGTGTCATCGGCCAGTTTAGGCATATCCAGCTTGCGATAAGCCCGTACCATCAAGGCCAGGGCCTGTGAAACGGCGGGCGTTGCCTGATAATTTTCGATAATATATTTGCCACGGTTAGCGGCGGCCAGGTAGGCACCACGGCGGAGATAATACGAGGCGACATGGATTTCATACTGGGCGAGATTATCGCGCAGTGTCTTCATGCGATTGACTGCGTCCGGGACATATTTACTGTGCGGATAACGCTTCACGAGCTGGGTGAAATAATCAAAAGACTGTCGGGCCATTTTCGGGTCACGCTCGGATTTATCCTGACCAAACAGCTTTTCAAAAAAGGAACGACTCAGGTTAAAAGATGCCAGACCACGCATGTAGTAGGCATAATCGACCAGTGGATGATTGGGGTGAAGCTTGATAAAGCGATCGGCGGCGATAATCGCGGTGTCTTCATCCATATCTTTGTAATAGGCATAGATGATCTCCATTTGCGCCCGCTCGGCATAGCGGCCATACGGAAAACGTGACTCCAGCTTCTCGTAGAGTTTAATGGCAGATTCATAGTTGCCATCGTCTAATGCCGCCTTGGCGTCCTTGTAGATATCTTCGACGCTGGACTTGGCATAGGGGTCGTCAGCATCCGGTGAACTGGCGCAACCGATGAGGCTGCCGAGTAGAAGTGAAATAAACAGAAACCTGACTAGCAAATTTTTCAAGACAACAATCCTCGGAGGCTCTCTCAATATAAGTGGGATGCAAGTATACTCCGACTCCAGCCGTTAATAAATTGATTCCCCAGCAGGTTTTAGGTGATGTCCGACAGTATTCAACAAATTGAGTTACACCTTGATATTCCAGACGAAATGTCGGGTCTGCGGCTTGACCAGGCCCTGGCGGAATTACAGCCGGATTATTCACGCAGTCGCTGGCAACAGTGGATCAAACGTGGTGAGGTGTTGGTGGATGGCAAGGTCTGGCGCCCGCGTGACAAGGTACTGGGCGGGGAATCGATTGCGGTCGATGCCGAGGTGGTGGCTGAAGAGCACTGGCAGGCGGAGGATATCCCGCTGGATATTCTCTTCGAGGATGACAGTATCCTGGTACTGAATAAACCGGCTGGCCTGGTGGTACATCCGGCCGTGGGCAACCGCGCCGGTACACTGTTGAATGCCCTGCTGCACCATGCCCCGGCGCTGGCCGGTGTGCCGCGAGCCGGGATTGTCCACCGCCTCGACAAGCAGACCTCCGGCCTGCTGGTGATCGCCAAGACCATCACAGCGCAGAAATATCTGGTCGAACAGCTCCAGGCGCGGGCCTTTGCGCGTGAGTATCTAACCGTGGTCAACGACGTCATGACGGCGGGTGGCCGTATTGAAACGGAGATGGGGCGGCACCCGGTCAACCGAAAACGCATGGCCGTGGTGACCCACGGCGGCAAAGAGGCGATCACCCATTATCGGGTAAAACAACGTTTTCGCGCCCATACCCTGGCCAGCGTTAAGCTGGAGACCGGCCGCACCCATCAGATCCGTGTCCATATGGCACACATTCGCTATCCGGTGTTTGGCGACCCCGAGTACGGGGGGCGCCTGCGTCTGCCACGGGATTGTGATGAAAGTCTTATTGCGGTATTGCGTGGCTTCAAACGACAGGCACTGCATGCAACGCGGCTGGGTCTGGAACACCCTGAATCCGGTGAGTGGCTGGAGTGGGAACAAGCGGTTCCCGCAGATATGCAATTGTTAATTGCCGCCCTGCAACAGGATTTACTCAACCACCAGGACAAGACTTGAGTATAAATTTCGATCATCTGCTGCACCCTGACTGGCCGGCACCGGAAAAGGTACAGGCCGTCTCCACCACGCGTCGCGGGGGGGTAAGCCTGCCACCGTATGACAGTTTTAATCTGGCGCTGCATGTGGGTGATCAGGCGGAAGCGGTAGCCGCGAACCGACAACAGTTGGCGATGCAGCTGGGACTCCAGGCGGCACCTTGCTGGTTGCAACAGGTCCACAGCAATCGGGTAATCGAGGCGCAGGCCTCGACAGAGGTGACTGAGGCCGATGCCTGTGTCAGTCGCCGACCACACGCGGTCTGTGTGGTGATGACGGCGGACTGCCTGCCGGTGCTGTTTTGTGACCGCCAGGGCCGTGTCGTGGCTGCCGCCCATGCCGGCTGGCGGGGGCTGGCGGACGGCATTCTCGAGGCCACTCTCAAGGCCATGCAGGTCGATGCTGGCGACGTCATGGCCTGGTTGGGGCCAGCCATCGGCGCGCAGGCCTATGAAGTCGGTGCCGAGGTGCGCGATACCTTTGTCCAGCAAATGCCTGCCTCTGAGTCGGCCTTTGTGGCGACACGCAAGGCGCACTGGCTGATGGATATGTACCGACTGGCACGCCTGCGCCTGCAGGTCAGTGGCGTGAAGGCTATATATGGTGGTGAGTTCTGTAGCTATACTGAACGCGAACGTTTTTATTCCTATCGTCGTGACGGTGTCACCGGTCGTATGGCCAGTCTGATCTGGTTGCAGGACTGACTAGACTGCCGACAAGGTTCAGGTATCATGCCTAGCTCTTTTATTTAACACCACTGGACGTCACTGTTATGCCGCTATTGCTCTGGATCATTCTTTTTAGCCTTTTAGGTGGTGTCCTGAGTGTGATTGCCGCGGGGAGTTTTTTATTATTCCCGGAACGCCTGCGCACACAATTGTTACCACACTTTGTCAGCTTCGCCATTGGCTCTCTACTGGGGGTAGCCTTTCTCGGCCTGTTACCGCATGCAATTACCGCGAACCCGAATATTGATGTCCACAATATTGGTTTGACTGTCCTGATTGGTATTCTGGTATTTTTCATGCTGGAGAAACTGGTCCTGTGGCGGCATTGTCACTCAAGCCACTGCGAGGTACATACGCCAGAACACCACCATGACAAGTCGGACCAGGCGGCGGGTATTTTTATCCTTATCGGCGATGGCCTGCATAACATGGTAGATGGTGTACTGATCGCGGCGGCCTTTATGACAGATATTCATCTCGGTATTGTCACCAGCCTGGCAGTCGCCGCCCATGAGATCCCACAAGAGGTCGGTGACTTTGCCATTCTGCTCCACAGTGGCTTCGCCCGTGGTAAGGCCTTTGTCTTTAATATCATCTCCAGCATTACAACCATTATTGGTGCCCTGGCGGCTTACTACGGTTTGCGGGGATTAGAGTCATTATTACCGTATGTTCTGGCCATTGCCGCGTCGAGTTTTATTTATATTGCCGTGGCGGACTTAATCCCCGGCCTGCATAAACGTCCACACCTGGGGGCGACACTGCAACAAATGACACTCATCATTGCGGGTGTTGTGGTCATCTATGTCGTGCACGCGACCTTGCATCAATAATCCATAGTGAAAAGCATGGGCCTGGGGATGGGCCAGGCGGACCGGCCCGGGGCGATTGATATCATTGTTGTCCCATCGGACCAGGCTGGGTTAATAAGTCATGCTCATGGGGTGCCGCTTCAGCCAGCGATCGGGAACCGGCAGGACAGGCAAAGGGCCGTGAAGCTTGCCTGTCCGGTACGGTAAGCGGGCAATATTAAGCGACAAAATGGTGGTCTGCTGGCAAGAGATGCAGAGGTTAGCCTCCATGAATCGCAGCGTCAGAATTTTGCAGCACCAGCGCGTTTACTGCATACGACGACGCTTTTTCGAGCGTCTGGACAGCCATCGTAATGACCTCGCGCAACACAGGGCCATTAAGTCAATCTTTAGTCAATGCGGGCTGGCTAAACTAATATCGGTACAGGCCGATGTTAGCTATGTCATTTGAGACAAGGAAACACGCTCTATGTCATTTGATATGTCGCTTACCGCGAACGGGATTGTCATTTTCTTTGGCAGTGTGGCGGTGCTGCTTGTCCTCTTATTGTCCTGGATGTATGTCTATGACCGCTTCCAGACGACGCACGCGGTACGCCGTAACTTTCCGCTGATTGGTCGTATGCGCTATGGCATGGAGCGCCTGGGCGAGTATTTTCGTCAATATTTCTTCGCTCACGATCGTGAGGAACAGCCCTTTAATCGTGCTACCCGCGCCTGGATCTATCGGACCGCCAAGGGGCTTGGTGGCATGGTGGCCTTTGGCTCGACGAATGATCTGCGCGAGCCGGGTTCGGTGATTTTTGTCAATGCCTCTTTTCCTTTACTGGAGGAGGAGTGTACCAACGTGGCGCCAATGACCATTGGCCCCGACTGTGAGCAACCCTTTATCACCAATAATATTTTTAATCTCTCCGGTATGAGTTATGGCGCCATCTCCAGACCCGCGGTGCGTGCCCTGTCAAGAGGTGCCGCCAAGGCCGGTATCTGGATGAATACCGGTGAGGGTGGCCTGTCACCGTATCACCTGGAAGGGGGCGGCGATCTCATATATCAGATTGGCACTGCCAAATATGGCGTGCGGGATGCCAATGGCCAGCTGGACGATCAGAAACTGCGTGAGCTTGCCGGTTACGTCAAGGCCTTCGAGATTAAACTGTCACAGGGTGCCAAGCCGGGTAAGGGCGGCGTGTTACCGGGAAAAAAAGTTACGGCCGAAGTAGCCAACATTCGCGGTATCCCGGTGGGACAGATATCCAGTAGTCCCAATCGTCATCATGACATCGGCAATGTCGGCGAGTTGCTCGATGTGATTGGCCGTGTCCGTAATGTGACGGGTCGACCGGTAGGTTTTAAGGCCGTGATGGGTTCGGAGCGCTTTGTGCGTGAACTCTGCGATGAGATTCTGAAGCGTGGTCTGGAGAGTGCGCCGGACTTTATTACTATCGACGGTGGCGAAGGCGGTACCGGTGCTGCGCCACAAGTCTTGATCGATCATGTGGGTCTGCCGTTGACCGAATCACTGCCCATGGTCGTGGACATCCTGGACCTGGCGGGGCTACGCCATCGTATTCGCATTATTGCCTCTGGCAAAATGGTGACCTCGGCCAATGTCGCCTGGGCGCTCTGCATGGGTGCCGACTATGCCGTTAGTGCACGTGGCTTTATGTTTGCCTTGGGGTGTATCCAGTCACTGCAATGTCATCAGGATACCTGTCCCACCGGCATCACCACACATAACAAACGTCTGCAAAAAGGCCTCGTGGTCAAAGACAAGGCCGAACGCGTGGCGACCTATGCCCACTGGGTCAATCATGAGGTCAATGTCATTGCCCATTCCTGTGGTCTGCACAATGCCAGGGAGTTCAATCGTGACTATGCCCGTATCGTTCAGCATGCCGGGGTGAGCATGTCCATGAGTGACCTGTACTCAAGAAAAGAGAGTGATTAGTGGCGGGTTTCGAGGCATAAGCCGTAATGCACTGAATATTTTGGCCTCTCACCAGAAGCAGGTCATAATGATTGAGCAATAAAACAAGGTGCAATCGATAGGCTATCACTCAGCTCAACCCTCGAACCTTTTCCCCCAATACTAGCCTTTAAGCTTGAAGTCACGAAATAAACCCCTATCTTAAGGGTTATCTAAAGATTATTGTGATTAACAGGGGAAGGTTCCAATGCGAATGGATAAACTCACCAGCAAATTTCAAATGGCGCTGTCCGATGCGCAGAGCCTGGCCGTAGGGCGTGATCATCAAATGGTCGAGCCGCTACACCTGATGGTGGCCTTGCTGGATCAGGATGGTGGTACGGTAAGACACCTGTTTGTTCAGGCGGGCGTTAATGTCAATCTGTTGCGATCGCAATTGGGTGATGCACTGGATCACATGCCGCAAATCGACAATGCCACGGGGGACCTGCATATCTCCAATGACCTGGCGCGCCTGCTGAATCTGACTGACAAACTGGCGCAACAGCGTAAGGACCAATACATCTCCAGTGAATTATTTGCACTCGCCATTATCGATGATAAGGGAGCGGTGGGTGACCTCCTGCGTAAGGCCGGAGCGACCAAAGCGGCGATCGAAAAGGCCATTGATAATGTCCGTGGTGGTCAGAAAATCGATGACCCTAATGCTGAGGAACAACGCCAGGCCCTGGAAAAATATACCATTGACCTGACCGAGCGCGCCGAGCAGGGCAAGCTTGACCCGGTCATTGGCCGTGATGATGAAATTCGTCGCACCATTCAGGTCCTGCAACGCCGGACTAAAAACAACCCGGTTCTGATCGGCGAGCCCGGCGTTGGTAAGACCGCCATTCTTGAAGGTCTGGCACAGCGTATCATTAATGGTGAAGTACCTGAGGGCATGCGCCATAAGCGTGTGTTGTCTCTGGATCTCGGTGCCTTACTGGCCGGCGCCAAGTTTCGTGGTGAGTTCGAAGAACGCCTCAAGGCCGTGCTGAATGATCTGGCCAAGCAGGAAGGCCAGGTTATTTTATTTATAGACGAAATCCATACCATGGTCGGTGCGGGTAAGGCCGAGGGCGCGATGGACGCGGGCAATATGCTCAAACCGGCGCTGGCGCGTGGTGAACTCCACTGTGTCGGTGCGACGACGCTGGATGAATATCGTAAGTACATTGAAAAAGATGCCGCCCTGGAACGTCGCTTTCAAAAAGTGCAGGTCGACGAGCCCAGTGTCGAAGATACCATTGCGATCCTGCGTGGTCTGAAAGAAAAGTATGAAGTCCATCATGGCGTTGATATTACCGACCCGGCGATTGTCTCGGCGGCGATGTTGTCACATCGTTATATTACCGACCGGCAATTACCGGATAAGGCGATCGACCTTATCGACGAAGCCGCCAGTCGTATTCGTATGGAGATCGACTCCAAACCCGAGTCCATGGATAAAATGGATCGAAAACTGATTCAGTTAAAGATCGAACGTGAAGCCATGGGCAAGGAATCCGACCAGGCCTCGAAGCTGCGTCTGGAAAAACTACAGGAAGAGATTGCACGGCTCGAACTGGAATACAGTGAGCTGGAAGAAGTCTGGAAGGCCGAAAAAGCCGCACTGCAGGGCACCCAACATATTAAGGAAGAACTGGAACGCGCTCGCCAGGACCTGGAAACTGCGCGTCGCGCTGGTGACCTGACTCGTATGTCAGAGTTGCAATACGGCCGTATTCCGGAACTGGAAAAACAACTCGACATGGCATCGCAGGTCGAGATGCAGGAAACCACGCTGCTGCGTAACTCGGTTACTGAAGAGGAAATAGCCGAAGTCGTTTCCAAGTGGACTGGTATCCCGGTCTCGAAGATGCTCGAAGGCGAACGCGACAAGCTACTGCGCATGGAAGAATCACTGCACAGTCGTGTCATCGGCCAGGCCGAGGCAGTCAAGGCGGTATCAGATGCGATTCGCCGTTCACGCGCCGGCCTGTCCGACCCGAATCGCCCCAACGGTTCCTTCCTGTTTCTCGGCCCAACCGGTGTCGGCAAAACCGAGTTGACCAAGGCACTGGCCGAATTTTTATTTGATACCGACGAGGCCATGGTACGTATTGATATGTCCGAGTTTATGGAGAAACACTCCGTCGCACGTCTGGTCGGTGCCCCTCCCGGATATGTCGGTTACGAAGAGGGTGGTTATCTTACCGAGGCCGTACGCCGCAAACCCTATTCCGTTATCCTGCTGGATGAAATCGAAAAGGCACATCCTGACGTGTTTAATATTCTATTGCAGGTGCTGGATGATGGTCGTCTCACCGATGGTCAGGGTCGTACTGTCGATTTTCGCAATACTGTCATTATCATGACTTCAAACCTGGGTTCACAACAGATCCAGGAACTGAGTGGTGAGCATAATTATGACGCCATGAAAGCGTCGGTCATGGAGGTCGTCGGCGGGCACTTTCGTCCTGAATTTATTAACCGTATTGATGAGGTCGTGGTCTTTCATCCGTTGGGTAAAGCACAAATTCGTGCCATTGCTGGTATGCAGTTTGAATACCTGCACAACCGTCTGCGTGATCGCCAAATGGATATTGAGATTACCGAGGCGGCGCTGGACAAGATTGGCGAGGCAGGCTTTGACCCGGTTTATGGCGCACGGCCACTGAAACGGGCAATACAGCAGCAGATCGAAAATGGTCTGGCACAGGATATCCTCTCCGGCAGGTTTATTCCGGGGGACGTCATTGTGGTGGATGTCTCCGATGAAGGCTTTAGTTTTAGCAAGGCATCACGCAAGGCGTCTGCGGCATAGCAAAGACGTATGACGGTGATGTAAAAACAAAACCCCGCTTAGTCAGCGGGGTTTTGTTTTTTGTGGTTATGAAAATCTTAGTGGTTAATAATAAAAATCTCACTGCGGTCCCGTTATCTCCCTCTCCCTCCGGGAGAGGGTTGGGGTGTGGGAAGCATAATTAGTTAACTGCTTGTTTTATCATCCTCTCATCCCGGCCTTCTCCCTCAGGGAGAAGACATGGCCTCGATTCTGAAACCGTGTGTTGCATGTCTTGAATGTCTTCGATTAGGTTAAGCACTTACACCGTCAGAGGCTTAGCATGTAGTACAAAGATGTTAATGGGCAATGGTGAAAAAATATTTAGCAGAACGGCACAAAGACGCTGAGTCTAGGTTGAAGAAACGAACCTGGTAAGTTCTTTTTATGCAGTGTTCTCTGCGCCGTAGCGTCGTTGTGTCGGCAGCCAACACGGCTGAAGCAGGACCGCTAACTTTGAATGATCGCCTTCATATTCGGAATTCGATGCTTGGCCTTTTCCAGTTCAGACGCCGGCAGGATGCCTTCATCCATGAGACGGCGCAGGGTTTTAAATTCGAATAACAGCATTTTGTGTTTATCAGTTTTGACGGATTGACTGGCCATCAGGATACGATTCTTTAATTCATCGACAAAGTCCTGAAACTGTTGTTTATCTGGATTGTCCTGAAACAGGCTGACCAGCACGGTGCCACAGTAGCGGCTGCGAAAGATGGTGACGTGCGGTGACCGCAGGAAAAACATCAGCAGTGAAGCCAGGCTCATGAGTAGAAAAATAAAGACAAAGGGCATAATCCGCCCAATGTATGTCGTGCTGGGGTGTTGAAAAAGGTAGAGACTAAAGACGATGGTGGTTATTGCAAAGTACACCGTACTTAATAACCAGCGCCAGGCAATGCGACGCTGCTGGGCAGGCCACGGTTCCAGCAGGCTAAGATTAATCTGGTAAGTCTTATTGCTTAGCAGGTGTCGTTGCTGGATTTTCAGGTGTTTTTTATTGAATATCTCAAACGTCTGTTCGACCCCGGTTGCCTGATGTCGCTGGTACAGGACGCGATCCGTGATATGGAGGATTTCCTCAATATCAGGTCGGTTATTTCCAGATTCGGTCGCGTTATACATTTGTGAACTTTGGCTGCTATCGTTTTAATTGTGACGACATAATAGGCTATTTTGGCGGTGGATTACGAGTCACTATAGACCCTTGGCAAGGAAAAAGACATTGAAAGGCACTTTCCTGGCATTTTATAGTCAACTAATAACCGAGCATGGCGCAGGCAGGTAAACACCTATGTTGATTAAGACAAAGAACGACATTGCGATATCAGAAATTACTGATGAATCTGTCTACCTGAAACGGCGGGAGTTTATGAAGGTGTCTGCCGGACTGGCGCTGGCACCGCTGCTGGGGATGCCGCTGGATAGCCAGGCGGCAATTAACGATTATGCCAAACTGAATTTTAGTAAAAATACAAAGTTTGCCATCGATGAAAAACTGACACCTTACAAGGATGTCACGACCTATAATAACTTTTACGAATTTGGCACGAGCAAATCCGATCCATCAGAAGAGGCCTATCGTCTGAAGACCTCGCCCTGGTCGGTGTCCATTGAAGGGGAAGTGGAAAAACCGGGAACCTATACCCTGGAAGATATTCTCAGGCCGCATCCCCTGCAGGAACGTATATATCGTTTTCGTTGTGTCGAAGGCTGGTCCATGGTGATCCCGTGGGTCGGTTTCCCCCTGGGTGACCTGATTAAGCGTTTTCAACCGACGTCACGCGCCAGGTATGTTGAGTTCACTACGCTGGAGCGTCCCGCAGAAATGATTGGCCAGAATCGAAGCATATTGAACTGGCCCTATGTTGAAGGACTGCGTATCGATGAAGCGATGCATCCATTAACCATTATGGCCGTCGGACTGTATGGGCGCGCCTTGCCAAATCAAAATGGCGCACCGATGCGGCTGGTCGTGCCATGGAAGTATGGTTTTAAAAATAGTAAATCGATTGTCAAAATTCGTTTCATCGAAAAGCAACCTGTTTCCACCTGGATGCAGGCGGTACCCAGTGAATATGGTTTCTATTCCAATGTAAATCCACAGGTTGCTCATCCCCGTTGGAGTCAGCAGCGTGAGCGACGTATTGGTGAGTTTCTCAAGCGCAAGACGTTGATGTTTAATGGCTACAGTGATCAGGTGGCACAACTCTATTCCGGCATGGACCTGCGAAAATATTTTTAATCATAAATGAATGGGATACCGGATTTGGTGTCCTGTTAATCCGATGTAAAGTTGATGAAAAAGATTGTCTGGTTAAAAGTATTTGTCTTCGCTGCCTGCCTTACGCCGTTGTTGTATCTAAGCTGGGCGCTATTACAGGATGCCCTGGGTGCGAATCCCATCGAGGAATTAACCCGTCGTAGTGGTGAGTGGACGCTGCGTTTTCTAATGATTACCTTGTGCATGACGCCCGTGCAGAAACTGTTTAAACAGTCGTGGCCAATTAAGTTGCGGCGTATGTTGGGTTTATTTACCTTTTTTTATGCCAGCCTGCACCTACTGACTTATGTCTGGCTGGATCAGTTTTTTGCCTGGGGCGATATTCTAAGGGATATCATCAAGCGCCCCTTTATCCTGGTCGGTATGCTGGCATTTCTACTCTTAGTCCCGTTGGCGATTACGTCGAATCAGCGCATGATGCGTAAACTGGGCCGGTACTGGAAGCGGCTCCACCAGCTGGTTTATCTCATCGGCGGCTTAGGGGTCTTGCATTTTTTCTGGTTGGTGAAAAAAGATTTAACCATGCCGACCGTTTATCTGTTAATTCTCGTGGTGTTACTTGGCTTTCGTATGATTCTGGTCTGGCAGCGCAGGTTGTCGTATCGTCGCAAATCAGCCGTTGTCCAATCCCCTGTGTAGTGATAAGGGGGCTTTTCGTTGCAGTCTGCAATCTTGATTGCAAAATGATTAGTAAAAGCAGTGAATACCCCC
Source organism: uncultured Gammaproteobacteria bacterium (assembly GCA_913064945.1). GTDB lineage: Bacteria > Pseudomonadota > Gammaproteobacteria > UBA6429 > Thiohalophilaceae > CAJYAN01. The sequence continues at coordinate 155,636 of CAJYAN010000003.1, read as the reverse complement.
CTATTGGGTGCTTCTCGGATTTTGATTTCCTTTTGGTCGAAGTCTTGGCTGTGGCATAATTGCGACCTTCAAACCATAGGCCATATCAGGTTTATTAATATTGATATCGCTATAGATTCAGACTCATAATCAGGAGAGACGGAATGTCCATGAACCGCCGCGAATTTATCCAACTAATGAGTGCAGCTGCCGCTGGTGGCATGTTACCGGGCTGCGATAGAACAAGCACTTCAGGTGTCGGCAAGACCGCTGCCATGCAATCTCCCGAAAAAATTTATGACATTCCCAAATTCGGCAACGTGACATTGATGCACATGACCGACTGCCATGCACAATTGAATCCGATTTATTTTCGTGAACCCAATGTCAACCTGGGTGTTGGCAAGGCCTTCGGTCAGCCTCCCCATATTGTTGGTGACAAGTTATTGGAATATTTTGGTGTCAAACCCAACTCCGCTGATGCCTATGCCTATACCTACCTGAATTTTGCTGAGGCGGCCAAGACCTATGGTAAGGTCGGTGGCTTTGCCCATCTGCAAACGCTGGTGAAGAAACTGCGCGCCGATCATGGCCCGACAAACACACTGTTACTGGATGGTGGTGATACCTGGCAGGGTTCGGGCACGGCGTATTGGACGCGCGGTAAGGATATGGTTGGTGCCTGTAACCGTCTGGGTGTTGATGTGATGACAGGTCACTGGGAATTTACCTATCTGGATAAAGAGGTGATTTCCAATGTAAAGGACTTTCAGGGTGAATTTGTCTGTCAGAATGTTTTCGTCAAAGATGCCGCCTCATTTGATTATCGCTTCGCCGATTTTGCGGGCTTTAATGAAAACAGCCTGCGTGCCTTCAAACCGTACTCCATCAAAACCATGGGAGATGGCACCCGTGTCGCCGTGATCGGCCAGGCGTTCCCCTATACGCCTATTGCGAATCCCTCGCGCTTTATCCCGGACTGGACATTTGGTATTCGTGACTCTGAAATGCAGGACATCGTCGATAAGGTACGGGCAACGGAAAAACCGGATGTGGTTGTGGTCATTTCCCATAATGGTATGGATGTGGATCTCAAAATGGCCTCACGTGTCAGCGGTATTGATGCCATCTTTGGCGGGCATACGCACGATGGCGTGCCAAAGCCAACCGTAGTGAAGAACCCGGGTGGACAGACTCTGGTGACCAATGCCGGTTCCAATGGCAAGTTCCTTGGCTTTATGCAATTCGATGTTCGCAATGGCAAGATCCAGGACTATCGCTATAAATTGATCCCGGTCTTCTCCAACCTGCTCGAAGCCGACAAGGAAATGGCCACGTATATTGATGATGTCCGTAAGCCTTATCTGAAGACGTTGAATGAAGAACTGGCCATCGCCGAAGAGACCCTGTATCGACGTGGCAACTTCAACGGGACGTTTGATCAGATCATTTGCGATGCCCTGCGTGTCGTCGGTGGCGCGCAAATTTCGCTGTCGCCGGGTTTCCGTTGGGGGACCTCGGTCCTGCCGGGTCAGGCGATTACCATGGATAACGTCATGGACCAGACCTGTATTACCTATCCGGAAACTTATGTGCGTGAAATGACGGGGTCGGACATCAAGGCGATTCTGGAAGACGTCGCAGATAATCTATTCAATGCCGATCCTTACTACCAGCAGGGTGGCGACATGGTCCGTGTCGGTGGCATGGACTATACGATGGATGTTAATGCCAAGATTGGTGGCCGTGTTAGTGAGATGCGTCTGGATGATGGCACGCTTGTTGAGGCTGACAAAAAGTATACCGTCTCCGGTTGGGCGACGGTGGGTTCCAAGGCGCCGGGTCGTCCGATCTGGGAGGTGGTGGCGGAATACCTGCGTGATGAAAAGATTGCCAAGGTCAAGAAGCTCAATACGCCGAAACTGCTCGGCGCCAAGGGGAATCCGGGCATTGCCGAATACCTGGGTGAAATGGCCTAGTCAGTCACAGCGCCATGCCAATAAAAAGGAGGCTCTGGCCTCCTTTTTTATTACTGGTATTACTCTGTTCTGTTGCGTTGATTTACCAGCCCTGGGTGTGTTGCTGGATGAGTTGAAGTAATGCCTCAGTGTGGGCCGCCGTGTCATTTAAGGCGGGAATGTATTCGTAGTCTGTGCCACCGGCCTCGATAAAGTACTGGCGATTTTCATGGGCAATTTCTTCCAGTGTCTCCAGGCAGTCGATCGAAAATCCAGGGCAGATGACCTGCACCCGCTTGATGCCAGCGCTTCCCCAGCCTTTTAGGGTCTCACTGGTATAGGGTTGTAACCAGGCTTCGCGACCGAAACGGGATTGAAAGGCGGTTTGCCACTCTCCTTCTTTGAGTTCAAGTTTTTCAGCCAGCAGACGGGCGGTCTTTTGACAGTGGCAATAATAGGGATCACCGGCGTCATGGTAGCGCTGTGGAATACCGTGAAAGGAGAAGAGTAATTTTTCCGCCCGGCCCTGCGCCTGCCAATGGGCCTTAACGGATTCCGCCAGTGCCTTGATATAGGCGGGAACATCATGATATTGATTAATAAAGCGCGTCTCAGGTATCCAGCGCCATTGCCGGAGTATCGAGGTCACGGCATCAAAAACGGCGGCCGTGGTGGTGGCGGAGTATTGCGGGTATAACGGCAGGACAATAAGGCGCTGGACATTTTGCTGGCGTAGTGCCTCCAGGCCGGCGGCGATGGAGGGGTTACCGTAGGTCATGGCCAGCGTGGTGACAACCTGATCGCCATGTTGTGACCTTACTGCCTGTTGTACGGCATGGTGTAATTTTTTGTTAATCGCCAACAGCGGTGAACCCTCAACCGTCCATACGGATTGATAGGATTTTGCGACTCGCGGCGGACGGATACGTAAAATGACCCCGTGCAGCGCCAGCCACCACAACCAGCGGGGTGATTCGACGACGCGTGGGTCAGACAGAAATTCGGCCAGATAGCGGCGAACCGCCGCCGGTGTTGGTGCGTCCGGCGTTCCCAGATTGACCAGTAATATGCCCGTGCGGGATGGTTCGTTATGGTCAAAGTGTTCTGTATTTTGGTAGTGTGACATCGGCAATTCTTTCGCAAGTCTTAGTCTAATGCAGGATTGCAACATAGCACGAATTCATTAAGAGGTTGAGCATTACTATGCCTACAGGTGTTTTTCTCGATAAAGATAGTCTCGATCAGGGAGATTTGAATTTTACCCATTTACAGTCAAGCCTTGTTGACTGGCAAATCCATGCGGTCAGTCTTGAAGAACAGGTAGAGGCGAGGATCCGTGATGCCGAGGTCGTCGTCACGAATAAAGTCGTGCTGACAGCCGCGCATCTGGCGCAGGCTAAAAAGCTCAGGCTGGTTTGTGTTGCAGCCACGGGTACCAATAATGTTGATCTGCGCGCCGCACAAGAGCAGGGCATCACCGTGTGCAATGTCAGGGCTTATGCCACGCCTTCTGTGGTGCAGCATGTATTTGCCCTGATACTGAATCTGCTGCGGCGTATTCCAGACTATCAGCGGGCCGTACAAGAAGGGCGTTGGCAGCAAAGCGACCAGTTTTGCCTGCTGGATTACCCCATTGCCGAGCTACAGGAAAAGGTGCTGGGCATTGTTGGTTATGGCGAACTGGGTCAGGCAGTGGCCAAAGCAGCGGAATGTTTTGGTATGCAGGTGCGGGTGGCACAGCGCCCTGGCAGTGATGATGTCCGAGCGGACCGTCTTCCCCTGTCTGAGCTGTTGCCCCGGGTCGATATCCTCACGCTACACTGTCCGCTATCGGCCAGCACCCGCAATCTTATTGGTCAAGCGGAGCTACAGTTGATGAAGCCCGATGCGCTACTGATTAATACGGCGCGTGGTGGAATTGTCGATGAGGCCGCGTTGGCGGCGGCGCTACGGCAGGGCCAGATTGGCGGGGCCGGGATCGATGTGTTGTCGGTGGAACCGCCGCAGGAAAATCCATTGCTGGCCTCGGATTTGCCCAATCTGATGATCACCCCGCATATCGCCTGGGCCAGTCGTGCCGCGCGCCAGCGTTTACTCGATCAGGTGGCAGACAACATTATTGCCTTTAAAAAGGGTTTGGCACAGAATCAGGTGACGCCCTAAAGTTCCAGGGCGAAAGTCTGATGGTGCAATGTGATTACCTTCACATTCCTGACAGGTCAAAGTAAAAAAAGGCATCGATCTGCTTTTGTAACGCGCTATGCTTGACGCTGTGCCTGCGATATCCGGGACAACGTCCTATTAGGATCGAATTTGAGAGGGAGATAAAAAGATGAAAAATCAATTACTACTGGGTGTCGGTCTGGTGTTTCTGGGTACCCCCTTGTGGGCTGCCGACGTCGCTGACAGCCCTGTGGCTAATACACCGCCAATGGAACAGGCCACACCGCCTGCTGCCCCGGTAGCGACGGCGGTGGATAAAAGCGGTTTCTCACGGGGCAGTGTGGTACGTTCTGCCTTTACGACAGGAATTAAAGATCACCAGCCCGTTAGCGACCTGAAAACCATCAGTACCGATGAACCGAAAGTCTATTACTATACAGAGCTGCGTGATATGTCAGGGCAGATTGCCACCCATCGTTGGGAATTTAACGGTGAAGTGAAGGCCGAGGTCAAATTTAATGTGCGTGGCCCACGCTGGCGGGTGTGGTCGAGTAAGACCATGCTGCCCGGCTGGACAGGTGACTGGAAGGTCTCGGTCATTAATGGCGCCGGTGAGGTCATCGCCGAGGATGTCTTCAAGTACCAGCAGGCAGCCCCCGCCGCCACGCCGGCGCCAATGCCAGCGGAACCAGCAGTACCTGCAACACCCACCGTACAATAAGTACTTTGCCTCTCCCCTTGAGGGGGAAGGGTGCTTTAGTAAAGGCGTAAAAAAAGCCCCGTTGTGGGGCTTTTTTATGTACAGGGCCTCTCAGCGAGTGATTGGTTTGTATTTGATGCGTGTGGGTTGATCGCTGTTATCACCGAGACGGCGTTTACGATCCGCCTCGTAATCGGCATAGTTACCCTGGAACCAGACCACCTGACTGTCACCTTCGAAGGCAAGGATATGCGTAGCGATGCGGTCGAGAAACCAGCGGTCATGCGAGATGACAATGGCGCAACCGGGAAAGTCGAGCAGGGCCTCTTCGAGGGCGCGTAGGGTTTCCACATCGAGGTCGTTGGTCGGTTCATCCAGTAGTAATAAGTTGCCGCCACTTTTTAGTAGTTTTGCCAGGTGTACACGGTTGCGTTCTCCGCCGGAGAGGTCACCGACACGTTTTTGCTGATCGCTACCCTTGAAGTTAAAGCGACTCACATAGGCGCGGGACTGGGTTTGGTATTTATCGACATGAATAATATCCAGACCATCGGAGATTTCTTCCCAGACGGTTTTGTCCGGATCGAGGGCATCGCGGCTCTGATCCACATAGGCCAGTTTGACGGTCTCGCCGATGCGTAGTTCACCCTGGTCCGGTTGTTCCTGGCCGACCAGCATGCGAAACAGTGTTGTCTTACCCGCACCATTGGGGCCGATAATGCCGACAATGCCACCCTGGGGCAGGTTAAAACTAAGGTCTTCGACGAGCAGTCGATCGCCAAAACTCTTGCGTAGGCCCCTGGCCTCGATGACCAGCTCACCCAGACGCGGACCGGGTGGAATATAAATCTCATTGGTCTCATTTCGGGACTGGAAGTCCTGTGACGAGAGCTCATCAAAGCGTTGCAGTCGGGCCTTGGACTTGGCCTGGCGACCCTTGGGGTTGGCACGCACCCACTCGAGTTCCTCCTTCATGGCCTTGATGCGGGCGCCTTCCTTTTTCTCTTCCATTTCCAGACGCTTCTCTTTTTGCTCCAGCCAGGAGGAATAGTTGCCCTCCCAGGGAATGCCGTGGCCACGGTCCAGCTCCAGGATCCAGCCGGCGACGTTATCAAGGAAGTAGCGGTCATGGGTTACGGCGACCACGGTACCGGAATAGTCGTGCAGGAAACGCTCCAGCCAGCCTACGGACTCGGCGTCCAGGTGGTTGGTGGGTTCATCCAGTAACAGCATGTCCGGTTTGGAGAGTAACAACTTACACAGGGCGACACGACGGCGTTCGCCGCCGGAGAGCTTGCTGACATCGGCATCCCAGGGCGGCAGACGCAGGGCTTCGGCAGCGATTTCGAGAGTGCGTTCAATATTATGACCGTCACTGGCCTGCAACAGGTTTTCCAGCTTGGCCTGTTCGGCGGCCAGGGCATCAAAGTCGGCATCAGGTTCGGCATAGGCGGCATAGACTTCATCGAGGCGTTTCTGTGCCGCGGTAATATCACCCAGGGCCTCTTCCACATTACCGCGTACATCTTTGTCCGGGTCCAAGTGGGGTTCCTGCGACAGATAGCCGATATTTATGCCTGGCTGGGGGCGCGCCTCACCTTCAATCTCGTTATCGACCCCCGCCATGATGCGCAGTAAGGTCGACTTACCGGAACCGTTCAGACCCAGCACGCCAATCTTGGCACCGGGAAAGAAGGACAGGGAGATATTCTCCAGAATTTTACGTTTGGGTGGGACAATCTTGCCGACCCGATTCATGGTGTAGATATATTGCGCCATAAGTGCCTGTTAAAAGTGGTTTGAAATTAAAAGCGTAATTCTACGCAGAAAGTCAGCCGGGGTGAAATGGGGATTTGTTGTAGCGAGCGGTAAAAAATATATTTTCCAACCTCAAGAATAGTCGAGCCTCGCCGATAAACACTATTATTCATGCGGAATAATAGTGGTAAGGAATGTGAGCAAAATACTTGGTTATTATTTTCACGTTGTTTCTGTTTATTAGCCCTGTCGAGAGTCGCTAGAATGAAAAAAAATTTGCCAGTTACGGATAAAGAGATCGTACTTAACACTAGTGACGTTATCACTTCGTCGACCAACCCGAAAGGAGCGATCGTCTATATTAATGATGATTTCCTCAAGATTAGCGGTTTTAGTGAAGACGAGCTGGTGGGTAAAAATCACAATATCGTTCGTCACCCGGATATGCCGCCAGCGGCCTTTAGTGATCTGTGGGAAACGCTTAAGTCGGGTAAGCAGTGGATGGGGCTTGTCAAAAACCGCTGTAAAAATGGCGATTTTTACTGGGTCGATGCCTATGTCACACCCATGCTGAAAAATGGTCAAATCGCCGGTCATGAGTCCACACGTATCAAACCCGATGAAATTGTAAAGGCGCGCGCGGAGACGTTTTACAAACGTGTTTGGGCAGGCAAAAAGGACTGGTTTGCCTGGCTTAAAAAGATTGGCTTTGTCACACGTCTGGCCCTGGCGGCGGCCCTGATCCCTCTGGCGGTCGCGCTGGCTGGCGAGGCCACCGGTATGATGGGTATGGCGGTGGCGGGTCTATTGATTGTAACGGGCATCATTAGTGGTGGGGTAGTCCGCTGGCTGGGACGACCTCTGACACGGGCGGCCCGTGAATCCAAATCGATTGTGGATAACCCCATTATGCAGTATGTCTATACCGGGCGTAACGATGAAATCGGGCAGATACAGCTGGTGAATGAAATGCTGCAGGCGCGTGTGCGTACCGTGCTGAAACGTATCGAACAGGAATCACATTCATTGATGGAAGAGACCATTACACTGGCGAAGGCCATGGATTGCTCTAACGAAGAGTTATCGGGTCAACAGGAGAAGACGGATCAGGTAGCAGCGGCGATTAATGAAATGGCATCCTCTGTGTCAGAGGTTGCCACCAGTGCGAAGGGTGCCGCCGAGAAAAGTAAAGAAGCGGCTGAACAAACCCAGCATGGTGCCCTAACCGTGACGGAGGCGTTGGGAATTATTGAATCATTATCTTCTGATGTCGACAATGCGGAGGCTTCCATTCAGACACTGTCGGTGGACAGTGAGACAATTGGTGAGGTGTTGAACGTCATTAAGGCGATTGCTGAGCAGACAAACCTGTTAGCGTTGAATGCGGCAATAGAGGCCGCTCGGGCTGGTGAACAGGGCCGGGGGTTCGCGGTGGTTGCCGATGAAGTCCGTACTCTGGCCAGCCGCACTCAGGATTCGACCAAAGAGATACAGGAGATTATTGAGAAACTTCAGCACGGCGTCGGCGATGCCGTGAACCAGATGGGCAATGTCCGCAAGCGAGCCAATGATTGTATTGAGCAGGTTGAGGTATCGGCAGAGACGCTGGGTGAGATTGCAGGAACGGTTCAGTCGATAAGTACGATGACGATGCAAATACAGGTGGCAACGCAGGAGCAGGCACAGGTTGCTAGTGAGGTGAATACTAATGTTCAGGCTATCAGTGGTGCCTCTCAGAATACGGTCTCGCAGATTAATCATGCCACTATCGTTGGCCATGAACTGGCCAAGACGGCAGGTGATTTACGTGTCCTGGTAGAGCAGTTTGAAGAACAAAAGCTCTGAGGTATCACTTACCTCGGTTTTCACCTGTAAGCCCTCCATTCGGAGGGCTTTTTCGTAGAAGCGCATTGAAAAAGAGGTTGTATGTCGGTATATTAGCAAACACTAATATAAATGTTTGCTATGCTTGACCAAGTTCAATATTCCAGTAACAAGGAGTCTGTGACATGACCCGGTTTCTCACCAAGGCTTTATCCAAGATGACGTTGCTCAGTTTTATTTTTCTGAGCTGGCAGCCACTACTGCAGGCGGAGTCTCTACCGTTGGCCCGCGTAGTGAAGCAGCAATTGCCGGTTGAACGGATACTGGATGGCCAGTTGGAGGCGGTTAATCAGGCAACCGTTTCATCTCAAATCAATGGCCGGGTGGTGAAAATTAATGTCGACGTCGGGGACTATGTCAGCAAGGGTGAAACGCTGATCCAGTTTCGCGCCAAAGACCAGCAGGCACGACTCGATGCGGCCAAGGCCGGTTATGCAGAGGCGCTTGCGGATTACACCCGTACCAAGGAAGTCTATGCCCGCAAGCTGGTCGCCAGGTCCGTCCTGGATAAGGCCGATGCACGTTTAAAGTCAGCCAAGGCGACTCTGGATCAGGCGAATGAGGCGCTACAGAATACCGTCGTGCGAGCCCCCTATAGTGGCATTGTGGTGAAGCGCCATATCGAACCCGGTGAGCTGGCCAACGTTGGCCAGAAGCTGATTACCGGCTTGTCACTGGAGTCACTGCGTACCCAGGTCGAGGTCCCGCAGAGCATTATCCAGTCCATTCGCGAGCATAAGCTGGCCCGTATTTTGTTACCGGATGGTCGTTCCTTAGTGGCGGGTAAGATGACCATCAGCCCACAGGCATCGCCCCTGAGTCACACCTTTACGGTGCGTGTCGATTTACCGGAAGGGGATCATCACGTCTATCCCGGTATGTTTACCAAAGTCGCCTTTGTTGTCGGGCAGGAAGAACAGTTACTAATCCCCAAACAGGCGGTGGCCTACCGAGGTGAAGTGAGCGCCGTCTATGTCAAGGCGGCCGATGACCGCCTGCGTTTGCAACAGGTTGTGCTGGGTCGTCAGGTCGGAAATGATATCGTCGTGCTGGCGGGCTTGAGTGAGGGGATGCAGGTGGCACTGGACCCTGTACAGGCCGCCGTACAGATTAAATCGGCTCGCACAGACAAGTAACAGGGAGAGGAACATGTCGGCACCGATGGGAATTTCCGGCCGTATTGCCAAGGCCTTTTTAACCTCCGAGATTACTCCGCTACTGGCGCTGGTGGGTTTTCTGCTGGGCGTGTTTGCCGTTATGGTGACGCCACGCGAAGAAGAGCCACAAATCAATGTCACCTTTGCGAATGTCTTTATCGCCTTTAACGGTGCCTCGGCCAAGGAAGTGGAAGAGCTGGTCACGACGCCGGCGGAACAGATCCTCTCTCAACTGGAAGGGGTGAAGCATATCTACTCCGTCTCGCGGCCAGGTATGAGTGTCCTGACGGTGCAATTCAAGGTCGGTCAGGATCGTACACAATCGATTGTGCGCTTATATAATGCGGTGTATTCCCGACAGGACTGGCTGCCGCCGGGACTGGGTGTTAGCCAGCCAATTATCAAACCCAAGGGCATTGATGATGTGCCAATTGTCAGCCTGACACTGTGGAGTCCACAGGCCAATAAGTCGACTAACGATCTGCTGGACGTGGCGCATGCCATCGAAGTTGAGCTCAAACGCGTCAAGGGGACGCGGGATATCTACACCATTGGTGGTGCCGAGAAGGTGGTGCATGTCCTGCTCAAACCGGCGGCGATGACTGCCTATAACCTGTCGGTGGATGATTTACGTTCCGCGCTACAGCGCACCAATGTCACGCGGCCCTCGGGCACACTGGTCGACAATAATCAGGAGGTCGAGGTTCAGGCAGGGCAGTTTCTCTCGACGCCCGAGGAAGTCGCCAGCCTGATCGTGGCGGTGCATGATGGTAAGCCAGTGTATCTGCGTGACGTCGCCACTGTGCGCCAGGAAGTTGATCAGACGAAACAATATACCTGGTTGGGCACAGGCCCGGCTGCGACGACCAAGGGCATCAAAGTCAGGGGAGAATTTCCTTCCGTGACGGTTGCGGTTGCCAAACAACCGGGGACGAATGCGGTTGAGATCGCCAAACAAGTCATTCAACGAGTCGATCAATTAAAAGGGGTCTTCATTCCACATGATGTGCACGTCACGGTGACGCGCAACTATGGTGAGACTGCCAATGCCAAAGCCCAGAAACTGATCGGCAAGTTGATTTTTGCTACCACCTTCGTGGTCCTGCTGGTCCTGTTTGCGCTCGGCCGCCGAGAGGCCGTGATTGTTGGTATGGCCGTCATTATTACGCTCGCCATCACCCTGTTTGCCTCCTGGGCCTGGGGGTTTACGTTGAACCGTGTCTCGCTGTTTGCGCTGATATTTTCGATAGGTATTCTGGTGGATGACGCCATTGTGGTGGTGGAGAATATTCACCGTCATATGCAACTGGGCGATAAAAAATTATTAGAGGCAATTCCGCTGGCCGTCGATGAGGTCGGGGGCCCGACGATCCTGGCGACCTTCACGGTGATCGCCGCACTGTTACCCATGGCCTTTGTCACAGGACTGATGGGACCGTATATGAGTCCTATCCCTATTAACGCCTCTATTGGCATGCTGATCTCATTAGTCGTCGCCTTTGTCGTCACGCCCTGGTTGTCATATAAACTGTTAAAAAATCAGCCGCATGTACATCACACAGAGGAATCGCAGACCAATAATCGCTGGTATCGTTTCTTCAAGCGTTATGTCGGTCCCTTCCTGCAAAACAGGGCGGGCAGGAAAAAACGCTGGTTACTGTTTGTAACGATCATGCTGTTGCTGATGGTTTCCGCTATGCTGGTACTGCCATTCAAGGCCGTGATTCTGAAAATGCTGCCCTTCGATAATAAATCCGAGTTCCAGGTCGTGATCGATATGCCCGAGGGGACGACACTGGAACAGACGGCAAGTGTCACTCACGAACTGGGTGACTATCTGACCAGAGTGCCGGAAGTGACCGATTTTCAGGCCTATGTCGGTACCGCGGCGCCGATTAACTTCAATGGTCTGGTCAGGCAATACTATCTGCGCCAAGAATCCAACATGGCGGATTTACAGGTCAATCTTACCGATAAACACGAACGTCATCGTCAGAGCCATGAAATTGCCCTGTCGGTAAGGGCACCACTACAGGCGATTGCCAAACGCTATAATGCCAATGTCAAAATTGTTGAAGTGCCACCCGGTCCACCGGTATTTGCGCCGTTGATGGCCGAGGTCTATGGACTGGATTATGACGGCCAGCTGGATGTGGTGCGTAAAATTCGCCAGATATTTGACCATACAAAAGACATCGTCGATGTGGATGACAGTATCGAGGCCCCGGCGAAGAAATATCTGTTGAAAGTCGACCAGCAAAAGGCCGCCTTGCTGGGGGTATCACAAAAAACCGTGGTCAACACACTAAGTACACTGATGAGCGGTGAAGATATGAGCTATCTGCACAGCGGACATAAAAAATACCCAATGCCCATTCGTGCTGAATTGACCGTACGCGCCAAAAACGACCTCGGTGTGATTCTGAATACCCGCGTGCGTAGTGACCATGGTGGGCTGATACCTTTGTCGGATGTAGTGACGGTTGTGGATGTCCAGCGAGATCATGCCATCTATCACAAAGACCTGATGCGGATGGCCTATGTCACGGCGGATGTGGCCGGCAAGATCGATAGCCCGCTCTATGGTATGGCCACCCTGGTTTCAAAGATTGCCGAGACCCCGATGAAATATGGCAAGCCATTAGAGCAGAACTTTATTGACCAACCTGAAAACCCGTACAAATACAGTATGAAGTGGGATGGTGAATGGCAGGTGACCTATGAGACCTTCCGCGACATGGGGATTGCCTATGGCGTTGGTCTGATTCTGATCTATCTGCTGGTGGTCGCGCAATTTCGTTCCTATCTGGTGCCGGTTATCATCATGGCGCCGATACCACTGACCTTGATAGGTGTTATGCCAGGGCATGCCCTGTGGGGTTCGCAATTCACCGCGACCTCCATGATTGGCATGATTGCACTGGCGGGGATTATTGTGCGTAACTCCATATTATTGGTCGATTTTATTAACGAGCAGGTCAAAAACGGTGTCGAGTTTGAAGAGGCGGTGATCCGCTCCGGTGCGGTGCGGGCCAAGCCGATTATCCTGACAGGCCTGGCGGCCATGCTGGGGGCATTCTTTATCCTCGATGACCCTATTTTTAATGGTCTGGCTCTCTCACTGATTTTTGGCATCCTGGTCTCCACGGTGCTGACGCTGGTGGTCATCCCGGTCATGTATTATGCCTTCATGCGTAAACGCTTTACCGACGGTGACTAAATATAGTCGCGGCTTTTGGAGTATTTCTATTCAAGTTTGCATCAATACTTGGTAGTATTCCGCCCTTAGTTTTGCCAATGGTGGCATAGATTCATATTATTATTTATAAAAAAACCTTAAAAAACAAAAGACTATGGCTGATCGAAGACTACAGGTATTCCACACCGTTGCCCGGTTATTGAGTTTTACCAAGGCGGCCGAAGAGTTACACATGACGCAACCGGCGGTCACGTTCCAGGTTCGACAGCTCGAAGAACAGTTCAATACGCGTCTATTCGACCGCACACACAACCGCATCAGCCTCACTGACGCCGGGCGTCGAGTCTATGAATGTGCCGAGAAAATTTTTGTCCTCTACTCGGAAATGGACAACTCGGTGCGTGAACTTACCGGAGATGTTAGCGGTGTCCTGATCCTGGGTGCCAGTACGACCATTGCCGAGTATATGCTGCCGGTACTGCTGGGTGACTTCAAAGAAACACACCCCGATGTCACTATCCGACTCAAGGTTGCCAATACTGATGGTATTGTCTCCATGGTGGAGAATAATGAAATTGACCTCGGTGTGGTTGAGGCGCCAGTCAATAATAAGAATCTGGTCGTTGAGGTCTGCCGCACGGATCAACTGGTGCTGATTGTGCCGCCGGGGCATGAATTGGCCAGTGAAACGAGCGTGCCCATACAGCGTCTGGTGGACTACCCCTTTATTTGTCGTGAAGAAGGTTCCGGTACACGTGAAGTGATGATCGAAGCCATGAATGTTGCTGGAGTTAATAATGCGGATCTGAATCTGGCGATGGAATTAGGCAGTCTTGAGGCCATCAAGGGGGCGGTCGAAGCCGGAATGGGGGTCTCGGTTTTGTCCAAGGCAACATTGAGTAAAGAACTAAAACTGGGAACGCTGGTCGCCGTTAATCTGGACCCACCGATGATGCGACCCTTTTCATTCGTGCATCAAAAGCAGAAGTTTCGTGTCCGTGCCATGGAAGAGTTGCTGTCATTTGCCCGTCAGTATTGTGAATCACATAAAAATACGCAATAACTCGCATACGCTCGTTGTGTGGTCGATCAACTTCACGTAACAGCATGAACAAGAAAGAACAAAAACTTCTCGAATATTATCGGCGCCTGCCGCCAGATCAGGCCGAGACGCTGTTGACCTATGCCGAGTTTATCGCCGAGCGTTATGGCCGGGTCGATGAAACACCTGCAGAGGTTCAGCCTATCCCCCGTCCGGAAAAAGAGAGTGTCATTGCCGCCATCAAACGTCTCTCCGCGACTTATCCGATGCTGGATAAAGGCAAGATATTCAATGAAACCTCGAGCCTCATGTCGCAGCATATTATTCAGGGTCGAGAAGCAATCGAAGTGATTGATGAGCTAGAGGACTTATTTGCAGGGGAATACACTGGCTTTTTGAATGACAGGGATGAGCTATGATCAAGATTTTACGTGAGTGGTATCAAAAATACCTGTCAGATCCGCAGGCCGTGCTGCTGATACTTATTTTGCTTGTAGGTTTTACCGTTATTCTGACGCTGGGTAAGATGCTGGTCCCCGTGTTTGCATCGCTGGTGATCGCCTTCTTACTCGAAAGTATTGTTGGTCAATTTGAAAAGCGAAGCTTGAATCGTCTGACTGGCGTGATTATTGTCAATATTCTGTTTGTCCTTTTCCTGTTGTTAATGTTGTTTGGTATGGTGCCCCTGTTATCAACGCAACTGACGGATTTTGTACGAGAGTTACCGGTTTATATCAATAAGGCACAGCAAGCGCTATTGCAGTTACCTCAACATTATCAATTTATTTCAGAGGCGCAGGTAAAGGAAATTTCCACTTTAATGAATAAGGAGCTTGCCAGTACGGGGCAGCGCCTATTAAGTGTCTCGCTTTCCTCCATTCCTGGCCTGTTGACCCTGGCGGTCTATCTGGTCCTACTACCGCTTTTGGTTTTCTTTTTCATGAAAGACAAAAAAGTGATCCTGAACTGGTTTGCCAGTTTTTTACCCAGTGAACGCGGTATGGCTTCACAGGTGTGGGATGAGATGGATCAACAGCTGGGAAATTATGTGCGGGGCAAGTTTTGGGAAATACTTGCCGTTGGTAGTGTCTGTCTGATCGCCTTTAGTCTCATGGGGCTCAAGTATGCCTTTCTACTAGCGGTACTGGTCGGCCTGTCAGTGCTGGTGCCCTACATTGGCGCGACAGTGGTCACACTTCCGGTCGCCTTCGTTGCCTATGCCCAATGGGGCTGGACCTCGGAGTTTGCCTATCTCATGATCGTTTACGGCATTATTCAGGGGCTGGACGGTAATGTTTTAGTACCGTTACTTTTCTCCGGGGTCGTCAATCTGCACCCGGTTGCGATCATTGTCAGTATTCTGGTCTTTGGTGGCCTGTGGGGTTTCTGGGGCGTGTTTTTTGCGATTCCGTTGGCGACGCTGGTGAATGCGACGTTGCGGGCGTTACGCATCACGTTACCGGACGTGCCTGTTGCTAACTCCTAGCTCGAACTTGCCAGTGAGGATGTGCAGGCCGGGGCAAGTTTCGAGAAGCGGCTCGGCCATACATCAGTTCAGAGGTCTGTTTCCCGGGTATGGCTGAATTTCAATCGTGGTATGCACTATCTCATCATGTATGGAGAGTCGCTGTCTAATTTTTGCCGGGGTGAGTTGCTCATCATGAGTCACGACACTAAGGGCGCAGGAATAGGCCGCCTTGCCAACACGCCAGACATGGAGGTCGGTAATGTGTGTGTCATTAGGGCCAGTCTCAACAACATCGCGAATCTCGTTAACGACGGGGTGGTCCATTTCCCGGTCAAGTAAAATCTTACTGGTATCAATGATAAGACGCTTGGCCCAGAGTCCAACGAGGATCGCTCCGACAATTCCCATCATGGGGTCGAGCCATGACCAACCGTATAGCCAACCGCCGATTAGCGCGATAATGGCTAAAACAGATGTCGCCGCATCGGCGATGACATGAATATAGGCTGATTTTAGATTCAGGTCGTGTGCATGATCATGGCCGGCATGATGCTGGTGATGGTGGTGATCATGAGCATGATGTTCATGGGCCTGTCCAAGGATGAGCGCGCAAACGATATTAACGATCAGGCCGATGGCGGCAATGATGATCGCCTCCTGATAGTGGATGGGCTGTGGTAAAAAAATGCGTTCAACAGAACCAAAAACCATCAGCGCCGCCACGCCGAGGAGGAAAATGGCACTGGCAAATCCCCCCAGGATTTCGATTTTCCAGGTACCAAAGGCAAAGCGCGGGTCATGGGCATAGCGACGGGCGGCGGCGTAGGCAAAGGCACTCAAACCAATCGCGACTGCATGTGAGCTCATATGCCAGCCATCAGCGAGCAGGGCCATTGAGTTATACCACCAGCCTGAAAAAATCTCGACGACCATCATCACCGCCGTGATCCACATGACCAGGCGAGTACCGCGTTCGGCGGCCTGGTTGCCGGTATCGAAAATGTGATCGTGTGTCCATGCAGAGAGATCGTGGGGGTGCATTGTGTTTCCTCAGGTATTGGTATTGCTTTTGATAACAGCAGATTATACTATACCCCAGTATATTATCTGATGTCTACAGGAAGAAACCTTGGCGCATATTGCTAAAAATAAGAAGGCGTTGCTGGCACGGATTCGCCGCATCAAGGGGCAAAGTGCGGCGCTGGAACGTGCCGTGGATCAGGCGGTAGAGTGCGGCGCCGTTTTGCAGCAAATTGCCGCCATCCGTGGTGCGATTAATGGCCTGATGGTCGAAGTCCTCGAAGGCCATATGCGAGAACATCTTGGATCGGAGATAAGCGACACGCAGCAACGCGAAGAGGACCTTAAGCAGGTCATTCGAATATTGCGTTCATATTTGAAATAGCGTGTTATTGAGGATCGCTACTACGAAAGTATCGCGGATAATTTTTGTTTGAGGTTTGCAAAGGCCTAATTTTCCTGGCCATCAGCATCACGCTCGGCAAAGACTTCCTTTGCCGCAAAGGTACCATTGAGGGCGGCAGGAAAACCGGCATACACGGCCATCTGAATCATGATTTCGACAATTTCCTGGCGTGTGCAGCCGACATTGAGTGCGCCATGGATATGCACTTTGAGTTGTGGTTGTGCATTGCCGAGTGCAGCCAGGGCCGCGACGGTAGCTATTTCACGCTCTTTTAACGTCAGCACGCCACGTGAATAAACATCCCCGAAAGGGAATTCAATGGTATAACGCGCCAGATCGGGGGCGATATCTTTCAGTGCCTCGATAACCTTCTCACCGGCATGGCCATCAATTTCCCTGAGCTTCTCCAAACCTTGTTTGTATCGGTCGGTGTTCAAGTTGGTTGCCCCAATTTACAATAACTCCGCCGCATAATCCGCCAGGCGTGAACGCTCACCACGCATGAGGGTGACGTGACCGCTGTGTTCCCAGCCCTTGAAACGATCCACGACATAGGTCAGACCGGAAGTGGTCTCGGTCAGGTAGGGGGTATCAATCTGCGCGATGTTACCCAGGCAGACCACCTTGGTGCCGGGACCGGCGCGGGTGACCAGCGTCTTGAGCTGTTTGGATGTCAGGTTCTGTGCTTCATCGATAATGATGTAACGATTTAAAAAAGTACGGCCACGCATGAAGTTGACCGAGCGTATCTTGATGCGCTGCGTCAGCACGTCGTTGGTAGCGGCACGAGCCCAGTCACCGTTTTCTTCCGTATTGGTGAGGACCTCTAGATTATCCATCAAGGCGCCCATCCACGGCGTCATTTTTTCTTCTTCGGTACCGGGTAGAAAGCCAATGTCTTCACCGACCGGGATGGTGACGCGGGTCATGATAATTTCACGATAAAGATTTTTGTCCAGGGTCTGTTCGAGACCGGCGGCCAGGGTGAGCAGGGTTTTGCCGGTGCCGGCCATACCGAGCAGGCTGACGAAATCGACGTTGGGGTCCATTAATAGATTCAGGGCAAAGTTCTGTTCGCGGTTACGTGCCTTGATGCCCCAGACACTCCGGGAGGAGGTGGCGAAATTTTGGGTGGTCTCGATAATCGCGGCATCACCATCACGACGGCGCACAACGGCCTCAAAGCCATCATCGCTACTGCTATAGAGAAATTCATTGGCGGCCCAGTTCTCAACCTCCGGCCCCTTGAGTTTATAAAAAGTATGGCCGTCTTCCTGCCACGAATCCATGTCCTTGCTGTGTTGTTCCCAGAAGTTTGCGGCAATCTCGGTGTGGCCGGTATAGAGTAACTGCGCATCTTCCAGTACCTGGTCGTTGTGATAGTCCTCGGCATGGATACCGATAACGGCTGCCTTGATACGCATATTGATGTCTTTGGAGACCAGCGTGACTTTGCGTTGTGGGAATTGCTTTTGTACGGCCAGCGTGGTGCCGAGAATATTATTGTCGGGCAGGTTGCCGGGTAAAAAATCGGGTAGCTCGCCGGGGGCGGAGCGTGTCTGGATAAAGAGACAGCCAGTAGTGTAATGACTCATGCCATTCGAGGCATGTGTCAGCTGTATTGGCAGACCGGCTTCAATTTGCTCCGCATTGGCGGTCGACATGATTTCATCAACGAAGCGGCTGGTTTGGCGAGCATTGCGTGAGACTTCCTCACGGCCCTTTTTGTTGTTATCGAGTTCTTCCAGTACCATCATCGGCAGGTACAGGTCGTGTTCCTGAAATCGGAACAGCGCCGTGGGATCATGCATCAGGACGTTGGAATCGATAACAAAAAGACGTTTTTCTTTAGAAGATACTGCTTCAGCTTGTGTAGTCATTGATTACTTTTTATTGAGTTGACGAACTGCATCCAGGACTTCATCGACGTGACCGTCTACCTTGACCTTGCGCCATTCCTGTTTAAGAACGCCTTTGTCATTTATGAGAAAGGTACTACGTTCAATACCGCGTACTTTTTTGCCATACATATTTTTCATCTTGATGACATCAAAAATATTGCATAGCGTTTCGTCGGCATCGGACAGGAGGTCAAACGGGAATTCCTGCCTGGCTTTGAAGTTTTCGTGCGACTTGAGGCTGTCACGAGAGACACCGAGGACGACACAGTTTTGACGGCGAAACTTTTGATGGTTATCACGAAAATCCTGGCCTTCACGTGTGCAACCCGGCGTGCTGTCCCTGGGATAAAAATAGATGACGATATGGCTGCCTTTTAGACTATTCAGAGAAATTTCCTGTTCGCCTGTGGCGGGGAGCTTAAAGGCGGGTACTTTCTTTCCAACTATTGCAATACTCATCGTTAGGTTCTTCGTTGTTTAGTTTTTCAGGGGTTCGATAATCGCATCGAGGTTCATGCTGTCGGCAAACTCCATAAACTGTTCACGCAGGCCGGTGATGTGGGTCTTGCCGGGGACCTCGATGGTCATGGCCAGGGTAAACATGGGAGTGCCGGTGTGCGCCGCAGGATGACAACTGCTTTGCATATCATGGATATTAATACCACGACTGGAAAAAAAATCAGTTACCTGGTGCACAATCCCTGGTTGATCCATGGTGATGACTTCGACGAGATAGGGAATTTCGCTGGCCGACAGTGAGCGTCCCTCCGTGCGCCGGGTGGTGATGGTCAGCTCGGTACGCTGGCCCAGGGTCTCCAGACTCGATTCCAGTTTCGCCAGATTGCTCCACTTGCCCGAGACCTGCATGATCAGGGCAAAGGCACCGGCTAGAATACTCATGCGACTGTCTTCGATATTGCAACCGCTTTGCGTAATCGTATCCGTCAATTTAGTAATCAGACCGGGACGATCATTACCCAGGGCGGAGATGATGAGATAACTACTCATTAGGATATCACGTTTTTCCAGGATGGTAAGCTGACCACCAGTGTAACATCGGCGGGCCTGGATAAGACAGGTACTGTCTGCGCGTTAATCACAGCTGCACGGCGCGTAGTTGTTCCGCCGCCTCTTCTGGACTAATCGTGTTGACGAACAGGCCAGAACCCAGCTCAAAACCGGTGGGGATGCTGGTGCGAGGGCAGATCTCCAAATGCCAGTGGTAGCTTTGCTGGCAGCTGGTAAATTCGTCGGCATGGGGTAGTGAATGCAAGAAGTAGTTGTACTGTGCACCTCCGATGACGGCATCGAGTCGCTTCATAGTCCGCTGCATGACATTGGCCAGGTCTTCCAGGTCTTCATCATTTTGATGCAGATAGTCTGCTTCATGTTGTAAGGGCAAAATATGGACTTCCCATTCGTAGCGGCTTGCAAATGGCTTGATTGCAATGAACTTTTTCCCACGTTCTATAACATATTGGCCAACACTGATGCGTCTGGCGACTTTTCCGGAGTCTCTTTCGTAAATTGTGGTCTCAAACGTTAACGCCTCATCAATAAGCGTACAAAATATACAGTGGTGGTGTTTTTGATAATATTTTTTGCTATTTTCAACCTCGTCGTGGACATTCTGCGGTACAATAGGCAGGGCAATAATCTGACTGTGGGTGTGAGCCATGCTGGCGCCGGCGGCGGGACCAAAGTTTTTAAAGGCCAACACGAATTTGAGCCGGCTATCCATTTCGTAGATCTGGCGCATGCGCTCACGATAGGTCCGAAAGAGTCGGTGCAGGTGGCTCACCTCCATTTCATGGATAGCAATGCCATGCTGGGCATGATCAACTATGACCTCATGACGTCCATAGCCATCGATCGCCTGTTGCAGACCAAAATTCAGATTTGGTTGGGTACGTTCATTACCCAGGACCGGGAAGAGATTCTCCACGATGCGTACCTGCCAGTCGCCTTCCTGAGGTGAGCGGCCTATTTCAGGTGGGGTCTTATGCTCATTACCGCGGCAAAACGGGCAGGTGTCGACATGCAGGCGGGTATCGCGCGGTGCCGGGGCTTCTTCCTTGCGTGGACGCATACTACGGGCCGTCGCGACCAGGACGGATTCACTGGGAATAATAGGATTAATACGGATCTCGCGTGTTGTTTTGGTTTCTTCTACTTCAGACACGAATACTTTCCTTCTATTTGTTGTCAGATAACGGAGATGGGATGTCGGAGTTGAAAAATACCACATTTTGTCTTGTTGTATAGTAAAAGCAGTTACGCAAGTTCTTGTCAGTTCGAGGCGGCATCAGTAACATGTCGCTTCTAATTTTAATTGGGTATAGGTGGAGCGGTATGTTTCAGGGCAGTATGGTCGCGCTGGTGACGCCAATGGATGCCTCGGGTCAGGTCGATGTTAAGTCATTGTCTGAGCTGATAGAATTTCATATTCAGGCGGGTACTGATGCCATTGTGGCGGTGGGTACGACGGGTGAATCCGCGACGCTGAATGAACAGGAACATTGCCAGACCATTCGTCAGGTTGTGGAAATGGTCAATGGTCGTATCCCGGTGATTGCCGGTACCGGCTCCAATTCCACGCAGGAAGCCATTGACCTGACCCAATGTGCCCGTGACGCAGGTGCCGATGCCTGTCTCCTGGTGACACCTTATTATAACAAGCCTACCCAGGAAGGACTCTACCTTCATCACAAGGCCATCGCTGAGGCCGTGGATATCCCGCAGATCCTCTATAATGTGCCTGGCCGCACGGCGGTGGATATGCAGACCAGCACAGTGGTTCGTCTGTCGAAAATAAAAAATATCATCGGCGTGAAAGAGGCTACTGGTGATTTACAGCGTGCCCGCGAGATCCTTGCTCAGGCAGCGCCGGGCTTTGAAATCTATAGTGGCGATGACGCTACTTCAACCGAATTTCTTCTGCTTGGTGGTCACGGCGTGATCTCAGTGACCGCCAACGTCGCTCCTCGAGCGATGCACGAGATGTGTGTCGCCGCGCAGTCCGGGGATGCCGTGCGTGCCAATGAGATAAATGCAACGCTGACAGCCTTACATCGTGATCTCTTTGTCGAGGCGAACCCTATTCCGGTGAAGTGGGCCTGCTACGCGATGGGATTGATCCCGGCAGGTATTCGATTACCCCTGACACCTCTCTCCGAGGAATACCATGACACCGTTCGCCTGGCACTGAAAAAAGCCGGCGTGTTGTAACTGATACTCAACTAATTCTGGTTAAATTGATGACGAAGAAGTTTGCAAATATTTCCATTGTCATGCTGGTCACGTTTCTATTCTTGACGGCTTGTTCCACGACCTCTGAATATAAAGGCGTCTATGAAAAAACTTCGGCGGAGCGACCTCTGGCGGTTCCTCCAGATTTAACACAACCTGAAATTCAGACAGGCCTGGAGTTACCGCAACTGGCATCACAGCAGGGCAATCCCGCGATTAGCGGTAGCAAGATCGCGCCACTGCAATTTGGTAAAGCGCACCTGATCCGCGAAGGCAGTCTGCGTTGGCTCGAAGTCGCAATACCGATAGATGACGTCTGGAATCAGGCACAGTTATTTTTCCGTAACCTTGGTTTTAAAATCGTGAAAGAAGATCAGGCCCAGGGCGTTATGGAGACGGACTGGCTGGAGAATCGCGTCAACCTGCCGACCAACTGGTTCTCGAAACTATTTAATAAACTTTACGATGCAGGCTTGCGGGATAGCTATCGAATCCGTCTGGAACGTTCCGCCGATAACCAGGATACCCTGGTGTTTATTACCCTCCGCGGCATCAAAGAAGTCTATGGTGAGGAAGATGAACAAGGCCTGGCCGCAACCAAAGGCTGGGAACCCCGACAGCCTGATCCGGAGCTGGAATCAGAAATGCTGGCGCGTTTCGCCATCTACCTCGGTAGTGGCAAAATGGACATTCAGAAACAGGCTGCCGCAGAAAAGAAGGCACCTGAGCTTGCCTCACTCGTTGAAGCGAATGGCACGACCCATCTTAAGATCAATGAAGGCTTTGCCAGAGGCTGGCGTCGTGTCGGCCTGGCACTGGATCGCCTGGGTATCCAGGTCGATGACCGAGATCGTTCCAAAGGCGTTTATTTCGTGCGCTTTCCGGAGCGTCTGCTAAAGGATGAAAAGGGACTTCTGGCTGAAATATTCTCGGCCAAGGAAAAGATAAGCCCAACCCCCTATACCTTGCACCTGGTTGCCGTGCAGGATGAGACAGACGTGACGATCGTTGATCAACAGGGGCAGCCACTCAGCGGCAAAGATGCCAGTCGTCTTCTTGAGCAGATTAAATCACACCTGATTTAGAAAGGAGTCCACTTGCGTTTTGCTTCACTCGGGAGCGGAAGTCGTGGTAACGCGACACTGATTGAGGCGGGTTCAACCCGTGTGCTGGTCGATTGTGGTTTCTCGGTAAAGGAAGTCGAACGACGGTTAAAACGGTTTGGCCTGTCACCGTCGGATTTGCAGGCAGTGCTGGTGACCCACGAACACGCCGACCATATCCGTGGTGTGGGTGCCCTGGCGAGAAAGTATGGACTACCCGTGTGGGCCAGTAGCGGGACGTTACAGTTTGACGGCCTGGGTGATCTGCCAAGGCGCAAAATTCTCAATGTACACACTTCACAGGCACTGGAGGAATTAAGCATTGAACCTTTTCCGGTACCACATGACGCCAAAGAACCATGTCAGTTTGTCTTTTCTGACGGTAAGGCTAAAGTAGGTCTGTTAACGGATACGGGTTCGATTACGCGTCACATCATTGAGCAACTGGATGCCTGTCACGCTCTGATGCTGGAGTGCAACCATGACGTTGAAATGCTGGCGGAGGGACCTTATCCACCTGCACTCAAACGCCGGGTCGGCGGTGATTTTGGCCACCTGAGTAACGTACAGGCAGCCGACGTGCTGGATAAAATGGACAAGAGTCGTTTGCAACGGGTCATCGCTATGCACATTAGTGAAAAGAATAATGATACTGCCCTGGCGACACGTATCTTAAGCGAGGCCCTGAATTGTGACGATGATGATATTCTCGTTGCAGAGCAGGACAACGGCTTTGATTGGATAACCGTGTAAATAAAGATATAGAGAACACTTATGCAGAAAAAAGCACTATTGGTTACAGGTAAGGCTAAATCCGTTTACGCGACCGATGATGATGATCGCCTCGTGATCCATTTTCGCAATGATACTTCGGCCTTCGACGGTGAAAAGAAAGAACAACTGGATCGTAAAGGCATGGTCAATAACAAGTTCAATGCCTTCATTATGCAAAAACTGGCGACCGCCGGTATACCTACGCATTTTATCGACCTGCTGTCTGATGATGAAGTGCTGGTCAAGCGTATGGACATGATACCGGTGGAGTGCGTGGTGCGTAATATCAGCGCCGGTAGTATTTGCCGACGCCTGGGTGTAGAAGAGGGCCTGGAACTGAACCCGCCTACCTTTGAATTTTTTCTCAAGAACGATACCCTGCACGACCCGATGATCAATGATTACCACATACGTGCTTTCGGTTGGGCCAGTGATGAAGAAGTCGCCACCATGAAGGCACTGACTTTTAAAGTGAATGATATTCTCAAGGCGCTATTTGCCGAGGCCGGCATGTTACTGGTGGACTATAAACTGGAGTTCGGTCGTTTTCATGGTGAGGTCACCCTGGGTGATGAATTCAGTCCCGATGGCTGTCGCCTGTGGGATGCACAAAGTCGTAAAAAACTCGATAAAGACCGCTTCCGGCAGGGGCTGGGTGGTGTCGTCGAGGCCTACGAAGAGGTTGCGCAACGCCTGGGTATTGACCTTGTTTAAAATAAGTTTTAAATATTAATCATATCTAATATTCTACCGTTGTACGCCTAAAATCACGCCTTAAAGAAACGACAAAAATGACCGATATTAAAGTATCGGTCGCATTTTTCGTCACCTGTTTTTCAACCCGTGGTAGATCAAATGAATAAAACTTTCATACTCGATTTTTATGCCCGCTTCAAGATTAGCACCAAGCTCTGGACGGGGCTGGGTGTTATGGCGGTCTTATTGGTAGTTGTTTCGGTAACCGCCTTGCGGAGCCTGGGCAGCGCAGACAAACAGATTAGCCACATGGTCGACGTCAGTCAGCCGACGGTAGTGAAATCCATGGAACTGGCTGAAGCCCTGGATCGTTCTAATGCCGCACTGGGTTTTTATCTACTCAGCAAGACCGAAAGTGATAAGTCCGATTATGAAAATTCCCTGAAAAATTTGGCTAAGGTACTTAAAGAATTATCTGCAATGCCTGGCATTCAGTCTGATGACGAAGCAGTAAGTCGGGTAAAACAGATCGCGGCGAGTGTTACCAGGTATACGGGGTATCGGGATGAAATGCTCAAGCTGGCCGTGGATGATAACCTCAATATGCCCGGCGTTGGTTTCTCCGCCACCCGGATGGGCCCCATCGCAGCGCAGATTCAGCAGCTATTGACCCAGATGATAAGTGCCGAGGAGACGGAGCCGGCGACGCCGCAGCGAAAACAGTTATTTTCCAAAATTTCCAATCTACGCAACCTCTGGATGAATGTACTCAACAATAATCGTGGCTATATCGCCTTTCGAACACAATCCTTTATCGACAATCTTAAGACCTACCGCGATGGCTTTATAGAAGATGTTGACAAGCTGGGGGCAGACAAAGGCCTCAATTTTGAAGAGGAAGATGCCATAGCGGGAATAAAGGAAGCGCAGAAAAAATATTTTAGCCTGATGGATGAACTCATCAAGGTACACAGCAGCGAGAAATGGCGTACCGATTCATATCTGATTCGCAGTGAAATCGGGCCGCTGGTACAGAATATTCAGAACGATGTCGACTGGCTGGTGGCACATCAGGAAAAACTGGCAAGCACGTCAGCAGAAGTACTCAAACACGATATCAGTGGCACTGAAAAAGTGGTCTGGTGGATAGTGGTACTGGGTTTTCTGGTAAGTGTCGGTGGTGGCTGGTTCCTGGTCTATTTGATCGTTGAACCACTCAAGGCTACGGTCGAGGTACTGGACGATATTGCCGAGGGTGAAGGCGACTTGACGCGACGTCTGGAGGTTCATGGTCAAGATGAAATTGCGCAACTGGCGACAGGGTTTAACAAGTTTATCGAAAAAATTCAGGGAACTGTTGCCCAGGTCTCGGGTGCGATTTCTCAATTAGCCGCCGCTGCCGAAGAAATGTCCATGGTCACGGATGAAACCAATGATGGTGTGCTACGGCAGAAGAGTGAAACTGATCAGGTCGCCACGGCCATGCAGGAAATGGAGGCATCCGCTCAGGAAGTGACGCGCAATGCGGAGTATGCCGCCGAGGGTACACGTGAAGCGGATACACAGGCCGAGGCAGGTAAACAGGTGGTGAGCCAGACGATAGCGGCGATCAACAGTCTGGCCACTGAAGTTGAAAATGCCTCAAACGTCATCAGTCAGCTGGAAAAAGATAGTGAAGGTATCGGCACCGTGGTGGAAGTGATTCGTGGCATTGCCGAACAGACCAACCTGTTGGCATTGAATGCCGCGATTGAAGCGGCCCGCGCCGGAGAACAGGGCCGGGGTTTTGCTGTGGTCGCGGATGAGGTGCGTAACCTGGCCAGTCGGACACAGCAATCGACGCAGGAAATTGAAAAAATGATCGCCCAACTGCAGACGGGGGCGCGCAACGCCGTTGGTGTTATGGAGTTGGGGAGTCAAAAGGCCTCGGAAAGTGTTGATCAGGCGGCTAAGGCCGGTGCTTCACTCGAATTGATCTCTGCTGCCGTTGCCAATATTGCCTCACTGACGGTACAAATTGCCCAGGCTGCGCGGGAGCAGGATACCGTGGTGGAATCGATAAATGCCAATGTCATTACCATTACCGGTGTGGCCGAGGAGACCAAGGAGGGTACGGTTCAACTGGCGAAGGCCAGTGTTGAGCTGGCGCATTTGGCAGATAATCTTAATAGCATGGTCGGTCAGTTCAAAATATAAGTCTCTATCCCCACAGAGACTCTAGACTCTGTGGGGATTCACCTATTTTCAGAAAATTCAACATCCATATTAAAATACATGACGATTGAGTGATGAACAGGGTTTATTCCTGTCGGTGAGTCGATATAATGCCGAAAACCTAACGATATCCCTGATGCATGAGCAAGAATAGTTATAACGCTGAATCCATTGAAGTTCTGACTGGTCTGGAGCCGGTGCGCAAACGCCCTGGCATGTATACCCAGACAGAGCGGCCCAATCACCTTGCCCAGGAAGTCATTGACAATAGTGTTGACGAGGCCGTTGCAGGACACGCCAACGAGATTAATGTCACATTATTCAAAGACGGCTCACTTCAGGTCGCCGATGATGGTCGTGGTATGCCGGTGGATAAGCACCCCGGCGAGAAGATTCCAGGCGTGGAGGTCATTCTGACCCGCCTGCATGCCGGTGGTAAGTTCTCGAATAAGAATTATCAATTTTCCGGCGGTCTGCACGGTGTCGGCGTCTCCGTGGTCAATGCCCTGTCTAAAAAACTGGAAATATGGATACGGCGTGATAGTAACGAATATCACATGTCCTTTGCCAATGGTGATCGGAAAACACCCTTAAAGGTCACCGGCAGTGTCGCCAAGCGTGTTACGGGCACGACCATCCGTTTCTGGCCGGACGCAAAATTTTTTGACTCCCCCAAATTTTCCGTCAGCCGACTGAAGCATGTACTACGCGCCAAGGCAGTACTCTGTCCTGGTCTGAAAGTGACCTTCCATGATGAACACAGCGGCGAGGATGAGGCGTGGTTGTATGCGGATGGTCTGAAGGCCTATCTGCTGGATGCCCTGAGTGAAGAGACCTTGCTCCCCGATGAGCCGTTTATGGGCAGTCTTGCCGGTAACGAAGAGGCCGTGGACTGGGCCATTGTCTGGGTGACGGAAGGACCGGGCAATATTAGTGAAAGTTATGTCAACCTGATCCCGACGGCGCAGGGTGGTACACACGTCAATGGTTTGCGTACGGGACTGACCGAGGCCATACGAGAGTTCTGTGAGTTCCGTAATCTGGTACCGCGTGGAGTGAAAATTTCACCCGAGGATGTCTGGGACCGGGTGAGTTATATTCTCTCCGTCAAACTGGCCGACCCGCAATTCTCCGGTCAGACCAAGGAGCGACTCTCATCACGTGAGTGTACGGCCTTTGTCTCCGGTGTGGTGAAAGACGCCTTTGCCCTGTGGCTCAACCAGCATGTGGCCATTGGAGAGCAAATTGCCGAGCTGGCGATTAATAGTGCCCAGGCGCGTCTCAAGGCCGGTAAAAAGGTCATTCGTAAAAAAATTACCCAGGGCCCGGCCCTACCGGGGAAACTGGCGGACTGTTCCTCACAGGATAACACCGCGACAGAGTTGTTCCTGGTGGAGGGCGACTCGGCCGGTGGCTCGGCCAAGCAGGCGCGTAACCGTGAGTTTCAGGCCATCATGCCGCTGCGTGGGAAGATTTTAAATACCTGGGAAGTCGACTCTGCCGAGGTCCTGGGCTCACAGGAAGTACACGATATCTCTGTTGCGATTGGTGTTGACCCCGGTTCCAGCGATATCTCGGGCCTGCGTTATGGCAAGATCATTATTCTGGCCGATGCGGATTCCGATGGCGCGCATATCGCCACGCTGTTAACGGCGTTGTTTAGTCGGCACTATCACGCCTTGATGGCGGCGGGGAATATTTATGTGGCGATGCCGCCCCTGTATCGAATCGATGTCGGCAAGCATGTATTTTATGCCACCGATGCCGCCGAGCAGCAGGGCATTCTGGATCGCATTAGCGCCGAGAACCTAAAAGGTAAGATACAAACCACACGCTTTAAAGGTCTGGGGGAGATGAACCCGCTGCAATTGCGTGAAACTACCATGGACCCTGATACTCGACGTCTCGCACGATTGACCATCGAGAGTGGTGATGGCACGCCACAACTGATGGATATGTTGCTGGCCAAGAAGCGCGCAGGGGATCGGAAAAAATGGCTGGAAGAAAAAGGCGACCTTGCTGATGTTTGAGATAATGAAACATACGAGCATACTGACCAAGCGGAACGATTAAAGTTACATGGCACAGAAAAAGAAGACAGCAAAAAAGTCGGTGCGTAAAACGTCCGCAAAAGCGAAAGCCCGGGCAACAACCAGGGTGGTAGATGATGCCATGCAGGATAGTTATCAGGGCGTCGAGCAGTTGCCGCTGAAGACCTTTGCGGAAAAATCGTACCTGGATTATTCCATGTACGTCATTCTGGATCGTGCCCTGCCGCATATCGGTGATGGCCTCAAACCGGTTCAGCGACGCATTGTCTATGCGATGTCGGAACTGGGTCTGCGTGCCGGCACCAAGTTCAAGAAATCAGCGCGTACTGTCGGTGACGTGTTAGGTAAGTTTCATCCGCACGGTGATTCCGCCTGTTATGAAGCCATGGTGCTGATGGCGCAGCCATTCTCGTATCGCTATCCTCTGCTTGAAGGTCAGGGTAATTGGGGTTCACCGGATGACCCCAAGTCCTTTGCCGCCATGCGTTATACCGAATCGCGCCTGTCAGAAAATGCCAACCTGCTGTTATCCGAACTGGGGCAGGGTACGGCTGACTGGCTACCGAACTTTGATGGTTCACTGGAAGAGCCCAAGGTCTTGCCCGCACGGGTCCCGCATGTCCTGCTCAATGGCACCACGGGTATTGCGGTGGGGATGACGACGGATATTCCGCCACACAATATGCGCGAAGTTCTGCATGCCTGTATACATCTACTGAATAAGCCTGATGCGACGGTGAGTGAACTGTGCAAGTTTGTGAAAGGACCGGATTATCCAACGGATGCCGAGATCATTACACCGCTGGCAGACATTCGCAAAATTTATAAAACCGGTAATGGCAGCATTCGCATGCGCGCCAAGTATGAAACAGAAGACGGTGATATTATCATTACGGCCTTGCCGCACCAGACCTCACCTGCCAAACTGCTGGAGCAGATAGCCAACCAGATGCTGGCGAAAAAATTGCCTATGCTGGCTGACCTGCGCGACGAATCCGATCATGAAAACCCGACACGTCTGGTCATTATTCCCAAATCAACCAAGGTCGATGTCGATGAATTAATGACGCACCTGTTTGCTACCACCGACCTTGAGCGCACCTATCGCGTCAATATGAATATGATTGGTCTGAATGGCCGCCCCGGGGTAAAAAATCTACAGGAGATTCTCTCCGAATGGTTACGCTTCAGAACCGAGACGGTGCGTCGTCGTCTGCAGTTTCGCCTGGATAAAGTGCTGGCGCGACTGCATATTCTTGATGGTCTGTTAACGGCGTATTTGAATCTGGATGAAGTCATCAAGATTATTCGTGAGAACGACAAGCCCAAGCCGATTTTGATGCAAAGCTTCAAGCTTTCCGATATTCAGGCCGAGGCGATCCTCGAATTGAAATTACGCCACCTGGCCAAGCTGGAAGAAATGACCATCAAGGCGGAGAAAAAAGACCTCAAGGCCGAGAAAGAAGACCTGGAAAAGACCCTGGGTTCGGCGCAACGTATGAAGACTTTGATACGTACCGAGCTGGAAGAGATTGCCGTCAAGCATGGTGACAAACGTCGTTCACCTATTGTCGCCCGTGAGGCCGCTCAGGCCATGGACGAAACGGCTCTGATTAGTTCCGAACCGGTCACCGTTGTGTTGTCGAACAAAGGCTGGATCCGTGCGGGTAAGGGGCACGAAGTGGATCCCGAAGCGCTCAGTTATAAAGCCGGTGACGGCCTGCTCGATAGTAAGCCGGGAAAAACCAATCAACTGTCAGTGTTCATTGATTCCACGGGCCGTACCTATGCGCTGCCAACACACACGTTACCGTCGGCCCGCGGCCAGGGTGAGCCGTTAACCGGTCGTCTGACACCGCCAGCCGGCGCGCACTTTTGTGGCGTCATGACCGGTGATACCGAACAGCTCTATTTACTGGCGACCACGCATGGTTATGGCTTTATTGTCAAACTGGAAGACTGTATTACGCGCAATAAAAAAGGCAAGACGCTGTTAAAGGTGCCTGCCGGTGCCAATGTCCTGCCGCCTGTACCCGTAACTGATATGGAACATGACTGGGTTGCCGTAGTCTCCAGTGAGGGTCATTTACTCTTTCACCACATCAGCGAACTGCCACAGATGCCAAAGGGCAAAGGCATTAAGATCATTAACATTCCCTCCGCCAAGCTCAAATCCGGTGACGAGCTGGTCAGTGCCATTACCGTGATTAACGAAGACGATAGTCTGATGATCTATTCCGGTAGACGTCATAAAGTCCTCAAGCCGGAAGATATGGCTCACTACGAAGGTGAACGCGCGCAGCGCGGGCATAAGTTGCCACAGGGTTTTCGTAGTGTAGAGCGTATGCTGCCCGCCAAAGAGGATTAGAGCTTAATCTGTAACGATAATGACCGATAGGTCAAAATTTTCCTTTGCAGCTATAAGATAGAGCCCGTTATCTAAAATGGTTTAGTGCGGCTGTTTTCCCTTCAGCAGATATGCCGTCAGTCCGGCGATTTCAGCATCGCTAAAAGGGTTATGTAAGGCGACCGCCGGCGTACCGTGGACACCACAAACCAGCCGGGCAATGAATTCAGGTTGGGGTTGTGTTTTTGCTATATCAAACAAATTGAGTGCCGGACTGGCCTGACTCATATCCGTATTTTCATGGCAGCCGATACAGAGATGCTGATAGATACGGCGTCCTGAAGAAATATCCTTCGGTTTAGCATCAGCGGGCAGTAGACCGTTGAGTACAGCAGGGTATTGATTGGCAAGCTTTCTGCTGGTTGTCGCAAAGTATTGCCACTTTTTACTTTTGAAAACGTCTTGCAATGCATCAATTCGATTAAGTAGATCTGTCTTGGATAGGTGTTTTGCCTGGATATATTCCCGTGCCAGTATACGCAGTGTACCTAACGAACTGGCGATACGAGTTTTCAGAGCTTGTTTATGTTGCCTGGCTAGTGTGGGTGAAAGTAATGCATGTGCATTGGCAGCCAGAATTTCCAGTTCAAAAGGGAAACGTCGTGTCTGTTCATTGGCCTGGCAAGATAAAATAACCGCGACGGAGAGTACCGCCGCGGTTAATGTATAGACACCTATGACTCTAAGTGACGGCAATGGTCTTTATTACATCTTGATCTTATCTTCCATTGGCATGGACTTGTCAGCGGTCCATTCGACCATCGAGCCATCATAGACTTTTGCCTGTTTGTCGCCGAGCAACTTGGAACTGACAAACCAGCCTAGCGAGGCCCAGTGACCTGTATTACAAAAGTTAATCTGCTTGCCGGCAGTAGGGACGTGCGCGGCGGCATAGAGCTTTTTAATTTGGTCAACTGAACGGAAAGTCCCGCCATTGTTGGCTGTTAACCAGCTCTCTGGCAAATTAATGGCGCCTGGAATCGTACCATTGCGTACCGCCTTCGGGTGACGATTGACACCGACATACTGATCGTGCGGACGATTGTCGACCAGTACTTCCTTATTTTTCATCGCCTTGAGGACATCGGCTTTCGAGACCAGCATATCCTGACGTAAATGCGCGACAAACTTGGCGGGTTTGGGGGTGTTATTACCGTGCTCGACTGGATTCTTTTTATCCTTGGTGTAGGCGGCAAATCCTCCGTTGAGTATTGAGACATTGTCATGACCAAGAACATTAAAGGTCCAGAAGACACGTGTATCGCTCCCCATATCCAGGGCATTCTTGCCAGCAGAGTAGATTACGACATGTGTCTTATCGTTAATGCCCAGTTTGCCAATAAGTTTTTCCAGTTTGGGCACCGGTGATAACTGTCCGACGACATTGTTAACCTTACTGCGCCAGCCATCTTTGAGATAATCGCTATAAACCGCACAGGGAATATGACCACGTAGATAGTCGGTTCGACTATGGCCATCGAGTTTGTTGCGTATATCGAGTACCACAACACCGGGTTTACAGGAATTGGACTTTACCCAACTGGCATCGACCAGTGGCGGTGCTGATGTTGCTGCGAGAGCTGTTCCGGCCCCTGCTAACATCAGGCCAGCCAGTATGCCGGACGTGTAGATGCGTTTTTTCATTTGTAGACTCCTCTTTTTTGTTTATATTACTCCCCGGCGGCTCTGTGTCGATTTATCTGTGACCTCAGAGCTGATGGAAAGACTTGGTTATATTGTTAATACCCTGTCTGAGGCAATAATCTCATCCAGCAGTTGATCCCATTGCGCGTCAGTTCTGTCCGGCTGGTTGAGCGCGTAGCGATAGACGCTATGAATTGTTTCGAGGTG
The DNA here is from genome assembly GCA_913064945.1 of uncultured Gammaproteobacteria bacterium. Lineage (GTDB taxonomy): Bacteria > Pseudomonadota > Gammaproteobacteria > UBA6429 > Thiohalophilaceae > CAJYAN01. The sequence goes on along the minus strand of CAJYAN010000003.1, from coordinate 122,656 downwards.
GGTGATCGCCTCTTCCATCGTATCGATATCCGGGAACAAATCTGTTTGTAATATTGCGATGTTCAAGTGTGCCTCCTTTTTATAAGTTGATAACGCCCTGTGAGTGGAGCATCGCCATGGCGAGTTCGGTAGGTTGAATATGATTGAGTTCCGTGTCCGCGACGGTGGTTTCCGGCATAATATCGGCAAGCTCAAGCAACTCCGCCTGTGCGGCATTCTCTGCGGTTTCCGCTATTGGCGAGGTCATGAATATCAGTCGCACCTGGTGACCAAAAATGGTCAAGCCGGCCGCTACCCGCATGGCTTCCGTATGATTTCGCCTACCCAGCACAAGCATTTTTTTTGTTTCATTCACATTCTTTCTCCTACAGACTGATGATATGCCTGGCATCGGCCGTCATGGCACTGTTGTTGGTTTGACTACCTGAATTGATAGGACAGTGTGCGCCGCTACGATAGCGTTCCCACGAAAATTCACAGGCGACAGCCTGGGTTGCACAGGTAAGTAAGTCGACGAGTTCCTTGCTATCGAGTGCCTCTACTCCTGAGTCAGTAAAGAAACATCCCCATTGTGCCCCACGGCGTTTACTTGCCCTTAATAACGGTAATAACACAGGCAATGCATCGCGCTGTGATACGGTAAACATCAACTCCACTGTTTTTCTCCTCTTTTTCTCAAACTCATAAAGATAATTAGCATCGCCGTTGCAGATACCAAAATAGCCGCGACAGGATAGATACTGTTGTTAATGGGTGGTAGATAAGTGTGACCAGCTTGACGTTGTGGTGACGAACCAGATGGTGTCATCGGGAAATTCTGATACTTGATCCAGCCCTGCCAACCAGCAGGCAATACACGGATATCAACTTGTGGGTTGGGCTCGCTGGCACGCACCCGGGTGAAATATGCGATTGAATCTACCGCGTTATTTGCGTAGGTGACGAAACGGGCTGGCCCTGCCGGTGCAGTCAGAGGGAGGCGCGTGCCGTGCTTGTCGGTCGCTGGCCGGGGCAGATAACGACTGATTGGCCTTGCCTGTGTCGAGACTAACCGTATGGCACCTGGTATGTGTCCAGTACGATATTCGTCGGCATTTTGTGCTGATTCGTTCCGCCCATCAATAGTAATGAGAGAATTGTCTGTGGCCAGTAAATGGATAAGCTCTGTTGGTAATACGATCAACTTATCACGCATATTTGCGTCATAGACCGTGTGTCTGAGAATACCGCGGGTTTGTCCCTGTGCCGCAGGCCAGTGCTTTTGGTGAAGCACAAGTTCGACAGGTGTCTTGAGAATCTGGACACTGCTTTGCCCGCATAGATAGAGTAAACCGGCGACAAAGTCACGTGCGCGTGATTGATTACCGACAATGAGCACTGGTCTATGTGGAGATATCCCCGCGGTGCCCAGCGCCCAGAAAATATCGACGAAACTGGGGAGTTGCCCATCCGGTCCGACCAGGTCACTTGCGGGCAGGCAGTGAGCACCCGCGATGGTTCGTTTTTGGCAGTTAGCCAATGCCCGGGTGTCAATGACCTGTGCCAACGGTGTGGCCTGATCGGCGCTGACGTAGCGTAGTGGGGTTGGCACGTGTTCGTCTGTAACGGCGACACAGGGTGTCGCAATCAACAACATAAAACAGGCGATGTTGATGTGGCGTTGCATGGCAAGTCTAGCAGCCACCGAACTGTTCTTCGTGTCGCACGCCAGCACCGACTGCAACGGGCTGCGGTGGGTTATCGATGTAGTAGCCAACGAGATCGGTCACCGAGACCGGACCAAAATTTTTACCAAGATCAATGTCCGGTATATCTTCCATAGCCTGTGGTGTCTGACTGAATGCAAGGGTCTTTTGTGAAAGTTGTGCATGTGGATAGAGCAATATGGCTACAACTAAACTCAACAATAGACTGCTGCCGCAGAAAATCAGAATTTTCAATTTTTTCATTTTATCTCCTCGCCAGGATAATGCTTGCGGGCATAATTAGTCGTGATTGATATTTATAACGTATCATTCGTCAGGCTTAGATACATGACATAAAATGCCACAACGAACATTACGAATTGCACGATCGTCTCAAAATCAAGATGACTCATTTGGCTTGCCCCTTGTAGTTGCGAATCAGATCTTTCAGGTTAAGCGGCTCACCACCCATTGGATTGACCACTTGTGGTGAAAAATAAGGTACACCATCACGGGATGCATGCAGGTAAGCGGGCTGGGTCACGAAGACATAGATTATTCCACCAAAACCGATAAACGCGATAAGTGCCGAGTAGATGGCCATTTGCCATTGTCCCTTTCCCATATGATATCTCCTCTTAGTTTTTACGAACGATGACCTGCCAGTATCGATCTTTTTTGATGGTTTCTAGGTGAGTACCATTCAATTCACCCATCATGGGCGGGATGGCTTCCATCGAGGTAGAATTATCGATCTTCACCTCAATAACATCACCGCTGGCGGCCTGTGCCATGGCTTTTTTTGTCATCAGCTGTGGACGAGGGCAGGAGTCCCCCAGGCAATCGATGACCTGGTTAATGGCCAGCGTATCGCCATTGCTCAGGGTTATGTTTCCTGCAGATTGATCGGTAGTTATTTTTTTATCTTTATCACGGCCAAACAAGCCCATTTTTTTCTCCTTCTTATCTCATAAAATGTATTTGTTGATTGTTCACTTTCCTGAACAGCTATGGTAGATGCGACGTTTAAGTATTGGCTTCGGCCATGCGGGCTTCCTTGCGCAGGATGGCGCGGTAAATGCCAAACAGCACCAGAAACTGAAACAGACCGAAGAAAATAGCGGGTATCCCGGTCTTGGCCTGCAGAGTAGCGGCATTGGCATAACCAAACTGCAAGGCTTCGAGGTGCGGCAGGTGATCCATCGAGCCTGGTGCCGGTGGCCAGTAACTGTATGACCAGATCAGCGAGAACAGGAACATGCCTATAAACGTAAACAACAACGCCCAGATGGCCCCGACGTTACCCTCGCCAGCCTTGACCCAGGTGGAGACGGTACAGGCGCCCGCCAGTACCATTCCAATGCCAAATAGAAAAAGGCCAAGCATTTGGTTGACGCCAACATCGAAGTGCATGGTATGGCCTTCGCCAACGGTTATAAAGGCGGTAAAACCTATGGTAAGTATCATCATGCAAACCAGCAGGGCTTTGGTATTGCGATAGGTTTTGAATAACATGGCATCGCGTAGTGCGGCGGTGTTACAAAATCGTGACCGTTGTACGAGAAGTCCGGCTACTGAACCGAAGACGAATGCGGCGAGACATTGACCGATTGGTGACATATCAACCCCCAAGAACTTTTTTATAGATGAGTGAACCAACCCAGGCACCGGCAATAATACCGCTGATGGAAAGATATCCGCCAAGATTCATCTCCGGCGTGAGGCCGAAGAAGGTACTGACATTGCAGACGAAAGCCAGACGTATACCGATTCCCATGAGCAGGCCACCGACAGTGATCATGACCCACTCGGAGAGGTGGCGCGGAATACGCCAGTAAAATTCTTTACTCAGGAAGGCACCTACGATTGAGCCAAATAACATACCCAGGCTGATGTAAATCTTCCAGTAAGTGGCATCCGGCTTGAAGACGATATCCCAAAAGGGGATATGTTGAAGCTGGTCACCCATGAAGAATTTGGCGATAAGGCCGGTCATCATGGTTTCACCACCGCCCACAGTCCAGGCACCAACGACCAGAAACATAAAAATATCCAGCAACGCGATAATAGACAGTGCGATGACAGGGTCCAGAGTCTTCTTAAACAGCTCCATTCAGCTCCTCCACAATTATTCATTATTTGTCGAATTACGCACGATATTGCAAGACTGACGCCAGGATTGAATTTTGCTTAATATTCAGATGGTTATTAGAGAAAGCCTGTCAAGACATGCGGTATAGATGTCTTATTCTGATACAGAGGGTGTAGTGAAATGAGACAGAGAGGGTGGTGCAGATCAGGCCATATCCCTGCGGCGGTAGCTGGTCAGGGCTCCATTTGTTCGAGCTTGCGCCTGAGTGTCGAGCGACTAATACCGAGCACCCGGGCCGCCGCAACCTGATTATTTTCACAGGCGGCGAGGACTCGCTGAATATGGCGATTCTCAATGTCCTGCAGTGACAGGTCTGGGTTATCTTCACTGGCCGCGGCGGCGTTTCCGTTAGCCGTGCTGGCGATTGATTTGTTGAGTGGCATGTTGATGGCAATTTCATCGGCATCGAGCCTTGGCCCTGGATACAGGGCGAAGCTGCGTTCGAGAATATTTTCCAGCTGGCGGACATTTCCCGGCCAGTCATACAACATGAGTTTACGCCGGGCATCGGCTGTGATGTTGAGCTCAGGATTATCCAAGCGCTTGCGTAATGTTTTGAGAAAATGCTCTACCAGCGGGGCAATATCCTCTCGTCGTTCACGTAGCGGTGGAATCGTAATTGGTAAGACATTGAGCCGAAACAGCAGGTCACTGCGGAATCGTCCTTCTTCGACGGCAGCCTCCAGGTGACTATTGGTCGCGGCGAGGACACGTACATCCACCTTGATTGAACTGCCGCCACCCACGGGGCGGACCTCGCCTTCCTGGAGGACGCGTAGCAACTTGACCTGGAGTCTGGCGCCGATATCGCCGATTTCATCGAGAAAGAGTGTGCCTCCATTGGCTTCGCGGAAGAGTCCGGCTTTATTTGATGTCGCGCCGGTGAAGGCCCCCTTAACATGACCGAACAACTCCGAGTCCAGCAGCTCTTCGGGTAGGGTACAGCAGTTTATCGGTACAAAGGGGCCTTTTGCACGCGCACTGGTATTGTGGATGGCCTGTGCAATGACCTCTTTGCCGACACCGGTTTCACCTGTAATGAGTACCGGGATATCCTGTGTATTGATACGCTCAATGATTTGTAAAATATGCCGCATGGGCTTGCTCTGGGCAACGATCCCCTGGAGTTGCTCGCGGCCTTCGAGACGTTCACGCAGACGGGTCACCTCATCGCGCAGGGATTTTTTTTCCAGCACCTTGTTGACGCGCAACAGCAACTCATCGGGATTAATGGGTTTGGTGAGATAATCATAGGCACCGAGTTTCATGGCGGTGACGGCATTTTCGATGGAGCCGTAGGCGGTCATGATGACGCTCTCCACCTCGCGTCCGTTGGCATTTAACCAACTGAGCAGGTCCATACCATTTTCCTGGCCCAATCTGAGATCCGTCATAAGCAGGTCAACGGACTCACTCTGTAGCAATCGTTTTGCCTGCTCAAGATTGGCGGCTTCCAGGGCCCGGTAACCTTCGGACTTGAGCAGGATCCCCAGGGTCTTGCGAATGGAAAATTCATCATCGACGATTAATATGGTAGACATCGTATTTACTTTATGCGGCTTGCAATGAGAAACTCATTTCCGTTCCTGTATCAGGGTGGCTCACAATATCCAGTTTTGTGCCATGTTGCATTAAAATGCGCTGTACAATTGAAAGCCCGAGGCCGGTACCATTTTTGCGCCCGGTGACGAAAGGTCGTATGACTTTCTCAACCAGAGAGTCTGGAATGCCAATACCATCATCGATGATGCGAACGGACAACTTATCGCTTTCCGATACGACTTCAATGCTCAATGTGCCCCCATCCGGCATCGCCTGCACGCCATTCATAATAAGATTCATCAGGACCTGGCGGATCTGGTCCTTATCCATTCGCCCCATGCAGCTCGTCGCAGGCAAATGGGTTTCGACTTTGACATTATCGGGCAGTTCCGGGTCATTGGATAGCAGAATAACGGTATCACGTATCAAATGACATAGTTCGATGGTTTGCATATCGGAGTGTGGTATTCGTGAAAACGTCAAAAAGTCGTTGAGGATGCGTTGTAGTCGTTCGGACTCCGCATTCACAATATGGGTTACCTGCTTTTGATCATCAGCCTGCAGGTCACCGCGAGCCAGCAGGTTGACCGAGTTGATAATGGCGGATAGCGGGTTACGAATTTCATGGGCAATGCTGGCCGACAATTCACCGACGCAGGCGAGACGCTCGGCCTCGGTGCGTTTCTCATGTTCCATTTTTACCTGGCGAGAAGAGCGTTGTAAGGAAGCGACCATGGTATTAAAGGCACGCGCCAGCAGGCCCACTTCATCATGGCCTTTGGCCGTTACGCGTACATTGAGGTCGCCACTGGTGAGTCGGCGGACCGCCATGGTCATGGCATGCAGGTTGCGTGTGGTAGCGAAAGACAGTGCACCGGCAGCAAGACTACCAATCACGAGCGCGAATAGAATGAATAACAGGCCTTCATTGCGAGTGGCCGCGAGCGCCTTGTCCAGATTATCTGTCGATAAACCAAGAAAGACGCTACCGACGTCACGACCGGCAACATGGATATGTTCGCGAAGGTCCAGCACGTGATCGTTGGCACTGAGCGGCATTTTATCACTGACCATGATCTGTGGCACAATACGCTGACCGACACGTGTGGCATCGGTACTGGCAAGAATATTACCCTGTGCATCGAGTACCTCGCCGTATGCCACATCGGGTTGATTTCGGATTCGGGTAATGACCTCAGCTAATGAGGCGAGGTCTTCGGCAAGCAGGGCGTTGGTGGTGGCAACGGCCATCAGGCTTGAGAGTGCATGACCACGGTTTTGGAGTTCGGCACGAATGCTGTTTGATTGTTCGGTGACGGCATCCCAGATAAAGGCCCCCATGAGGATCGCGTGTACCAGGGCAACCGAAATGATCAGGCGAAAGCGTAGGGTGGCATACCAGCGCAATTCATTATCTTTGCCGTTAAACTTCGTATCGTTTGTATCCAGAAGTGGATGCTCGGTATCCGCTTCAGCGACATTATCTGCAATGCTGCTCATGTTAGTGTACTCCAAGATATTCAGTATCATCGGCACGGACAAATCCGTTTTTGAATCCTAGCGCGGTCAGTGCCTTGCGTCCCTGCTCAGTATGGGTGAGGGTCAGCAGACAGTGGGTGATGCGCTGGACCTCCTGTTCCGGCATGTTGGCCTTAACGGCAATCGGCATCTGGGGCTGGGGTGGTGTCTCAGCAATGATATGCAGATCCTTGCGTACGTTCGCGGGCATCGACCGCAGCGATGGCCGCCAGGTGCCGATGATATCGACGAGTCCGGAATACAGTGCCATTAGTGCAGAATCCTGAGAACCAAAATAGTGGACATGAAATTGATGGTCGACATTAATGCCATGGTCCTCCATGTACTGTCGGGTCATGACCGTGGCGGCAAAGGCATTGGGATCGGGAAAGCCAAGACGCATTCCGCTGGCGAGGTGATGCGGGTCAAGGTCCTTAATAGGGCCATTTTTACGTACCACGAGTATGCCTGTGAAGGGCTCCTGTGCGACTTTCACGATGACGCGATAACCGGCCTTGCGCGCCTCGGTGTAAGTGAGCGGATTCAAATAGATAATATCGTAATCCCGTTGTTTAACGCGCGCCATGTAACGACTAAAATTGGGTGCCGTCACAAACTGCACCGAGGTTTTCAGCACCTGTTGCAGATACTCAGTAATGGGTATAAACATGGCGGCCAGTTTGGTCGGACTCTGTAATGGCAGTATACCGAAGCGGAGATAAGGTCGCGGGTGTTCTGTCTGCGTGGAGACTGCCTGCGGGGTTGCAACCACTGTTCCTGAAATTTGTTCAGGCGCAGGACGTATTGTTTCACTTGCCCAAAGGGAGCCAGGGCCCGCGGTGTAGAACGCTACAGACAATAGCGTACAGGCCAGAAACTTACCAACTGGCGTTAACAGGGCGGAGCATGGCTTGGTTAATGAGTGCACGGATATAATCTTATAATAGGATAGTCACAATCGAAAATCATATTCTGTGCCGGGACCTCTAAAAATCTCTGAAATAAACCCATTAAGTGACAATTACAGATGCAGATGTTTTCGCGTGAAAGTACTAGCGGAGCGCCCCTTAAATTACTTCTAGTTACTTCTAGGAAGGAGTCATGGTTTTATGCCTGTCGTCGAAGAAGCATCCCATATATGTACATACGCAGGCACTAAAGCTAAACCTTATATTGCACCGCATCTCAATGGGTAGACAAGCATTTACACCATATATCAATGCACAGATATAATCGTATTAGCACATCCATGTGCAAATATGGTGCATTCTATTTTCGCCATAATATAATTTATCAATATAAATCAATATCTTATATGAATAACGGTATGGTACATGCTTTGCTAAGTATTACGAAATCACAGTATCATAATATTACAGGTAAGTAGTCCTAGTATGAAAGTTATGAGATATCAGGATGGTTTCTGGCCAAACCTGCTGGCACTGGGCTATATCCTGACGGGATATTTCACTGGCTGGTGGCTGCTAATGGTGGGTCAAAGTATGTGGTATCCGCTCGGTGTTGTGTTGCTGGCGCATAGCATGATCTTTGCGGCCTACATGATTCATGAATGCGCACACAATACCATTTTCGCCAATAACAAATGGAATGCCAATCTAGGCCGTGTGTTGATGTGGTTCACCGGAGCCTGCTATGGCACCTACGAGGAAATACGGCATAAACATTTTCGACATCATGTTGATAAAGCTGACGTGGTGGCGTTTGATTATCGGCCGAGGCTGGCACAATACCCCCGACTGGTAAAGGTAATGAAAGCGCTGGAGTGGTGTTATATCCCCGCAATTGAGATCATGATGCACGTACTAGTCATTATCCTGCCATTTACGTTAGCAAACCGTCGGCATAAACGTGCTTTGGTGATCAGAGTGCTACTAACTCGCGGCACAGTCTTTGCGATAATCTTTTCTTATCAACCTGCCGCGATGATGTTCTATGCTGTTGCCTATATGCTGTTCTTGACTATCATGCGTTATATGGACGTCCATCAACATACCTATGAAATCTTTGAAACGCTGGATCAACCCCGAGGGGATGAGGGAAAACATTTTGATCATGAATATGAGGTGCGAAACACTTTCTCTAACATGATTTCAATGCGCCATCCGTGGTTAAACCTGTTGGTGCTGAATTTTGGCTATCACAATGCACATCATGAGAAACCGACCATGCCCTGGTATAAGCTGCCAACACTACATCATGAACTTTTCGCCTGTGATACAAGACAGATGTTTCCATTCGTCAATTTAATCAAGTCATATCACCAGTACCGGGTACCACGTATGTTAAATGCTGATGAAGGCGATCTTGCAGACCTGGAAAAAGGCCGTCGCTTTATTGGTGTGGATGGCGTCTCATTTCTAACGGCACATTAAAGGGATTGTGATGGCACAGGTAAAAAAATTCTGGCCAATACTGACGGGGACTCACAAGTATGAGAAGACCCTGTCGACCCGAAATCATGGTCATGGCCAGATTATTGAAGCCCCCATCCTGGCCTATTTGATGGAGACGAGGAACGGCAGAATTTTGTACGACGTGGGTTGTGACTATGAAAAGATCAATAACCCGACGCTACGCAAACAGTATTATGATAACGAGGAATTCCCGTTTGGTCCGCCACAAATGGATGAAGAACAGAAACTGGAAAACCGCCTGCGGCAACTTGGTTTGCAACCGGTGGACGTGGATACGGTCTTTATTGGGCATTTGCATTTTGACCACGGCGGAGGTATTTGTGATATGGCACATGCCGAAGTGCATGTACATAAGAAGGAATACGAGGCGGCCAGGGTCCCCGAGGATGGCGCCTATTTCATTAACGATTTTGTCGGTGATTATCGCTGGCGCTTCCAGGACCAGGAGTATGATCTGGTGCCGGGTGTGCGTGCTATCGAAACCCCGGGACATACCGCTGGTCATATGTCGATGTTGATCGAATTACCGAAAGGTAAACCGATATTACTGGCGGGCGATGCGGCGGATTTACAGGAAAACATTGAACAGGAAATCGCTCCTGGCCTGTGCTGGCATAATAGCGAGGAACTGGCACTAGAGAGTATTCGTAAACTAAAAGCCATTGCCGCCGAGACAGACGCGCGACTCTGGCCGAATCATGATATGTCATTTTTTCCTGCATGTGAGCCGTTTCCCGGCTTTTATGATTAATCAAGCAGGGACATGACATGAAGCATGGGCTGGCGATTGGTGTGTTGTTTTTGAGTTCAATTGGCTGGGGACTCACCTGGTTTCCTATCAAGTTGATGAACCAAATGGGACTGGATGGCATTCACCTGATCTTGATAGCCTTTGCCAGTGCCGGGCTACTCTTGAGCCCATTTCTATATACTCAACGCCATGCCTGGAAAGGTAATCTAAAGTACCTGTTACTGATTGCATTGTTTGGCGGTATTGCCAATCTATTGTTTCAAACCGCGCTCTATCATGGTGATGTGGTCCGCGTCATGATTTTGTTTTACTTATTACCTGCCTGGAGTGTTCTAGGTGGATGGTATCTGCTCAAGGAAAAGCCTGACCGGGTCCGAATTGTGGCTGTCATTATGTCATTAGTAGGTGCCATTCTGATCCTGGGCGTTGACAGTAACACGTTTCAGGGACTGGGCTGGATTGATCTGACAGCGATTGGCTCAGGTATGGCATTTGCTTTCAATAATATCCTGTTTCGGAAGACTGCCAGCCAACCAATTGCCAGCAAGGTAAGTGCAATGTTTATTAGTTGCGCGGTAATGATGGGTATATTTCTGTTGTTCAATTCCGCCGCAGTAGACCTGCCGAGGAATAATTCTCCTTTATATGCCGTCTTGTATGGCGTGGTGATGTTGTCCCTGATTACCTTTGGTACCCAGTGGGGGGTGACTCAACTCGAAGCGGCACGTGGTGCTCTGATTATTGTCATGGAACTGGTGGTGGCTGTTACCTCTGTTGCACTGCTTACCGATATGAGTCTATCGATGAGTGAATGTTTCGGTGGCCTTCTCGTTTTAATTGCTGCTATTGTCGAAGGCTGGCGTGAACCCACAGTGGCAGCCGAACCAGCATTGAAGATGACAGGCGAGAGTTAGTCTAAGTCACGTACATAACTGTTAAAATGTTCTGTTTCCTGATTCGCCATCCAGGTATTTAACTCCCAGAGATCAGCAACAGGCTTTCTCGTAAAAGGCGCCTCATGCAGGTAGCCATCCGGGCCGAACTCCGGAGTCATGGTCGTTACCTGATATTCACGTCGTTGTTGTGACTCCCAGATAATTTCCCACCAGCGTTGATGGGCCTGAAGTGCTGTAGCATATTCCGGAGCAGCGGGGTTGGGTACCTGGGGGCCCTGGTCGTAACCGACACGGGCATGTATATGATGGGCGTTTTTTGCAATAAGTTTAATAATATCGATCTCGGTATCGATTAATCGCTCACAGACTACACACCAGTGACTAAAATCACAAGTAAGTTTTATTTCCGGTATCTGATTGACAATGCGTTGCGTAACCCAGGGACTGAACAGTGAGCGGCCACGATGCGTTTCAAAGCTAACCGTAGTATTATAATGCTGGGCCATTTCAATCGCCCGCTGAAAAAACTCGATACTCTGTGATTCCGGCCAGGCATCACAACCACCAAGACAGGTAATGAACAACGGATCTAAATCAAGGCTTGCTTCAAGTTTTAATTCAAACGAATCGAGATGCTGCTGTAGTGTTGCATGTCGATCAGGCACATAACTCCCTGCCGTTGTTATCTCGGCAATATAATTCATGCCATGATTTTCGAGTAGTAGCTTAAGCTCAAGTCGGCCTTTTGATTTTTCAGGCGCAGGGGCTTCGATACCATACATATCAGCGGTTTGTGCTTGCTGGATGGCACTTTGATAACTGCCAGTAAAGCCCCACAGTGTTTTAAATAATGTAAGTTTCATAACAACGAAAATAACAAGTGGCGCCTGGCAAAGCAATTCAATTACTCAGTTGTGATGCTCAAAAATGCACGAATTTAAATACATTCTGTGTCTGTCGCACTTGTCTGGTGCGTTTTTAAAGCATTACATAATAGTCGGTGGTTATAACTAATTGTTTTTTATGATGAATGTGAGACGGGTTGCTACTGGCATATAGGTTGCTATCCAGTATTACGAAAAGTTTATTTCGTATTACTACAGGGGTATCGATATGCATTCTATGATGAGAAAAGTGATGGGTGTAATCGCCGCGGCCATGTTATTTAGTGCCTCGGCTCATGCATCCGAACCGTTACGTGTTGGCTACAGTGACTGGCCAGGCTGGGTCTTGTGGGAAGTGGCAATTCAAAAGCAGTGGTTTAAGCAAGAAGGCCTGGATGTCAAATTTGAGTGGTTCGATTATGTTGCCTCGATGGATGCCTTCGCTGCCGGCAAAATTGATATTGTCGGTATGACGAACGGCGATACGCTGGTAACGGGCTCAACGGGTGCCAAAGGCATTATGTTCCTGTTGAATGATTACAGTAACGGCAACGATATGATTGTTGCCAAACCTGGCATTAATTCTATCAAGGACTTAAAAGGCAAGAAAATAGGTGTTGAGATTGGTTTTGTCGATCACTTGCTGGTATTGAACGCACTTAAGAAAAATGGTTTAAAGGAATCTGACGTTACACTCGTCAATGTCCCGACCAACGAAACGCCCCAGGTGCTGGCCTCTGGCCAGGTGGATGCCATCGCCGCATGGCAGCCAAGTTCTGGGATTGCCCTGCAGCAGGTACCAGGCTCTAAGCCTATTTATACCAGTGCCGATGAGCCGGGTCTGATCTATGACGTCTATGCGGCTTCACCGAAGGTATACGCGAAGCGTAAGGATGATCTCAAGAAGTTTCTGAAAGTTTGGTACCGTGCCGTTGACTACTTTTATGACCCTAAAACTCGTGAAGATGCCATCAAGATTATGGCCTCGCGTGTCGGGCTTAAACCAGCGGAGTACAAAAAGTTTGTCTTGGGCACCAAGATACTCAAGCTGGAAGAGGCGAAAAAGTACATGACTAAGGTCAAGGGCTTTAAGTCAGTCACCGGTTCAACAAAAATTTCTGATGATTTTAATGTCGCTAACAAAGTATACAAAAAGCCGGAAGACGTCAGTTCTTACATTGACTTCTCCCTGACGTTGGGCATGTAAGAGAGCTGTAGCGGATTCCAGATGAGCATGGCAATTTCACAACTGTTTTCAGTGCGACGCGAGTTGAAACCAAAAACACGCTTACTAGTAATGATATTCAGTTTTTTGTTGCCATTGCTTGTCTGGAGCCTGGTTAGTTATGTCCCCTTCATCTGGCACCCTAAAATGGAAGTGACTAATCCAGGTAGTGTCGAATATTTTACCAAGGGTATGTTGGTAGACCGTGACGTTTTTGAAAGTGAGTTACAAAATACCGTAAAGCAAGGCAAACCACAACCAGAGGGCATCCGCGCCAACCCGGTCTATTTGCCAGCACCACATCAAGTTGCTATTGCATTTTATACAGCCTTTACAACCGAGCCTAAGCTGCGCAGCGAAAAGTGGTTACATGAAAGCTTGTGGGACAGCATACAGGTCATCTTTTGGGGGTTTCTGATTTCCTCGCTGGTTGGCGTTCCTCTAGGGATACTGTGTGGGACCTATGATTTCTTCTCGAAACTATTTGAACCTTTTGTCGAATTTTTCCGCTATTTGCCAGCGCCTGCCTTCGGTGCCTTGGCGGTAGCGATTCTGGGCATCTATTCAGCACCCAAAATTGCAATCATTTTTATTGGTACTTTTTTCCAACAGGTCCTGATTGTGTCCAATACGACACGCAAGCTGGATCCATCCCTGCTGGAAGCAGCACTAACGCTAGGCGCTAAACGGACAACACTATTATTCAGGGTGGTGGTTCCTGGAATTATTACCAACCTATACAAGGACCTGCGTGTCTTACTTGGCTGGGCCTGGACGTATTTGATTGTCGCCGAGTTGATCGGGGCGAGTTCTGGTATTACCTGGTTTATTACACAACAGGCACGCTACAAGAATTTTGATAATGTTTATGCCGCCATTATGATGATTGGGATTCTCGGTCTAAGTATCGATATTATCCTCGCATGGTTAGGGCGGCGCCTGTTTCCGTGGGAAAGAGAAATGGCGAAGTCATGACAAAAATTGAATTACCAAGCTATCTTGAGCAAACCGAGGATGTCAAAGACCGTTTTCAACGTCTAAAGGCGCGCCCTGTGATTTTGGAAATCGACGGCTTGCATAAGGACTTTGAATCGCGGCAAGGTCATGTTACTGCACTGAAGAATATTAACTTTGAGGTGCATCGTCGTGAATTCGTTTGCGTGATCGGTCCTTCCGGCTGTGGTAAGTCCACCTTGATTCGTATTCTGGCTGGACTAGAGAATAAAACATCCGGCAAAGTATTGCTCGATGGCAAAGATGTGAGTGAACCTGGTCCCGATCGTGGGATGGTCTTTCAGGGCTATACGTTATTTCCCTGGCTTACCGTAAAGCGCAATGTCATGTTTGGTCTTGAGGCGAGGGGGCAGGGTAAGTTTTCCTCCGAAGAAGAGGCACGTCAATGGATTGACCTAGTTGGCTTAAGCAAATTCGAAGATAGCTATCCGCATCAGCTTTCAGGTGGCATGAAACAGCGTGTGGCGATTGCCAGAGCCCTGGCCAATCAACCCAGAATACTGTTAATGGATGAACCGTTCGGGGCACTGGATGCGCAAACCCGCGCCAAGATGCAATCTTATTTAATGGGTATCTGGCAGAATATTGATATTACTATTTTGTTTATTACCCATGACCTGGACGAAGCGATTTACCTGGCAGACAGAATATTGGTGTTAAAGGCACATCCTGGCGAAGTCCAGGAAGTGATTGAGGTTCCCGTGCCGCAACCACGCTCTCCCGATCAGATGTTGAGCCCGGAGTTTCTGGCGACAAAGAAACGTCTGGAAGACTTAATCCATCCACCGGAAGAAGAGGTAAGCGACGATCACATGAACTTGGTGCGTATGGTGCCTGTGACGGATGATGTTTCGAGTGTCTTTTGATATGGATGTGCAAGTTAAACAAAATGTCAGCAGAATCAGTATTTCTTTGCAGGAAAATGTTCTGCAAGAATTTGATAATTTGGTAAGCGATTGCGGTTTTGAGAGTAGATCACAAGCGATCTCGGAGATGATCAATCGCCAGGTTGCGGAACATAAAACAAAGTTTGATGATTCCATTATGGTTGGGACTATTAACTTGGTCTATAATCACTCGGTTCGTGGACTACAAAAGATGCTGGCTGATATTCAACATGACAATATAAATGAAGTGATCAGCTCACTAAATGTCAACCTGGTAGATACACAAACCCTGGCAGTTATACTGGTTCAGGGTCCCGCAAAGAAGTTAAAGATGATCGCGGATAGTATGACGAGTTGCCGGGGGGTACACACTGGACAGTTGCTGATGTCGGCGGCGATTATGCCGCCATTACATCCTTTGCCAACACAGAGTAAAAACAAATGAGCGAACAAAACAACATTCTGTATGCCGATGAACTTGCTGCCGCCTGCCACTGGTCTTTGCACATGTGCCGCGGCACAAGTCTGCGGCTCATCGATATTGAAGGTGGTGCCAATGTTGGTATGTTATTTTATAATCCGGAAAATATACTAGAGCGTTATAACGCTCCGGATACCTTAAAATGCCAGCACACTTTCAAACTCACCCAGGGGAATTGTCTATATTCCGATATGGGGCGAATTTTCTGTTCCATCGTCGAAGATAGCGTGGGCTGGCACGAGACCGTGTGTGGTAATTCGACTAAAGCCATCGTGGCCCAAAAATGGGGCGAGCGTCGTTATCAGGAATATCGTAACGACTGGCAACAGAATGGTTATAATAGTTTCCTGGTAGAACTGGCCAAGTATGGATTGGGCAAACGTGATATGGCCGCCAACGTCAATTTCTTCAGCAAGGTCGAAGTCAACGATGACGGCGATCTGCAATATGTCGCAGATAATAGCCAGGCCGGGGATTACGTCGAGTTGCGTTTCGAGATGGATACCCTTGTGTTGTTACATACCTGTCCGCATCCATTGAATCCCGCTAGCGAGTATCCACGCAAGGCGATACGTTTCGAAATTCGCCAGGCCGCAGCCATGAACAGTGATGATGCCTGTTTAAATGCGCGTGATGAAAATCGCCGCGGCTTTGAAAACAATCGCATCTATCATCTCGGGCATGGAGCCTGCCAGCATGATTAAGCAGAGTTCGTTACAGGCCGAGCAGGCACTGTACCGTGAGATCGTACCCGCCGGTGACTATTTCATGAAGGTGGTTAAGGCCGGACAGACCTTTCGCATTCTTGACCTGGAGGGCAATCAGGCTGCCGACACCCTGTTTTATAATGTTAACGACCCAGCCGAGCGCTATAGCGCTATGGATACGATTCGTGAACAGGGCAACGTTTATCTTACTGCCGGTAGTAAGCTCGTCTCTAATGAAGGCAATGTTCTACTGGAGATCGTCGCCGATACCTGTGGACGGCATGACACCCTGGGCGGTGCCTGCGCCACCGAAAGCAATACTGTACGCTATGCACTGGAGAAGAAGTGCATGCACGCCTGTCGCGACAGCTGGATGCTGGCAGTGGCAGAGAATGAAGATTTCGGTATGAGCAAGCGTGACATCACGCACAACATCAACTTCTTCATGAATGTGCCGATCACCGCTGACGGTGGTCTCAGTTTCGCTGACGGTATCTCTGCACCGGGCAAATACGTCGAGCTGCGCGCGGCCATGGATGTCATTGTGTTAATCTCCAACTGTCCACAGTTGAATAACCCGTGTAATGGTTATAACCCGACGCCTATCGAAATTCTGATCTGGGACTGATGCTGGCTGGAAAATATCTACGGGACGACCCGTGTGATTTCACATCAATGGCAGGACGGCCTGCCTGACAAAGTGAATACGATACCACTATGTTTAACAAGGTCTTGATTGCCAACCGTGGCGCTATCGCCACTCGTATTATTCGTACCCTCAAGCAACTGGGCGTCTCTGCCGTGGCGGTCTATGCCGAGGCCGATATCGACTCGTTGCATGTTAGCCAGGCGGACGAAGCCTTTTCGCTGGGTAGTGGTCGCGCCAGCGATACCTATTTGAACCAGGATAAACTGCTGGAGATTGCTCAGCGTTGTGGCGCTGAGGCGATTCATCCCGGTTATGGGTTTCTGAGTGAGAATCCGGATTTTGTCAGGCGTTGCGAGGCCGCGGGTCTTGCCTTTATTGGTCCGACACCAGCACAGATGCGTGCCTTCGGTTTAAAACACACGGCGCGCATACTGGCACGGGAAAATCAGATGCCGTTATTACCCGGTAGCGATTTGTTAAACGACATTAACGAGGCCACCATTACGGCTAACAGTATTGGTTATCCGGTGATGCTCAAGAGCACCGCTGGCGGTGGTGGCATCGGCATGCAACTGTGTCGTAGCGACGAGGAATTAAACAAGGCCTTCGATTCAGTACGCCGCCTGAGCGAAAGTAATTTTTCTAACAACGGCGTTTTCCTCGAAAAATTTATTGAACATGCGCGGCATATCGAAGTGCAGATTTTTGGCGATGGACAGGGGAATGCTATCGCCCTGGGGGAACGCGATTGTTCCACGCAGCGTCGCAATCAAAAGGTTATCGAAGAATGTCCAGCGCCCAATATTCCTCACACCATTCGTGAACAATTGCATACTACCGCAGTGCGCCTGGTACAGGCGGTACAGTATCGCAATGCTGGCACTGTCGAATTTGTTTATGACCAGGGTGAAGATCAGTTTTATTTTCTGGAAGTCAACACGCGCCTGCAGGTGGAACACGGTGTCACTGAGCAGGTTTATGGTGTCGATCTGGTCGCGTGGATGCTGCAACTTGCCGCAGGTGATATGTCGGCCTTACCTGCGGTTCCCGACGCGAACGGTCATGCCATCCAGGTGCGTGTCTATGCCGAAGACCCCAACAAGGATTTTCAACCCTGTGCCGGTTTGCTCAACGAGGTGAACTTTCCACAGCAGGACAATTTACGTATTGATCACTGGATTGAAACCGGTACTGAGATATCACCTTTTTTTGATCCGATGCTGGCCAAGGTTATTGTTACGGCGCAGACGCGTGATCAGGCACGACAACAACTGGATGAAGTGCTGGCACAAACCCGTCTCTATGGTATCGAGACCAATATTGCATATGTGCGTGCCGTACTTAACACAAATGAATTTCTGCAAGGCCGCATTTTTACCCGTTATCTAAATACGTTTATCTATCATCCTTCGACGCTGGATGTGATCAGTGGCGGTACTATGACCACAATACAGGATTACCCGGGGCGTGTCGGGTACTGGCATGTGGGTGTGCCACCCTCCGGACCTTTCGATAGTTATTCGTTCTGTCTGGGTAATCGCCTGTTGGAAAACGATGCGACCTGTGCCGGCCTGGAAATCACCCTCAACGGTCCGACATTGCGGTTTAACAGCGCCAGGCAAATTGTCCTGGCAGGTGCCGCTATGCGGGTCACCCTGGACGAGGTATCCGTACCCTTCTGGCAAGTGGTCACGGTAAATGCCGGTCAAGTGCTTCACTTCGGTAAAGTCAGTGCAGCGGGTGCACGCAGCTATTTATTAGTGAAGGATGGCTTTAGTTGTCCCAACTATCTTGGTGCGAAATCCACCTTTACACTTGGCCAGTTCGGTGGACATGTTGGACGCGCCCTGCGTGCCGGTGATGTGCTGCACCTGCCAGCACAGACGAAAGCGCTTAAACCAATGGCCATTGCCGAGGCGATTCAACCCGCTATCGAGCAAACCTGGACTCTGCGGGTGATCTATGGCCCACATGGCGCGCCGGACTTTTTTACCCCAGAGGATATCGAAACCTTTTTTGCTGCGACCTGGGAAGTACATTACAACTCCAGTCGCACCGGCATTCGCCTGATCGGTCCCAAGCCGAAGTGGGCACGAAGTGATGGTGGCGAGGCCGGTATGCACCCGTCGAATATTCACGACAATGCCTATGCGATTGGCACCATCGACTTTACTGGTGACATGCCCGTGATCCTGGGACCGGATGGTCCCTCATTGGGTGGATTTGTCTGTCCGGCCACGGTGATTGCTGCGGACCTCTGGAAGCTGGGGCAACTCAAGGCGGGTAACAAGATCCGTTTTGATGTGGTCAGTATTGATGATGCGGTACAGATACAACATGCACAACTGCAACAGATTGAACAGCTCAGCCCGGTCCAGCATACGTATAGTAACATGCACCCGACGTCCCCCGTTCTGAGGGTTATTACCGAAAGCCAGCATGGCGTACAGGTGGTCTACCGGCCTTCCGGGGATAATTACCTATTGGTTGAATATGGACCTCTGATGTTGGACATTGCCTTGCGCTTTCGTGTGCATGCGCTGATGTTATGGCTACAGGAGCATATGACAGTGGGTATGCTGGAACTGACACCGGGAATACGCTCCTTGCAGATCCATTATGATAGTCAACGATTGGCAGTGGACACGTTACTGGAGTTACTGGAACGCGCAGAATATGAGTTGCAGGATATTGATGAACTGGAACTGCCTGCGCGTGTCGTACATCTGCCGCTGAGTTGGGATGATGAGGCCTGCCAACTGGCGATAGATAAATACATGCAATCGGTGCGTAAGGATGCTCCCTGGTGTCCGAGTAATATCGAGTTTATTCGCCGTATCAACGGGCTAACGAATATTGATGAAGTGAAACAGACCGTCTTCGATGCCAGTTACCTGGTTATGGGCCTGGGTGATGTCTACCTGGGCGCGCCCGTGGCAACTCCCATGGATCCACGCCATCGACTCGTAACCACCAAGTACAATCCGGCGCGTACCTGGACGGCGGAAAACTCAGTCGGCATCGGTGGATCCTATATGTGTGTCTATGGCATGGAAGGTCCGGGTGGTTATCAGTTTGTCGGTCGTACCTTGCAAATGTGGAACCGATATCACCATACGCAAGAGTTCGAGCAACCCTGGTTGTTACGCTTTTTCGATCAAATTCGTTTCTATGAAGTCAGCGGTGATGAATTGTTGAAGATCCGTGAAGACTTTCCCAAGGGTCGTTATCCACTCCGTATCGAGACGACAAGCTTTAAATTAAATGACTACCAGGCATTCCTGCACCAGCATGAGAGTAGTGTCAGTGAGTTCACGACACGACGTGAACAGGCATTTGCCGAGGAACTGCACCGCTGGGTTAGTTCAGGCCAGATCAATTTTGATTCCGCGCAGGATATTGCCCACGAGGCAGGTGAAGAAGAGGCATTACCGGAGAACTGTGTCGCTATCGAGAGCCCGGTTGCTGGCAGTGTCTGGCAGGTCATGGTGAATCAGGGGGATCGTGTCCAAGCCGGTCAGGCTCTACTCATTCTCGAATCAATGAAAATGGAGATTGAAGTGACAGCACCACATGATGGTACGGTCTATGCCATTACCCGACAGGAAGGTAACCAGGTCAACGCGGGACAACCACTACTAGTCCTGCAGGAAGACTGAGTATGGATATGACGGTAGCAGGTTTGTTGAATGCCTACCGGGGTCAACAATTGACACCGGAGGTCGTGGTTGATCATATCCTGACGCAATGCGAGGAGTATGACGATCTTAATATCTGGATTCGCAAGTTAACGCGAGATGAATTGGCGCCATATCTTGCGCGGTTAAAACAACACTCGCCGGATTCGTTGCCACTGTACGGTATTCCGTTTGCGATTAAGGACAATATCGACCTGGCAGATATAGCCACCACGGCGGCCTGTGAAGCCTTTACCTATACACCATCGCAATCGGCCTTCGTTGTGCAGCAGTTAATCGAGGCAGGTGCGATCCCCATTGGCAAGACTAACCTGGATCAATTCGCTACGGGTCTGGTCGGCACGCGCTCACCCTGGGGTGCCTGTCGCAATGCGTTTAATCATGACTTTATTTCGGGGGGCTCCAGTGCTGGGTCGGCAGTGGCAACAGCATTAGGCCTAGTATCTTTTGCGCTGGGCACGGATACTGCAGGCTCGGGACGTGTGCCTGCCTCATTTAATAATATCGTGGGAGTTAAACCAAGCTGTGGCCTGGTTAGTATGACGGGCGTAGTGCCTGCCTGCCGTAGCCTGGACTGTGTCAGCCTGTTTGTATTGACGACAGATGATGCGAATGTTGTGCTTGAGCACATGGCGGTTTTTGATCCGGCGGACCCCTATGCCAGGCCAAACACCTTTAATAATATGCAGCGACACTATGGTATGCCGGTAGGTGAATTCAACTTTGGCGTACCGATGGCCGGGCAACTGGAATTTTTTGGCGATGTCTCTGCACAGGCTGTGTTTACCAATTCGATTGAAAAACTCGAAGCCATGGGTGGCAAGAAAATTGAAATTGATTTCAGCCCATTCCTGGATGCGGCGCGCTTGTTGTATGACGGGCCCTGGCTGGCAGAACGATTCATTGCGACCGAGGATATTATCACGCAAATACCTGAATCCATGCTGCCGGTAACCCGGGGTATTATCGAACAGGCTACAGGTAAAACGGCAGTGGATGCCTTCAAAGCGGAATATACGTTAAAGACATATCATCGACAGGCAGAAAAAATCCTCGCAACTGTCGACTTTGTCGTTACCCCAACAACGGGAACCATTTTTACGATCGATCAACTGGAACAGGAACCAGTGAAGCTCAATACGCAATTGGGCTATTACACGAACTTCATGAATTTGCTCGATAGTTCGGCGATCGCTATGCCAGCAGGCTTTCTCGATAATGATTTGCCCTGGGGGATTACCCTGTTTAGCACGGCACTACAGGATCGTAAGTTGTTGAGTTATGCCAACCGTTGGCAACAGGAACTGCGATTAGCACTGGGTGCAACACAACAGCCCCTGGCAGCCAGTAACGACAGCGGGACGATATTCTCGAAGACTATACCAGTCGTCGTTTGTGGCGCGCATCTTGATGGATTGCCATTGAACTGGCAGCTACGTGAGCGTGGTGCTATTTTCAGTGAGAAAACTATCACGTCAAACCACTATCGCATGTATGCCCTGGCCGGAGGACCACCGTATCGAGCTGGTTTGATCCGTGATGACGAGGAAGGCGCTGCGATTGAAGTGGAAGTCTGGCAGGTACCGGCTAATGAGTTCGGCAGTTTTGTTGCTGGTATACCTGCACCTTTGGGAATTGGGAAGCTGGAACTCTTCGATGGTCGTTGGTTGCCAGGCTTCATTTGTGAAGGACATGGAGTGAGCGATGCGATAGAAATTACTAGCCTGGGCGGCTGGCGTACCTACCTGGCGAAACAATAACAAAAAGGTGTGTAGACACAGGTTCAGGTAGTGAGATGATGGAGTGGACGGGAATGAACAGGCCTCTGGAATGCCAAAACTGCTGAAACTCATCTCTACTGAGTTGTTGCAATAATTGAGAAAGCCACCTTACTTCACTGTAGCGGCAGGCTTACTACCCAATGATTTTAATTTTTTCAGGACCCGTTCGGCGCGGTCAATAAGCTTTCGTAGTTCCTGGTTTCCCGGGTCCAGTACCAGCAGGGCCTGCCATCTCTCCAGGGCCGCCTTGATTTTGCCATCGCTATAGAGCTTGCGCCCGCGAGCGGCACCTTTTTTTACTGCCCGTTTTATTTTCTCGCTGAGTTGTTGCTGGAGTTTTTTTACTGCGGGTTTTTGTTGTTCTTCCGCCGGGACCTTTTTTAAATAGTCCATGGCTTCCTTGAGTCGATTGTTTTTTAGTGAATCTTCAGCGGCAGACAGGTTAATTTGGGCGGTTTCACTTAATAGTCGACTGAGAGCTTGGCGCTTTTTATTTAACTGTTCCTGTAAAACTTGCTGATTTTTAGGAGGCGATTTATCATATAGGCGACTGGCAAGACTGAGGCATCTCTGACTGGTAACGAGTTGATTGGCTTTGAGGCTGTATTCCGCGCACTCTATTAGTTTTGCTGCTACATCGTTTTTTTCCTCCTCATGATGTCTGGTCTGAATTTGATAGGCATAATCATCTGGTACAGCAGTAGTGATTTTTTTCTGGAGAGGGTCGTTGGCAAGGATAACCTGGCTCTTGTTAAGCAGTATCTGATAGGAGAGCTGTTTAATATAGGCATCACGCTGCAGGAGGAACTCGTGCATGGCAGCCTGAATCGCAGCGCTGCCCGGCAATTTTTCTAAGCCCTGTTCGTATGTCAGGTAAGCCTGTTGCCAGTGTTGATCATCAAGTAGTTGTTTGCCATGGCTCAGGACTTCGGTCTCGTACTGTAACGCCTTTTGCATCGCCAGTTCCCGTATTGGGGAAAGTTTGATATATTGTGGATTGTTCGGGTGGATGTAAGCAAGTGTTTTGATGACCTTGTTGTACTCCTTGTTTTTCATCCAAACGTCGACCTGCTGTGGAAGATTATCATCAAAGGAATGAATATAGGCACAACCGGTAAACGATAGTAAGGTGATGAAAAGGAGTAGTAATCGAAAACGGTTCATGCGACAGCAGTTTTTCTCAGTATGTCTTCAAGCTGGGCGTCAATCTTGTCACTATACGGTGCTTTTATATCAGTAATGATATAGGTTGTGACTTTCTCGCTAATGCCACGTAACTGAAGTGCCTCATGCCGATGGGCAATGATGTACCACTGGATATCGGTGTCCTTGACAAAATAATCGGTAACCGCAATTTGTCCACGCTGAGCGGTCGAGTGCAAACGGGCGGCCAGGTTGACGCATTCGCCGACGACGGTGTATTGCATGCGGTCGTGGGCCCCCAGGTTACCGGCGAGCATTTCACCGCTATTGAGTCCAATTCTGAAATCAATGGTGATCTTGCCCTGTTTCTCACGCTCAATATTCAAACGTTTAATTAGACGCTGTATCAGAATGGCGCAACAGACCGCATTAAATTTATGTTGCGGGTCTTCGATGGGGGCACCGAAGATGATCATGGCGCAGTCACCCATATATTTGTCAATGGTGCCGTGATAGAGACGACTAACCTCGGCGATATAACCAAAGTACTCGTTAAGCAGGCTGGCGATGTCTTCGGCCGTCATCTTTTCCGACATACTGGTAAACCCGGCGATGTCGGCGAACAGCGCGGTAGCGTTGACTCGCTCACCACCTAGTTGAACCTGATCCAGATTTTCCATGATCTGTTTGGCCACGTTAGGCGAGACAAAACGTGAGAAGGCGTTCTCCACCTGGGATTTTTCCAGCAGGCCATTGGCCATTTTGTTGAAGGCACCGATCAAATAGCCAATTTCATCGTTGCGTTGCTCTTCAATACGATAATCGTAGTTACCCTCGTGTATGGCCTGGCTGGCATGCATGAGATGATGGATAGGGCGCGACAGACGCCTGCCAAGAAAGTAGGCGGTAATAATACCCAGCACTATCATAAAAAGGGTCGCACCGATAATGGCGTGAATGGTCTGCGTTAACGATTCGCCAAGCAGTGCCTTGCTAAAGGTGACCACGGCGTGGCCTACGACCAGGTCCTGAAAACGTATCGGAGTCGAAAATGAGATGACTTCAATGGCGGCCTTACCCGGGCGCTGTAATCGCCATTCGACCTCGGCGCTGTCGCTTTGTTTTTTATCTGTCTGTTTGTAGAGGAGGGTGATATCGTCTTGCGGCAGCACACCATTGGAGGCAATTGGCTGACCCTTATCAGAATAAATAGCGGCACCAAGGATTCCACTATTGCTGCCCAGATTACTGGTGACGACCATAAGGCTCAGAATATCGTCCGACAGTAATAGTTCTTTTGAGGAGTCGGCCAGCTGGCTGACGACGGCCTGGCCAAAGTCATGCATCTGATTGCGTAGGATGGTGGTCTGGTTGGTGACAATGGCCAGACCAAGCAAGACCATGCCAGAGCTGATCAATAAAGTCAGGATAACCGCCAGCTTAACGGCAATGGGGACATGTCGCTGTTGCCAGTGTTGTTTGAGTCCCCGCCAGCGAGCCAGTTGCTGTCGCCAAATGCCGGGACCTGGAGACCTTGTCATTGCTTCTTCCGTTGAATAAAAAGTGAGACGCCAAGTGCGCTGTACAAGGTCACAAGTCTAGCACATCTGTTGCTTGACCTGCTGCGGGGATGTGGTAAAAATACCGCTAAGTTATTGATATTATTAAACGGTGACAGAAACTGTTAGCTGGTTCACATTACCTGCCGTTTGCCGGAATCTCCGGAAGGATGAAGCTCCATGCGCCACACAGTCTTATTGAGTTTGTTGAAGTATAGTCTGTTGCTATTTCTGTCACTGGCCTGGCTTGAAGGCCTGTTCAGGCTGTTGACGGGGGTGGGGCTTGGTGGACATCCCCAGCTGCTAAGTGCCCTGGTGATCCTGGTACTCGCCTCAAGTCTGACGGTTGTTCTGGCCTCGCGGCGTTGGGTCCGCTGGCACTTCGGTCCGCAGAGGGTTGATATACGTGATGCTAATACCGGTCTTGCCGATGTTGTCCATGTCCTGCATCGGCAGGCCAGCCTCCTGAAGATTGCACCACCCGTCCTGCATGTTTATGAGAGTGATGATCTGAATGCCTTTATTGTCGGCGGTATTTGGCAGCAGCAGCATCTTTATTTGAGTGAGAGTTTATTCCGACAACTGAGTCCGGATGAGATTGAGGCCGTTATCGCTCATGAGATTGCGCATATATATTATCGTGACGTGGTCGTCAACGAAGCTTTCTTTGGGATGAGCATGATTTGCCAGTACTTATCGCAGTATACGCTCGGCAATTTCCTGGTCCTGCTGGCGAAAGATCGCAATAGGGAGACAGCAAAATCGATTGCCATGATCCTGGTTTATGGCGGCATGCTATTTCCACTTTGGCTAGTGATGTTAGTTTATCGTCGGCGTAGCGAATACCGGGCTGATGCCCTGGCCAGCAAACTGGTCGGACATGAGCAATACCTGTGGCTGCTGTATCGTTTAAAGACAATGCGTCGGGACAAGGTCTTGATCCTCGAGTGGCTGCCAGTATTACGCGACTATTTCACCTCACATCCACCGATTCGCCATCGGATTAATGCCCTGTGTACGGACAGTATGGCAGATGGTCCTACCTGGGAGTAGGAGAAAGGCGGCGGATTCGTTACAATTGGCTGGCGTTATTTCTTATCGAATTGAATTGAGTGGTATTGTTATGACTTTGATCCGTCCCTTTGCAGGTTTACGTCCCCGTCCCGAAAGTGCTGCCGATGTTGTTGCACCACCATACGATGTGCTGAGTACCGCAGAGGCCAGGGAGCGTGTGGCAGGGCGTCCACGGAGTTTTTTGCATATTTCCAAGCCGGAGATCGACCTGCCGGAAGATATGAGTCCCTATGATGATAAGGTTTATGCCAAGGGGGCGGAAAATCTACAGGCGTTGATCCAGGACAAGGTCCTGCAGCGTGATTCGCAGGACTGTTACTACCTCTATCGTCTGAATATGCGGGGTCATGTACAAACGGGCATCGTCGCCATCGCCTCGGTTGCTGATTACGATACAAACCGGATCCGTAAACACGAATTTACCCGGCCGGATAAGGAAGACGATCGGGTCCGACAGATCGATGCCCTGAATGCCCAGACAGGACCGGTGTTTCTTACTTACCGACACGACGATACGGTCGATAAGGTCATCGAGAAGGCCTGTAGACAATCACCGGAATACGATCTGACGGCTGATGATGGCGTGCAGCACACCCTGTGGGTACTCAGGGAGCCACAGGAGATTGAGGCTCTGACCCGGAGTTTTGATAAAATGAACTGTCTATATATTGCCGATGGCCATCATCGTTCGGCGGCCGCGTCACGCGTGGCGGCGCTACGACGCGAACAGGGAGCCGGCAGCGATGATATTTCGCAATATTTTCTCTCCGTCATTTTTCCGGATAACCAGATGCAGATACTCGATTATAATCGTGTCATCAAGGACCTGAATGGCCAGGATAAAGCATCGTTCTTACAGGCCGTCAGCAAGAGCTTTGCCGTGGAGAGCGTAGCGCAGGCGGTAAAACCGGCGGCTCCCGGTCAGTTTGGAATGTATCTGGATGGCCAGTGGTACCGGTTGACGATACAACAGGCATTAATCCCGACCAATGATCCGGTGGGCCGTCTGGACGTTAGCTTGTTACAGAATCAACTCATTAGCCCGTTGCTGGGAATAGATGACCCACGTCGGGATAAACGAATTGATTTTGTGGGTGGCATACGCGGTCTGGCCGAATTGGAAAAACGGGTCAACTCCGGTGAAATGGCCGTGGCGTTTTCGTTCTATCCGACCAGCATGGCTGATTTGATGGCGGTGGCGGATGCAGGCGAAGTCATGCCGCCGAAGTCCACCTGGTTTGAGCCCAAGCTGGCGGATGGCCTGGTCTCGCACGTTCTCGATTAGTCGGGCTAGAAACTTTCTTCAAAGTCGTAACTGAGATCGACTTCGGGTTGCTGTAGAAAGTGGCCCTGGATAAAGTCGACACTACATTGCCATAAGACAGCCAGGCTATTGGCATCTTCCACAAAGGCGGCGATGGATTGACGTCCTTCGCCGCTGACCTCTTCGGCAATGCTCTTGATCTTTTCCTGATTCTCGACATTTTGTGCCAGACCCTGCACCAGGTTCATGTGGATTTTGACAAAATCGACGTCGAGGTGTTTAAGAGACTGGTAGGTATTCTGCTCAAGGCCAAAACCTTCCAAGGCAGTACGGCAGTGCAGCTCTTTTAAACCTTCGACAATCCGCTTGGCCGGTTTAAGGTAATTCAGGGCTGTCTGTTCGCTCATTTGAAAGACCAGGCTCTCGGTATTCATACGCTGTGATTTGATCCGCTCACTAACCCAGTGTAGAAACTCAGGGTCGGTCAGACTTCCCTGTGAAAGTTTAATAAAGAAATGGGTATCCTCGCCATCCTGATGTCGCTTGGATAGCGTTAGCAGTGAGTTTGCGATTACCCAGCGGTCGATAAAATTCATTAGGCCCATTTGTTCCGCCGCGGTAATAAATTCCCTGGGCGGAATTTCCTCGCCCTGCTCATCGAGCATTCTTACTAACACTTCATAATAAGCGCCGGGTTCACCGTGCAGACTGACAATGGGCTGGTAGAGGAGACGGAACCGGTTGTTTTTGAGCGCCGACTTGATACGTTGCGTCCAGACATTGGTCTGTTCCTGCTCAGCCATTTCCTCGACCACAGGACTATACAGATGATGCCGATTGCCACCGTCCTTTTGTGCCTGTTGTGCGCCTTTCTCGGCACGCATGATCAGGTCTTCACGATTGCTGGTGGTTTCATTGATCAGGGCGATACCAATGCTGACGGTCGTTTTAATGGATTTACCATTAATGTCCGGGATGTGGTCATTGACGAGCTTACAGATGGCGCCTGAAATTTTCCCCGCCTCTTTGGCATCGACTTTACGCAGCATGAGTGTAAACACCGGACCTTCAAACCGTGCCAACACACCCAGATCGCTCAGTTTTGTTTTTAACAGCTGTGCAATATCTGTCAGGATAATATCACTGGCAGAGATGCCAATATCTGCTTTGATGCTGGTAAATTGATCATGCGATATGTAGAGCAGGGCACCGCGTTCTTCGCCATCGACCGCCCGGCTGATGAATTTGTCCAGGTGTTCTATAAAATAATTGCGATTGTAAAGCCCGGTGAGTAAGTCTTGCTGGCTAAGGACATTAAGTTTTTTCTCCAGCTCTTTGCTCAGCGACTGATCGCGGATAATAATCTGTGTGCACGACTCGCCCTCCATGCTGGCGGGAGAAAATTCCAGCGTGATCTTGAATTTTTTTCCTTCAACATGTTGACCCAGAACTTCAAGGCTACTGGCATCACTCTGACCCTTGCTATAATTACGCAAGAACTCCTTGAGTTTTGGGTGTTCCTCGCTGCTAACCATGTCCATTATGGGAACTCCTTCAAGGTCCTCCATATCCTCATAGCCAAACATTTTGAGGTAGGCGGTATTCGCATAAATGTGCATACCATCGTGGACATAGGCAATGGCATCGCGTGAATTATCAATAAGGATACGGGCACGTTTCTCTGTTTCACGCAGCATTTTTTCTGCACGACGCAAGGCGCGCCGATCATGCAAATCCCTCAATTCACGCTTAATCACATGTTTGAAGCGCTCGGTTTGATCGCTGGCGACAAGGTCACGACCGCCGGCCTGCAGGACATCCAGTGCTGTAGTCTCTTTCCCCGGAGGGGTGATGACGATGAGTGGTATGTCCCTGCCCGCACGTATCAAGAATTCACCCGCCTGCCTTGCGCTGTAACCTGAGAGTTGCTGTTGAGCAATGACCATATCAATAGGATTGTCTTCGATGGCCATCTGTAAGTCTTCTTCGTCTTCGGCGCGGATGTCTCGAACGATCAGACCGGCATTTCGTAGTGTGTTGATCATGACTTCAGCCTCTTCCGAGGCATCAAACAGCATTAGCAGACGTAGTAGATTTTCATTGCTCATTCAGTGAATGTATCCGTAAGGTGGTTTGTTTTTATCCCGCTAAATTATTGTCTGGATTCATCATAGACTATCGGCCAGCTTGAATAGCGGCTTGAATTTTCATACTTATATTAGCGTTATATAAATTACTGCTGAAGGCGTAACACAGACGTTCGTTGGCACGTCGATTTCGGATAGTTTTTGTTTGAAAATTGAGCAGGAAGCTATCACGATGTCACGGCATCAAATCGATGACCAGATATTACTAAAGTCGCGGTCCATGGACCAGTCGCTGACATTGCCTATGTTGACTTTGTCTTTATCGGAGTTGATCGTAAATTGAAACTGGGCAAACAGACCGGTATTTTGCAGTAACTTTGTCAGCTCAACGTTGACACGTTTACCAAGGATATTAATAATTAGCTTGTTACCCACACGATATGGCACCGGCCCGGTAATTAACGTAGGCGGTTGATTGATTGCCGTTAGTTCAGGCAGCATCAGAGTGCGTTTATAGTCATTGAGACCATCATTTACCGCGGGTTTGATGCCAATGGCCGCGGCGTCCGGGGTGAGCATTTCAATCCCGAGTAAGAGACGTTGTTCTTCGTTAAGGCGCATCCAGCGAATAACACCGATCCCCCATTTCCAGGTATGGCCGTCACCGCTACGGCGTATACCAATGAGTTCTCCGACCTGAATCTTGGCCTTGCTCTGATCTTCACATTGCAAGCAATAGCCACTGGCGCTCTCATTCAATATTGACCATGTTTCGACCGTATAGGGGTCTGCCTCGGCGGGAGGTGTTGGTGGTGGGGCCTTTTTGAGCTTCTGCTGTTCCGCCTGTTTCTGGCGCTCATAGCGGCTGGTATCATTTGGATAAATCATGTCCCAGACATCGGGTTTGGTGTCATTAACACTCTCTATTACCGATGAACTGTATTTTGCAGACGTGCCATAGATATCTTCCATGCCACCTTTATGGTTACGCATATCATTGCGCTTGCTTTTACGGCCATCGGTAATCACTTTGTGGGTTGCACTTAGCCCAATTGTGACCTGCACGCTTTCGTAACGGTTGTTTCGGGGGAAATTTCGCTTGGAGATAACCCCCCAGGCGATTAATAAACGTCGTAATAAGTCATGTGAAAGATCCGGCCGCTGCATGTCGATGCTGGTTAAGGTGGTACCACTCACATCTGCCGTATTGAGGATTTCATCACGGATAATATGCGCCAGTGGTTCGGTATTCAGAATTCGACAGGCAGCATGGTCACAATTATCGGTTGCCAGTACCAGTGAACGCGGCGGTCTATCCGCGGCCATATTAAATCCAAAGTGTCCCTTGTTAGGCTGTTTTGCATCCAGCGGCAGGATTTCCGTATGCATGGTCCATCGTTCAAGTGTGTCGTAGACTTTGCCGACCTCGCCATGGCGTAAACGATAGGGCGAGGTCAGGGCGACCAGCAGGATACGGGTATACTCGGTATAAATTGTCGATTTCTCAACATAGCGATGTTGATCATCCCTGACGGAAATACGCAGCAGCTTTTGCACTTCGGCAAACTGATATAGCTTATGCAACTCCAGCCATAAATTAACCGGATAGGGGGCATATGTCTGATAAGACGTGAGCAGACTGCGCGACATGGCGGTAATGGCACGGTGACACAAGAAGGTAATCAGTTTTTTGTCCATGAAGAACAGTGTCTTCGATAGACTGTCTTCCAGGGCGATTTTATAACCAGTGGACATCTCCAGATAAATTTCACGCGTGACAGCGGCAATTTTCTGACTTTTCTCGGGGAGGGGGAATGAGACACCGACAAAGTGTTTTCGTAGCGCCTCGGTGACATACTGAACCGAATCACGAAGCTCTTCGAGAAACTTGTAGCGTTGAACGGGTGGATAGTTCAGCTGATTCGTGGTGACGAGAATTTCAAACACGCGACGTGCCGTTTCCCCGACATTGGCCTTGGGGAGGTCAGCGATCCACTGCTCAATATTCTTTGAGCGTATATCGATATCTGTCTTGGCGGGCTTGCGCCTGCTTGGCAGAATTAGGCCGATGACCTTGGCCACTTCATTTCCCCTTGGTTTAATATGGGATTATTGTAAGTAACGCACGAAAGATACGCCACAACTTATTGAATTATGAACTATTATATCGACAGGCGTCCAGAAGACTAAAATCTAATTTATGTCAATATTGTCTGTAATTGTTTAAAACTCTCACCGGCATTGTCGCGCACCAGTCTGGGGACCAGGTAACCGGGCAGCTGCCTTTGCAAATCCCGATATATCTGCTGGCTACGTTTTGGGTCAACTTCAAAATGATGGGCACCTTGCACACGGTCTAACAGATGCAGGTAGTAGGGTAAAATGCCGATGGCAAATAATTGTTCGCTCAGCTTGCGTAAGGAGGCGGCACTATCATTGACGCCGCGCAGCAGAACGGACTGATTCAGGAGTTGTACATCAGTGCGGGATAATGATTTAAGTGACTGTTTTACTTCATAATTAATTTCATTTGGGTGGTTAAAGTGCAGAACCAGCACTTGTTGCAGGCGGCTCGATTGCCAAATTTGGTGTAACTCTGGAGTGAGCCTTGACGGTAGCACTACGGGGACTCGGCTATGCCAGCGCAGGCGCTGCAAATGCGGGATGGTATCCAGAAGTGTCACCAGTCTGGCGAGACGGCGATCACTGAGGCTAAGGGGGTCGCCGCCACTGAGGATGACTTCGTGGATCTCGGGGTGGCGAAGGAGGTAATCGATCGCCGCCTGCCAACTATCTTCCATCGGGTTGGCCTCGCTATAAGGAAAGTGGCGGCGAAAACAATAGCGACAGTGGACGGCACAGGCTCCGGTCAGCGTCAGTAATACCCGTCCGTGGTATTTATGGATGAGGCCGGGGCTGGCCATGGCCTGCTGGTCGCCTACCGGATCAGCACAAAATCCTTTTAATTCAGTAAGTTCGTCTGCCAGCGGTAATATCTGTCGTAGCAGGGGGTCGTGGGGATTCCCGGCTTCAATACGTTCTAGATAGCTCTGCGGCACACGCAGGGGAAAGTCCTTGCTGGCCGCCTCGGCGGCAGCCAGGAGACTCTGCGGCAGTTGTAACCGCTCTAGTAAAGCTGCCGGTGCGCGAATGGCCTGCGCCAGTTCAGCTTGCCAGGCCGGTGTCTGCCCAGCAGGCTCAGATCGAGGTATGATATGCATCTTGTTCATGACTGTATTTTAAAGGTTTAGCGATGGCGAGTTATAGCACTAATGAATTCCGCAGTGGGTTAAAAATTATGATGGATGGTTACCCCTGCTCGATAATTGAAAATGAATTTGTCAAACCGGGTAAGGGTCAGGCCTTTAACCGGGTCAAGATCCGTAACCTCAAGACCGGCCGGGTGCTGGAAAAGACCTTCAAGTCCGGTGAAACCGTTGAGGCCGCCGATGTCGTCGATACTGACATGCAGTATCTCTATAGTGATGGCGAGGCCTGGCATTTCATGCACCCGGAGAGCTTCGAACAATTTACCGCCGACGAAACCACACTGGGTGATGCGCGTAAGTGGCTCAAAGAACAGGATACCGTGGTGGTGACCCTCTGGGATAGTGTTCCGATTGCGATTACACCACCCAACCACGTCGTTCTGACGATTGTTGAAACTGACCCCGGTGTGCGAGGGGATACTTCCGGTGGTGGCGGTAAACCGGCGACCTGTGATACCGGCGCCGTCGTGCGTGTACCGCTGTTTATCGATATCGGTGAACAGATCAAAGTGGATACTCGCACGGGTGAGTACGTGGGTCGTGTCAAAGACTAGCTAATCGATGTCGTCAAATCGCTGGCAACCTGGTAGCAGCATCGAAATCTTGCAGCTAAGGGCCCGCCTCCGGCAACGGATTCGGGCTTTTTTTCAGGCCCGCAAGGTATTGGAAGTTGAAACCCCTATTCTCTCGATTGCAGGAACCACAGATCTTTATATCGACAGCATGGTCACGCATGCGGGACTTGAGCAGGATGTGACGCTGTATCTGCAGACCTCGCCTGAATTTGCCATGAAACGTCTGCTTGCCGCGGGTAGCGGGGCCATTTATCAACTGGCGAAGGTATTTCGTTATGCTGAGTATGGCCGACAGCATCACCCCGAATTCACCATGCTGGAGTGGTATCGCCCCGGTTTCGATCATCGGCAGTTAATGGATGAAGTCGATGCCCTGGTGCGGGAACTGTTGCGAGATCGATTGAGTTTGCAGCCCACACTAAAGTGGACTTACCGACAGGCCTGGCAGCAGACTCTCAATATTGACCCGTTTACTGCAGCGCCGGATGAGCTGCAGGCGTATGCCTTGCAACAGGGTATTGAGACCGTGGGCGACATGGAGGATAAAGATGCCTGGTTACAGTTGATCATGAATTACTGTATCGAACCAGCCCTCCCCAGAGAGACGCCGGTGTTTATTTACGATTATCCCGCCAGTCAGGCGGCGCTGGCAAAGGTACGCCAGGAACCCAATCCCGTCGCCGAACGCTTCGAGCTTTACATTAATGGTATGGAGCTGGCCAATGGCTTTCATGAGCTAACGGACGCGAACGAGCAACGTCAGCGTTTTGCAGAGGATAATAAAAAGCGTCGGCGTGCAGGTAAGCGGCAAATACCCATGGATGAAAAATTATTAGGTGCCCTGAACTCGTTACCGGACTGTGCCGGCGTGGCGCTGGGCTTTGATCGAGTCATGATGTTGGCTGGTGGTAAAGATAATATTCAGGCAGTGCTTAGTTTTGAATCTACTTAAGCCTAAAGTAAGAGGTTAGTCTTTAGGCATACCATCAAAAAAGTCGACGACACCAGTTTCCAGACAGTATTCCGCACCCACGATCAGTAAGCCATCATTTTGAATCAGGTTCTCAATAATCTCCGAGCCGTGACGTAACTGGTTTGCCGAGACACGTACATTGGCGCGCACTGCCGCTTCTACCAGTTTATCTGGATCATTTTTGAGATCGGTGCACATCAGACTTTCCACGGCGGGTTTGACGCGGTCGACAATGGAACTGATATTTTTCGATGGACTACTATTGCCCCTGGCCAGTTCATCAATGGTGGCCGTGATGGCACCACATTTTGAATGTCCCAGGACGATCACCAGGCGGGTACCGAAACGTGATACGGCAAATTCAACACTGCCAATCTGCGACGGGGCGACAATATTGCCGGCGACACGAATCACAAACAAATCCCCAAGTCCTTGATCAAACACCATCTCGGCAGGCACGCGTGAATCCGAGCAACCCAGTATGACAGCAAAGGGGTCCTGTCCGGCGGTAAGCTCTACGCGCTTGGCATGCGTGGCTACTGCGTCGGGATCTCGCAGGTTGTTTGAAAAGCGAATATTGCCTTCACGCAAATGTTGAAGGGCTTCGATAGCATTTTTTGTTTTCGGCATTGCTAATATTTACCTGTTCGTTTCGTCATGTGAAATCTTGCGAATGCAGGGGTACATGAAGTCTGGAACTGTGGTTATTTACCTCTGCTGTTGTTACACCAGCGTGCAATAGTATAAATTAATTAAGATTAAAACGCCGTAATATATCAGTTATTATTGATACCTAGCGATGAATTTCTGTAATCAGGAAGTATGGGGCTCAGGTGATTCTCCGTAGAAAATTAAGGCAAAAAAATACCGGCAACAGCCGGATTTGAGGATATCGCATAGAATTGTATTCTCGGGCAGCTTCACCCGAAGTTCATCGGCACAGGATTGCTTCGCTATTGAGAACACCCCTGTCGAATACCTTGAGGGATAATTGAATTTTTACCTGCTGAGAGTGGCTATTTGCTGCCCCATTTGTACGGGCGCGTCAGCGACCAGCTCCGAAACCCACTGTATTTGCTGTGGACCATAAAGCAGGATGACGGTCGAGCCCATGTTGAAACGTCCCATTTCCTCGCCTTTGGCAAGCCGGATGTAATTTCCATCGTGACCGTATTGCCAGGTCTGGATGTCAGGCCGGGTAGGGGGGGTGACGGTACCATGCCAGACAGTATCGACACTGGCGACAAAGATTGCGCCGACCAGGATCATGGCCATGGGGCCGGATGCTGTATCGAACAGACAGACGACGCGCTCATTGCGTGCAAACAATCCGGGTATGGTACGCACGGTGGATGGACTGACGCTAAACAGTCGACCCGGAACATGGCGCATTTCCCTGAGGCTGGCGTCCATGGGCATGTGGATACGGTGGTAGTCCCGCGGGGATAAATACAGTGTCGTGAAATTACCGCCATTAAATCTTGTGGACCAGTCATCCTCACCGCCAAGCAGTGTCGTCAGGGAATAGTCATGACCCTTGGCCTGAAAAATTCGCCCCTCGGTAATTTCACCAGCCTGGCTGACACTGCCATCCACCGGGCTGGCAATGTTTTCGTCACCACTGACGAAGGTGCGGGCGCCTTCTTTCAATTGACGGGTAAAAAAGGCGTTGAAGTGCTCGTAACGATCCAGGTTTTGTTCTGCCGCCTCACTGACGTCCACATTGAATTGACGAATAATGGTTTTCATATAGGTCAATTTGACCCAGTCAATTCGACAGTGGGTGATTTTGCCCATCAGCCGTGAAAGCAGGTGGTGAGGCAGCAAATACTGGAATAGGGCAAATAGCCATTTGTATGGCGTTACAGGGGGAGTCGTTGACACAAATATTCTCTAGTTTTTACGAACCGTGGCGATTACCGTTTGCTGTTGATGGTTTGACAGATAGAGGATGAGTTTTATCTTGTCACCGGCCTTAAGACGCTTTACCGGGTGCATCAGCATGAGGTGCTTACCACCGGGCTCCAGCTTGGTAACCTTGCCCGCTGGTACATGTACGTGAGGTTGCCAGACCATCATCGACATACCGTTTTTTTCTACCGTGCGGTGAATTTCAATGGTCTTGAATTGCGGGCTGGTGACTTTCTCGACGAGAATTTCTTTATTACCGTTGTTGTGAATATCCATATATCCCGCCATGACCCGTGCCGTCGGCGGCGCTTCGGGTGACCAGGCATTGTTGATCGTTAGACTGTCGGCAAAGACGTTTGCTGAGAAGAGTAGTGCCAGGCTGGCGAATAGTGTTATCCGGTATTTTTGCATTATGTTTGCTCCACGAAGGCGATAATTTTTTGAAAGCTGGCGGCAATTTTTTCGGCGTCATGTGGAGGTGAAAAAACAGCGCGCATATCACCCTCCGGGTCAATCAGAATAATTTGAGCACTGTGATTGACGGTATAGTTTTTCGACCCGGGTTCGGGGTCCTCGAAGCCATAGAGAATACCGATTTGACGGGTCAGGATATCAATTTGATCAGGGTCGCCGGTGACGCCCAGAAAATCAGGGTGGAAGTACTGTACATAACTCTTGAGGATCTCCGGTGTGTCACGCCCCGGGTCGACCGAGACAAACACCATCTGAGATTTTTTGAGGAGCGCGGGGGGCAATTTATGCCAGACGCCCTGCATTACCTTCATGCTGATAGGACAGACATCGGGGCAGTTGGTGTAGCCAAAAAACATAAAACTCCACTTACCCTTTAATCGAGCCAGATTAAAGGTTTTGCGATCTTGATCAAGCAGGTGAAAGGGGGTGAGGGGTTTGCCCTTGATCAAGAACGTTGCCGCCAGGCCAGTCGGGGGTTGCTTCTGGTGACCAGTTTGCTGGCTTAGCCATAAACCGAGGCTAATGCTAAGCAGGGCGATGAGAATGAGGAGCAGGTTTTTATTGCTGAGCTTGGTCGTGGTCATGGGGGCGTATTATGCGGGCTGGCAGGGAGACTGGCAATGCGACATTTTGCCGCGCCTTGGCAGGCAAAAGGATATTTTATATTTGAAATTTATCATAAATAGCGATATGTTAGATTGAAAATCTAAAGGGGTATATCAATGTCATCTATTAACTATATGATTCCAAAGAATAATAAAAAAATATGGCATCCGGCTCTGGAAAGCGTCGACATGGTTCGTGATGACTTGATGGAGATCCCCCTCCTTGGGTGGGTCACGGCAGGGCAACCCATTGATATCTGTGAAGATCCCCAGCGTGTTGCGGTCCCGCGCAGCATGGTACAGAAGAATACCTATGCCTTGCGGGTGCGTGGCCATTCAATGGTCGACGACAATATTCAGGATGGCGATATCGTGATCATTGAAAAACGTGAATCCGCTGAGAATGGCCAATCGGTGATTGCCATGATCAATGGCGAGCAGGTAACCCTGAAAAAGTTTTACGTCGAGCTTGACGGCATTCGTCTGCAACCGGCCAACCCGAAGATGTCACCTATTATGCTACGCAATGACGAAGTCCAGATCCTGGGAATCGTGACCGGGGTGATACGTTCTACGGAAGCTTGATACTTCGCACATGTCCTTGCCGCCCGAGGCAATCCCCGCGACAACGCCCCGGTTTCTTTGTGATGCCATGCTTCAGCGACTTGGTCACTGGCTGCGAACGGCAGGTTATGATGTGGTGATGGCCGCTGAAGGCGAGGCGGATTATGCCCGCCTTCGTCGCGCCATTGATGATGGCCGTATATTGCTGACACGGGATCCTGCGCTGGCAAAAATGCGTCGTGCCGAAAAGTCCGTGGTGGTGTTACAGTCCGATAATCTGGAGGGCTGTGCACAGGAGTTGACGGAACGACTGGCCATAAACTGGCAATTAGATCCCTTTGGCCGTTGCCTGCAATGTAATAGCCTGCTGGCATCCGCAAGCCAGGTCACGCAAGCAGTCGTGCCGGAAGAAATTGATCGCCCGTTATATTATTGTCCTGGCTGCCAGCAAGTTTTCTGGGACGATAGCAATGTCAGTCGTATGCGTACACACCTGAGCCGTTGGCAGGATGGGGATTACTGTCAAAGCAGCGATTAGTTTTCAACTGGCGTGGTCGGATCATTGCCCCAGTCCGACCACGAACCGGGATATCCCCTGACCTTTTCAAACCCCAGATGCTTGAGCATGATATAGGTATGGGCCGAGCGGTGGTGAGACTGACAGTGGGTAATGACTTCCTTGTCGGGGTGAATGCCTTTCGCGGCCAACATATCACGTAACTCGGCATCGGGTTTGAGTCGCAGGTGCCGTGACGTGTCCATTGCCTCGGTCCACTCAAAATTCACCGCCCCAGGAATATGTCCGGCCCGCTGGGCAAAGACTTTGGCTCCGCTGTATTCCTGTGGCGATCGAGTATCAAGAATAACGACATCCTCGTGGTTTAAATGTTCCAGGATGTATTGGCGATCGGCCAGTGGTTTTGCATTGTGTCGATAGGTAAAACCCGCCGGTATTGGCCACTGGATATTACTGCTGACGGCATAACCTTCATTGGTCCAGCATTGTAGACCGCCGTTGAGCAAAGAAAAGTGCTTGTGTCCGGCACAGTCGAGTGTCCACAAAAAGCGGCAGGCACGTCCACCACCTTCATCATCATAGGCAATGACATGCGTCTCCGCTGTAATACCCAGCGAACTAAAGACATTTACCAGCTGCGTGCTGGCGGGCAGGAGTCCCATGCGTGGTGGTTCGGCATGGACAATCCACTCATAGTTTAGATAAACAGCGCCGGGAATATGATATTGCACATAAGTCGCGGCTGAGGAGAGGTCAACCACGAGTGTCTTATTGCGCCGAAGCAACAAATCGAGTGCGCGTGGCTCCAGTAGTCGTTCAGACATGTCAAACCCTTGTCGAGTCTCATTATGAGATAATAAGCGTAGGGAGTGAGCATAACAGCTGTGTTGCTAAATCAATATTCGCGCAGAATGCTGTCACGTCGCCGTGACGGAAGGTCGCTTGCTTTGGGTGTATTTTTCCGGCAATTAACCCTTTGTTTAAAGGGGGAATAGTCGTCAATAAAATTTTTTGCTGTATACTCCTTGCTGCAAAAAATCTGCCAAGGAGTTTTAACATGAGTCAGCCAAAGTCGTTTCAGCCACCTCAACGCCGTTTAATGGGACCGGGTCCATCAGATGTCAGTCAGCGTGTTCTGGACGCACTGGCACGGCCTACCATCGGCCATCTTGATCCCGCCTTTGTCGGTATGATGGATGAAATGAAAGGGCTGTTGCAGTACGCCTTTCAAACAAATAATGAACTGACTTTCCCGGTGTCTGCTCCTGGTTCTGCGGGGATGGAAGCCTGTTTTGTTAATCTGCTGGAAGCGGGCGATAAGGTCATCGTCTGTCAAAACGGCGTCTTTGGCGGTCGTATGAAAGAAAACGTTGAACGCTGCGGTGCTACCGCCGTGATGGTGCAGGATGACTGGGGTCAGCCGGTGGACCCCGACAAACTGGAAGATGCCTTAAAGACGAATCCTGATGCCAGGCTGGTGGCCTTTGTACACGCCGAGACGTCAACCGGAGCCCAGTCGGATGCCAGGACCCTGGTCGAAGTGGCACACCGACACGACTGCCTGACGATCGTCGATGCAGTAACGTCGCTGGGTGGCTCGCCACTGAAAGTCGACGAGTGGAATATCGATGCCATTTATTCCGGGACACAAAAATGTCTGTCTGCACCGCCGGGCTTATCGCCGGTAAGTTTCAGCGAACGCGCCGCCGAGGCGATCAAAAATCGCAAGACGAAAGTTCAGAGCTGGTTTCTCGACCTGAGCCTGGTCATGGGCTACTGGGGGGCAGGTGCCAGGCGTGCCTATCATCATACGGCACCGATCAATAACCTCTACGGTTTGCATGAGGCGCTTTTAATCCTCAAAGAAGAAGGCCTGGAAAATGCCTGGTCACGCCATGCCCATATGCATCAGGCACTGCGTGCCGGTCTGGAAACCCTGGGACTGAATTTTGTCGTGCCGGAGGCCTATCGTCTACCACAGCTCAATGCCGTCACCATCCCGGAAGGCATCGATGACGCGCAAGTTCGTAGTACGTTGCTAAATGATTATAATCTGGAGATTGGTGCCGGTCTGGGTGCGCTGGCAGGCAAGGTCTGGCGTATCGGTTTAATGGGACATGCCAGTAATGCGGACAATGTCATCTATTGCGTGAATGCGCTGGACGAAGTATTGAGCAAGATGGGCGCCGCGGTGAAAAGTGGTGCCGCGGTGGACGCGGCCAAGCAAGTCCTGGCGTCTTCAGCGGCCGCCTAACAGACCCCAGAAACCCGCAATTAACAGACCCCAAAGGCCGACGGCTAACAGTAACAGCGCCGCCGACCATTGGGGTTGTGTCTTGCGTAGCTGGAAGCCGTAATAGCTCAGGCCCGCCGCCAGCATAATTTCTATAAAAAAGATGACGAGCATGCTAGTGCTTTTTTTCCAGGAAATCTGCCAGGTATTGCCAGGTGCGAATGACCGAATCGGGATTCAGTGAAATCGTCTGGATGCCCTGTTCTATCAACCAGGCGGCAAAGTCCGGGTAATCCGACGGTCCCTGACCACAAATCCCAATGTATTTATCCTCAGTGAGACAACGTTGAATCGCCTGCTGCAATAGTACCTTAACGGCATCATTGCGCTCATCGAAAAGTTGGGCGACCAGGGAGGAATCACGGTCCAGGCCCAGCGTCAATTGGGTGAGATCGTTTGAGCCAATGGAGTAGCCATCAAAAAATTCGAGGAACTGTTCCGCGATCAGGGCATTGGCCGGGATTTCACACATCATCATGATCTTTAGCTCGTTTTCACCGCGACGCAGGTTATTTTTTGCCAGCAGCTTACTGACCTGAGCTGCCTCGGCGGGGGTACGCACAAAGGGGATCATCACGGCCACATTGGTCAGTCCCATTTCATCGCGGACTTTTTTAATCGCGGCGCACTCCATTTCAAAACAGTCTTCGAAATCCGGCGAGACATAACGCGAGGCACCGCGAAAGCCGATCATGGGATTTTCTTCCTGTGGTTCAAAGCTCTCACCCCCGAGGAGATTGGCATATTCATTGGATTTGAAATCGGAGAAACGCACGATCACCGGTTTCGGCCAGAAGGCCCCGGCAATGGTCGCAATGCCCTCACTCAATTTTTCAATGAAAAAACGGGTAGGGTCGGGGTAGCCCGCCATGCGTTGTTGAATCGCCTGCTGAATTGCTGCCGGTTGTTGCGTAAAGTTGAGTAGCGCCTTGGGGTGGACACCAATCAGATTGTTAATAATAAATTCCAATCGTGCCAGACCGACGCCATGGTTGGGCAGGAATTGAAAGTCAAAGGCACGTTCAGGAGAACCGACATTGAGCATGAGTTTGACCGGTAGCTCTGGCAGCTTTTCGAGTGAGGTTTCAATAATATCAAACGCCAGTTTGCCCGCGTAGACATACCCCACGTCACCCTCGGCGCATGAGACGGTTACGTCTTTGCCGTTGGCAATCTTTTCCGTGGCGTCCTGACAGCCGACAATGGCCGGAATACCCATCTCGCGGGCAATAATGGCGGCATGACAGGTGCGGCCACCACGATTCGTTACGATCGCTGAGGCCTTTTTCATGATTGGCTCCCAGTCGGGATCCGTCATATCGGTCACCAATACGTCACCGGGATTGATCTCTACCATGTCGGCAGAGGAGAGAACCACCTTGGCCACCCCCTGGCCGATGGCCTGACCAATGCTACGACCTTCTATCAGTTTAGGTCCCTGTTCCTGTAACTGGTAGCGCACGAGTTTATTTTTGTGAGACTGACTTTTTACTGTCTCGGGTCGCGCCTGTACAATGTAGAGTTGCCCATCCTGACCATCCTTGGCCCATTCAATATCCATGGGGCGGCCATAGTGTTTTTCGATACGGATGGCCATGTCGGCCAACTGCAGGACATCCTCCTTTGTAACGCAAAACTGAGTCTGTTCTTCTGTGCTGGTATCCGTAATTCTGGTCGACGTCTGATAACCATTGGTATCAGTAAATGTCATGCGAAGTTGTTTACTGCCGATGCGTT
The DNA here is from genome assembly GCA_913064945.1 of uncultured Gammaproteobacteria bacterium. Taxonomy (GTDB): domain Bacteria; phylum Pseudomonadota; class Gammaproteobacteria; order UBA6429; family Thiohalophilaceae; genus CAJYAN01. The sequence continues at coordinate 80,306 of CAJYAN010000003.1, read as the reverse complement.
TTTGTATCAGGGCCGGATAACCGTCCTGTAGACGTTTCTTGTGGATGTAAAACTCATCGGGATTGACCAGACCCTGAACAACGGTTTCACCCAGACCATAGGCAGCAGTAATAAAGACCACGCCATCAAAGCCGGACTCGGTATCCAGCGTAAACATGACGCCACTGCTGGCAAGGTCGCTACGGACCATACGTTGAACACCTGCGGAGAGCGCGACACTCTCATCGGCAAAGCCCTGATGGACGCGGTAGGCGATGGCGCGATCATTGTACAAGGAGGCGAACACCGCCCGGATAGCGTCGAGCAGGGCATCTTCCCCCTGAATGTTTAAATAGGTCTCCTGTTGTCCGGCAAAAGAGGCCTCGGGCAGGTCTTCGGCCGTGGCGGAGGAACGCACCGCATAAGTCGCCTCGGAACCATTTTCCTTAACCAGTGATTGATAATACTGGCGAATGGCCTGTTCGAGGTCGGGCGGAAAATCGGCGGCGTTAAACCAGTCACGAATCGTCTTGCCCGCCTGACTCAAGGCAACTACATCGTTCGTATTCAGACCACTAAGTTGTTGAGAAATTTTTTTGTCAAGTTCATTGTGGGCGACAAAGTGCTGGTAGGCAGCTGCCGTGGTCGCAAAACCACCAGGGACACGTATGCCTTCGGAAGACAGCTGTTGAAGCATCTCACCCAGAGAGGCATTCTTACCACCGACCTCGGCGAGCTGGTTGAGGTCAACATCATGTAACCAACGGATATAAGATGTCATATGACTTTACCTTTATCTACACTAATATCTTATCGTACGCATTTTAAAAGGATATGACTAATTTCTTTGCATATGAAAAATCAATTATCCAATAACGCCGATCAGCGCACGGTCTTTCTGGTATCGGACAGCACCGGTATCACTATTGAGGGTATGGCTCGCGCCCTGTTATCTCAATTCCCTATCCACTTTAAGCAAATTATCCGGCGATATATTGATACCATCGAGAAGGCAGACCAGACAATTGCGGAAATCCATGTTGCCAGCAAGGATGAGGCCGAACTGCCACTGGTGCTAACGAGTATTGTAGACCCAGAGGTGCGCCAGCACATGGAAAAGCTTAATGGCGTTGTGATTGACCTGATCGCACCGTTATTACCTCAGATGGAAGCCGTCCTGGGTGTGAAAGCAGAGCGCGTTGCCGGACATAGTCATTCACTGCATTACGCACGAAATTATCTGCAACGTATTGATGCCGTCCACTTTGCCATGGAGCATGATGATGGCCAGGGGCAGCGTCATTATGAAAATGCCGATGTCATTCTGGTTGGACTGTCCCGCTGTGGTAAGACCCCGGCCTGCCTGTATTTGTCGATGCACTATGGTCTCTTTGCCGCCAACTATCCCCTGGTGGAGTCGGACCTGCAGCGCCCGGAAATCCCGGAGTGCCTCCAACGCTATCGTGACCGGCTGTTTGGCTTGACCATTGCTGCACAACGCCTGCATCAGATCCGGCAGCAGCGCCTGCCGGATACCCGCTACGCCAGTCGGGTCCAGTGCGAACAGGAGGTGCGGCAGCTGGAGGCCCTGTATCGACAGTGGCGGCTGCCCAATCTGGATGTCACCGAACGCTCGGTGGAGGAGATTGCCACTGCGGTCCTGGCCCACACTAAAAAGTAAGCCTGTTACCTATAAGGTCTTGAAATAGAGAGGTCCGATCCCCATCTCAGGCGAAAGCCGGTTATTTCTTAACTATTTGTTTTATAAAGCGTTGAAGTAAGGAGTCAACATTCATGAGTGTCGAAGCGCAAAAAGAGACCCTAAGTTTTCAGACCGAAGTCAAACAGCTGCTACAGCTGATGATTCACTCGTTATATTCCAATAAAGAAATTTTCCTGCGCGAGCTGATTTCCAATGCCTCGGATGCCTGTGACAAGTTGCGCTTTGAAGCCCTCAGTGATGAGGCATTGTTTGAAAACGATGCTGATCTCAAGATTAAGATTGACTGTGACAAGGATGCCAAAACCATCACCATTACCGACAACGGTATTGGCATGAATCGTCAGGAAGTCATGGATAATATCGGCACCATTGCCCGCTCCGGTACCAAACACTTTCTGGAGAGTCTCACCGGTGATCAGGCCAAGGATGCCAACCTGATTGGCCAATTTGGTGTTGGTTTCTATTCTGCCTTTATTGTCGCGGATGAAGTCACCGTCGAGACTCGTCGTGCCGGTCTTGGTGCCGAACATGGTGTGCGCTGGATATCGAAAGGCGAGGGTGAGTACAGCCTCGAAAACATCGATCTGGCACAACGTGGTACCCGCGTGATCATGCATCTGCGTGATGATGAAACAGAGTTTCTTGAAGACTATCGCCTACGCAATATCATTAGTAAATACTCCGATCATATCTCTCTGCCTATCATGATGAAAAAGCGTGATGACAAGGGTGAGCTGACGGAAGAAGAGGAAAGTGTCAACAAGGCCTCCGCACTGTGGACCCGAGCCAAGTCTGAAATTAGCGATGATGAATACAAAGAATTTTATAAGCATGTGGGACATGACTTTGATGAGCCACTGTTATGGATGCATAACAAAGTCGAGGGTAGCCAGGAATATACCACATTATTTTACGTGCCCAAGCGTGCCCCCTTTGATATGTTCGACCGTGAAAAGCGCCATGGCGTGAAGTTGTATGTCAAACGTGTCTTCATTATGGATGATGCCGAACAGCTTATGCCCAACTACCTGCGTTTTATTCGTGGGGTCGTGGATTCCGATGATCTACCCTTGAATATCTCACGTGAGATCCTGCAGCGTAACAAGCATATTGACACCATTCGTAATGCCTCAATAAAGAAAATCCTGGGTCAATTGGAAAACCTGGCAAAGAATGAAGCAGAACAATATGCGACTTTCTGGAAAGAGTTTGGCAAGGTGCTGAAAGAAGGCCCGGCAGAAGATTTTTCCAACCAGGAAAAGATTGCCAAATTGTTGCGCTTTAGCTCTACCGCGAATGATAATGCCGATGAAAGCGTTAGTCTGGATGACTATATCAGCCGCATGAAGCCGGAACAGGAAAAGATCTACTACATCACCGGTGACTCGTATACCGCCGTCAGGAATAGCCCCCACCTTGAGCTGTTTAAGAAAAAAGGCATTGAAGTACTATTAATGCATGACCGCGTTGACGAATGGATGATGTCCTACCTGAATGAATTTGCCGGCAAGTCATTGGTGTCCGTCGCCAAGGGTGCGGTTGACCTTGGTAAAATGGAAGACAAGGAAGAAAAGAAGAAGGTCGAAAAGGCCGCCAAAGATTATCAGGGCATGTTCAAGCAAATGAAAGAGCTGCTGGGTGATAAGGTTAAAGAGGTACGCGTCTCCAATCGCCTGACCGACTCACCATCCTGCCTGGTAGTCGAAGAACAGGACATGGCGGTTAGTATGCAAAAACTGTTAAAACAGGCAGGTCATGCCGTGCCTAATCTGGAGCCGATCCTCGAAGTGAATATCGAACATCCACTGGTAAAACGCCTCAAGGATGAAGCTGATGAGGAACGCTTTGCCGACTGGACGCACCTGCTGTTTGATCAGGCGATGTTGAGTGAAGGCGGGCAACTGGAGGACCCTTCCAGCTTTGTAAAACGCATGAATGCACTGCTGTTACTCATGAATGCCAAGCCCTGATTTCTTTGGGCAAGCTACACAAAAAGGCGGCCTGCGGGCCGTCTTTTTTGTTGGGGATGAAAGTTTGGATGAAGCCGGGTCATAAATTGCATACACTGTCCATTATTAAAAATAAAATAAGATAACGGATCAAGGCATGAAAACAATTGAGATCATAACGGACAAGGGGCACATCGATACGATTATTGGCCTTGCGGACCAGTACGATGCCGTTGACTACTGGCTCGGGGCCGAGGGAGAAGACGGCCGCCAATCTATACGTCTGCTGGTAAAGACGGATATTATCCAGACGGTACTGGACCGTCTCCAGAGCTTACTCGGCGGTACTGAAAACACTCACATTATAGTGCAGGCGACGGAGGTGGTGCTGCCCAAGATGGCGGAAACCGATAAGGACGAGGGTGATGCCCGTAAGAAGAAGGCGACGTATCGGGAGGAAATCTATAACGCTATTGCCAACGAGACCAAGCTCGATAGTCATTATATTACCCTGGTTGTGCTGTCGACACTGGTAGCGGCCATTGGTCTGGCAGAGAATAATGTTGCCGTCATCATCGGGGCAATGGTTATCGCACCGTTACTGGGTCCCAATCTGGCCTTTGGTCTGGCCACCGCGCTTGGTGACCGTGAACTGGCGGGTCAGTCGCTGCTGAGTATCGTCGTAGGCTTGGTGCTTGCCATTGGCCTGTCATTTTTACTGGGCCTGGTCTGGCCATCAGCCCTGGATAGCCATGAACTGATTAGTCGTACGACCGTCGGGCTCGACTCGATCGCCCTGGCGCTGGCGTCCGGTGCGGCGGCCGTCATGTCACTGACCAGCGGTGTTTCGAGTGTGCTGGTCGGGGTCATGGTGGCGGTCGCACTGCTGCCCCCGGCAGCGACCCTTGGTCTGATGCTGGCAGTGGGTCATATCAATATGGCAGAGGGCGCGGCACTATTACTGGCGGTCAATATTGTTAGTGTCAACCTGGCAGCCAAAGTGGTGTTTTTAATCAAAGGGGTGCGACCACGAACCTGGCTGGAGCAAAAAAAGGCCAAGCAGTCTCTATGGCTATATGTCTTACTCTGGCTTGTCACTCTGGCGATCCTGATATGGATAATTTTGACCGAGCCGGTCGTTAGATAAAAAGGTTCGCTAATCCGCCCCGTTTGCCATGCTCAATTTGGAATATCATTCATTACGTGATGAGGTTGGCCGCGATGATGAGGCCGGTCATGACACCGATCAGAATCAGGATGGTGATAGCGATCTGTATTCCCATTTGTTTATCGTCAGCATGCATGGTGAATCCCTCTATTTAATTTACGGTAAAATAAAAATAGACTCGCGTTTAAATTAAGGGAATTGATCCAGATCAAACAGCTGTAATTTAACTTTATGATTATATTAGCAATATATAAATTAGCAGTGAATGCCAGGATTCTTTACTATTCATCATTTAAGATACTTTATTTAAGTGTATTAAGGAGACAAGTATGGAAATGGAACGGCGTTCTCGTCGTCGTATTACCTTAGAGTGTCCAGTCTTTGTGAGTACAGAACCAGGGGAGCGTCAGGTGCATCAGGCGCATGACTTCTCCATGTCCGGGATTAGTTTTTTGAGTGATTATCCCTATCCTGTCGGCAGTATGCTGAAAATGACCATGAGTATTGCTCCCCGGGAAAAGGCTAACGTAATGCATGTAATTGCGGAAGTCGTACGCATCGATACCGATGGTGACTATTTTATTAATGGTCTGCAATTTCGACGCAAGTACAGGTAAAGCGGTCAGGCCGCCTGGCCGTTAACAGACGTAGGTAATGTAACCGTAAGGAACAACTCCGAGTGGATGTCCGTTTTATTAACCCGGTGCTAGAAACCCTGTTGAATGTTCTGGGAACCATGGCCGAAATGGAGCCAAAAGTCGGCAGGCTCGCGTTGAAGCAGAATCAGCAGGCCCTGGGTGAAGTGAGCGGCTTTATGCAAATGGAGAGTACTCAGACCCGCGGTAGTATGGCGATTAGCTTTACCCGTCCAGTGATTTTTGAGATTGCCCGGCGCATGCTGGGTGAGGAGTTAACGGATATTGGTGATGTCGCCCGAGATCTGACTGGCGAGATGACGAATATGGTGGTTGGCGGTGCCAAGAATATTCTCCTGGATAAGGGTTTTGACTTTGAAATGTCTTTGCCGAAGGTGTTCAGTGGCCAACCCCACGATATTCAACACAATTGTGATGCCCAAACTATTATGTTGCCTTTTACAGCCGAGTCAGGCGTGTTTTGTATCGAGATTTGCTTTGAGGATATTGCCTGAGTTATTTCACCCGCACCAATCGCTCTCGCCAGTCTTCACATGGGAGCGCCGTCAATACCCCGATATGACGACCAAGTTCATTTTCATACCAGCCATTATCGTGTAGCAGGGGTTCCACTTCATAGCCCCACCAGGCGCCATCGGCATCCTGTGCCAGCCAGCTTACCCAGTCTGGAAATTCAATGACTTGCAGTTCCGGTGGTAAAATGCTTTTATTCATCAGGATCCTGGCTCTACTTTTTGAGCGGGCGACGATATAATCGTGGCCGACATATCATACTGAGGTGGCTATGACAGTACAAAGTACAATCGAAAGCAAGTTGATGACTGGCCTGAATTTACAGCACATGGAAGTCATTAACGAAAGCAGTCAACACAACGTGCCGCCGGGGTCTGAATCACACTTCAAACTGGTGCTGGTGTCCAACGATTTTACCGACAAAATGCTGATAAAGCGCCATCGTATGATCAATGAGATTCTTGCCGACGAATTAGCGGGACAAATTCACGCCCTGTCTATGCATACTTATACTGAGCAGGAGTGGCAGGAAAAATCAGGACAGACCCCTATGTCGCCTCCCTGTATGGGGGGTGGGAAATAACCCTCCATCTTGGGCCTCAGGCGGGTGAGGCTTTGCTGAGTGCGGTGATAAAACGCCCCAGCTTGACTAAATCCTGTTCTTCGTTGTATTGAAACTGAAATCCAATCTGCTGATATTTGCCTGCCTCGGCTCGGATGATCCTGCCACTCAGGTGAATGTCGCCACTGTCTGCAGTGTTGAAACTAATACTGCCAACATCATCCATACCACCACAGTCCTCAATATTATGCGCGGTTTGCAGCAGACAGCCGGTATACGAGATATTTACTAATTGCCCTGTATAGGGTTTCGTCGCGTAGTACCCCATATCGACACGGCAGGGTAATTTATTGGTATCAATGCGTTTGGCGAGTCGCCGGTCTTTTTCCTGAAATAATTCAAATAACAGTGTTATCAGTGTCGAGGGAATGAATGGTCGTTGCAAAAAGGTACTGAGCTGTCGTCGGGCAATTTCAGGGTCATGACCCTCGGGCTGTTGCTGTCCCAGAACAACGACGGGTGTACTTGCCGTAGCCGGTTCCTGACGGAGGGCCTCAATAAAGGGGCGCTGTGTCTCAACTGAGATGGTATCTTCATAAAAAATAAAACTGCAATGTTGTGAACGGTTATTCTGGATATGCTGAAGGGCCTGTTTTCTATCCGGCAGAGAAATAACATTACCCAGGTTAATTATTTCACGCAGGATCGAGGCCACATATTTTTTCGTGAGTGGACTATCGGTAACAATGAGTACATAGACGGTGTTATCAAAAGTGTTTGCCTCGGTGGGCGTTGCTGAACTGGTGTTTTGCACTTGAGCTCCCCGATATATCGATTTAATAGGCTAAGGCCTGAGGTAATAGGAGAGCGGGGCGCGCAATGACAAAACACCGTAACGCCTGCCTGGTTACAGTATGTGACCTGTTATTGGCGGTCCCGCTATCATAGAACCAGAGTTCCTTAGATCGATAACTTTGCGTCCATCGCTTTTCAGCCGTGGTTGCCTTTGGCAGTACAGGAAATATTGAGTACTGACGCCTGATTTAATCAGGATATGAAATTTATCGGCATGGCAAAACAAGTCTTTAAAAAGAAAGTTTACGGTCTGGAAATAGCCGTTTTCAGGCGATGGATGCTGGATTTCCGGTATATTTGCACAGGACAGGTCGATTATAATAAGCCATGTCAAAAACGAAGTATGTCTATAGTTGCAGCGCCTGTGGGGCGCAGGCACCTAAGTGGGCCGGGCAGTGTGGTGACTGTGGCGCCTGGAATACCATTATAGAGATGGCGGCCGCTGCGGGACCCGGCCGCCACCCTCGCTTTGCGGGTTTTACGGGTAGCTTGAGTACTGAGATCGTTTCCCTGACCGAGGTCTCTCCAGAACAGATCACCCGTCAGGCGACGGGTATTGGCGAATTTGATCGTGTCCTCGGTGGCGGCCTGGTACCCGGCTCGGTGAGCCTGATTGGTGGTGACCCGGGGATTGGTAAATCCACGCTGCTCCTGCAGACGCTGGTACAGTTAGCGCTGACACAAAAGGTATTGTATGTCACGGGCGAAGAATCTTTACAACAGGTCAGTCTGCGTGCACATCGTCTTGGTCTGGAAGCCAGCCGGGTCCGGTTATTGGCAGAAACCCAGATAGAGCAAATTCTGCTGGCGACCCAGGCGGAGCAGCCGGATGTGATCGTGATTGATTCCATTCAGACAGTGTTTACTGAACAATTACAATCGGCGCCTGGTTCCGTCGCGCAGGTACGGGAGAGTGCGGCACAACTGGTACGCTTTGCAAAGCAGACCAATACCGCGTTATTCCTGGTGGGACATGTCACCAAAGAGGGAACGCTGGCGGGGCCGCGCGTCCTTGAACACATGGTCGATACGGTATTGTATTTTGAAGGGGATAGCGGCAGCCGCTATCGTCTGGTACGGGCGATCAAAAACCGCTTTGGGGCGGTCAACGAGTTAGGTGTCTTTGCCATGACGGAGACAGGCCTGAAAGAGGTTACCAATCCTTCCGCTATTTTCCTTTCCCGACATGATGCACAGGTCTCGGGCAGTGTTGTTATGGTCACGCTGGAGGGTAGTCGGCCCCTCCTGGTCGAGGTCCAGGCATTGGTGGATGAAAGCCCCTTGAGTAATCCGCGACGTGTGACGGTGGGTTTAGAGCACAATCGTCTGGCTATGTTGCTGGCGGTACTGCATCGTCATGGAGGGGTGGTGACGCATGATCAGGATGTGTTTGCCAATGTGGTCGGTGGTGTGCGGGTGACGGAAACGGCGGCGGACTTACCCATATTGATGTCCATCATGTCGAGCCTGCGTGATCGGCCTCTGCCCAATGATGTCGTCGTCTTCGGTGAAATCGGTCTGGCGGGTGAGATCCGCCCCGTTGCCAGCGGGCAGGAGCGTCTGCATGAGGCGCAAAAACATGGTTATCAACGCGCCGTGGTTCCCAAAGGTAATGTGCCCAAAAAAGGTATTGCTGGTATGGAGATAACGGGGGTACAACGACTCGATGAGGCCCTCAATGCCCTGAATTAACAGGTGTGGTGTGCTATTTGAGTTTAATCATTTCATGGATCTCGCGTTCTAACAGGTCCTCATTACCGAGATTCAATTCCATAAGCCGACGCAGGTGCGATGCGCTTTCAATGTCGACATAGTCACAGCTAAAGCCGATACGGTCCTCTTCAACATGTGAAACACGCACTTCCATCCTGATGTTTACCGTCGTGCCGCCGAGAAATATTTCGAGAATAAATTGATCTCCGCGCCGTCCCTGCCAGTTGGTTGGCAAACTGATTAACGCCCCTTTGAGACTGATATCAATGAGGTGGCTAGGCCAGCTTTGTATGCCGGAAATCAGGCGCGCCTCACAATCGAAGGGAACGCGGGTAAAATGACGCATTTGAGGATTGTTCATGAGAATCCCTTATATCGATTTCATCTCGAGTCTGAAAGCTAATGTCTATTCGAGATAGAATTGCATCTTGACGTTACCAATTTGAATGGTGTCGCCGTCATTGAGTTTGTGGTTTTTCTCCGCAATCGGCTGGTTGCCCACCAGCGGTGGATGTTTGCCTTCCAGATGTGAAATAAAATAGCCATCACTGCGACGTGTGATCAGGGCGGTCGCGACGCCGGGTTTACCCAGATTTGTCATGGAGCGATTCAGGCTCAGTGTCTTCCCCAGATTTTGCCCTGTCATGATTTGAAGCCAGCCGGGCCGAACCATTTCCTGACTGCTCGTGACACTGGGCATTTCCAGTGAGGCGGAGGACATCTGGCTAAACTCGATATCGTCATCCTGAATCGGTTCATATTTGTAGGTGAGCGTATGCTTGCCGACCTGGATGACATCGCCATCCTTCAGGGTGTGCTGCTGAATCTTTTCCTTGTTGACAGTGAGTCCTTCGGTCTCACCGGTGGACAGGTCATTTAAGATTGTGACCTGGTCTTCGGTATCCAGGCGGGCATGCCTGGCATTGACAGCCAGGCTGTCAATATGGATCTCACAGGTAGGATCGCTGCCAATAAACAGACTGCCCCGACGAATGGAGAATAATTTTAAACTCTGCCCTTTGAACGACAGCGTCAGCTTGGACACCCTACGCTCTCCAATAAGTAGTAAAACTCTATATTTATCTTGGCATTATAGACATTATTTAATGCAATTGTACAACAGCGGGTGCCATTGGGCCGTTAAGCCACCACCGTTTATCGGTTTGTTGTGTCGTCGCTGGAGGACGAGGCCTCCTGTCGTTGTTTCCAGTTGGGATCAATTCTGATGGTTTTCACTGTATTTTGGCTGGTTTGGACGATCTCCAGAGGATAATCACCAATCAGGAGGCTTGTGCCCTGATCTGGAATATGTTCCAGAAATTCCGTGACCAGGCCATTGAGTGTCTTGGGGCCATCGGTTGGCAGGTTCCAGCCGAGGACACGATTGAGTTCCCGCAGGCTGGCACCACCATCAACGAGATAGGTGCCGTCCTCCTGTAAGTGGACATCACGGCTGCTGGCCGAGGGGTCAGTGGTAAATTCACCGACTATCTCCTCCAGTAGGTCATCCATGGTCACCATACCGAGCATATCGCCATATTCATTTACCACCAGCCCCATGCGGCGGCGTTCACGCTGAAAATTGAGCAACTGGGTATTGAGGGGGGTGTTTTCCGGGATAAAGTAGACATCACGCAACATGGCCTTAAAATTGTTTCTGTCCGAGTCGGGGTTTTTGAGCAGGCGTACGATATCGCGCATATGCACCATACCGATGACGTGGTCAATATCATCCTCGTATACGGGCAGACGGGTATGCTGACTCTCGGTCAGCTGTCTGACGATATCCGACCAGTCATCATTTATGTCGACGCCTGCAATTTCGTTGCGCGGTATCATAATATCTTCGACGGTGACTTTTTCCAGGTCGAGAATACTCAGCAGCATATCCTGATGCTGTTGTGGAATCATGGAGCCGGCCTCGTTGACGACAATGCGTAGTTCCTCTCGACTGAGGGTGTCACCGGTGCTCTTGTTCAGGGGGACCCGAAACAGGCGGAAAATGGCCCTGGTCGCCAGGTTGATCAACCAGACTACGGGATAGAGTAGCTTGAGGAGCGGCTCCAGAATATATGCCGCCGGCAGGGCAAAACGTTCGGCGTGTAAGGCGGCCAGTGTTTTGGGCGTAACCTCAGCAAAAATGAGGACCACGATGGTTAGAATTATGGTGGCCATTAAGATACCTGCCTCATCAAACAGGCGAATACCGATAATGGTCGCAATGGATGAGGCCAGGATATTGACAAAGTTATTGCCTAATAGAATAAGGCTAATGAGTTTTTCCGGACTGGCCAACAGACGTTGCGCCCGGATCGCCCCCTTGTGTTTACTATCTGCCAGGTGTCGCAGGCGATAGCGATTCAGGCTCATTAGACCGGTCTCAGAGCCGGAGAAAAAGCTTGAAACCAGGATCAGGAAGAACAGGGCGCCGATGAGGACGCTAAGGGGAATATCATCCAAGGGAGGTAAACTCTCTCATTGTGGGCATGCGTTGTATTGTCATTTCACTACAGCAGGGCGTCAAGTTCTCGGCTCTACATCGGGCGATTGAGGAGCATCTCAATAACAAACTTACTGCCGAAATAGGCGAGCATCAGCAAAATAAAACCACTTAGCACCCAGCGGATAGCGATTCGGCCCCGCCAGCCAAACTGCCAGCGACCAATGAGTAGAATGGCAAAAACGAACCAGGCAATGATCGACAAAATGGTTTTATGTGCCAGGTGCTGGGTGAACATATTCTGCAAATAGTACATGCCGCTGGCGAGGGCAATACTCAGGACACAAAACCCCAGAATAATCAGTTTAAAGAGCAGCTTTTCCATACTCTCCAATGGCGGCAGGGCACGTATAAAACCACCGGGCTGCTTGCTGTGCAGGTGCCGGTCCTGGAAATAGAGTAATACGGCCTGTACGGCAGCAATGGACAGCAGGCTGTATGCCAGTAGTGAAGTCAGAATATGAAAATCCAGCCCCGGGGTCAGTGACTCAGACATGAGATACGGTTGCGGGTAAAGTAGCCGAAGCAGCAGCGTCCCGGCTGCAAAGGGAAAGACAATGACGCCCAGGCACTCGACAGTGTCCTGCACTGTGACGACCAGGAGCAGGGCCACGGCTAACCAGGCGACGACGGATAAAATACTAAACAGGCCGATATCAAAACCGCTCGGGACGATCATGGTGTAATAGATGTTGAAAGTATGCAGTAACAGAGCGAGACTGCCACAGAGCTGCACGCTACGCTTAAACAGTGCAGCCTTAATCGCGTTCGTGCGCAGTTGTTGAACAATCAGTGCGCTGCCTGCCAGGTAGGACGTGATTGCTAACCAGCCGAGAATTGAAGCTGTCATTAAATTCCTTGTCTCTATACGCGAATTCTTCTGTGCTCGATCATCGCACAAGCGTCACAGGCTGAGAAGGTGTTTTTGCAGCGATTGCAAAATCGATACATTTGCGATGATTCCCGCTATAGTTCTGGAAGTTGTTGTCCGATAAACCTTTTTTGAAGGGCATTGACTTGTGACCGAGGTAGCATTCTGGTTGATATGACAGTGGCATGATCAACTATCAGATAACAAGGACAGAGGACAGGGCGTTAGACACCAGGCGCAGGACAGTAAAATCTGGTTGTATACGTCAGTGGGTTGGATATGCAAATCAAGATATTGGGTTGTAGTGGCGGTGTCAGTGCGAATTTACGCACAACGTCATTGATGGTAGACGAGGATATCCTTATCGATGCCGGGACCGGTGTTGGTGACCTGTCGTTAGAGGAAATGAGTCATATCCAGCATATCTTCCTCACCCACTCACACCTGGATCATATCGCCAGCCTGCCACTGCTGGTCGATACTATTTTTGACCGTATTCAGGAACCACTGGTCGTACATGCCCGTGCCGATACCATTGAGGCCCTCAAACACCACATTTTTAATAATATCATCTGGCCGGATTTTTCCCGCTTGCCCAGTGTCGACAAACCTGTCATGACGTTTAATGTCCTCTCGCCCAATGAACACTGTGAGCTGAATGGTCGTCACTTCGAGATGATCCCGGTAAACCACATTGTGCCGGGGGCGGGATACCGGGTAAGCAATGGCACCGGTGTCTTCGTCTTTAGTGGTGATACTACCAGCAACGACACCCTCTGGCAGGCGCTCAATACCGGCGACCGTCTGGATGTCCTGATGGTTGAGGCGGCCTTTGCCAATAAGGATATCGACCTCTGTCGCCGGGCGGGACACTACTGTCCACAATTACTTGGCGAGGACATGCGTAAACTCAAACATGACCCTGACATCTACATTAGTCATACCAAACCCGGCGACGAGCAAAATATTTTTGCCGAGTGTCAGCAGGCCATGCCCGAGCGGAAGTTGCATTTACTCAACGGCAAAGAGACTTTCACGTTATAATCCTCCCCCTGTTTAGTTCAATTGCTGGAAAATATTCATGTTTGATGGTTTAAGCGAGCGTCTTGGCAAGACGGTACGGAATCTACGCGGTGTTGGTCGCCTTACCGAAGACAATATAAAAGATACTCTGCGTGAAGTGCGTATGGCCCTGTTGGAGGCTGACGTAGCCCTGTCGGTGATTAAGGATTTCATCGAACACGTGCGCGAACGCGCTATAGGTGAGGAGGTTATTAAAAGCCTGACACCAGGGCAATTGCTGGTCAAGATTGTCAATGATGAGCTCATCCACCTCATGGGGGATGGTAACGACGGCCTGAATCTGGCAGCCACCCCGCCAGCGGTGATTCTGATGGCCGGCCTGCAGGGTTCGGGTAAGACAACGACTACCGCCAAGCTGGCCCGCTATCTTATCGAGCAGCAGAAGAAAAAGGTCCTGGTGGTCAGTGCCGATATCTATCGACCGGCGGCGATTGAACAGCTGAAGACGGTGGCGGCCGAGGTCGGTGCAGAGTGGTTTCCATCAGAAGTCAGCCAGCAGCCCAAAGCCATTGCCGAGGCGGCGCTGCAGCATGCCCGGGTACAGAATTGTGATGTATTGATTGTGGATACGGCGGGCCGCCTGCATATCGACACCGACATGATGTCCGAGATCCAGCAGCTGCATCAGGCCATCAAACCGGTCGAGACCCTGTTCGTGGTCGATAGTATGACGGGCCAGGATGCCGCCAACACCGCCAAGGCCTTCAACGACGCTTTGCCATTGACCGGCGTGGTATTGACCAAGACCGATGGTGATGCCCGTGGTGGTGCCGCGCTGTCGATTCGGCAGATAACTGGCAAGCCCATTAAATTCCTCGGCGTCGGTGAAAAGACCACCGCCCTGGAGCCATTTCACCCCGATCGGGTCGCCTCCCGCATCCTGGGTATGGGGGATATGGTCAGTCTGGTCGAGCAGGCTGTTCAGCAGGTCGATGTGGCTGAGGCCGAGAAACTCGCTAAGAAGCTTAAAAAAGGTAAGGGATTTGACCTAAATGACCTGCGTATGCAATTCCAGCAAATGCAGAAAATGGGTGGCCTGGGTAGCCTGATGGATAAACTGCCGGGGATGGGAAATTTGCCCGCCGGGGCCGCCGATATGGTCAATGACAAGCAGATGGCAAGAATGGAGGCCATTATTCTCTCCATGACCCCGCTGGAACGTCGTAAGCCGGACCTTATTAAGGGTTCGCGCAAACGACGGATCGCCATTGGCTCCGGGGTCCAGGTGCAGGATGTCAATCGTCTGTTGAAGCAATTCACCCAAATGCAGAAAATGATGAAGAAAATGGGTAAGGGGGGCCTCAAAAACATGATGCGAGGTATGGCCGGGCGCCTGCCGCCGGGTTTTGGCGGATTTTAATCACTTAACCCCTTCACATTTGGGCAATTTTGAGTACAATGGCCGACTTTTACACAGCCCCGAATATGGGGTTTGTATCTACTCATATTTTAAGGAATTGACGAGACGATGGTTAGCATTCGTTTATCACGTGGCGGCGCCAAGAAACGCCCCTTCTACCACATTGTGGTCACCGACAGCCGCAACCGTCGAGACGGTCGCTATATTGAACGTGTCGGCTTTTTCAACCCGGTTGCCAAGGGCCAGGAAATTCGCCTGAATGTTGATCGTGAGCGTATTGAACACTGGATTGGACAGGGCGCACAGGCAACTGATCGCGTTAGCCAGTTGTTGAAGGAAAAGGCGGCGTAACGTTTTTACCCATGTCTGTAGAGACAGGGGATGAGTACGTTGCGGTAGGCCGTATATCCGGGATCTACGGTGTTAAAGGTTGGGTAAAGGTCTATTCTTATACTCGGCCGCGACAGAATATTCTGAATTACTCTCCATGGTATCTAAAACAGGGTAAAACCTGCCGTCCGGTCGAGCTACAGGACGGACGAGTTCATGGCGAGGGCATCGTGGCACATCTTGTCGGTTGCGATGACCGTGAGGCGGCACGAGAGCTGCTCAAGACAGAGATTCTGATACGACGCCAGCAGTTACCCGAGCTGGACGAAGGTTATTATTGGGCAGATCTGGTGGGTTGCCGGATCGTCACCCAGGAAGGCATCGACCTCGGTCAGGTGCATGAAATGCTGGAGACCGGTGCGAATGATGTCCTGGTCGTCCACCAACAGATTTCAGGGAGTGAGCCGCAGGAAAGGCTTATCCCATTTATCCTCGAGGAGGTAGTTGTCTCGGTGGATATCCCCGGTAAGGTCATTAGCGTTGACTGGGACCCGGAGTTTTAAGGAATAGACTGTATGCGCATTGATGTGGTTACCCTGTTTCCGCCCATGATCAAGACCATGGCGGAGTATGGAATCACTGGTCGTGCAGTGAAGCAGGGTTTACTGGATTTATTTACCTGGAATCCTCGGGATTACACGACGGATACGCATAATACTGTCGATGATCGGCCCTACGGTGGTGGACCGGGGATGGTCATGATGCTGCCACCGCTACGCGAGGCAATCCGAGCTGCGCGTGAGGCCAGTACCGGAAGTCGGGTGATTTACCTGTCACCGCAGGGGCGAAAAGTCGACCATCGCGGCCTGCAGGAATTATCCAGTCGCGCCGGTCTGATTATGGTTTGTGGTCGATACGAAGGCATTGATGAGCGTATTATCAAGGCCGAGATAGATGAAGAGTGGTCCATTGGTGACTACGTGCTGAGTGGTGGTGAGCTGGCGGCCATGGTGATGGTCGATGGAATTACCCGCCTGTTACCCGGAGCCCTGGGACACCAGGACTCGGCGAGTGAAGACTCGTTTGCGGATGGCCTGCTGGACTACCCGCATTTTACCCGACCGGAAGAGGTAGATGGCATGGGCATACCGGCAGTGCTCAAGAGTGGTGACCACCAGGCGATACAACGCTGGCGGCACAAACAGGCCCTGGGCCGGACCTGGCTACGACGCCCGGACCTGCTGGCTGAGGTAGAGCTGGATGCCGAACAGCAGAATTTACTGGCGGAGTTTATTCGCGAGAATGAAGCAGAATAAGTTATAATTTTGAGATTCGACTTTGGAGAAAAAGGTCATGGCAAATATTATTGATGAACTGAACGCAGAACAGCTAAAACAGGACGTGCCAGAGTTTGGCCCCGGTGACACGGTTGTGGTTCAGGTCAATGTTAAAGAAGGTAACCGCGAGCGTTTGCAGGCATACGAAGGTATTGTCATTGCCAAGCGTAACCGTGGTCTGGATTCGGCTTTTACTGTACGCAAGATTTCACATGGTGAAGGTGTTGAGCGTGTCTTTCAGACGCACAGCCCCAGTATCGCCAGCATTGAAGTCAAGCGTCGCGGTGATGTTCGCCGTGCCAAGCTGTATTATCTACGTGAGCTTTCCGGCAGGTCAGCACGTATCAAGGAAAAGCTGGTTAGAAAGTAAGCCGCGTCGACCGTCACATTGGTGACGTGAACAACAGGGTAAACTGAGAACGGGTATCGCCAGGCGCGCTACCCGTTTTTTTTATGATGACGACTATACCGATCAAGTATTTTGAAGGTTATCACCGGCGTTGGTTATTCGGGTTATGCCTGTGCCTGCTGAGCCTGCCAGCCTCTGCACAGGATACGTTACAGGACCTGCGAAATCTGGAAGCAAATGGTGCCGAGCAACTGGTATTGCAGCTCATGGATCGCCAGCAACCTGAGGCACAGGGTCATTTACAACAATGGACAGACTGGGAACGTGAGCGACTGCGGATCTACCAGCAAACAGGAAACTGGAGCGCACTGGTCGAGAGGACAAGCAGACTGCCTGCCGGTGTCGATATGGATTTTTTACTTTGGGCTAAAACGGCGAGGGCACAGGCGCTGTTTGAGTTGCAACAATACCGTGAATCACGCGATGAATTGCGCGCTCTCATCTGGTCATCGCCCACGCTTAGTGGCGAGCAAAATCGGGAGTGGTTGCCAAAATGGCGCCGCCAGGTCATCGAAACCTATCTTGAGCAGGGGCTGTTAACAGATACCTATACGGCGGAACAACGATATCAACTGGATTATGGGCTATTAACCGAAACCGACCGTTTTATGCGTGCACGGATTTTGTTATTGAACAATCGCATCGCGGAGGCAGTGGAACTCTTAAGCAAACACACAAAAGACCCGCAGGTTGGTATGTTGTATCTGGTGGCACAGTTGCGTAGCGGTGAGCGTAAGCCCAAAAAAGTCCTTCAGGCCGCTTTCCGTCAGTTACGTGGTAAGTGGGTGGATGAAAATTTAAAGTATCGCCTGTGGGCGGTTATTGTCGAGGCGGCTCGACGCAGTGGTGATCGCCATGCCACCATAAATGCCCTGGAACATCTGGTTGCACTGGTCAAGCCACAACAACTCCCCGCCGGTCTTTTCAAGGACATGGATGCCGCTGGCCTGTGGCAGGCCTATACTACCGAGGCGGAACAGCTGGGCAATCAACACCAACTCCTGATTGGCGATGATAAAAGCTGGCTTGACTACGCGAAAAAGATTGACGTCAAGGACCATTTGAAGGCGCGGGCACTCTATGCTTTTTTGATTCTTAAAGGACAGCAACGCGACGTCGTCGAACAGGCGGCGGCCCTGTTTCTGAAAAAGACGCAGGCGATGCCAGCGGCGGGGACATTACTCAAGAGGATGTTCCTTGAAAATCATTACTATAAACGACCTGCACAAATACCGTTATCGATAAGATATAAACTGGTCGACATTGCGCTGCAAGATTCAGACATTCCTCTGGCCTCACGGCTTATGACCAGCATGACAAAGGCACCTGCCGATGTTTCCCCCTTTATCTGGCAACTACGACGCGCACGGATTTTGCTCATGGGGGGGAATATCAGGGCAGGCTACCAGGCGATGGTGAAAATTCTACAAGAAAATAAAAAATTGACTAGAAAGGCATTAGACCACTACTTACAAGTTGTCTTTGATCTGCAAACGCTACAGCAGCATGAAGAGGCGGTAGACCTGTTTAATAACGTTATAGCCTACTCTGATGACCAGGCGCTGCGTCGTGAAGTGTATTTCTGGATGGCGGACTCGCGCAAGGCAGAGAAAAAATATATCTCGGCAGCGCACTGGTATCTCAAGTCGGCGATATTACCTGGTGTAAAAACGATGGATCCCTGGGCGCAGGCAGCACGCTATCAGGCGGCGGCAGTCCTGGCAAAAGCAGGTCTGGTCGAAGATGCGAAAAAAATATATCAGGATTTATTGCGTGTTACCGAAGACAAAAATAGAGTGGCTGTATTAAAACGGGAGTTACAGCATTTGCGTATCACGACGCATTAAAAGGCTTCTTAGATGCATCATATTCAAACGCCGCCAGGTTGGCTCAGGATCGAGGCCGAGGTGAGTCAACGGCTGAAAATTGAATTTATGAATCGCCAACCCGGAGTCAATCAGTCGCCTACTTATATGAAAAAAAAGTAGCACTGCAACTAAACGAATATTTCCTGAATAGAAATAAAAAATTTAATATGCCGCTCAATCTTGCAGGAACTCATTTTCAGTTGTGTGTCTGGCAGGCGTTAAAAAATATACCTTTTGACCAGCTGAGAACCTATGGGCAGGTGGCCAGGGAACTCGGGAGCAGCCCGCGAGCGGTGGGTAATGCCTGTCGCGCCAATCAGGCCCTGTGATTATTTCTTGCCATTGTGTCATCGCGGCAGCGGGTATTGGCGGCTATGCAGGGAAAACACATGGGCCGGTACTGGAGCGAAAGCGCTGGTTATTGGCACATGAAGGTATTGTGGTATAAGGTTTAGTGATGATAAATCCAGCGGGTCGTTCGTTCAGGGGCATTTTCCTTATTCTTGCTATGCTGCTAATAGTGAGTCAGGCGATGGCGGCTGATATTATTGTCATGGGATTATTTACCAATATGGCGATTATCAAGATCGATGGCCAGCAGTATAAACTCCGCAAAGGTGAATCAACACCACAGGGCGTTAAACTGGTTCGTGCGGATAGTGATAGCGCCGTTTTTCTGGTAGACGGTAAAAAGCAAACACTGTCATTGGGGAGTACTGCCGGAATTAGCACCCATTTTACCAGGCGCGCACAGACAGAAGCACGCATCATGCGTCAACATGGTATGTACAATGTCGCGGGCTCGATCAATAAACAACCGGTAAGTTTTCTCGTCGATACCGGCTCAACCTGGGTAGCCATGAATACGGCAACGGCAAAACGCCTGGGGATTGATTTCCGGTATCTTGGTAAAGTTGCCTGGGTCAATACAGCGAATGGTACGGTAAAGACTTATCGCGTAATGCTCGACAGTGTTCGTGTCGGTGATATTGAGTTGACGAATGTGCAGGGAGCCGTGCTGGATGGTTCATCGCCACAGGAGATTCTTTTGGGGATGTCCTTTCTGAATCGTGTTGAGATGCGGCATCAGGGGGAGTTGTTATTGCTAAGAAAAAAATGGTAGCTGCTAGGCAGATTTCCAGAGGGTCTTCGGGTCAGCCAACCAGTCATTGAGTTTATGAGCGGGTAAGGGTGGGCAGATATGAAAACCTTGCGCATAATTGCAGCGTAAAATCTCAAGCAGGTCGAGAATATCCTGCTGATTTACTCCCTCGGCGATAACTTTTCTGCCCATGTTGTGGGCCAGGTCAATGGTTGAGCGGACGATAATCGCATCGTTATCGTCTTCAAGCATGTCCATAATAAATGATTTGTCTATCTTGATGTGTTGCGTGGGTAGTTGCTTTAAATAGGATAAGGAGGAAAAGCCGGTACCGAAGTCATCAATAGCGATGCTTATACCGGAATCGTGTAATTCTTTAATCGTTTTATGCGCGCGTTCCGAATCGGTCATCATACTGCCTTCGGTAATTTCAAAAGTCAGCAGGCTGGTATCAATATCCGCTTCTCGCAGGGTAGCGATTATCTGGCTGGCAAATTGTTCGTCCTGTATGTCTTTGACAGAGAGGTTGATCGATACCTGCATCGAGATGTTGCGCTGCCGCCATTGCTGGATCTGCTGTATGGCCGTATTTATAACCCATTGTGTTAAATACCGAATATTTCCGGATTGCTCGGCCAGCGGAATAAAGTCGACGGGAGCGATAAATCCGAGCTCCGCATGAGGCCATCGCGTTAGTGCCTCAACCCCCCAAACGCGCTGAGTCTGGATGTCCACAATTGGTTGATAATATAACTCGAGTTGCTGGGCCTGCATGGCCTGGTGCAGGTTGCCGAACAGGGTTAGACGATTCAGGGTATATTGGTCATGTTCCGCATTATATATCGAATAACCAAGGTTGCCGCGTTTGGCAACATACATAGCGACATCGGCTCTCTGTAACAGCGTTTCACAATCGAGCCCGTGCTGCGGGAATACCGTGATGCCGATACTAATGCCAACCTTCAGGTGATGCCCCTCCACGACAAAAGGGCTGTCCATTGCTTCGAGAATTTTCTGGCTGAGGTTTATTGCACCTTGAATACCGGTGTCGGGCAAGAGCACTGCAAATTCATCGCCGCCGAGGCGTGCCACGGTATCGCTTTCGCGTACTGCCTGTCTTAGACAGGGAGCGACCTGTTGTAAGAGACGATCACCGCAGAGGTGTCCAAGGGTATCATTAATTTCCTTGAATTGATCGAGATCCATTATCAGCACACTAAACTCACGTTCAGAACGTTTGGTGGTGACAACCAGTTGCTCGATCCTTTCATATAGGAGGGAACGGTTGGGTAAATTAGTCAAGTCATCGTGTAGAGCATGATGTCGCTCAAGGGCGGCAATATGCTGGATATGTTGAATACTGATTAAACTTAGTCGTGTTACCAGATTAACAAAAACACTGCCGCCGAAGAAAATAAAGGCGACGATAATGTCGGTCGATTCCACAATGCGTGTTGTGAGTAGCCAGGCATAGAGTAAATAGGCGGGAATAAAAAAGAGAACAAGGACGTATAAAATTCTCCAGCCCCAGCCTTGTTGTTCCTGTACGCGGATAATTTTTCGGGTAGGCAGGAGTGATAGCGCCAGTAATACGGCGGCGGAAAGCACAAGCCACAGAGTGATCCACATCATGAGATTATCAGCCAGGGGCAGGTCAACAAGACCTGGAGAGTATCAGCCTATGACTTAATGATTCTCTTTATTCTTTTCGATCAGGGCGTAAGCGGAATGATTATGTATGGACTCAAAGTTTTCTGACTCCACCACATAGGCCGTAATACGGTCGTCGCTGTTCAGGCGTGCCGCGACATCACGAACCATATCCTCTACAAATTTTGGATTATCGTAGGCGCGCTCGGTGACATTTTTTTCATCTGGACGCTTCAATAGGCCGTAAAGCTCACATGAGGCCTCCTGCTCGATAATATCAATTAATTCTTCAAGCCAGATAAACTCTTTAAATTTTGCGGTGACGGTGACATGTGAGCGTTGATTGTGTGCGCCGTAGTCAGAAATCTTTTTGGAGCAGGGACACAGGCTGGTCACCGGTACGACGACCTTAATATCCATCTGATTATCGTTACCATGGATCTCACCAATAAAGGTGACGTCATAGTCCATCAGGCTTTCGACACCTGAAACGGGCGCTTTTTTGTTGACGAAATAAGGAAAATTCATTTCGATGTGACCAGAATCGGCTTCCAGGCGTTCGGTCATTTCCTGCAGCATATCTTTGAATGACTCAACCGAAATATTACGTTCATGCTGATTGAGTATCTCAACAAAGCGTGACATATGCGTACCTTTAAAATTGTGTGGCAGGTTCACATACATATTGAAGTTGGCAACAGTATGTTGCTCACCTTCAGAACGGTCTTTGACACGCACTGGATGACGAATATCCTTGATGCCAACTTTGTTGATTGGAATACGGCGGGTATCTTCGCGGTTTTGTACGTCTTCAATTACTGCTGTCTTTGTTGCGCTCATTCGTTTAGTCCCGGTCTTCGCGATAGGTTACACAGGCACGCTCGGTTTCCCAAAGGGTGACTGCACTAACTTTTACATTATCTGAGTTGAGTTCTTTACCCAGCGCCTGATAGATAGTGGCTGAGATATTTTCAGCCGTTGGATTAATCTCGTCAAACGGAGGGATTTCGTTTAAGTGGCGATGATCCCATTTATCAAGATAATCTTTGGTAAATTTTTTGATGACTTTAAAATCAACACCCATGCCGACGTTATCGAGTGCTTGTGCATTGATTTCAACTTCAACCTTCCAGTTGTGGCCGTGGAGTCGACTGCATTCACCCGGATAGTCACGCAACAAGTGTGCGGCGGCAAAATCCGTAATAATTTTCATGGTGTAGCGTCCCGCCATAGGAATTGACCTGTCGTATAAATTTGTAAAATGAGATAACTATGCCAGTGTCGCGTGTTTGGCGAGTTGCCCGGATTGGCTAATGGCATTCACATGACGAAGTATATCATCGGCAGTGAGTCCTGCGTCAGTTAAAAGTTGCTCGCGACTGCCGTGTTCCAGAAAATGATCGGGCAAGCCCATGTTGATTACGGGGATATTGATCTGTTGCTGAACAAGATATTCAATGACGGCACTACCCGCGCCCCCCATGGCGACATTGTCTTCGATCGTTACCAGTACGTCATATTGGCTGGCAAGCGCCGAGATGAGTTTCGCATCGAGGGGTTTTACAAAGCGCATATTGACAACGGTAGCGTCGAGGGTCGCTGCCGCCTCCAGTGCAATAGTCAGCATTGAGCCAAAGGAGAGCAGGGCAATTTTGCTGCCTGTGCGCCTGATTTCGGCCTTGCCCAGGGGAAGTGCCGTCATTTTACTTTCGATATTAACACCCATGCCGGTGCCACGCGGGTAGCGGATGGCGGTCGGCCCTGTATGCCGATAGCCGGTATACAACATCTGACGGCACTCATTTTCATCCGCGGGCGCCATGATGACCATGTTGGGGATACAGCGTAGATAACTTAAATCAAAGCTACCTGCATGGGTCGCCCCATCGGGGCCAACCACACCCGCGCGGTCGATTGCGAAAACAACCGGCAGATTCTGCAGGGCAACATCGTGAATCAGCTGATCGTAGGCGCGTTGTAAAAAGGTGGAATAAATCGCCACTACCGGTTTGACCCCCTCACAGGCCAGACCGGCGGCCAGCGTTACGGCGTGTTGTTCGGCAATACCGACATCAAAATAGCGCTGTGGAAACTCTTCAGAAAACTTCACCATGCCAGAGCCTTCGCGCATGGCCGGTGTGATGCCCACCAGGCGCTCATCGAGGCGCGCCATATCACAGAGCCAGTCACCAAAGACCTGGGTATAGGTGGGGCCGGTGGCTGGGGTCTTCTCCAGCTTGCCTGATTCGGGGTGAAAGCGGCCAACGCCATGGTAGGCGCAGGGGTTTTCTTCGGCGGGTTTGTAGCCCTTGCCCTTGGTGGTAACAATGTGCAGAAACTGCGGACCTTTCATGTCACGCAGGTTATGCAGTGTCTTGATTAATGTCGGCAGGTCATGGCCATCAATAGGGCCGATATAGTTAAAACCCAGTTCCTCGAACAGGGTGCCGGGAATGACCATCCCTTTGACGTGCTCTTCCGTACGCCGTGCCAGCTCCCAGACCGAGGGCATTTTTCCAAGAACCTTTTTACTGCCTTCACGCATGGTGGAGTAGAGCTTACCTGACAGGATCTTGGCCAGGTGATTGGAGAGGGCGCCGACATTGGGTGAAATCGACATGTCATTATCATTGAGGATGACTAACAGATTGGCATCCAGGTCACCCGCATGATTCAGTGCCTCAAAGGCCATCCCTGCAGTGAGGGCGCCATCTCCAATCACGGCGACAACCTTACGGTCCTCACCCTTTTGCTTGGCACCAAGGGCCATCCCCAGGGCGGCGCTGATCGAGGTACTGGAGTGCCCAACGCCAAAGGTATCGTAGGGACTTTCATCGCGTCGCGGGAAGCCGGATAGACCATCCTTCTGACGTAGACTTGGCATCAGCTCTCGGCGGCCGGTCAGGATCTTATGCGGATAGCTCTGATGGCCAACATCCCAGACGATACGATCCTCGGGGGTATTGAAGACATAATGCAGGGCAATGGTGAGTTCAATCGTGCCTAAACCGGCGGACAGGTGCCCTCCAGTGCTACTGACAGACTGGATAACAAACTGGCGTAGCTCATCGGCCAGCTGTATCAGCTGCTCAGGGCTCAGATCGCTCAGGTCGTGCGGATTCGTAATAGTTTGTAATATTGAAGACATATTTTAATTATAAGGTATTCTGGCAACGGATCATGCGATTTTCGCTCAACGGATGCAATTCAGACTGGCAATACGGTCATCACCTGGGTTAATGCTCGCGTTCGATAATGTAGCGGGCCAGCCAGCGCAGGGCATCGGCCTGCTCACCGAAGGACTCCAGACGGGCGATGGCATCATTATGCAGCTCATGGATGAGTTCCCTGGCCGCCTCCAGACCGAGAATACTGGTATATGTTGGCTTGTTTAGTGCCCGATCCGCCCCCTGGGTCTTGCCAAGTGTCTCGGTATCACTCTCCTCATCAAGAATGTCATCGCGGACCTGAAAGGCCAGTCCAATACATTTTGCATAGTGATCGAGATTTTCCAGCATGGCGGGATCGAGTCCGGTTTGACACAGGGCGCCGAGTTTAACGCTGGCGCGTATCAGGGCGCCGGTTTTATGGATATGCATGTTTTCCAGCTCGGCGATACTGATCTGCCGGCCGACCGAATCGAGGTCAATGGCCTGACCGCCCGCCATACCCCGAGATCCACTGGCGATGGCCAGGGCATCCAGCATTGCGAGGCGTTGTTGCGCAGGCAAGCTGTCGTCTGCATCTTGGGCCAGAATGTGGAAGGCGAGACTTTGCAGGGCATCACCGGCGAGGATGGCCGTGGCCTCATCAAAGGCCCTGTGACAGGTAGGCTGGCCGCGACGGAGGTCGTCATCATCCATGGCGGGCAGGTCGTCGTGGATCAGCGAATAGGCATGGATCAATTCCACGGCACAGGCAGGGGCGTCCAGCGACTCGATACGGGCGCCGACGGCCAGGCCACTGGCATAAACGAGAATGGGGCGGACGCGCTTGCCGCCACCCAGGACGGAATAACGCATGGACTGGTGCAGCCGTACCGGCAGGGTTGTGGCGGATGGCAGCCAGTTGTGCAATGCTCGCTCGGTGCGATCACGCCAGGACTGTAGTGTCTGCTCAATGGCACTCATAAATTAGGATCATCAAAGGGCTCAAGGTCTGCCGAGCCGCTTTTTTTCATCAGGATCTGGACTTTTTGTTCAGCCGTATCGAGGGCCTTCTGGCACTGTCGAAACAGGGCGACACCACGTTCAAAATCGGTCAGTGACTCTTCCAGACTGGCCTCGCCCTGTTCCATACGCTCGACCAGTGACTCCAGCTCCTGTATGGCGGATTCGAAGTCTAAGGCCTTATTTTCACTTACTTTTTTTGTTGCTGCTTTTTTTGCCACGCTGCATTTCCTGCTTTTAATGACCATCATTTCGAAAGTGGCATAAGGTAGCGGATAGTACTTGAGCAGGTCAAATCGTCGACTGATTAAGTTAAATTTAGACTTAGTCTTGACAGCATCCATTCACTGTTCTATCTTTGTTTCACCGCTTTAGAATTAGTCTAAACTAATCGGTTTTGTGGTATCTCAAGACTGAGTGTTTTGTTTAATAACTGGAGGAAATCAAATGGCTGACCTTAAAGGTAGTAAGACTGAGCAACATCTGAAGGACGCTTTTGCTGGTGAATCACAGGCAAACCGTCGTTATCTGTATTTCGCAGCAAAGGCCGACGTGGAAGGTTACAACGATGTGGCGGCACTGTTTCGCTCCACCGCTGAAGGTGAAACCGGCCATGCCCATGGTCATCTGGAGTATCTGGAAGAGACGGGTGATCCTGCGACTGGCCTGCCCATCGGTCCAACCGCGGATAATCTAAAGGCCGCTGTGGCCGGTGAAACCCACGAGTACACCGACATGTATCCGGGTATGGCAAAAGATGCACGTAGCGAAGGTTTCGACGAGATTGCAGACTGGTTTGAAACCCTGGCCAAGGCAGAGCGTTCACACGCGAACCGTTATCAAAAAGCGCTGGATGTCCTTGACGACTAAGATCGCTTTCTGACCTGATGATGCCGGGGTCGTTGGCCCCGGTCATTATCTATTTCAACAGGCATTCTCATAGCTTCACAAGGACACCGTCGATGGGCGCAAAAACAGAAGGCAGTCGTGAGGGTAATCTCGAGGCACCTACACGCCACCGCTTAGATTGGCAATCAGCCGATTTTTATGATGAAGAAAAACTCAATGCTGAGCTGGAACGCGTCTATGACATCTGTCATGGCTGTCGTCGTTGCGTGAGCCTGTGCAATTCATTTCCGACCCTGTTTGACCTGGTTGATGAGTCAGAGACCATGGAAGTCGATGGGGTTGCTAAAAAAGATTACTGGAAGGTGGTGGAGCATTGTTATCTCTGCGACCTGTGTTACATGACCAAGTGCCCCTACGTGCCACCGCATGAGTGGAATGTCGACTTTCCGCATTTAATGTTACGCGCTAAGGCTGTTAAGTTTAAGAAAACGGGCGCTTCTTTTCGTGACAAGCTGCTGTCTTCCACTGACACCGTTGGCAAACTGGCCAGCATTCCCGTGGTCGTCAATTTCGTCAATAGCGCCAACCAGATCAAGGCGACACGCCAGGTATTGGAAAAAACCTTAAAGGTATCGAGTAAGGCGACCTTACCAAAATATCACAGTGACACATTGCGTAAGCGCATGTCAGGTAATACGGCCGATACTGCGATCAAGGCGGGCAAGAAGACAACCGGTAAAGTTGCCATCTTTACAACCTGCTATGGCAATTATAATGAGCCGGATATGGGTGAAGACCTGATCAGCGTCCTGAGACACAATGGCATACAGGTAAAACTCGTTGGCAAGGAACAGTGCTGCGGTATGCCCAAACTGGAACTGGGTGACCTGCAATCAGTCGCCAAAGCGAAAGAGGCCAATGCACCACAGTTGAGCAAACTTATTGATGAAGGCTGGGACATTATCGCGCCAATACCTTCCTGTGTCCTGATGTTCAAGCAGGAACTACCACTGATGTTCCCGGAAGATGCTGAATTACAAAAAATCAAAGCCGCTATTTTTGATCCCTTTGAATATTTGCATCTGCGTAACAGGGATGGATTGATGAATACTGAATTCAAACAGTCGCTAGGTAAAGTGGCCTATCATGTGGCCTGCCACCAACGTGTGCAAAACATCGGGATGAAGACCCGGGATATTTTACTGATGATACCGGATACCGAGGTAGAGGCGATTGAACGCTGTTCCGGTCATGACGGGACCTATGCGGTAAAGTTCGAGTATCACGAGGTCTCGATGAAAATTGCGCGCCCAGTGGTGAATCGCGTGCAAAAGGCGGAGGCAAATTACTATACCAGCGACTGTCCCATGGCCGGTCATCAGATTGCCAATGGCCTGGATGATGGGAGTGATACGACTCATCCCATGAGCCTGTTACGTAAGGCTTACGGCATTTAAATTTACAATATAAAGCAGGTGTTTTAGATATGGCACATTTGAATCGCGAAGATTTGTTAAGCCTGG
Source organism: uncultured Gammaproteobacteria bacterium (assembly GCA_913064945.1). Lineage (GTDB taxonomy): Bacteria > Pseudomonadota > Gammaproteobacteria > UBA6429 > Thiohalophilaceae > CAJYAN01. The sequence goes on along the minus strand of CAJYAN010000003.1, from coordinate 52,137 downwards.
AAGAGTACGCCGAGCAGCGTACGGATTTCCGTGCACGGGTGATTGCGCACAAAAAAAATCGTCAGGTAGCGCTCAATCCGCACATGACACTTTATTTCGAGGATAAATTCACCATGCAATACCAGGTGCAGGAAATGCTGCGTATTGAAAAGATCTTCGACCGCGCCGGTATTGAAGATGAACTGGCCGTCTATAACCCTCTCATCCCGGATGGTCGCAACTGGAAAGCCACTTTCATGATCGAATACTCCGATATCGATGAGCGTAAAAAAGAACTGGCGAAACTCATTGGTGTGGAAGATAAAGTCTGGGTCTGTGTTGATGGCCATGACAAGTCGTATGCTATTGCCGATGAGGATATGGAACGCGATACCGTCGACAAGACCTCAGCCGTCCACTTTATGCGTTTTGAACTGAGTGACGCGATGGCCAGGGATGCCAAAGCTGGTGGCAAAATCAGTATGGGCGTGGATCATGAAAATTGTCAGTGTAAGATTATAGTGGCCGAGAACATCCATGCCTCGTTAACGGCTGACCTGACGTAATTTGACTCTGGAACCACAGTTGTACCAAAGGGCGACCGAGAGTCGCCTTTTTATGGCCCCACTTTTCCAAAAATGATTATGGGTGGTATTTCGTCAAAAGCCACAATGAGTGCTATGATGCGGCGTTGATAAATTGATAAGACGCTGATTTTAAGGCCAAAGTGACGGACCCTCTTATTATTCCCCGCGCCGAGCACGGCGTTTCACGTAAAGCTATTAGCCCGAATGCGGTGAAGGTCTTGTATCGCCTCAAGGACGCCGGATTCGCCGCGTATCTGGTAGGCGGCGGTGTGCGTGACCTGTTGCTGGGCGGCCACCCCAAAGACTTCGACGTTGCCACCGATGCTCATCCCGATGAGGTCTATAAGCTGTTTCGTAACTGTCGCCTGATCGGCCGCCGTTTTCGTCTGGCGCACGTGCATTTTGGACGGGAGATTATCGAGGTCGCGACCTTTCGCGGCCACCATGACCAGGCCGAAGGGGAAAATGAGTCACGGGTCGAAAATGGTATGCTGGTGCGGGACAATGTCTATGGCACCCTGGTCGAAGATGCCTGGCGACGCGACTTTACCATCAACGCCCTGTACTACAATATCGCCGATTTTTCGGTCGTGGATTATACCGGTGGTCTGCAGGATCTACAGACCAGAACCCTGCGCATGATCGGTGACCCCGAAGTCCGTTTTCAGGAAGACCCGGTACGTATGCTGCGGGCCATTCGTTTTGCCGCCAAGCTGGACTTTCGTCTGGCCAACGAACTGACGGAACTCTTACCTCAACAGGCCCATTTGCTGGATGTTATTTCCTCGGCACGCCTGTTTGACGAGGTCTTAAAATTATTTTTATCGGGCCACGCTGAGAAGACCTTTGACCTGTTGCTTCGATATGGCCTGTTTCAACATCTATTTGCCCAGACCGCCGATGCCTTTAGTGGCGAGGACACATACGCAGAACGTTTTGTTCGCCAGGCGATGCGTAATACCGATGCACGTATTCAGGTTGGCAAACCGATCAATCCGGCCTTTTTATATGCGGCCCTGTTGTGGCCCTCGGTGCACTGGCATACGACGCAATTACAAAATACCGGTATGCCCCCTATGCCGGCGATGACCCAGGCCTGTCGCGAGGTGCTCGATCAGCAGATCTCACAAACGGCCATCCCCAAACGTTTTCGCCTGCCGATGAAAGAGATCTGGATGATGCAGTTGCGTCTGCCGCATCGTGAGTGCCGCCGTTCCCTGCGCCTGCTGGAGACGCCACGATTTCGCGCCGGTTATGATTTCCTGTTGTTGCGTCACCAGGCCGGTGAGGATGAAACCCTGGCCGAGCTATGCGACTGGTGGACCGAGATACAGACCAAAGACGAGGCAGGTCGTCTGGCCATGTGTCGCCCGATTTCGCCACAAGCTTCTGGCAAAAAGCGGCGGCGTCGCAAGGCAAAAGTCAAAAAGGCCTAAACGATGGTCACTGCATATATTGGCCTGGGGAGTAATCTCGATAATCCCCGTGCACAGGTGATGCAATCCATTCAGTCACTAACGGTACAATCAGGCTTGCATTGTCAGGCGGTCTCGAGTCTCTATCGTAGCCGACCCATGGGGCCGCAGGATCAGCCTGACTATGTCAATGCCGTCATGTCGATAACGACCAGTCTTACTCCGCTCGCATTATTGGATATTCTGCAGTCGATAGAGCAGCAGCAGGGACGTGTACGCGGTGCCGAACGCTGGGGACCGCGGACCCTTGACCTGGACTTGTTGCTCTACGCCGAACAGGTTATCAACCTGCCACGGCTTAAAATTCCGCATCCCGGGCTACATGAACGTAGCTTCGTCCTGTATCCTTTGTTTGAGATTGCACCATCGCTGGTGATTCCCGGCCGTGGCGCTTTAGCGACCCTGTTGCAACACTGTGAGAATGATCTGGACGTTATCAGTGATAAGTCATAAACCTTTAAAATTCGTTGTTGTCGAGGGCCCCATCGGCGTCGGCAAGACCACACTGGCACGTAAACTGGCAATGAGTTTTGGTTCAGAGCTATTACTGGAAGGCGCAGAGGAAAACCCCTTTCTGGATCGTTTTTATAAAGACCCGAAGAGCGCCGCCCTGCAGACGCAGTTGTTTTTCCTGTTTCAGCGTAGTCGCCAAATGCAGGAAATTAAACAGGATGATCTGTTCCAACCCGTGCGCGTCGCCGATTTTATTATGGAAAAGGACCGTCTGTTTGCCGAACTAACGCTCGATGCCGAAGAGTTTAAACTCTATGAACAGGTCTATGCCCATATGACGTTTGAAGTGCCAGAACCGGACCTGGTGATTTATTTACAGGCACCGGTTGAGATTTTATTACAACGCATTAATCGCCGGGGGCGACGTTTTGAACACCACGTTGAGGCAGAATACCTTAAGCGATTAAATGAATCCTATGCGGCATTTTTTTATCACTACAATCGCTCGCCACTGTTAATTGTCAATGCGGCTGAGATTAATTTTGCCGATAACGATAATGACTACAATTTACTACTGGAACGGATTAACACAATTCGCAGTGGCCGCCACTATTTTAATCCGACACCGATAGCCTTATGACTACACAAGACAGAATAACCTCTGCTGATCTACTGGCAATGAAACGTGACGGTGAGAAAGTCAGTGTGCTGACGGCCTATGATGTCTCGTTTGCCAAAATTATGGACGACTGCGGTATAGATGTGGTGCTGGTGGGGGATTCCCTCGGTAATGTTGTCCAGGGTCATGACTCCACCTTACCGGTGACGATGGATGATATGGCGTATCACACGCGCCTGGTCAGTCGTGGCATCAAGCATGCGCTGTTAGTCGCCGATCTCCCCTATCACAGTTACGAATCGGTTGAGGCGGCCGTCAGTAATGCACAGCGGCTGATGGCGGCCGGTGCACAAATGGTCAAGCTTGAGGGTGGCGTAAAATTATTACCCATGCTTGAAGCCTTGCAGCAAGAAGGCATTCCTGTCTGTGGTCATCTGGGTCTATTACCGCAGTCTGTAGAAGAATTAGGTGGCTATAAAGTGCAGGGCCGTGATGCGGCCTCGGCGGACGTGATCCTGAAGGATGCCATGGCGCTGGAAGCGGCGGGAGTCAGTATGATTGTGCTGGAGTGCATCCCCTCGGCATTGGCAAAAAAGATTAGTCACGTGATTAAAATTCCCACCATTGGTATCGGTGCCGGTGTGGACTGTGATGGCCAGGTACTGGTGGTCTATGACATGCTGGGGATTACCCGGGGCAAACGCCCCCGCTTTGTGCGTGACTTTCTCGCCGAAGTTGGGGGCCAGGTCGAAGACAAGGTCAGCGCCGCGATAAAAAATTATATCAGTGCCGTTAAACAGGGCCGCTTCCCTGACGACGCACAAAGCTACCAATAACGTATCTCCGTCATGCAAATACTCGAGACCATCGTTGATGCGCGTGCTGTCCTTGCCACTGCCCGCAGTGAACGCCAGCGTATTGCCCTGGTGCCGACTATGGGTAACCTGCATGCCGGCCACCTCTCGCTGGTTCAAAAAGCCAGACAGCTCTGCGATCGCGTCATCGTGAGTATCTACGTCAATCCCCTGCAGTTTGGTGCCGGTGAAGATTTTGCAAACTATCCAAGGACACTGGATGCCGACTGTCAACAATTGCGTCAAGCAGGGGTCGACTGGGTGTTCAGCCCGGATGATCAAGGCCTTTATCCTGCAGGCAAAGACCAGTCGGCGTTTATTGAGGTCCCAGGACTGAGTTCGATTCTGGAGGGCAGGAGTCGCCCTGGCCACTTTCGTGGTGTCGCGACGGTCGTCAATAAGCTGTTTAATATCGTGCAGCCGGAGATGGCCATTTTTGGCGAAAAGGATTTTCAGCAATTACTGGTGATTCGCCGCATGGTAGTGGATCTGAATCTGGCGGTTGAGGTAGTCGGTATGCCAACACTTCGAGAGGCCGACGGTCTGGCCATGAGTTCGCGCAATCAATACCTGTCGGCGAGCGAACGCAAGCAGGCCAGCACGCTTTATCAGGTGCTGAATGCCACGCGTGAGCAGTTACTGGCGGGCGTCACGGACTATTCCCGACTCACGTCGGAGGCGATTGAAACCTTGCATGCCTGTGGTTTTTCACCTGACTATTTTGAGATTCGTCGTTGCGATGACCTGCAGTTACCGCGGACTCCCGGAGATAATAAGGTCATTCTGGCTGCCGCCCGTCTGGGTAGGACGCGTCTGATCGATAATCTGCCGGTCTGAAAAAGGCAAAACCGGGTGGCGTGTTCCCGCTGGCATGGTAAAATCATGCCTCTGGATGTTGAGAAAAGGTTAACGCTTTATGTATTGCAGCATGTTGAAGGCCAAGCTCCACCGTGCCACCGTCACCCATGCCGAACTGGAGTATGAGGGGTCGTGTGCCATTGATGGAAAATTGCTGGCGACCTCGGGCATTCATGAATACGAGCAGATCGAGATTTATAACATCACGAACGGTGAGCGTTTTACCACCTATGCCATTCGTGCCGAAGACAATTCCGGGATTATCTCCATTAATGGCGCCGCGGCCCACAAGGCCAATCCTGGTGACATGGTGATTATCTGTGCCTATCTTGCGATGACGCCGCAGGAAGCCGCCAGCCACGAGCCCAAACTAGTGTACGTGGATAGCGCGAATAGCATTACCCATACCCGTAATACCATACCGGTTCAGGTTGCATAAGATCAGGACCTAGCGCCCAGGATCTAGCAGCTAGGTCCTGTTTTTAACCCGTATTCCGCATCCCCGCAGCAATCGCATTAATTGAACGTAATAGCGGATTCAGCCAACGTTGCTGTTCTGCCTCGCCGGCACTTTCATCACGATACTTCTTCAACAGGTATAACTGGATCTGATTAAGTGGATCCAGATAGGGTTCACGCCGCATCAGGGACAGGGCGATGCGAGGAGTCTCGGCCATCAGATAGTCGAGTTGAGAGATTTCCAGGATATGACTGACTGTATGCTGGTATTCATCTGCAATGGCGTGAAAAATGTTCTCTGCCTCCTGATGATTGTGGCAAAGCGCCATATAACCCCTGGCGATGGTCATGTCCGCCTTAAAGAGTGACATCTGGGTATTGCTTAATAGCGAGCGGAAGAAGGACCAGTTCTGATACATGTCCTGCAGAGTCGCCATGTTTTGTGGATCGGCCTTAATCCAGTTATCCAGTGCCCTGCCAATGCCGTACCAGGCGGGCAGGGTGTGGCGCGACTGTGCCCAGCCAAAGACCCAGGCAATGGCACGCACTGATGACTTGGAGCGGTCGGCCTTTTTACGGTGAGACGGTCGTGAGCCGATGTTGAGCAGGCCGATTTCACTGACGGGTGTCGCCTCATAGAAATAATCCAGGAAGCCCGGTGTCTGCTCGGTCAAGGTGCGGTAGTGCGCTTCACCTATGGCGGCGAGTCTGGCCATGGTGTCGAGATATTCCTGTTTATCCTTTTCCGGAGGCTCGATCAGGTTGCGACTTGCCTTGAGCAGACCGGTGCAACCCATGGTCAATTCGTATACCGCCGTTTCGATATTACTGTATTTGTACGATAGCACTTCACCCTGTTCAGTGAACTTGATCTGGCCGTGTACGGTGCCGGTCGGTTGTGACAGGATCGAATCATGGGTCGGACCGCCGCCACGGCCAATGGTGCCGCCACGACCATGAAACATGCGCAGTTTGATATCGCGTGAACGGGTCAGCGCCGTGATCTGCTGTTGTGCCTGATACAGGTTCCAGCCGGAGGCCAGAATACCGCCATCCTTGCAGGAGTCGGAGTAACCCAGCATCACTTCCTGGGTGTTGCCCGCCGCCGCCAGCAGCTCGGTATAGGTCGGGATATCCAGTAACTGGTTCATGACCGGGTCAATGTGCGCCAGGTCATCCACCGTCTCAAACAGTGGTGAGATGCTGATGTGACAAAAGGCCTTGCCATCACGATAACCGGCTAGACCTGCGGTCCAGGCCAGGAACATGACTTCCAAAACATGGCTGGCCGTGTGGGTCATGGAAATGACGTAGTTACCAAAGGCGTTGGGACTAATCTCCGCGCGCATCTCGACCATAACCTGAAAGACCTCGAGGGTCTCTTTGCTCATCTCGGTAAATGCAGAGGTATCAATGGGGGATGGCGTGGTCCTGATCAGCTCAGCCAGTTTGCTCAGACGAGCGGCCTCATCCAGGCTCTGGTAATCGCTACCATCCAGTTGCGTAATGACCTCGGCGACCGTATTGGTATGAATAGTAGATTCCTGGCGGATATCCAGATACGACAGAGAAAAGCCGAAAGTCTCCACCAGACGAATAAAATCCTGCAATTCACCATTCGCCACCGACACATCCCCATGACTGATCAGTGAGTCACGCACGAGGTAAAGGTCTTCCAGTAGCACCGCTTCATTGGCATAGCCGCAGCTGGGGAACTCGATATGTTTGTCTTCCAGCTTTTCCTCGAGAATACTCAGATTGCAGTGCAGGCGTTGCTGCATCAAATAAAGTTTGCGGCGATACGGTTCCTGCTTAAAGCGCATGGGACGCTCGGCATAGACGTGTGGGAATTTTTGTTCATCACTGGCCAGGGCGGCAAGAAAGGCCTCCGTTGGCTCACAGAAATCAATAGAGTGAGTAATGATATGGAACAGGTCGTGCAGGCGTTGCAGGTATTCCTCGATAGCGGCCTGTGCCTGCAGGCGAATCGCCATACGCGTGGTATCGGGTTTTACAAAGGGATTACCATCGCGGTCGCCACCAATCCATGAACCGAAGCGCATAAAGCTGGGCAGGTTGATTTTGATATCGCTATTACCGTAGTGACGTTCGAGGGCCTTATCAAAGCGGCGATAGACCTCGGGGATGGCATCAAACAGACACTCGCGAAAATAGTAGAGTCCGTTTTTGACTTCATCGATGACTTCCGGTTTGCGGGTCCGCACCTCATCAGTTTTGTAGAGAATGCGAATATGGCGTTCGAGCCGCTCGGTGAGACTATCTTTCTGATATTTTGATAAATCCCTGTCATCAAGCTGTTCACTAATCAGGAAGATGCGCCGTAAGGCCTCCATGATGGTACGACGCTTGGCCTCGGTGGGATGGGCCGTGAAGACGGGGATATAGGCCAGATTATTCAGCAGATCCTGGATCTGGGTCGCCGAAATATCGCTACTGCGAAGTTCCTGCAGGGTCAGCTCAAAAGACCCACGCCAGCCATGGCCACGGGGTCCGACATCGCGACGACGCTGCTGATGTTGAAAGGCCTCTTCGGCGATATTGACCAGGCTAAAGTAGATCGCAAAGGCTCTTACTACATGGGCGAGGCTATCGGGGTCCAGCGATTCGACCAGTTGTTCCAGACGGCGGCGCTTTTTGGCACTTTCTTCCTTGCGTAGACCAATGTGGCCCTTGCGTAAGGCCTCGACAGCGGCAAATACACGCTCACCGGCATGGTCCTTGAGAATGCTCCCCAGGATATTACCGAAGAGTTTGACGCGCGATCGCAAGGTCTTGTCCTGCGAGGGAGAGACCGCTTTCGCCACCATTTTGGCTGCTGGAGATTTACTATTTGCCGTCATAATCCAACCTGTATACTTGTCACAAACGCCGCATTATACCAACTCCTGGATGATAACGATCGCTTGACATTAGTTTCATTTCACTTTGTGGCGAGTCAGGGGTCGTGAAATCAGCTTGCATCGCTATACAATGCCTGTCATACAATAGGGATAAAAGTAAGAATTGTTATTATTGATAAAGGGACCTTAATGGCTTCACTGCAGCATTCCCCGGCCTGGCAGGCATTACAACAACACTTTGAGCAGATTAAAGATCTGCACATGCGCGACTTATTTAGCCAGGATCCGCAACGGTTCAAAAATTTTTCCCTGCATTTTGGCGACATTCTACTCGATTATTCCAAGAACCGGCTTACACAGGAGACGCTCAACCTGTTGTGTCATCTGGCCAGGGAGCGTCAGCTGGATGGCTGGCGCGAAAAATTATTCAGTGGTGAGAAAATCAATCACACCGAGGGCCGGGCCGTGTTACATACGGCCTTGCGTAATCGCAGTGACAAGCCGGTTTATATTGATGGCGAGGATGTAACGCCGGAAATTCGAGCCATGCAGACACGCATGAGTGAAATTGTGCAGGCAATTCGTCGCCGCGAGTGGCGTGGCATCACCGGCCAGCCGATTACCAATGTCGTCAATATTGGCGTGGGAGGCTCAGACCTGGGCCCGGTGATGGCCTACGAGGCCTTGCGGCCCTACGCTATCCATGACCTGAAAATGCACTTCGTTTCCAATGTGGATGAAAGTCAGATTGCGGACACGCTGGAAGTGATTAAACCTGAGACGACTCTGTTTATTGTGGTCTCCAAGAGTTTTACGACCCAGGATACGCTAGTGAATGCGCGCACCGCACGACACTGGCTAGTGGCGGGCAGTAGTAACCCAAATAAGGTCCTGCAACATCACATGCTGGCCGTGACCGAAAAACAGGCGGCGGCAGAAGGTTTTGGTATCCCCGCCAGTAATATACTACCTATGTGGGACTGGGTGGGGGGACGTTATTCGCTCTGGTCGGCGGTTGGATTGTCTGTTGCGATTGCCGTGGGTATGGATTACTTCGAAGAAATGCTGGCTGGCGCCGCCGCCATGGATGACCATTTCTGTAACACCCCCCTGGAGGCGAATATCCCGGTGATCCTGGCATTACTGGGCGTCTGGTATAACAATTTTTTTAATATCCATACCTATGCCGTTCTCCCTTATGATCAGTATCTGCACCGCCTGCCACCTTACTTACGCCAGCAGGACATGGAAAGTAATGGTAAGCGCATCACCCGTGACGGGGTTACCGTAAACTATGCGACGGGCCCGACGATTTTCGGCCAACTGGGAATTTCCGGTCAGCACGCCTTTTATCAGCTAATGCATCAGGGAACACAAATCATCCCGGCCGATATCCTGGCGCCGGTCAATCGTCATTATGATATCCCCGAACATCATCGATTGTTGTTATCTAACGTCTTTGCCCAGACCGAGGCCTTGATGCGCGGGAAAACGCCGGCAGAGGTTGAAGTCGAATTACAGGGTGAGGGTATGAGTCAGGAAGAAATCGATCTGCTCCTGCCCTACAAGGTATTTCCTGGTAACAAACCGACCAACACAATTCTGTATTCCAGGTTGACACCGAAAACCCTTGGTACGTTGATTGCCATGTATGAGCATAAAGTCTTCGTACAGGGCGTGATATGGGATATCAATTCTTTCGATCAGTGGGGTGTAGAGTTAGGCAAGCAACTGGCCAGGCAGATTATGCCAGAGCTGGGCACTCATGCGACGGTGACAAGTCATGACTCATCCACAAATGGATTGATTAATTACTACAAGTCACTACGGGAACCGGTGAAAGACTAGATAAGGTGGTAGCCGAGGTCGGACTCGAACCGACACTTCCGAAGAAACAGCATTTTGAGTGCTGCGTGTCTACCAATTCCACCACTCGGCCAGAAGAGCGCGCATTATAGAGATATTTTCGCTTCCACGGAAACCTGTTTGTGAAAATTTGCTATTATTGCCGCCCCATGCGACGTAGCGACTTTCATTTTGACCTCCCGGATGCCCTCATTGCCCAGTATCCACTGGCCGAGCGGCGCGCCAGCCGTTTATTGGTACTGGAGCGTGCTAATGGCCATGTTGCTGATCGACAGTTTGTTGATTTGCCCTCGCTGTTGCGGCCGGATGACCTGCTGGTTTTTAACAATACACGCGTGATTCCGGCGCGTCTGTATGGCCGCAAGGAGACCGGCGGGCAGGTTGAGGTGCTGGTGGAGCGGGTCATTGACCAACAGCGGGTATTGGCGCATGTGCGGGCGAGTAAGTCGCCAAAACCGGGCAGCATAATTTATATTGCAGAAATTTATCCTGTCCAGGTGATGGGCCGGGAAGGCGACCTATTTGAGTTAGCCTTTACCGAACACCTTGCTCACAATGTGATGGAGGCGGTAGGGCACATGCCGCTGCCACCTTATATACAGCGCGCCGATGATGTGGCCGACGCCTCGCGCTATCAGACGGTTTATGCCCGGCATGCCGGGGCTGTGGCGGCACCAACGGCAGGTCTACATTTTGACGATGCCATGCTGCAGCAAATCAAGGCAATGGGGATACCGTCTGCCTGGGTGACGCTGCACGTAGGTGCGGGGACCTTCCAACCGGTGCGGGCAGATGATATCCGTGACCACCATATGCATAAGGAATGGTTTGAGATATCCGCGCAGACGGCACAACTGGTTAATACCACTCGCGAACGGGGGGGACGGGTCATTGCCGTGGGAACCACTTCGGTACGGGCGCTTGAAACAGCGGCGCAAGACGGGCCGGTCGAGGCCATGCGACGGGATACCGATATTTTTATCTATCCGGGTTATGAATTTCAGGTAGTCAACGCCATGTTGACCAATTTCCACTTGCCGGAATCCACCCTGTTAATGCTGATCTCTGCCTTTGCCGGCTATGAGCATGTTATGCGGGCCTATCGTCATGCCGTGAAACAGGAGTACCGGTTTTTTAGCTATGGCGATGCCATGTTTATTAATAACTGACAGGGGCGAGGCTCCAGGTTCCAGGGCTGAGGGTCTAATAATTTAATAATGAAATTTGAGTTGATAGCAAACGACAGACAGGCACGCCGCGGCCGGCTTACCTTTGAGCGAGGGGTGGTTGAGACCCCGGCCTTTATGCCGGTGGGGACTTACGGCACGGTCAAGGCCATGACACCGGAGGAGTTAATCGCGACGGGTGCACAGATTGTGCTGGGCAATACCTTTCACCTCATGCTGCGGCCAGGCACGGAGATCATTCAGGCCCACGGTGACCTGCATCATTTCATGCACTGGCAGGGGCCAATCCTGACCGACTCCGGCGGCTTTCAGGTCTGGAGCCTTGGGCGCGATGCACAGGGAGGTGCAAGTGCCGCGGGAGGCAGGACGCCGGGAGCGGCCAAGATTACCGAGGCAGGGGTGACTTTTGCCTCTCCCGTTGATGGTCGCAAGGTCTTTCTGGGCCCGGAGGAATCCATGCAGGTACAGCGCGAGCTGGGTTCGGATATTGTCATGATCTTCGATGAGTGTACCCCTTATCCGGCGACAGAGCAGCAGGCCCGTGAGTCTATGGAACTCTCCCTGCGCTGGGCCAAACGTTGTAAAGACGCCCATGGGGACAACCCCTCGGCGCTATTTGGCATTGTTCAGGGAGGCATGTATGAGTATTTGCGGGATATTTCACTGCACGGTTTGCGGGAGATTGGATTCGATGGCTATGCCATTGGCGGTCTGTCGGTCGGAGAACCCAAAGAGGACATGCTGCGGATTATCGGGCACCTGAATCCTCATATGCCACGGGATAAGCCACGCTATTTAATGGGGGTGGGCAAGCCGGAAGACCTGGTTGAGGCGGTGCGCCGCGGCATCGATATGTTTGACTGTGTCATGCCCACCCGCAACGCCCGCAATGGTTATCTGTTTACCCACACCGGCCTGTTGCGTATTCGAAATAGCCGTTTTCAGAACGATACCAGGCCGCTGGACGAGCACTGTGACTGCTATACCTGTAAAAACTACAGTCGCGCCTATCTGCGTCATCTGGACAAGACCGGCGAAATGCTGGGTCCGCGCCTCAATACTATCCATAATTTGCATTATTATCAGACAGTAATGCGCGGAATGCGTGCCGCGATTGAGCAGGGCCAGCTGGAGGAATTTGTGCGTGATTTTTACGCCAGACGCGACCAGCCCGTGCCGCCTGTGTCATAATACCGCCAAATTTTTTCCAGGACACTTACTCAAGAAGGTAAACCCATGAGCTTTTTTATATCTGATGCCTATGCCGCTGCCCCCGCTGCCTCGCAGGGAGACCCGTTAATGTCGATGGTTTTCTTTGTCGGCATGATCGTGATTTTTTATTTTATCCTGATCCGCCCGCAACAAAAAAAGGCCAAGGAACACCGTAATCTGGTCGCCGCCTTAGGCAAGGGTGATGAGGTCGTAACCAATGGTGGTATCCTGGGCAAGGTCACTGACCTGACGGAGCAATATGTCAGCATTGAGATTGCCAACGGCGTCGAAATCCGTATCCAGCGCACCGCCGTGGCCACTGTCCTCCCCAAGGGTTCGCTTAAAGCCGCCCAGAAAGGTTAAACAACTCGCAACTAACAATAACCATAGCCGTGTCCAGACACGGCTGAAGGGAAGCTGAAACGATGCTTAACCAGTATCCTTTGTGGAAATATATCTTGATCGTTGTGGTGCTGATTGCCGGTGGCATTTATGCACTCCCCAATTTATACGGCACGGACCCGGCACTTCAGATATCGGCGACGCGTAAAACCGTTGTTGATACGAGTACGCAAAAGCAGGTCATAAACCTGCTGGACGGTGCCAAAATTGGTTACCGCTCCTACACCCTGGACCCGGTGACGGGCCTGCTGGTGCGTTTCAAGAATGTGGAAGGGCAGTTGCATGCCGCCGACCTGCTGCGGGAGCAACTGGGCGATGGTTATACCATTGCACAAAATCTCGCGGCGGCTACCCCCCACTGGTTAAGCTGGTTTAATGCGGAACCGATGTACCTCGGTCTCGACCTGCGTGGCGGGCTGTATTTTTTAATGGAAGTGGATACCGATACAGTTGTTAAGCAGGCGAAAGAACGATACGTCAACGATTTTCGAACCACGCTGCGAGGCGAGAAAATCCGCGCCCTGTCGATCGCCCCGGCGGCAGACGGTGTGCGGTTAAAATTTCGTGATGCCGCCACCCGTGATAAGGCGCACTCGGCCCTGCGTGGCGAATATCACGAGCTGGTCTTTAGTGATAGCGACGAGGCAGCGGCCTACTACGTGGACGCCAGGTTCAGTAAGGCGGGATTACTTGATATAAAGAAATACGCGCTGTCACAAAACATTACCACGCTGCGTAAACGTGTCAATGAGTTGGGTGTTGCCGAGCCAATTATTCAGCAACAGGGCGATAGCCGCATCGTTGTTCAGTTACCGGGTATTCAGGACAGCGCCCGTGCCAAATCAATCCTGGGTGCGACGGCCACGCTGGAGTTTCGTCTGGTCGATGTTGAACATTCAGTACAGGACGCCAAGTCTGGTGGTGTACCCGGGTCACGAATCTACACAGAGACAAATGGCCAGCCGGTACTGTTAAAGAAGCGGGTTATTGTGACGGGGGATCGTATTACCAATGCCTCTTCGGCATTCGATGAGAATGGTCGCCCTGCGGTCATGGTGACACTGGATGGTGTCGGTGCCCGCGCCATGGGTAATACCACCAAGGAGAATGTCGGTAAGCCGATGGCGGTGGTGTTTATTGAGCAAAAAACAGACACCAAGCTGGTGAACGGTAAGAAAGTCCAGAGCAGTCATATGGTCGAGGAAGTGATTAACGTTGCCACCATTCAGGGCGTGTTTAGTCGACGCTTCCAAATTACCGGTCTGGCGAGTAGCAATGAATCCCGTGACCTGGCCCTGTTGCTGCGTGCCGGCGCCCTGGTGGCCCCGATTCATATTGTTGAGGAACGCACCATTGGCCCCAGCCTGGGGCAGGATAATATTAATCGAGGCATGAGTTCGGTCATGATTGGTCTGGCCTTCGTGGTGGCCTTTATGCTGTTTTACTATAGGGGATTTGGCCTAATTGCCAACGTTGCCCTGGTCATGAATATTGTCCTCATTGTCGCGGTGTTATCCCTGATGCAGGCCACGCTGACCTTGCCCGGGATTGCCGGGATAGTCCTGACGGTGGGGATGGCCGTCGATGCCAATGTGCTGATATTTGAACGTATCCGAGAAGAATTGCGTGTCGGTAATACGCCGCAGGCCAGTATCAATGCGGGCTATGCCAAGGCGCTATCCACCATCGCCGACTCCAATATCACGACACTCATTGCGGCGGTTGTGTTGTTTATTCTCGGCACGGGTCCGATTCAGGGGTTTGCCGTCACCTTGTCTGTGGGGATTGTCACTTCGATGTTCACCGCCATCATGGTAACCCGTGCAATTGTAAACCTGATTGTTGGTGGCCGCCGTATCAAGGATTTGTCGATTTAAGGTAAATAAAATATGAGAATTTTTGATAAAACTCCAAATTTTGATTTCATGAACAAACGCAAAATGGCGGTAGTCTTTTCGTCTGTCTTGATCATTATCTCGATTGTTTCACTCTTCACGCGCGGCCTGAATTTTGGCCTCGACTTCACTGGCGGTACCCTGATTGAGGTGGCCTATCCGCAGAACGTTGAACTGACACAGGTGCGCCAGGCCTTGCAGAAGGCCGGATATGGTGATGCCATTGCCCAGCACTTTGGTACTTCCAAAGATGTTCTGGTGAGAATTGCCCCTCGCGAAGGGGTGACGAGTTCGCAAATTGGTGACGATATCCTGAAGGTGCTTCAGACCGCCAGCGATGGCGAGGCACAAATGCGGCGTCAGGAATATGTGGGGCCACAGGTGGGCAATGAACTACGCGATGATGGCGGTCTGGCCATGTTGATTGCGCTGTTCTGTATCCTGATCTACGTTATCATTCGTTTTGAATATCGCTTTGCCCTAGGCGCGATCGCGGCCTTGATACACGACGTCATTATAACCCTGGGGTTTTTCTCAGTCCTGCAGATGAATTTTGATTTAACGGTACTGGCAGCGGTCCTGGCGGTCATCGGTTATTCTCTGAACGATACGATTGTGGTGTTTGACCGTATCCGGGAAAATTTTCGTCTGATACGCAAAAGCTCAACGCTCGAAATTGTGAACAGTTCTCTGAACCAGACCCTGTCACGAACCCTGATGACCTCAGGGACCACGTTGTTGGTTCTGATTGCCATGTTTATCTGGGGGGGGGAATTGATTCATTCATTTGCCACCGCATTGATCGTTGGTATCGGTATCGGGACTTACTCATCCATTTATGTTGCCAGTACCATCGCCTTGGCATTGAAAATTTCCC
Organism: uncultured Gammaproteobacteria bacterium; assembly: GCA_913064945.1. Lineage (GTDB taxonomy): Bacteria > Pseudomonadota > Gammaproteobacteria > UBA6429 > Thiohalophilaceae > CAJYAN01. The sequence continues at coordinate 36,553 of CAJYAN010000003.1, read as the reverse complement.
GTGAACATTTATTGCAGGTTGAAAAAGAAGGTGCCGATCAACCGGATGTTACGCCATAGCGAGTGTTCTAGAGATGTTGATGTAAATAAAAAGCCCGCTGTTGCGGGCTTTTTATTTGAACGGGGTGTAAGTCTTATTGAAACTTTTTCACTTCATCCAGCGGGTCGGATTCGTCTAGTCGGGGACGGACTATTCGACATATGTTGCTGTTATTCTGTTGGCATTTGGGGTCCTGGCGATCAGCTTCGACACCTCGAATGGTCGTCTCTGCCCAAATGGAAGCGAGTGCCCAGAGTCCGACCCCCAGGCCGACGGTTATCCAGCTGACACTCGGTAAACTGGCAGGTCCTCCCATAAAGCCATAGACGATGCCGACAATGCCGGTAATCCAGAATACGGCAATTGGGGCAGCACAACAGCTGGCACAGCCATAACGACATACGGCCAGTGGCGGGATAAGAATGGCTAGGGTCTTACGTCTCACGAAGTCCTCCTGAAAAGGTCAGTTATTATCCCGTGCATCTTAAGGATATAGGACTAGTATCATGATTTGGCAAACGGGGTCAAATGAGGAAGTTCTTATGCACCGATTTGGTGTTGCTGTTCTTCCCGGGTCAACAGAAAATCGACAATGTTGCTGGTGCGGTGTACGGGGATGCGGTGGACCTTGGCCCGGCGTGTGGGCATCGCAAACGGGTCACCCTTGGGAGGTTCGATAGAGAGTATTTCGAGGGTGTCGGGTGTCGAACGATAGGAGAAATAGCAGGCAGAATCATACAAACCGTCCATGACGTCTCGCATGTTCATTTCCAGTGCTTTGGTCCCGTGGACCGGCTTTTTATGTATTCGTGCCATTGAATCGTTTCCTCGCTCCTTACAAGTAGCGTCCGTAAGATCGCTATCTTGAGGTTTGCGCGGAAAAAGTTTGCCGGTCGGCAGCGAATGGCGAGGTGGTCTTGGGCTTATCTTAACTTATTGAAAATATTTGTTATTCTGCTACGAATGGCTGGATCGTCTGTAAGATCGCCTTTAAAACTTTCGCATTACCGGCGACAATGTTGCCGCTTGCCAGATAGTCGAAGCCGCCCTTGAAGTCGGTTACCAGGCCACCCGCCTCTTCAATCAGGAGTATACCTGCCGCCATATCCCAGGGCTTCAGGTCAAATTCCCAGAAACCATCGAAGCGACCCGCGGCGACGTAGGCCAGGTCCAGCGCTGCCGATCCAGCGCGGCGGACCCCCGCGGTACCTGGCAACAGGGCCTTTAGCATATTGATGTAGGCATCCAGATAAGTGGTGTCGGTGCGAAAAGGAATGCCCGTACCCAGTAATGCCCCCTTGAGCCCGGCGAGATTGGTAACACGGATACGTTTGCCATTGAGTTGCGCACCCTCGCCACGGCTGGCGGTAAAAAGCTCCTGGCGCATCGGGTCATAGACAACGGCCTGCTCCAGTTTGCCTTTGTGGCGCAGGGCAATGGAAACAGCGAACTGGTGAAAGCCATGTTTGAAATTGGTGGTGCCATCCAGCGGGTCGATGATCCACTGGTAATCACTTGATTTTTCCTGCAGACCGCTTTCCTCTGCCAGGAAGCCGTGGTCAGGGTAGGCCTTGTGGAGTATACGAATGATCGCTTCTTCCGCCGCGCGATCCACATCGCTAACAAAATCATTTTCTGATTTGGTATCGAAATTAATACTGTCCACTCGATCGGCATATTGGGCGATAATAGCCCCGGCGCTACGCGCGGCGCGTACCGCAATATTGAGCATGGGATGCACGTTGGATTCCTTTGCTTGCTGAAGAATGTTAAAGAACGCTTAATTCAAGGCCGCGTATTCTAGCAGGCCCTCTGGATAAATATAGCCAGTACTATAGAAAATGTTTGAGGAAATTGCATGAGCCAGTCATTACCTGTTCGTTTTGTTATGGTCAACACCAGTCAACCGGGAAATATCGGTGCCATGGCGCGGGCAATGAAAAACATGTGTCTGTCCGAGTTATATCTGGTGAACCCAAAAGATTTTCCTGACCCGACGGGGCATGCCTGGGCGCGTGCCTCTGGTGCGAAAGATATTCTGGATACCGCTGTGGTGGTGGATTCCCTTGAGGCGGCAATCTCGGATTGTGTCCTGGTGGTAGGTGCCAGCGCCAGGCTAAGGAGTATTCCCTGGCCGGTAGTCAGCCCAAGAGAAATGGGCGAGCAGGTCATTACGGCCGCACAAACCGCCCCAGTGGCTGTGGTATTTGGCAATGAGACCAGTGGCCTGAGTAACCAGGAACTGGAACAGTGCAATGCCCTGGTGCATATTCCAGCCAATTCCGAATACAGCTCTTTGAATATTGCAGCGGCGGGACAGATATTAGCCTATGAAGTCTATCTGGCAGCACAACAGGGCAGGCAAATTGAGCAGGATGTTATATTTGACGAGCATGCCCCAGCCAGCACCGATGAACTGAATAGCATGTATGCACATTTTGAGACAGCCTTGACCGAAATTGGCTTTTTAAATCCGAAGGCACCACGAATGCTGATGCGTCGTCTGCGGCGTTTATTCAATCGCGCACGCCTGGATCGTATGGAAGTGAATATCCTGCGTGGTATCCTGAGTGCAGCTCAGGGTAATAAGGCGCACCTGAGGCCAGACCGTCAACCATCATCTAGCGTGGAATGAAGCAAATCTATGTTTAATAGAATAAGAGAAGACATCGCCTGTGTGTTTGACCGTGACCCGGCCGCTCGTGGTTACTTCGAGGTCCTCACGACTTATCCCGGGGTGCATGCCGTTATTCTGCATCGTGTCAGTCACTGTCTGTGGCGCTGGCGAATGAAATGGCTGGCGCGTTTTATTTCCAGCCTGGCCCGCTGGTTAACGGGGGTGGAAATCCACCCGGCGGCCACGCTCGGTTGCCGCTTTTTTATTGACCATGGAATGGGGGTTGTGATTGGCGAGACGGCTGAGATTGGCGATGACTGCACGCTCTATCACGGTGTCACCCTGGGCGGGACCAGCTGGGACAAGGGTAAGCGTCACCCGACGCTGGGCCATAATGTAGTCGTCGGGGCGGGGGCCAAGGTGCTTGGGCCGATTACATTAGGCAACGGCGCGCGGGTCGGTTCGAATGCCGTAGTGGTTAAGGATGTCCCTGCCGGGGCCACGGTGGTCGGTATTCCGGGACGCATCGTTTCGACACAGGACAAGAAGTCGAAGCAGCAAGAACAACGTCAGGCCTTTGCCGAGAAGATTGGTTTTGATGCCTATGGCATGAGCCAGGAAATGCCCGATCCGGTCGCCAACGCCATTAATCGTCTACTGGACCACGTCCATGTGATGGACTCGCAAATGGAAAATATGTGTAAAGCAATCAAATACCTAGGTATGGAACTGCCAGACTATGAGTTGCCGGATCTTGGTCCCTGTGAAATTGGCAAGAATCATCCGGCGGAAGAAAAAAAGCCTAGTCAGGCTTGAATCCGGCCGCTTAAGCAATGGGAATTGTCAGGCATTAATAGTTGACTATTTTACTCGGGCTTGTATACTAGCTTCATCGGTAAATCATAGATTACTAAATTTGGCAGGGCTTAACAATGAGACTGACTACAAAAGGGCGTTATGCTGTCACCGCGATGCTGGATCTGGCACTGCACTATGATGATGGTCCAATCACTCTGGCGGATATTTCCCAGCGTCAGGGAATCTCACTCTCTTACCTGGAACAGCTTTTCTCCCGCCTACGCAAGCGTGGGCTGGTCGACAGTACGCGTGGTCCCGGTGGTGGTTACCGTTTGAGCAGAAATGCCCATGAAATCGCTGTTGCCGACGTGATTACGGCGGTGGACGAGAAAGTTGAAACCACACGCTGTGGCGGTTTAGCCAATTGTCAGGATGATCAACAGTGTTTGACTCATGAGTTGTGGAGCGAGCTAAGCCAGCAAATTTATGATTTTCTTTGTGGAATTAGCCTGGGTAATCTGGTCGAACGCCAGGGTGTACAGGAAGTGGCTGCCCGCCAGCGCGGGCAGGCAAGCTCAGTTTCGTTGAGCTCGAGAACGACTGAAGAGTCGCTCTAAAACTCTCAATATCAGGATTTTATCGTCCCAATTGGGTTAAAATTAGGCGCTGGCGTGAGAGTATGCCGGCGTAGGTTTGAATGGCATGGTAGTTGGAGAACTTTGCTTACAATGAAAACACCAATTTATTTTGATTATTCTGCAACCACCCCCGTTGATCCCAGGGTCGCGGAGGAAATGTGCAAGTGTCTAACACCCGAGGGCATCTTTGGTAATCCGGCATCTCGTTCCCATGCCTTTGGCTGGGCATCCGAAAAGCTGGTTGATGAGGCGCGCAATAACGTTGCCGCATTGATCAATGCCGACCCGAAGGAAATTGTCTTTACTTCGGGGGCAACGGAGTCCGATAACCTGGCGATTAAGGGGGCGGCTCATTTCTATCAGAAAAATGGTAAGCACATCATCACCTGCAAGACGGAGCATAAGGCGGTACTGGATACCTGTCGCCATCTGGAGCGTGAAGGTTTTGAAGTGACCTATCTTGCCCCGGAAACCAATGGCCTCATCGACCTCGAAAAACTCAAGGCCGCTGTGCGTCCTGACACGATTCTGGTTTCTATCATGCACGTGAATAACGAAATTGGTGTTATTCAGGATATTGCCGCGATTGGTGAAATGTGTCGTGACAATAAGATTATTTTTCATGTCGATGCGGCGCAGAGTGCTGGTAAGGTGCCGATCGATATGGGGGCATTGAAAGTTGACCTGATGTCATTTTCTGCGCATAAAATTTATGGCCCCAAAGGCATTGGTGCCCTCTATGTCCGTCGTAAGCCACGCATCCGCCTGGAGGCTCAGATGCACGGTGGCGGGCATGAGCGTGGAATGCGTTCAGGGACCCTGGCGACACATCAGATCGTCGGCATGGGTGAAGCCTTTCGTCTGGCCAAAGAAGAGATGGCCGCCGAGAACGAACGTGTCCGTATGTTGCGTGAGCGACTGCTGAATGGCTTGAAAGATATTGAAGAAGTCTATATTAACGGTGACATGGAACAACGTGTCCCGCATAACCTCAACATCAGTTTTAACTTTGTCGAGGGTGAATCACTGATGATGGCGCTGAAAGATCTGGCGGTTTCTTCCGGATCCGCTTGTACCTCTTCCAGTCTTGAGCCGTCCTATGTGTTGCGTGCCATTGGTCGTAATGATGAACTGGCGCATAGCTCGATCCGTTTTTCTCTGGGCCGTTTCACGGTTGAAGAAGAGATTGATTTTGCTATTGATGAGATTCGAAAAAATATCGATAAGCTTCGTGAGTTATCTCCGCTTTGGGAAATGTTCAAAGAAGGGATTGACATCAATGCTATCGAATGGGCAGCCCACTAGGGTTTGTTATTAACATATTATTATTTAAGAGGTAAGTGTCATGGCCTATAGCGAAAAAGTCATCGACCATTATGAAAATCCACGTAATGTCGGTGCGATGGATAAAGATGATGCACACGTTGGTACTGGTATGGTAGGCGCACCCGCCTGTGGTGATGTTATGCGCTTACAGATCAAGGTAGGTGAGAATGGTGTTATTGAAGATGCCAAATTCAAAACCTATGGCTGTGGTTCCGCGATCGCTTCCAGTTCACTCCTGACGGAGTGGGTTAAGGGCAAGACCCTGGATGAAGCCTCAACAATCAAGAACAGCCAGATTGCAGAAGAACTCGAATTACCACCGGTTAAGGTCCATTGCTCGGTTCTGGCGGAAGATGCCATTAAGGCAGCCATTAATGACTATAAGAGCAAGAATGGTGATAAGGCGAAAAGCGCTTAATTTCGTCGGGAAGGTATTGTCTTATGGGTATCACATTAACTGAAAAGGCAGCGGAACACGTCAGAAGCTTTCTTGCCAATCGAGGCAAGGGTGAGGGACTGCGGCTGGGGGTGAAAACCACCGGCTGTTCCGGTATGGCCTATGTTCTGGAGTTTGCGGATCATATTGAAGCTGAGGATCAGGTATTTGAATCCAATGGCGTGAAGGTCATCGTTGATCCCAAGAGCATGATCTATCTTGCTGGTACAGAGCTGGATTATGCCAGAGAAGGGTTGAACGAAGGTTTTCAATTCAATAACCCCAATGTCAAGGACAGCTGCGGCTGCGGCGAGAGTTTTACTGTTTAAAAGGCAGGGCAATGTCCGATAGTACGGGGTTGTCCCTGAATCACTTTCAATTGTTTGAATTACCAGTCTCGTTCGCAATTGATATCCCGCAACTCACTGCACGTTATCGTGATCTGCAACGCACGGTTCATCCGGATCGTTTTACGAATGCCTCGGATCAGGATCGCCGCCTGTCGATGCAACGTACGGCACAGCTTAACGAAGCCTTCCAGGTCCTCAAACATCCACTATCCCGTGCGCGTTATATTCTGGAATTGCAAGGTGTTGACTTCAATAATGAACGCGACATCCAGCAAGACGCCCTGTTTCTAATGGAACAAATGGAACTGCGTGAGTCATTGGAAAATATTGAGACTGCTACTGACCCGTTGTTGAGGATTAGTGAAATCATGCAATCGATTGATGAGCGGGAAAAGCAACTGTTTGCAGAGATTCAGTCTGATTTGAAGACAAATACCGAACAGGGGCAAAAAGCCGCCAAAGCGATCGTGCATAAGTTACAATTCATGCAAAAGTTACGTCAGGAAGCCGATGCTAAAGAAGCTGACCTGATGGATATTCTCTAAGAAAAAATTTGATTTCAGGTCCGCATTCATATGGCATTGCTACAAATCAGTGAACCCGGTCAATCCACCAGTCCGCATCAGCACCGGCTGGCGGTAGGGATTGATCTCGGAACAACGAATTCCCTGGTTGCAACGGTGCGCAGCGGCGTGGCCGATACTCTCCCCGATGACGCCGATCAGCACCTGCTTCCCTCGGTTGTACGCTATCTCGATAATGGCGGCATAGAAGTTGGTAGCGCAGCCAGGGCCATCGCGTCTAAAGATCCCTTAAATACGATTATGTCGGTCAAGCGCTTTATGGGGCGCGGGCTTGACGATATCAAAAACAAAGAAGCGCGACTGGCCTATGAATTTGTCGAGACTGACTCGAGCGTGCCGCGTATACACACGAGTGGTGGTGACGTCAGCGCCGTAGAAGTCTCCAGTGAAATACTGGCGGTGCTCAAGCAACGTGCAGAGGCGACTCTTGGTGGTGATCTGCAGGGTGCCGTGATTACGGTACCCGCCTATTTTGACGATGCGCAGCGCCAGGCGACCAAAGATGCCGCACGGCTGGCCGGACTGAAGGTGTTGAGGTTATTAAACGAGCCCACTGCCGCCGCGGTAGCCTATGGCCTGGATAAGGGTGCTGAGGGTGTCATTGCCATCTATGACCTGGGTGGCGGGACCTTTGATATTTCGGTCCTGCGTCTGAATAAAGGTGTTTTTGAGGTCATGGCGACGGCGGGGGATACCGCGCTGGGTGGGGATGACTTTGATCAGGTCATCGCCGGCTGGATCATGCAGCAGGCCGGTATTAACGACGATGCCGGTCACCACCAGATGCGACGTTTGCTGCACGAGGCCTGCCGCGTCAAAGAGGCACTGACGAGCGCTGAGACCGTCTCCCTGAGCATTGAAAAAGAGGATGGTAGCCACTGGCATGGCGACCTGAGTCGAGAACAGTTTAATCAGCTGATTGACCCATTAATTCAGAAAACCATTTTACCCTGTCGCCGTACCTTGCGGGATGCCGGTGTCACGGCTGATGAAGTGCAGGCGGTCGTCATGGTGGGTGGTTCCACACGTGTGCCCCGGGTGCGCGAGCGCGTGGGAGAATTTTTTGGCCAGCAACCCCTGGTCGATATCGATCCGGACAAGGTCGTCGCAGTGGGGGCGGCGATTCAGGCGGATGTTCTGGTCGGCAATAAACCTGATGACGAGATGCTGTTGCTGGATGTGATCCCCTTATCATTGGGTCTCGAAACCATGGGAGGCCTGGTCGAAAAGGTGATCCCGCGTAATACCACTATCCCGGTGGCGCGCGCACAGGAGTTCACGACATTTAAAGACGGTCAAACCGCCATGTCCATCCATGTCCTACAGGGCGAACGGGAACTGGTGAGTGACTGTCGTTCATTGGGTAAGTTTGCCCTGCAGGGTATTCCACCGATGGTCGCCGGGGCGGCGCGTATTCGCGTCACCTTTCAGGTCGATGCCGATGGCCTGCTGGCGGTCACGGCCCGGGAAGAAGGTACCGGGGTCGAGAGTGGTATCGAGGTCAAACCCTCTTACGGCCTGAGCGATGGTGAAATTGAGCAAATGCTGAAAGACTCCCTGCACTATGCCAAGGACGATGTCGATGCGCGTAATCTACGTGAACAGCAGGTGGAAGCGGATCGGGTTATTGAGGCCGTGGTTGCCGCCCTGGCTGTCGATGAACACTTGCTCAGCGTCGCAGCGTCGACCGCAATTCGTACCGCGATTGATGCCCTGATTTTAGCCCGCAATGGTAGCGAACAACGGGCGATTAAATCGGCGATTGACGTACTCGACAAGGCCACGGCAGACTTCGCCGCCCGGCGCATGGACGCCAGCATTAAAAAGGCCCTCACTGGTCACACGTTAGATGATTTTATTAAAGAGTAATTAGGTATGACAAAAATTATAGTATTGCCCCATGAAGAGCTGTGCCCTGAAGGCGCCATGTTTGAGGCTGAACCGGGTATATCGATTATTGATTCCCTGTTGAAAAACCATGTCGAACTGGAGCATGCCTGCGAAAAATCCTGTGCCTGCACGACCTGCCACGTCTATATTCGTGAGGGCTTTGATTCACTCAAGGAATCGACGGAAGAGGAGGACGACCTGCTGGACAAGGCCTGGGGTCTCGACCCGGATTCACGCCTTAGCTGCCAGGCCCTGGTCGGCGATACCGATCTGGTGGTGGAGATCCCAAAATATACCATCAATATGGTTTCTGAAAACCATTAATGTCTCGAAAGGAGTCGATATGTCACTAAAATGGACCGATACACTGGATATTGCCATTGAACTGGATGAAAAGTATCCTGAGGTAGACCCCAGGGTGCTACGCTTTACAGACTTGATGCAGTGGGTGATGGATCTGGAGGCGTTTGATGATGAGGCCGCGCATTGCGGTGAAAAAATCCTTGAGGCGATTCAGATGGCCTGGATCGAAGAACGGGACTAGTTCGTGATTGCCTGAACCCACCTTCAAGCGATAAAATCCTACCTTATTTTTGATATAAGCCCGCGTTTTGCCGCGGGTTTATGCTATTTTGTCTACATCAACCTCCCGCGGAGCATTAAATGGCTATTGAACAAACTTTCTCCATTATCAAACCGGATGCTGTTGCCAGGAACGTGATTGGCGAAATCTACAGCCGGTTTGAAAAAGCGGGGCTACGCATCGTTGCCGCCCGCATGCTGCACCTGAGCAAGGAACAGGCAGGAGATTTTTACGCGGTTCATAAAGAACGGTCTTTTTATGGTGAACTAGTGAACTACATGACCTCTGGGCCTGTCATGGTACAGGTGCTGGAAGGTGAAAATGCCATCGCCAGGAATCGTGAAGTCATGGGTGCGACTAATCCCAAAGATGCGGCCGCCGGTACAATACGGGCAGATTTTGCCACTGATATTACGGAAAATGCCGTTCACGGATCCGATGCAGCCGAAACCGCCAAGCAGGAAATTGCCTTTTTCTTTCCTGATGGCATTTGTTCACGCACACGCTAGTTGTCAGTAACTTTAGGTCATCATGTCGACACCGGATAAAACCAATCTGCTGAATCTGGACCAACAGGGTCTGAAGGACTTCTTTGCCTCCATTGGCGAGAAACCCTTTCGCGCGACGCAGCTGATGAAGTGGATTTACCAATTCAGTGTCGATGATTTTGAACAAATGACCAACCTGGCCAGGTCGCTGCGCGAAAATCTGATGAGCCATTGCGAGATCGTTGCGCCGGAGATTAGTGAAACGCAGGCATCGAGTGATGGCACGATTAAATGGTTAATGCGTCTACCTGATGGTAATGGCATCGAGACCGTCTTTATCCCCGAGGATGATCGTGGCACGCTGTGTATTTCTTCGCAGGTTGGCTGCATACTCAATTGCAAATTTTGTTCGACGGCACAACAGGGCTTTAGTCGTAACCTGAGTACGGCGGAAATTATTGGCCAGGTCTGGCGTGCCAACAAAGAATTGGCCTGTATCCCCCGCAATGAACGCAGGATCACAAATGTGGTCCTGATGGGTATGGGGGAACCACTACTGAATTTTGATAATGTTATTCGAGCCATGAATTTAATGATGGATGACAATGCCTATGGCCTGTCGCATCGTCGTGTTACCCTGAGTACCTCGGGTGTGGTGCCGGAAATCTATCATTTAAAAGAAGTTGCCAATGTCAGTTTGGCCGTTTCGTTACACGCGGTCACCGATAAACTGCGTACTGAATTAGTACCGATCAATAAAAAATATCCCATTGTCGAATTGCTACAGGCCTGTCGTGAATATGTCAAAGGTGGTCCGCGACGCAAGATTACTTTTGAATATGTCATGCTCGATGGTGTGAATGATAGTGATGAAGATGCACGCAGGTTGGTACGACTCCTGAGTCATGTGCCCTCCAAGGTTAATTTGATTCCCTTTAATCCATTTCCTAATTCACCTTATCTGTGCTCGAAGGCAAAACGTATTGCGGCGTTTCGTGACATTTTGATGCAGGCGGGTGTCGTGACCACCACCCGTAAGACGCGTGGTGATGATATCGATGCCGCCTGTGGACAACTGGCGGGAGAAGTACAGGATAGAACAAGACGGCAACAACGAATCTTACAAATGGATGGCAAGCTACAATGAAGATTAAATATATTATTTTTCTCACTGCCATGCTGATGTTGTCAGCTTGCGCCAGTGATCCAGCGGGTCCTTACGGTGGTGGCGACATGAAGGCCGCTTCGCGTATCAACGCCAAGTTAGGCCTGGGTTATATGATGCAGGGAAATAATGAACTGGCATTAGCCAAGCTGGATAAAGCCCTGCAAGAGGATGATAATAATGAAATCGCGCATCATTACATTGCCGAGCTATATACACGCCTTGACGAAGAAAAAAAAGCAGACATGCACTTTAAACGGGCCCTGGAAATCACACCTGATAATTCGCCTATCCTGAATAATTATGGTGTCTTCCTCTGCCGCTATGACCGCTATAAGGAGTCGATGGCGGTGTTCGACAAGTTACTTAAAAACCCGTTGTTTAAATCCAAGTCGCAAACGTATGAAAATATGGGGCTATGTGCTAACCAACAAGGTAATATCAAACAGGCGGAAGAGTATTTTCGTAAAGCATTGCGCTACGATCCTAGGTTGCCAAAGTCGCTCTTGAATCTCGCACAAATTAGTTTTGATAACCAATCTTTCCTTTCCTCATTAGCGTTCTACCAGCGCTATCTGGAAGTCGGCAAACAAACGCCGCAGAGTCTCTGGCTCGGCATTCTTCTTGAAAAACGTAATGGCAACAGAAATGCAGTTTCAAGTTATGCACTGCTATTAAAAAATAAATTCGGTGCGTCAAAAGAAGCAGAATTATTAAGACGAATGGAAGCCAGGGACGGAAATAATGACTGAGCATTCAAAATCAGCTGAAGCGCAGGACTTCGAGGCCGGTCAGGTAGCCGATGTTGTGGCCGCTGATATCGGTACGACATTGCGGCGGGCACGAGAAGCACTCAATATGCAGATTGAACAGGCCGCCCGTCAGTTACATCTCGATGTGCGCTTGTTGACTGCTCTTGAATCAGATGATTTTGCCGCCTTACCGGGTACCGCATATGCATATGGTTATTTACGCAGTTATGCCAAATTGTTGAAAATTCCAGATAAGGAACTTCTGCAGCAATTTATGGATATGTCACAGAAAGACTCAAATGCACTCGTGCCCAATCACATGACATTTGCTGTCGATAATAAGGTGGCAAGTTTTTCCTTCGCACAGATATTATTGATCGTCTTTGTTGTGTTACTCATCCTTGGCGGCGCGGCGTGGCTACTGATGGGCGATGTGTTGAAGACATCCGCTGAAAAAGTCAGTGCCGTTAAAGTCGAACGCGAGGTTGCAAAAATACCTGTCGAATTACCTGAAAAGCCAACGCCAAAGGTGGCTGAAAAAACAGCCGGGGTGATTGTTCAAAAAGAAGCATCCTTGCCCCAAAGCATCGAAGTCAAACATGTCGAATCGGTTTCAACTCCCAAATCAATAAAAATGTTGCGCCTTGCCTATGAAAAAAATTCCTGGACTGAAGTGCGTGATGCCCATGGTGAGACATTGATTTATCGTATGGTGAATGCAGGCGAGAAACTAACGTTGCAAGGTCAACCACCCTATACCATTTTGTTGGGATATGCCCCCGGGGTGACGGTGACCTATAAAGATTCAATATTTGATACTAAACCTTATCGACGGAATGATATTGCCTATTTTAGAATTGGCAAAAAGAGCTCAGTTGTAGCCACTGAAGAATGAGAGAATAATTGTGGCCAAAGTAATTCAAGCTATCCGTGGCATGAACGATATTCTGCCTGAACAGACGCCAGCCTGGCTGCATATTGAACGGATTTTCCAGTCGCTAATGCAGCAATACTCTTATCAACATATACGTCTGCCGGTCGTTGAGAAAACAGAATTATTTAAACGATCGATTGGTGAGGTGACCGATATTGTTGAAAAGGAAATGTATACTTTCGACGATCGAAATGGTGATAGTCTGACCTTGCGACCGGAGGGAACGGCGGGCTGTGTGCGTGCCGGCATTCAAAATGGTCTGTTACATAACCAACAACACCGCCTTTGGTACCAGGGCCCGATGTTTCGTCACGAACGTCCGCAAAAGGGGCGGTATCGACAATTTCACCAATTAGGTGTCGAAACCTTTGGCCTGTCCGGGCCGGATATTGATGCTGAGTTGATTGCGATGAGTGCACAACTATGGCAAAAGCTGAGGATTGATGACCACGTCGAGCTGGAGATTAATTCATTAGGCACAATTGAGTGTCGTGCACTCTATCGTAATGAACTCGTAGAGTATTTCAGCGAGCATCAGTCGCAGCTGGATGAAGACAGTCAGCGCCGATTGCATACAAACCCGCTGCGCATCCTTGATAGTAAGAATCCGGATATGCAGGTGTTGAATGAGAATGCACCGAAACTGGTTGAGTATCTTGACACTGAGTCGCGCCAGCATTTCGAGCAACTCTGCCACCTGCTGGATTGCCTCGGTATCAAATACCGCATCAACCCACGGCTGGTACGTGGACTGGATTATTATTCCAAGACTGTTTTTGAATGGGTGACTTCCTCTCTCGGTTCGCAGGGGACGATCTGTGCGGGTGGACGGTTTGATGGCCTGGTCGAACAGTTGGGGGGGAAGGCAACCCCCGCAATGGGATTTGCGATAGGCTTGGAACGCCTTGTACTGATGTTAGAGACGGTTGGTGTCACCCCGCGCGATCATCAGCCACATCTCTATCTTGTTGTTGGCGGTGACGATTGTGTTGCACCTGCAATGAAGCTTGCCGAGGAATTACGTCAGGCCGATGAGAAACTACGCATTCAGATGAATTGTGGTGGCGGTAGTATAAAATCACAAATGAAACGTGCCGATAAAAGTGGTGCCAATTTTGCCGTCATTCTTGGCGATATTGAGCTGCAAAATAATAGTGTTGCGATCAAAAACCTTCGCGCTGAGACTGAGCAAAGACTCATTGCCCAAGCGGAACTCGCAAGCTGGCTGATTGAAAACATCAACTAATTTAAAACGGGAGAACTACGGTGGATACGTATCGTACCGATGATGAACAGGCAGAAGTTATTAAGAAATGGTGGCTTGAAAATGGTCGTGCTGTGGTAACTGGTCTTGTGATCGGCATTGCTGTGGTGGTCGGCGTGCGCTACTGGTTTCAGCAACAGAAGGATATGTCACACAAGGCTTCTGAACTGTACGCGAAGATTGAATCGGGGCTTGCCAGCAGCGACCCAGGTAGTGTCCTGTCAACAGGCCAGCTACTTTTAAAAGACTATAGTAATACAACTTATGCTGCCATGGCTGGATTGGCAATGGCAAAGGAAGAAGTGGCGGCAGATAAAAATGACCTGGCGAAAGATCACTTGAAATGGGTCGTTGAACATGCAGACGGTGGTTTGCAGCATGCCGCACGCTTACGCCTGGCACGGCTATTATTAAATGATGGTAAATTAAAAGAAGCTGACACTCTGCTGGGGGGAGTAAAATCTGCTGGCTATGCCTCTGCCTATGATGAATTGCGTGCAGATATAGCGCTTGCAAAAGGAGAAAAGACACAGGCCCGCGAGTTGTATCGTCTGGCACTTAATGAAGGCCGGTCAGGGTTGTCGGGTGAATTCCTGAAAATGAAAATTGATAATATTGCCGCAGACAACCAAGTGACAGCAGTCAAGTAAAGATAGGTATAATTGTGAAATTATTTCTCCTGGCTATATCGGCGCTTATTTTGTTGAGCGCATGTTCTTCTTCGCCATCACCGGTACTACCACCGCTGATGCTAAAACCGTTTAAACCTGAAATCCATGTGGCGAGCCAATGGCACCGTACCATTGGTAATGGGGTGAGTGATAGTTACTTAAAAATGCCACCAACCTATGCAAATGCTACCGGTTATGTGGCGAATGCCCAGGGAAAGTTGGTGGCATTTGACTTAAAAACAGGTGCAGTAAAATGGAGTAGGCAATACGTGCTGCCATTTAGTAATGCGCCTGTTATTTCTGATAACAGACTATTCCTCGGGACCTTGCAAGGTGAATTAATTGCGATCAATGCAAAGCAGGGAGACATACTGTGGAGAAGACAACTATCGAGTGAAATTCTCGCCCCTGTTACGACAAATGATGACATTGTCGTTGCCAAGACAGTTGATGGTGCCGTGGCAGCATTAAATGTGAGCGATGGTAAAGAAATCTGGACACATCGTGACGATGAGCCGTCCTTGAGCCTGCGTGGACAGAGTGCGCCTGTTATTTCTGATAATATTTTAATCTATGCTTCTGACGATGGTAAAATTGCAGCATTGACCTTACAGGGTGGCACCGAACTGTGGACGAGACAGGTGGCAATTCCTCATGGAGGAACCGAGCTTGCTCGCATGATTGATATTGATGCAACGCCTGTGATCTATGATGGTACAATCTATGTCTCCGCATATCAGGGTAGACTGGCAGCGATAAACTTACAGTCTGGCCGTATTATCTGGGTGAGGGAAATATCAACTTACACCGGGCTGGCCGTCGATGCCTACCGGGTCTATCTAAGTGATAGTGAAGGCTATGTATGGGCCGTTGACCGTAAAACAGGTACGACCCTCTGGAAACAGGATCAACTGCTGCGTCGCAGTCTCACGGCGCCGGTATTACAGGATGGCTATGTGGTAGTCGCTGACTTTAATGGCTTTATACACTGGTTGGCGCGTGATGATGGTCATCTTGTGGCGCGGGTGCGTCTGTCACGTGATGGTGGTGATGACGAAACCGAAGATTTTAAATACCTCCAGTTCGCAAAATGGAACAATATCCTGGCAGTGCCGCGTAATATCAATAATACAAATCTGCTCGTTATCGATCGCACCGGCTGGCTTGAATCCTTCAAGTTGCAGATCTCAAGATAATTATTGTGACAGTAAAGAAATCGCAATCATGAAGCCTGTCATTGCCCTGGTGGGCCGTCCCAATGTCGGCAAATCTACCCTCTTTAATCGCCTTACCAAAAGTCGTGATGCCCTGGTGGCCGACATGCCAGGACTTACACGTGATCGAAAATTCGGCGAAGGTCAGGTCGGTGACAAAGCGTATATTGTCGTTGACACCGGTGGGCTAAGCGGAGAGTCAAGCGGTATTGATGTAATTATGGCGGGTCAATCCTGGCAGGCTGTGGAACAGGCTGACATGATCCTGTTTCTGGTCGATGCACATGATGGTCTTTCTCCACAGGATCAGGATATTGCAAAACGTTTGCGTACGCAGGTCGGTAGTAAGCCGCTAACACTGGTCTTGAATAAAATTGATGGCCGGGATATCGACATCGTGCAGGCTGATTTTTTTGCCCTTGGTCTCGGTGAGCCACAACCGATCTCCGCTGTTCACGGTCGTGGTGTCAGTCGCTTAATGGACATCGTGCTGGAGCAGCTCCCTGAAGTTGACCTGGATACGGAAGAGGAGGAAAAGGGAATTCGCATAGCCGTCGTTGGACGTCCTAACGTGGGAAAATCGACGCTGGTTAATCGTATGCTGGGTGAAGACCGTGTCGTCACCTTCGACATGCCAGGAACGACGCGTGATAGTATTTACCTGCCCTTTGAGCGAGATGCGCAACGTTATACCTTAATCGATACGGCAGGTATTCGTCGCCGTGGCAAGGTCAATGAAGCCGTCGAAAAATTCAGTATCATAAAAGCACTGCAGGCGATTGAAGATGCGAATGTCGTCTTAATGGTGATGGATGCCCGCGAAGGCATTACTGATCAGGATGCATCACTAATTGGTTTTGTTATGGATGCAGGACGTGGTCTGATTCTGATTGTTAATAAATGGGATGGCCTGAGTGATGATCAGAAATTCAAGGTCAAACACGAACTGGAAATCAAGTTGCCGTTCATTGATTTCGCTCCACTGCATTATACCTCTGCACTGCATGGCACCGGCGTCGGTGAGTTATTCGCAACGGTCAAAAAGGTTTATCGTTCCTGTATGGCAAAGTTTGCCACCCCCAAGCTGACGCGTCTGCTGGAAGATATGCAAGAATCACATCAACCACCTCTGGTCAATGGACGGCGAATAAAGCTGCGTTATATGCATCAGGGAGGTAAGAATCCTCCTATTTTTGTCATCCATGGTAATCAGACCGAACGCGTGCCGGATTCTTATCAACGTTATCTGGTCAATAAAATTCGCCAGCAATTAAAACTATTTGGTACACCAGTAAGAGTCGAATTTAAATCGTCCGACAACCCGTTTAAAGGCCGGCGTAATAAGCTGACATCGCGACAAGTCACCAAACGGAAGCGTTTGATGAAACATGTCAAAGGAAAGTAAGTCGATCTTCGTCGGGGAGAAATAATTTTTTCTAAGTTGCCGTTGAAGCAATAAAACCAGCCGGAGAATAGTCGTGGCATTATCTCCGCTGGGTACATTTTGATTTAAGTCATTCTTGATACGACTAGGCTTTTGTCGCCGTCAGCAAAAAAACAGGATAACGTTTGTCTTCTTTCTGTATAATGTGAGCGGTCGTGAAATTGATTGTCGAGAAACCATTGCGTGAAAATATGGCCTGCAATTTGTCGCGATCAAAACCGGTGTGATAGACCCCTTCTGTACCTTCAGGGTGAAAGCTACCATCTTCCTTATCAAGGTCTGCGAGTGCAACGCTGGCACCCGGTTTCAGGTGCGCCGAAAAACTTTTTGCCAGTAACTCAGTATCCTCAACGTGGTGCATCGCCATGGCACTGATAATTAGATCAAATTGTGTATCTAAGGGGGAGTGTGTAATATCCTGACAGATGGCTTCGACCTTACCATTTAATTCGGGTTTGGCCGCGAGTTTTTCCAGCATGGCTTCCGAAATATCAACGGCAACAATTTTTTCAACCTTCGGTGCAACATGTGAACTGATTAGGCCTGTACCTGCACCGAAGTCCAGTACGCGCATAGTACTGCTTAACGGAATGTGTGAAAGTATTGTATTGCCGATGGCCGTTGATAACTGTTTCACCATATCATTGGCATCCCAGTCCTGGGCTTTTTCATTAAATAAATCGCTCATGTACGTCTACCTGTCTTGTGATGATATGTTGAGGTTACTGCCTTTCTACCGACGATATCAGATTTTAAATTATACGTCTTTAATCAAGCAGAATTCAATTTAAGACTCGTAAACAACCTAAAAAGTTGCAAATTATTTGTTCAGGAAAGATGTATTTTCTATGCCGGAAATTTTTATATAGACTGCCGCGCATTACGCTAATCCCAATATGGGCTTTGCAATAATTTTCTGCTGATAATTGATTGCCGTGCCGGTGGTTTGATTGCTGACTTGAAAGGGCGCTGAATGACTGTCCTGCTTAGTGCGCCTGAATTGAGTATTATTCATCATCACCACTTGTGACGGCTGGTAAGGTGACGAATAGGATGCTATTTTTTTCTTATGATGAGATTAATCTACGTACACGATCCGATGTGCAGCTGGTGCTGGGGGTTCACGGCTGCTTTTAATCAACTTGTTGAGGCACTCTCGGGCCGGGTTGAAGTGGTTCGATTACTTGGTGGTCTGGCCGAAGATACTGCTGAGACAATGTCGACCGAGATGCAAACGGTGATCATGACAACCTGGCAGCGTATTGAAACCGTAATCCCGGGTGTGACCTTCAATTATAATTTCTGGCATCATTGCCAACCACGGCGATCTACCTATCCGGCATGTCGTGCGGTGATTGCGGCACGTCAACAGGGAACGGCGCATGACGTGGCAATGACAACTGCAATCCAGCGGGCCTATTACCAGCAGGCACTAAATCCTTCCGATGATGAGACGCTAATTCAACTGGCGGCTGACCTACGGCTGGATATACAACAATTTACCTGTGACCTTGGGCGTTCAGAAACGCATGTGCAACTCAAGGAAGAAATGGATACGGCAAGACGTCTAGGGGTAGATAGTTTTCCGAGTCTACTTGTTCAGGGAGCGCGTCGTCACTGGCATATTCCGGTTAACTATACAGATGCATCTCCAATGCTGGAAATGATCGATGAAATATTAGGCGCTCAATAATTATGTCGAATCAATACTTATCCGCTGATTACGAAACTTTGATACGAACGACACGCATAATCTCCACTTCAAAGCAGGCGACTCTCTCTGTGGTTGGGTAATAGGTCATATTGACACGCTGTCCGGTTAAATTCTTATAAATCTTTTTGCGTTTATACTTGAAAGGAACATCACAGCCTTCCACCATAACTGTGTTTAATGTCCATTCGTCACTAGTACGCTGCACATGTGATGTAACTTTGAGCATATCCGAATGGGTCAACTCTTTATGTTTCTTAATTAATTTTTCCGGATCAGAATTCACGACGGTGATTTCCTATTGTGACAACAACAGCCTTGGATCGATGCGGGCATTA
Organism: uncultured Gammaproteobacteria bacterium; assembly: GCA_913064945.1. Lineage (GTDB taxonomy): Bacteria > Pseudomonadota > Gammaproteobacteria > UBA6429 > Thiohalophilaceae > CAJYAN01. The sequence continues at coordinate 17,311 of CAJYAN010000003.1, read as the reverse complement.
TTCAGACTGACACCCCAGTGGAGATGCGGTCCCGTGACTCGTCCTGTCATACCGACATTCGCAAATTTTTCGCCACGTTTAACAACATCGCCTTTTTTTACATCAATATTATGTAAATGACAGTACATCGTTACGAGCCCTTGTCCATGATCAATAAATACGGTATTACCGTTAAAGAAATACTTCCCCGTGGCAATAACGCGCCCGGCGGCGGGGGCATAGACCGGCGTTCCGACGGGTGCAGCAATATCCAGTCCGCTATGGGGTTTGCGTGGCTGGCCATTGAAAAACCGCCGCAGGCCGAATGGAGAACTGACGATACCGGTGACAGGCATTTTAAATGGGCTTAGTTCAGTTGAGCTATCACTCCAGTGTTTCAGGGCTGCGATAATAATCTTTTTTTCGCGGAATATCCGCACCAGATCTTTTTTATAAGGATTGACCATGCGCTTGTTTTTCAGCGTGATGTGTTGTTCAGGGTATGTCTTGGCCTTGACGTTAAACGATATCGTAGAAACCTTTTTGCCTTTGACCTCAATGGCGTGCAATCCCGGTTTTATGCTGAGGGGCAGGCCTACTACGGCTTGCCACCCCATATCAGTTTTTTCAACCATCACCTGGTTTTTTCCGTAATATACGTGAGGTGCTGTGTTGCCGGTGGTCTTCAGTGGGATAATTATAATTCCCCCTGGTACAGCACTGGTTCGCGGGAAGTCGGTTGCCTGTACGGTCATGCTGACCATCAGAAGTAGTATTAGCGAGTATAATCTAAGCATTATTTGATGTTTTCCGTTTTTTCAATGCGACTGGTGAGTGTGCCTTTGTGTAAACGACTGTGTATGGTTTGTCCGGGCTGAACTTGGTGACTAGCTTTGACGATTTCACCACTGTCAGTTTGTACAATGGCATATCCTCGACTTAACGTGGCCAAGGGGCTAACCGCATCCATTGTACGAGCAAGCGCATGTAGCCGGGATTGTCGCTGCTGTTGTTCATACTGATGCGCCTTGAGTAATCGTTGCTGTAAACGTGTTGCCTTGTCTCTTGACTGGCTTAAGCGCCGCGAAGGTTGAGTCTGCAGGAGACGGCCATTTAAATTTCTTAGCTGTTGCTGTTGGTTGGCGAGATGCTGTTTTACCATCTGTTGCTGCCGTGCAAAGAGCTCGTCCAGTCTCTGTGACATACTCTGGATGCGCTGTCCCGGGTGTTGCAGTTGTGAGCGTAAAGACTTGAGATGTTGCCTGTGCAATCGCAGCTGTGTTGACTGAATGTAGTATAGGCGTTGTTGTAATTTATCCAGCTGGCGCCTCCAGGTGTGTTGATCCGGCGAAACATACTCTGCAGCAGCTGTCGGGGTGGGTGCCCGATAGTCAGCGACAAAATCGGCGATCGTAAAATCTATCTCATGGCCAATTCCACTAATGATGGGAATGTGGCTCTGGGCAATTGCGCGTGCGACGGTCTCTTCGTTAAACGACCAGAGATCTTCCAGAGAACCGCCACCGCGGACCAGCAGGAGCACGTCACATTCCTCGCGTGCGTTAGCGGTCTCAATCGCCTGGGTAATTTCGCTATGCGCCCCCGGACCCTGTACTGAGACGGGATAGACCACGACCGGTAACGCCGGGAAACGTCGTTGTAGCGTTGATAGGACATCACGAATGGCCGCACCAGTTGGTGAGGTGATCACACCGACCTGTTTTGGATGTGTGGGAATGGGCAGTTTACTGCTGGCATCAAACAAACCTGCTTTTTCCAGGCGTTGTTTTAGCTGTTCATAGGCGCGACGTAGGGCACCGTCACCAGCCTGTTCCATGTGTTCGATAACAATCTGATAATCACCCCGATTTTCATAGAGCCCAATGCGGGCGCGTACCAATACTTGCATTCCATTTTCAGGTTGGAAGGGCAGGTACATATTCTTATTGCGAAACATGGCGCCACGAACCTGGGCGGCCTCGTCTTTGAGTGAAAAATACAGGTGACCAGATGCCGGACGCGATAGATTCGATATCTCGGCTTCAAGCCATAGCAGGGGAAAGCTACCTTCCAGGATGGTACGAACCTCACGATTTAGGCGAGAGACGGTATAGATATCGCGGAAGACAGATTCTGTATTGGCTGACATGGCCTCATCATACTAAAGGCCGTGACGTGATTCGAGGACAAAAAAAGACCGGGGAAGTCCCCGGTCTTTTCAATACGGCAGATTATTGATTAATAACGTGGTTGGGCGTTCTTTTGCTCTTCATATTGTGCGTAGGCGTTCACTGCCTGTGCCTTGGCCTTATTGGCCAGTTTTACAGCAACATCGAATTCACCCTTATCTCTGGCTTTCCCCGCCTTTTTGAGTATTTTTCCCGTATCGCGCCATTCGTAATTGACCTTTTTCGCCTGGTGATTGGCCTGCTTGGCGGCGGCAATGGCAGCATTGGCCTGTGCCATATTGCTGGTTTGCGTCGGTGTGGAAGCACAGGCAGTCATAAGTGCTGCAGTCGCGATGACAAGTAATAATTTCCTCATATTCTCCTCCAGAATGGATGATCAATTAAGATTGTGTTGTGGCCGTTGTCTTATTGCCGGGAGCCCCCTCCGAGTAATAATCATTGGCCTGGAATTATATTTTTTGCACCGGAACAAGGCCCGATGCACATGGGAACCATTATGCGCACCAGATTAAGGGATGGCAATGCCTAATTGATTGATTTCTACAGAGTTGTTTGGTGGGCAAAGTCATTTACCCATGACTGAAAACTCTTTATAATTCGATGATTTACATCAAAGGACCCCCCTCAATGCTGCGAATCGCTGAAGAAGCTCTGACCTTCGATGATGTCTTGCTACTCCCTGCGCACTCTACCGTCCTGCCCAAGGAAGTCTCACTGAAGACCCAACTGACACGAGAAATTGAACTCAATATCCCGTTAGTATCGGCGGCGATGGATACCGTTACGGAGGCCCGCCTGGCCATTGCCATGGCTCAGGAAGGTGGCATTGGCATTATTCACAAAAATATGGATGCAGCGACACAGGCGGATCACGTCCGCCAGGTGAAGAAATTTGAGAGTGGTGTCATCAAAGACCCCATGACCGTGACCCCGGATACCAGTATCCGTGAGGTGCTGGCGCTGACTCGGGCACAGAATATCTCCGGTGTGCCCGTGGTCGAAGGCGATAACCTGGTAGGCATCGTTACCAGCCGTGACCTGCGTTTTGAGACGCACTTCGATAACCCGGTCTCCAGTATTATGACGCCCAAGGCCAAGCTGGTGACGGTCAAGGAGGGGGCTGAAAAGAGCGAGATCCTGAAGTTATTACACGAACACCGTATTGAAAAAGTCCTGGTCGTTAACGAACATTTCCACTTGCGTGGCCTGGTGACAGTCAAGGATATACAGAAAGCCACTGAAAACCCGAATGCCTGTAAGGATGACCTTGGACGACTCCGCGTTGGTGCCGCCGTCGGTGTGGGCGAAGGCACCGATGAGCGTGTTGCCGCTTTGGCGGAGGCCGGGGTCGATGTGGTGGTGGTCGATACCGCGCACGGGCACTCACAGGGTGTTTTGGACCGTGTTGCCTGGGTGAAGCAGCACTTCCCGCAGATTCAGGTGATAGGCGGTAACATTGCCACGGCCGCCGCGGCCAGAGCTCTCGTCGATGCCGGGGCCGATGCGGTCAAGGTCGGTATTGGTCCTGGCTCGATCTGTACTACGCGTATTGTCGCCGGTGTCGGTGTACCGCAGATTTCGGCGGTGGCCAATATTGCGGCTGAATTAAAGGGTAGCGGTGTGCCCCTGATTGCCGATGGCGGGATTCGCTATTCCGGTGATATTGCCAAGGCCCTGGTGGCGGGTGCCTATTCCATTATGATTGGCTCGATGTTTGGTGGTACTGAGGAATCCCCGGGTGAGGTGGAGTTGTATCAGGGCCGTTCGTACAAATCCTACCGTGGGATGGGTTCACTGGGTGCCATGAGTGCCCGTGAAGGTTCTTCGGATCGCTACTTTCAGGAAGGCAGCACGGCGGACAAGCTGGTGCCGGAAGGTATCGAAGGTCGTGTGCCATTCAAAGGTCCGCTCGGACCGGTCATACATCAGCTGTTGGGGGGGATTCGATCCAGTATGGGCTATACCGGTTGCGCCACGATCGATCAGATGCGCAGCGAGCCGCAATTTGTCCGTGTGACTTCGGCGGGGATGCGTGAATCCCATGTACACGACGTGACCATTACCAAAGAAGCGCCGAACTACCGCGTATAAAACTTAAGCCACGGGAAAGACAGCATGTCTATGGACATCCATTCCGATCGTATTCTGATCCTCGATTTTGGTTCCCAGTACACACAGTTGATCGCACGTCGTGTGCGCGAGGCGGGTGTCTATTGTGAACTCTATGCCTGGGATGTCACTGAACAGGACATCCGCGACTTTAAACCCAGCGGCATTATTCTCTCCGGTGGCCCGGAAAGTACGATGGGTATTGATGCCCCCAGCGCCCCGCAGGTCGTCTTTGAGATGGACATCCCGGTACTGGGTATATGTTATGGCATGCAGACCATGGCAGCCCAACTGGGTGGCAAAGTGGAAACGGCCGATCACCATGAATACGGCTATGCTCAGGTACGCGCCCGCGGCCACATGCCCCTGTTAAAAGATATCGAAGACCATACCAGCCCGGAGGGTTATGGTCTGCTGGATGTCTGGATGAGTCATGGCGACCGCGTCATGGAGCTGCCGGCAGGTTTTAGTCTGATGGCCTCCACCGACAATGCGCCCATTGCCGGTATTGCCAATCCAGACAGGCATTTTTATGGCCTGCAATTTCACCCTGAGGTAACGCACACCCGACAGGGACAGCGTATTATCGAACGTTTCGTGCATGATATTTGTGGCTGCCGCAATTTGTGGACCGCCGACAATATTATCGATGACAATATTCGTCGCCTTCGTGAACAAGTAGGGCAGGACGAGGTCATTCTCGGACTCTCTGGTGGTGTCGACTCCTCCGTCGTCGCGGCGTTATTACACAAAGCCATCGGTAAGCAACTTACCTGTGTCTTTGTCGATAATGGCCTGCTGCGTTATCAGGAAGGTGATCAGGTGATGGCCACCTTTGCGGAGCATATGGGCGTGAAGGTGATTCGTGTCGATGCCGAGACCCGCTTTCTGGCGGCACTGCGTGGCGAGAATGATCCCGAGAAGAAACGAAAAATTATCGGCAATATGTTTGTCGAGATCTTTGAAGAAGAGTCAAACAAACTATCGAATGCAAAATGGCTGGCGCAGGGCACGATCTACCCGGATGTCATCGAGTCTGCCGGTGCCAAGACCGGCAAGGCGCACCTGATCAAGTCTCACCATAACGTCGGCGGTCTGCCGGAGCACATGAATCTAAAACTGTGCGAGCCCTTACGTGAACTTTTTAAAGATGAAGTGCGCAAGTTGGGGGTTGAGCTGGGCCTGCCCTACGACATGGTCTATCGCCATCCCTTCCCAGGTCCGGGCCTTGGGGTACGCATTCTCGGTGAAGTCAAAAAAGACTATGCCGATATTTTACGCCTGGCAGACCACATCTTCATTGAAGAACTCCGCAAGTGTGAACTCTACGAAAAAGTCAGCCAGGCCTTCACAGTATTTCTGCCGGTGAAATCAGTCGGAGTCACTGGCGATGGTCGTCGTTATCAATATGTCGTCGCACTGCGTGCGGTTGAAACCATTGATTTCATGACGGCACGCTGGGCACATCTGCCATATGATTTTCTCGATCATGTTTCACGACGTATTGTGAATGAAGTCAATGGCATCTCGCGGGTAGTCTACGATATTACGGGTAAACCACCGGGGACCATCGAGTGGGAGTAGTTTGGTTTAACTTATTGTTTTAGGTTTAAAATTACTCTTGTCGTTTTGAGTTGCATCATCAACGATGTTAATGAATCTTGGATATCGCTGAATGCAGGTGACCCAGGTGTTCTCGGTACGCCTGGCAATTCTCAGTTTGGCGACACCGGTGTTCCTGTTGTTCAGTCTGGTGGCTTTGGTTGACGGTCTCGTGCGACGGGATCTTCGCCGCTGGGGAGGAGGGCGAGAGAGTTCATTCGTGTATCACTACGCCAAGAAGGCGGTGCTACCGCTGGTAGTGATCACCTGGGTAACGTATCTGGCACTTTCGTTCAGCCTGCATCCTACCTTTATTGTGATTCCATTCGCCGCACTGTTTGCATTCGCTGTGGCAGTGACCGCGAGTACCTTTAAGAAGTACCTTTGAAAAATACGGGCGGAACAGGGAAATCTGTCTGATTCAGGAGATGTCAGCTTTGGAGCCCATAATATCTGGAAATGTTCACGATTCTGGGTTTTAACGTAATTAACGTTCATAATAGTGGACGTCACGATCACTATTATGTTGGGATTGCTGGGGATGTATTGATATAACGTCCATTATAATATACACTATTTTCAATAGTGACCATAAAATTGGACGATAAATGAGAAAAACCCAGCTAGACTTGATGGTGCCGATTCCGGTGAGGCGGGCGGTGCGTAAGCTTGGACAGGATATCCGAGATGCCCGGCTCAGACGGCGTATTTCAACGGCTGTTATGGCTGAACGGGCCTCTATCAGCCGGACAACCCTGAACAAGATAGAAAAGGGCGACCCCGGCGTTTCGCTGGGTAACTATGCCAATGTGCTCTTTGTCCTAGGTATGGCTGAGCGGTTGGGTGATCTCGCTGATGCCAAGACGGATACGGTGGGTCTTGAACTCGAAGAGGAGCGCTTGCCGCAACGCATCCGCAAGCCGCGCCAGAATAAATCTGGGGGCAAATCGTCCCAGTCTGGATAGAAGAGTAAAGCGTGATGGAAACAGAAGTGTATGTCTATGTGGATATTGCCGGTACGCCGCATCTGGCTGGGCGACTGTGGGCGCGCGTGCGCAAAGGTAGGGAAAGTGCCACGTTCGAATATGATTCAGGTTGGCTTGAGTATGCAGATCGTTTCTCCCTGGAACCGGCCTTGACGCTGGGCCCGGGTCCCTTCCACACACCTACAGGTAAGCCCCTGTTCGGTACCATTGGCGACTCTGCCCCCGATCGCTGGGGGCGGGTTTTGATGCGTCGGGCAGAACGGCGACGGGCAGAGCACGCGGGCGAGACGCCGCGCACCTTGATGGAAATTGACTATCTGCTCATGGTTGATGATGAGACACGACAAGGCGCTCTGCGCTTTGCCAGGCAGGAGGGCGGCCCGTTTCTTGCCGAACATGAAGCCGCTCGCATACCACCCCTGATCGATCTGCCACAATTGCTGTCGGCGGCGGAGCATGTCGTGGGTGACACGGATAGCGACGAGGATCTGCGCTTGCTGCTGGCGCCCGGTTCATCATTGGGTGGTGCGCGTCCCAAGGCATCAGTTCGGGATCGGGACGGGCATCTGGCCATCGCCAAGTTTCCGCACAAGGACGACGAGATCAATACAGTTCTGTGGGAGGCGGTTGCGCTCCGTCTTGCAGCAAAGGCTGGTATCCCCGTGCCCGACTGGCGAATTGAGCATGTACTGAATAAATCGCCGGGAGCGATTTATCGCGCAAGCCCCGAAGGGGTGAGGCTCAGGGATGAGCCGAACAACAAGCCGGTGCTGTTGCTGCGCCGGTTCGACCGGGAACAAGGGCAGCGGTCGGATTCGTGCTCCTGCAAATCCGACACTTCCGCCATCCCTGGCGGTCGCATTCCGTTTCTTTCGGCCATGAGTATGCTCGGGGCCAGCGACAACGAGTCACGCAGTTACCTGGAATTTGTCGATGCTCTGCGCCGATATGGCGCCAGCCCGAAACAGGATATGCATGAACTGTGGCGACGTATCGTTTTCAATATTCTGATTTCCAACACGGATGACCACTTGCGTAATCACGCCTTCCTCTATACCGGCCCGGACGGTTGGCGGTTGAGCCCGGCCTATGATCTTAATCCGGTACCCACGGATATCAAGCCACGCGTTCTGACAACGGCCATCGATCTCGATGATGGATCGGCCTCTCTGGATCTGGCGATGAGTGTGGTGGGATATTTTGAACTGGATGAAGCCAAGGCGCACGCGATCGCCGCCGAGGTCGGGCAGGCCGTGACAACCTGGCGCGAAGAGGCCGCGCGACTGGGTTTGACGCAAGCCGAGATCGATCGCATGGCCTCAGCCTTTGAGCATGAGGACTTGAAGGCGGCGCTTTCACTTTCTTAATGTTTGGCGAAGGAATGGGGGGTGTCGAAATCTCATGCTAATAAGAAATCCGTTACAGTCAAAATTCTGTTTACAATTTTCGCTGATGCAGGACGTACTATCGTGCAGGCCTGTACAATCCTTGGTAAGATTTATGAAGATGAGAGTGAATCACGCAGGTCTTTTTTTATATTAACCATCTAGAAAGTTGGTCTTGAATGTAATCTGATGACAAACGTTCCTGCTCAAGTCGCGAGTTGCCATAAATTCCCTGCCGCCATTCCTCAAACAATGCAATATCCTCAGCGAGTAAATTTGGCAGCAACTTATCAACGGGTGCAGATTCTGAAATTGCGCGTTGCTGGAATTAAATAAAGGTGTGTTTGTCCATCATTATCGAATTCAAGTCGGGTATATATCGTCGGGCATTACTGAGGATAGAGAAGCCCCAGGTATCGGTATCACCCCAGTAAGTGATGTTTTTACTGTGCATCCATCCAGCTTACATTCGCTCCACCATCAAAAACGGCAATGGAAAAATTAAACAACCGTCCCAGAAAATGCCTTGGCATTAAAGCGCCAAATCAGGTATTTTCAGGCTTAAACCTAATGTTGCACTAGCAACTTGAATTCGCGAAAAAAGGTTATGATCTAGCACTGATTCAGCTGGAAATCCAGTGGGTTGCATAGATTGAGATCGGAAAGATGGATGATTCAAGCATACCTAGTATCAAGGCTTCAATCTTGATTTGAATGTGTGGTATCGGTTATCCTCAATCTACCTATAAAACATTTCGTTCATCCCTAGGAGTAATATCTCATATGCGTGTTTTTCTTAAAATGGTTTTGTTTTCAGCGCTATTTTATTATTTTATTGGGAATGCATTTGCAGGTGCCACATTTTCGATATGCCAATCCGGGCTATCCAAATGCCTACATGATACGAGTGCGAAATGGATAGATGCCATCAGCAAGGTTGATTACGCAACTGAGTCAGTGAAACTGATTCCATACAAGGGCATCATTATCCAGAGTGACGGTGCGTTCAAGAATCTCACTTTTTACCTCAAGGGGTACAAGGGAGTGGGTAAATATCCTCTTGTCGGGACTGAAAGTACAAGCTGGTCTAGGAGCACCAACGCGGTGTATGGAGACGACATAGCAAATGCCCCGCACTGGATCAGTACCCGGAAACCCGAAGGGTCGATTGTCGAAGTGACCAGTGATAAAGACGGTTTACTATCAGGCAAGTACAAGATAACTGTTTATCTGGACGGTGATGTGACGAATCGTCCGGTCAGATTCACAGGTGAGTTCAAGGACATACCGAAAATCACCAACCCTGCCGAAAACCAATGATACCGGCGATACCTCGCGCAGCGGTTGTCGGCCTGTTGTGAGCGTATTAACGCTGCGCTTACAGCAACAGATGGATAGGTTGTCTGACAGTCTGTTGTCGGAACAAGCCGGGAGCTCAGAAACGTAGTGGAAGATCAGCTGACATTCTGCAGGTTGAAGAGATTGAGGTCACAAAGTAGGATAACTCAAGCATATCCATACTCAAGTATTCAGCCCTGAGAGACACTGGGAATAGCGGTTATTCTCTTTATCCTTCTCATGTACTGCTTCGTAAAATGTGGCAGTATGCCCATGTAGTGACGCCAGCTTCGCTTTGATAAAGTTTGATTCGCTTAAGATAGAACTGATAGTCATCCGGTGAGATATAGGGTTTCATTCGACGGTTACCGCGCTGCGTTACGTGGTGTGGATAACCTGGAACAACCACTCTTGGCATTCTTGCCATAATGTCCTCCTGACGAGTTTTCGATGTATTTAATAATCGTCGGATTTTAAATACATTACTGTAAATTAAGAAAACTGTCCCCGGAATTCCCAGTCCCCTTTCTTGATCGTGACTGGCGTTTTTACGGGCTATAATCACGCCATGAAATGGATATGGCAGCAACCTGATTAGCCGGATTTTCGCTACGACAAGCGTGCGTTCGAAGACCGGGAACTTCAATTTCACCTGAACTCAGAGCGACTGGTCGGCCGTTTTGAGGCGCTGCCAATGGCGTCCCAAGAGGACGCCACGATCGATTTGATGCTTTTCGAGGCCATTAAAACCAGCGCCATCGAGGGTGAGGTTCTGGATAGAGAATCGGTAAGGTCATTTCTACTCTCTTTAATTACATCGGATACGCTACCAGATAACTCAGACCGGAAAGCGGTGGGGCTGCTTCGTTGCTGGTGGACGTTCGTGAGAACGAGCAAACATCGCTGACACATGATCTGTTGGGCAAGTGGCAATCCATGGCGGTTCCTGAGCAGCGCTACACGCCATTTTTGCGAGATGCATACCGCAAGATCCTTCGCCAATGCAATTAGTGAGCGGGCCTTACGGTCGGGCAAAGGTTCACTATGAAGCCCCGCCAGCAACTCAGGTACCAGAAGAAATGGCGAGATTCATCGACTGGTACAACAAGATCAGCCGTTCGAAAGGTGAAAAGAAGATACCAGGGATTGCCCGAGCAGGTATTGCACACCTCTGGTTCGAAGTGATTCATCACTGATGGGAATGGGCGAGTCGGCAGGGCGATTGCTGACCATGCGCTTTCGCAGTCTCTCGGCTATCCGACCACGGCTTGTCTTGCCACGGCGATAGAAGGGGACAAAAAATCTTATTTCCTGCAGCTGGAAAAATCGAGCCGTGGAGGCCTGGATGTTAATGTTTGGCTTGATTACTTTGCCGACAGGGTCATCAAGGCACAAGAAATCGGCAGGGAAGTAGTGGATCTTGTACTGGCCAAGACGCGTTTTTATGAAGTTGACGCCGACCAGTTGAATGACCGGCAGGCTAGGATGGTATCGCGGGTATTTGTTGAAGGTCGAAAAGGCTTTGAAGGCGGGATTACGACGAAAAAATATGAAGCGATTACCAAGTGTCCGAATCGAACGGCCAGCCGCGATTTATCAGACTTGGTTGCAAAGAGGGTCATAATCCCGTCACCGGGTGGTGGCAGAAAGACCCGTTATGAGTTGTTGACGACTGTTGACGAGATTCCACGTCGTATTCTCGCCGAATAGCAAGCACCGTGCGCAGGTGACCTCGGACAAACGGGAGAAAGGCAGCGAGAGCACAACGTCAAACGAGTGTGAAGACAGAACGCTGGACGAACGCCGGGCCTCCATGACCTGGGCGCAGCGTTTGAAACGCGTCTTTGGCACCGACATTGAGACCTGTCCAGCCTGCGGCGGGGCAGTGAAGATCATTGCCTGCATCGAAGATCTGGTGGTGATCAAGAGGCTTCTCGATCACCTGAATCAAAAGGCCGACGCAAACGAGCCCCGTCCACTGCCTGAGAGTTGGGCACCGCCGACGAGCCAGTTCACCTGACAAAACAACCGACTACAAGACGCTGTGCCGTGAGTCCCGGCAGGGTCGCGGCTTGCCGGGAGGTGTGGGATGGGAGTAAATGAAGAAAACACAGGCAGGTTCTCTGACGATATCCGTGGAATTCGGGACGCGTTGAGGATGATCGGACGGTGAAGTGGTGGGCCGTTGACGGTATGCCGCTGCTGGGCCTGGGCAAGAAGGCCATTTATCCTTCTTATACCCGACACCGTTTGTGCACGGGAAGTCAGGCTACCGATTACGCCAGGGTGATGTTTCCCTGACGCGGTCACCGTGTCCCTCCGTTATTGACCTCCGCCTTTCTACAGGCGATGCCATCGCAACAACATGCTACAGCGTCGACCCGTGCGGCCCACGATGGTGCGTGGCGTGCCGTTCACACCGGCTACATGCCCCGCACGTCGTGAAGAAACGCGATGTGCGTGTGTTAAGCCGCGGAGTGGCAAGGGCAGAGATAAAACCGGTTATGACTGTGGAATTGGCCAGGTAAAAACGACCTTTTGGTGCATCACCCTGCAAATACAGTGAAAATATAAGCTATTGATAAACATAATAAATAAACTAAGTTACAATGTTTAACAGAAACGTCCTTAGGTCTCGCACACACCCGCCGATGAATCAGTTCAAGAACGGTAAAAGTCGTTCATTGATTCTATAAACGTACATTCGGTGGAAAACATGGAACGACAATTCAGTAGGACAGGGCGGAGATACCCTGCACGCGGATACAGTATCCCCGCATTGACCTTTTTTCTGACCCTCTTCTTTGCCGGTATGGTGTCGGCCGCCGAACGGCCTGATGCCGGGCAGTCTTTACGGGAAATCGAAGATCGATCCTTAGACGTGCCAGCTCCAGTTAGTCCTGGAGTCGACGTGCAGGGCTTTGATATGCCGGCACAAGCGGCAACCAGCTCAGAATTCGAGTTTGATGTTAAAAAGATAATTCTCCACGGCATAACAGTCTTCAGTGAGAAATCAATTCAGGATTTGATAAAAGGTGCTGCGGGGAAAAGGATGAGCTTCCTCGAGCTGCGCGCCTACGCGAATCGCATCACCCGTTTTTACCGGAACCAGGGATACTTTGTAGCGAAGGCCTATATCCCGGCGCAGGAAGTCAGTGACGGTGTCATCCAGTTTTATGTCATGGAAGGTGTCTACGACGGCATTAGGCTGAAGAATAATTCATCATTGCCGGACAGCCGGGTATATAAAACGCTGGAAAGTCTGGAGGAAGAACATGTCATCAGGAAGGACATCCTGATCCGTGACATGTTGCTGCTCAATGATAACCCCGGCATCAATGCCAAAGCCTCGTTACAGCCGGGTAGCACCCTGGGCTCTGCGGATCTGATGGTGGATCTGGAAGATCGACCAAAATATGAATCCAGCGCAGAGATAGATAACTACGGTAACTACTATACCGGGCAGGTCCGTGCGAGTGGTGTTGTCAGGATCAATCACCCGACTGATGTGGGTGATGGTCTTATTCTGCAGGGACTGACCTCCGGGAGCGGTCTACTGTATGGCCGCGCCAGCTACAAGAGCATGGATATTCATGAAGGGCTGCGCTTTGGCGCAGAGGTCTCGACCATGCGCTATGCGCTGGGCAAGGAATTCAAGTCACTTGATGCCAATGGCAGCGCAGATGTGTTGGGCGTGAGCGCGCGCTACCCGGCGGTGCGTTCCTACAACCTCAATCTTTATCTAAAGGCGGCCTATGTCGGCAAACGTCTGCAGGACAGGATCGATGCGCTCAATCAGGTGACTGATAAATCGGTGCGTCAAGTCCGGCTGACGTTTAGTGGTGACAGCCGCGACAGTTATCTGGGCGGCGGCATTAACGATTTTATGCTGACCTACACGCGCGGTGACCTGGACATCGGTTCGTCCCAGGCCCGTCTCTTTGATGCGACTACCGCCATGACCAACGGGGGCTATAACAAGCTCACGGTGCGCGCATTACGCCTGCAACGGATTAACGACGATGAAGGTCTTTATCTGTCGGTTGCCACACAACTGGCAAGCCAGAACCTGGACAGTTCGGAGAAATTTATCCTAGGCGGTCCCTATGGTGTGCGTGCCTACCCCGAGGGCGAGGCGGCCGGCGATGAGGGGTATCTGCTAAACGTTGAGTACAGAAAGCGGATGCCCGCCATTAAGGGCGTGCCGGGCGACACACAGTTTGTGGGCTTCTTTGACGCTGGCTACAGCCGTTTGGTTAAACATCCCTGGACCAGTTACACCGGACAGCGCGCGCGCAGGCTTCAGGGCATGGGTGTCGGTTTCAAGTGGACGCAGAGTGAAAAATACAGCGTGCAGGCCAGTGTGGCCTGGAAAGTCGGGTCTGAAACAGCTCAGTCGGCACCGGACAGTCGTATGCGGCTCTGGGTTCAGGGAAGAATGAATTTCTGAACGTAGTAATAGGAATGGACCAATGAGACGGCAGCTGTCGTCCGAAAAAAAATGGTGATGTGATGAACAAACTATACCGTAATAAAGCGAATGTGATGCGCCCAAGCGTGGTCTGGAAAGAGCGTTTGTTTGTGGTGATGCTTTCTGCCTGTCTCGCGGGTCTGACGGGTAATGCCGCCGCGGCTCCAGTGGGTGGAACGGTGGGCGCGGGCGCCGGTGTAATCAGCCAGAGCGGAAAGACGACCACCGTTAACCAGAGTACGCAAAACCTGCTGCTTAACTGGCAGCAGTTCGGGATAGCGGCCGACGAGACCGTGCGCTTTGTGCAGCCGGACAGTCGCTCGGTGGCGCTGAATCGGGTGCTGGGTAATAGTCCCAGCGCCATTTACGGTAGCTTGCAGGCCAATGGGCAGGTGTTCCTTGTCAATCCTAACGGCATCCTGTTCGGGCAAAGTGCCCAGGTCAATGTGGGCGGTCTGCTCGCGTCAACACTGGACATCAGTAACGAAGACTTTATGGCCGGGCGGTACAGCTTCAATGGCACGGGCCCGGGGCTGGTGCGCAATGAAGGCAACCTGCAGACGGCACCGGGTGGCTATATCGTCTTACTCGGCGCGCGCGTGGAGAACGCCGGCCTGCTGCGCACACCGGGCGGTTCCGTGGTGTTGGGTGCCGGTCAACGCATGCACCTGGATATGACGGGCGATGGTCTGTTGAACCTCAATGTGGAGGCGAGCGCGCTCGACGCGGGCATCGAGAATCAGGGCGTTATCCAGGCCGGTGGCGGTCTTGTCCTGATGACGGCGCGCGCGAAGGACGCCATGCTCGATACGGTCATCAACAACAACGGTATCGTTGAGGCGCAAAGTGCATTTTCTCGCAATGGCAAAATCATACTCGACGGTGGTGACATGGGTATCGTGGCGCAGGCCGGTGTGCTGGATGCCAGTGGTAAACAGGTTGGCCAGACAGGTGGCACGGTGAAGGTGCTGGGCGACAAGGTGGGACTGTTCGGCAAGAGTGTCATTGATGTCAGCGGTGACGCCGGTGGCGGTACCGCACTGATCGGCGGTAACTTCCAGGGCCAGGGACCGGAGCGCAATGCGAGCCAGACGTTTGTGGGCCGCGAAGCCCGCATCCTGGCCAACGCCATCAACAGCGGTGACGGTGGCCGGGTGATCGTGTGGTCGAACAAGGGTACACGGTATTACGGCACGATAGAGGCCCGTGGCGGCAAGACCGGTGGTAACGGCGGCTTTGTTGAAGTTTCGGGCAAGGAGGGGCTGGATTTCATGGGCAGGGTCATCGTCTCTGCACCTCAGGGCCAGGCCGGACAGCTTCTGCTTGACCCGACCACCATTAATATCGTTGCCGGCGCCTCGGGTTCGGGGACCATGGATGCCTTGTTGAGTCTGTTGAGTCCTGCAGAGTATCTGCTTCCGTTCAGCCTGGTTGATAACCTCCTGGGTAATACGCTTTCGCTGGGTTACCTGCAGTCATTGGGTGATGCGAACATTACCCTGCAGGCAACGGATTCGATCATTATCGGTGACAGCGGTGGCGCAGCGGCCAATCTTGACCTGAGCAGCAGCCTGCTGAGTCAGACATTGACCCTGACTGCTGGCAACGGCACTGGTGGTAGCGGCGATGTGATTTTTAATAACGGGTCCAGTCTGACGACCGGTGGTGGCAGCGTCGCAATCAATGCTGGCACGGTCACCGGCCTGCTGGGTAATACCAGCGGTACGGTAACACTGGGCGCGATCAATACGGGAACCGGTGATCTTTCGGTGAACTCCCTGGGCAACGTGACACAAAGCGGTGCGCTTGATGTGGGCGGGGCCGTGAATATCAACGCGGGTAGCGGCAATATTACCCTGACCAACGTGGCCAACACCCTGAATGGCACAATCAGTGCGGTGGGTGGCACCGTGGCGCTGGTCAATGACAGCGTCAGTGGCACCACGGTGGGTAACATCAACACCGGTAACCTGGACCTCACCTCGACCGGTGGCGGCATCGTCCAGTCCCTGGGCACCAGCGTGGTGGCCAGTGGCCCGGTCAACCTTGACGCGGGCGTCAACCCGATCGCCCTGACCAACGCCGGTAACGATCTTGACGGTGTGGTGACCTTGAGCGGTGGCGCGGTAAGCCTGACCGACGTGGACAACCTGCAACTGGGCGTTTCGACCGGACTGGCGAGCCTGAGCCTGGACCTGGGCGGTAGCCTGAGCCAGAGCGGTCAGCTGGGCGTGGTCGGCAACGTGGACATCACTGCACTGGGTGATGTCCAGCTGGTCAACAGCGGTAACGACATCGACGGCGTACTGAGCGTGGCGGGCAACAACGTCGGTCTGGTCGACATCGACGGACTGACCCTGGGCGTGAGCAGCGTGCTGGGTAACCTGGATGCGACCCTCACCGGCGGTGTACTGAACCAGACCGGCGCGCTGGACGTCAATGGCGACATCAACCTCAACGTCGGTCCGGGTGACGTGAGCCTGACCAACGTGGCCAACACCCTCGACGGCACAATCAGTACGGTGGGTGGCACAGTCGCGCTGGTCAATGACAGCGTCAGTGGGACCACGGTGGGTAACACCACCGCAACCAACCTCAATGTAACCTCGAGCAACGGGGCGGTGACCCAGGCCACCGGCAGTACCGTGGCCTTGACGGGTAACCTGACGGTTGACGCCAACACCAATGCGGTGAGCCTGGCCAATGCCGGTAACACGGTGGGCGGCGCCACGCAGATCAGCGGTGGCGACATCACCCTGCTCGACAGCGACGCCAACGGCACGACCCTGGCCCAGGTCGGGGGCACCTCCCTGGACCTGACCTCCGGCGGTGCTGTGGTGCAGGCCGCGGGCAGCACGGTGGAGCTGAATGGCGCACTGACCGTCGACGCAGGCAGCAACGACATCACCCTCGATAACATCGCCAACACCCTCGACGGCACAATCAGTACGGTGGGTGGCACAGTCGCGCTGGTCAATGACAGCGTCAGCGGGACCACGGTGGGTAATACCACCGCGACCAACCTCGACGTGAGCTCCAGCAACGGGGCGGTGACCCAGGCCACCGGCAGTACCGTGGCCTTGACGGGTAACCTGACGGTCGACGCCAACACCAATGCGGTGAGTCTGGCCAATGCCGGTAACACGGTGGGCGGCGCCACGCAGATCAGCGGTGGCGACATCACCCTGCTCGACAGCGACGCCAACGGCACGACCCTGGCCCAGGTCGGGGGCACCTCCCTGGACCTGACCT
>CAJYAN010000002.1 GCA_913064945.1 uncultured Gammaproteobacteria bacterium | reverse complement strand
TCGACCACTCAGCCAGCTCTCCAAAACTTTCTATTTCATATCCGTATCATTACCAACGTTCATAAAGTAGCTTTGTTGGTCTCAAGCGGCGGTTCCCGCCACTCTGTTCCGGGCGTCCTGCCCTTCACCCTTCGGGCCAGCTTTCAGCTGTCCAAATTTGCTCCCGGCAAATTTGTCGACCACTCAGCCAGCTCTCCAAAACTTTCTATTTCATATCCGTATCATTACCAACGTTCATAAAGTAGCTTTGTTGGTCTCAAGCGGCGGTTCCCGCCACTCTGTTCCGGGCGTCCTGCCCTTCACCCTTCGGGCCAGCTTTCAGCTGTCCAAATTTGCTCCCGGCAAATTTGTCGACCACTCAGTCAGCTCGGCAGTATATTCAATTATTGCTTATGTATTAAGCCACAATTTTGCCATCCAGGCCCTATAGGTACTAATCCCTAGTTACTTTCCCCCGTCGCTTAGGCTACTTTATGTGCGTAGTTTAGACCTTGAAAAGCTGTAGATTCACCACATAAAGGTCTATGTGACACCAGCGTGTCAGGGGTTGCGAGAATACCCTAAGCGTTATGAGATTTCCAGCGCCTTACCTGAAAATTTCATATATATTCGAAGCTTACACGGGTTGCTATTGTGAACTACTCAGGTATGCTGTTGTCGTAGTGATAGTTAATTATTAAGGAAAACGAGGAACCTATATGTTTCAGAATCAATCTGCTGTTGGCCGTACCAAAGTTTCTGCTCTAGAAACCAACAAGGTACTGCGAAATACCTATGCCATGTTATCGATGACCATGATTTTCAGTGCCATCACCGCAGGTATTTCCATGAGCATGCGTATGGGACCCAGCACGCCGCTGTTTACCATGATTGCAGCGATTGCCCTGCTCTGGTTTGTCCTGCCTCGTACCGCCAATTCCTCCGCGGGTGTTGCCGTGGTCTTCGCCTTTACCGGCCTGATGGGTTTTGGCCTTGGTCCACTATTGAATCAGTATCTGATGATGACCAATGGTAGCCATATCGTCATGACCGCACTGGGGGGTACCGGTGTCATTTTTCTGGGACTTTCCGGTTATGCACTTACCACACGTAAGGATTTCAGCTTCATGGGTGGCCTGCTGTTTGTCGGCATGATCGTCGTCCTGATAGCGGCAATCGCGAATATTTTTCTGCATGTACCGGCCCTGTCACTGGCAATATCGTCCATTGTCATTTTGCTGATGAGTGGATTTATCCTGTTCGACACCAGCCGCATTATTCATGGTGGTGAGACCAACTATCTGTTAGCGACGGTTGCCCTCTACCTTGATATTTACAATATGTTTGTTGCCTTGCTGAACCTGTTGGGCTCACTCAACAGGAATTAACGATTTACCCTCCCACGAAGTAGCACGAGCCCCGGTTTATCCGGGGCTTTGTGTATCAGCCTGAAGGAACGTGTTATGGAAATGTGGCAGAAAATTATGTGGGCGCTGGTCCTAGGCGCCATGGTGGTTTTTCTTCTCCCCCGCGCCAAACAGATGTTAGCGCAAAGTGCACAGGCCGAGAACAAAGACTGGAAAGGTGTGATCTTTCCGATTGCGATGGTCGTGTTGTTTGTCATTCTACTGGTTATGCTAACGTAATTTCCGTCAGGCCACCCATGTACGGTTGTAACGCTGCCGGAATATCGATACCACCATCGGCACGTTGATAGTTTTCCATTACCGCCACCAGGGTTCGGCCAATGGCCAGGCCAGAGCCGTTCAGGGTATGCACCAGTTCCGGCTTGCCGGTCTGCGGGTTACGCCAGCGCGCCTTGAGACGACGTGCCTGAAAGTCTTCAAAGTTACTGCAGGAAGAGATCTCCCGATAGGTATTTTGTGCCGGTAACCAGACTTCGAGGTCGTAAGTTTTGGCAGCGGAGAACCCCATGTCACCGGCACACAGGGCCATGACGCGATACGGTAATTCCAGTTTTTGTAAAATCGCTTCGGCGTGTCCGGTCAGCTCTTCTAATACCTTGAAAGAATCCTCCGCCCGTACCACCTGAACCAGTTCGACTTTTTCAAACTGGTGCTGGCGAATCATGCCGCGCGTGTCTTTACCATAGGAACCGGCTTCACTACGAAAACAGGGTGTATGACAGACGTACTTTCGTGGCAGATAGTCTGCCTCGATGATGACATCGCGCACAATATTCGTCACCGGCACTTCAGCCGTCGGAATGAGGTAAAAATCCTGTTCATCACTCTGGATCTTGTAAAGTTCGCTTTCGAACTTGGGCAGCTGACCTGTACCGCGCAGGCTGTCGGCATTCACGATAAAGGGGACATAAGTCTCGATATAACCGTGTTCCTGGCTATGTGTATCCAGCATTAACTGGATCAGGGCACGGTGCAGGCGGGCAATGGCACTGTTCATGGTTACATAACGTGCACCGGTGATCTTGGCTGCGGTTTCAAAGTCCATTTGTCCCAGCGCCGAACCAAGATCGACGTGGTCTTTGACATCGAAGTCAAACACCTTTGCTTGACCCCAGCGGCGGACTTCGACATTGTCAGCCTCGTTTTTTCCCGCCGGCACACTCTCATGCGGGACATTGGGGATCGCCATGAGGATCTGCTGTAACTCCTCCTGGATTTCAACCAGACCTGTTTCAGCCGCCTTGAGTTTATCACCCAGTTGCGCGACTTCATCCAGCAGCGGTTGAATGTCTTTACCCTGTGCCTTGGCCTTGCCGATATTTTTTGATTTAGTGTTACGCTCCGCCTGTAACTCCTGCGTGGAGACCTGCAATTCCTTGCGACGGCTTTCCAGTTCTTCCAATTGTGCGGTGTCGAGGATAAAACCGCGTTTATTCAAGCAAGCAGCTGTGGCATCCAGTTCATTTCGAAGACGGTGTGGGTCTAACATGATAGTGTCTTACTCGGTTATTATTCGTTGACTTCAGCAGACCATTTAATTAGATGGCCTGGATGTACGACAGTATCCAAATGCTGAAGAATTTCATCGATCTTTTCAGGTGTATCAAAAAACTCGATCACAATAGGCATGTTCAACGACAGGTCGACCAGTTGCATGCCATGCATCACGCCGGTATGTCCATACCCGGCAATACCACGAAACACGGTGACACCGCGAATTTTTTCCCAGTCACGCAGGCGCTTGATGAGACTGTTTAACTGGGTCTCACCTTCGGTGAGATAAATGCGAACTACGGTAACTTCGGTTAGTTTCATCCTAACACCTCTAAAATGAACCCACGCCAGCGAACAGACGCCGTCCTAAAATGACGCCTACCCAGCACATCAGCAGACACACGATAACGTTGATGGCAACATTGCTAAGCGCCTTTAACATCGCGCCATCCTCGATCAGCTGAAAGGTCTCTAATGAGAAGGTTGAGAACGTCGTCAGTGCGCCGAGAAATCCGGTAATCGCCAGGGCACGCCAGTGAGGTTCCAGCGCCATACGTTCCAGCATTATAATATAGAGGAACCCAATCAGGAATGAGCCGAGGACGTTGACGGTCAACGTGCCATAGGGGAAGCCTTTGCCTACCAATTGATGTACACCATTGGAAACAGCAAAACGACTCAGTGCGCCGAGCGCGCCCCCGCAGGCGATAAACAACAAAATTTTAATGTTCATGAGATGATTGTACTGGATGTTGTCGGCGTCGCAAAATAATCACTTGCCCCCTGCCTTTTTATCCAGCTCCTTCAGGTGAGCCAGTTTCTCCGCAATCCTGATTTCCAGCCCTCGTGGTACAGGTTGATAATAGGGCCTTGCGGGAAAGTCATCCGGAAAATAATTTTCTCCCGCGGCATAGGCCTCCGGTTCATCGTGAGCATAACGGTAAGCCCGACCATAATCCATATCCTTCATCAGCTTGGTCGGCGCATTACGCAGGTGCAGGGGTACCTCAAATGAGGCATTGTTGCGGATATCCGCCATCACCTGATTATAAGCCATATAGACGGCGTTACTTTTCGGTGCACAGGCCATGTAGGCCACGGCCTGGGCGATGGCCAACTCCCCTTCCGGGCTACCCAGCCTTTCCTGCACATCCCAGGCATTGAGTGCCAGCGTCAACGCCCGCGGATCGGCATTACCAATATCTTCACTGGCCATGCGTACCACGCGCCGTGCGATGTAGAGGGGATCACATCCACCATCGATCATGCGTGCGAACCAGTAGAGTGCCGCATCCGGTGCTGAGCCGCGCACCGATTTATGCAGGGCCGAGATTTGATCGTAAAAGGCCTCACCCTGTTTATCAAATCGGCGTGGCCCGGTAGTGAGGACATCCTGCAATACTGACTCACTGATAATGGTTTCAGTGCCCTGTGTCTCTGCCAGCTCAGCGGCAATTTCCAGCAAATTCAGGACACGGCGGGCGTCACCATCGGCGACACTGGCCAATTGACGGCGCAAGTCTTCCGCCATTTGTAAATTGAGTTCGCCCAGACCACGGGGTTTATCCACCAGCGCCCGGTTGATCACCGTTAGCAGGTCTTCTTCCTGAAGTGATTTTAAGACATAGACCCGTGCCCGCGACAGCAAGGCGTTATTCAATTCGAATGACGGGTTCTCAGTAGTAGCGCCAATAAAGGTGAGCGTGCCATCTTCGACATAGGGTAAAAAGGCATCCTGTTGTGATTTATTAAAGCGATGTACCTCGTCGACAAACAGAATGCATTTTCGATGATGTAGCTGGCGGAGTTGTTTGGCTTCATCGATAGCGGCACGAATGTCTTTTACCCCGGATAGCACTGCCGACAGACTCAGAAATGTCGCCTCTGAGGTATGTGCAATCAGGCGCGCTAACGTGGTTTTACCTGTCCCCGGTGGTCCCCAGAAAATCATCGAGTGCAAATGCCCCTGACTGATCGCCTGATACAAAGGTTTATCAGTAGCGAGCAAATGTTGCTGACCAATGTAGTCATGCAGCGATTGCGGCCGCATACGATCTGCCAGCGGACTGAAACGGTTATCCGTCTCAGCGGCAAACAGATCGTTATTCATCACCATAATGTCTGATGGTTACTGTTGCCCGATGACATCGACACCAGGCGGAGGTATAAAACGAAATCGTTGTGACGGGATAGCCTGATTCTCCTGAATATTTTTGAAAAGCAGTGAAGTCCGTTGTGCAAAGTGATCGAACATATGCATTTCGATGAGACGGTCTTTGTCAAAAATGATTTCGATATGGTCAAAGCCGGTATCGGCTGCCTTCGGAATAAGATTATAGAGCGTATATCGACCTTTCTCGCGTGAAGTGATGGTATAGGCCTTTGCCAGCCGTTGCGGTTGACTCAGTATCATGGCCGGTGTCTGGTTCAGTGAATCGCCCTGTGGCTTAACCGATATCTGTTCCAGGTCTTCATCATAAAACCAGAGTTTTTTGCCGTCCGCGACATAGACCTGCTTATAGGGTTTGTTGTACTCCAGACGAAACAGATTCGGCCGGTGTAACCACAGGGTACCTTCGCTCCGGGTCGTCGTCTGTGTATCGTTATTATTCAGGATTTGTACAAAATCGGCCTGCCAGGTCTTGAGTTTACTAAAGTGCCCCTGCAAGGTCTCAGCTGAAACCAGTGCCACACTTAGATAACACAATAGAAAAATCAGTAGTCGTTGCATGTTTTGTTAGCTCTTCGGTGGTGGTGGCGCCAGGACTTCTCGACTGCCGTTAGATTCCAGTGGCCCGACAAGACCGGAAGCCTCCATGGCCTCGACCATGCGGGCCGCACGATTGTAGCCAATTTTCAGGCGTCGCTGTACACCGGAGATCGAGGCCTTGCGTGTCTCGGTGACAATTCTCACCGCCTGATCATATAACGGGTCACTCTCGGTATCTTCTACCATTGAATCTGGATTCATCGGGTCGGCTTCGGCCGGTCCCTCCAGCACCGCATCCTCGTATTGCGGTTTGCCCTTGGCCTTCAGATAGGCGACGACATTATGCACTTCCTGATCATCAACAAAGGCACCATGCACACGTATGGGCACGGCCGTACCCGGCGGTAGATAGAGCATGTCACCGTGGCCCAACAACTGCTCGGCACCCATTTGGTCGAGAATGGTTCGTGAGTCAATACGCGACGACACCTGAAAGGCAATGCGTGTGGGGATGTTGGATTTGATCAGACCGGTCAGCACATCCACCGATGGACGCTGGGTGGCAAGAATTAAATGAATGCCCGAAGCACGTGCCTTTTGTGCCAGACGGGCAATGAGTTCTTCCACTTTCTTACCCACCAGCATCATCATATCGGCAAGCTCGTCGACGACAACCACAATAAACGGTAAGGGACTTAATTCTGCTGCAGCTTCATCACTGTCTGCCGGGTGCAGCGGGTCCAGTAAGGGTTTGCCGCTGGCCCTGGCCTCTTCCACTTTTTTGTTAAAGCCCGCAATGTTACGCACCTTGGTCGCCGCCATGAGTCGATAACGACGATCCATTTCCGCCACACACCAGCGCAGGGCATTGGCGGCATCCTTCATGTCCGTGACGACCGGTGTCAGCAAATGGGGAATATCGTCATAGACCGAGAGCTCAAGCATTTTGGGGTCGATCAGGATCAGGCGCACATCTTTGGGTTGGGCGTTGTAGAGCAGGCTCAGGATCATGGCGTTGAGGGCTACCGATTTACCGGCACCGGTGGTACCCGCCACCAGCAGGTGTGGCATACGCGCCAGGTCAGCCACCATGGGGATCCCGCTAATGTCTTTGCCGAGTGCCAGAGTGAGCGGTGATCGGGCATCTTCATAGGCCTTGGATTTGAGATTATCCACCAGGCGTACGACTTCACGCTCTTCATTGGGGATCTCGATACCCACCGTGGTCTTGCCGGGAATGACCTCCACCACGCGCACGCTGATGGCCGATAGTGAGCGCGCCAGGTCTTTGGCCAGGTTGGTGATCTGCGAGACCTTGATCCCGGCGGCCGGCTGTAATTCATAACGGGTGATGACCGGTCCGGGCTGCACCGCCACCACCTGGACCTCAACACCAAAGTCCGCCAGTTTGAGTTCAACCTGGCGGGAGACATGCTCCAGGGCCTCTTTTGACATCTGGTGGATGCTGATCTCGGGCTCGTCCAGCAGTGCCAGAGGTGGCAACTCGGTATTGCCCTCGGTGGTAAACAGAGGCACCTGACGTTCCCGTTGTGCCCGCTGACTGACCACCGGTTTCTTGACCACGGGCGGTGCAATCACCGGGGCAACACGTTGTTCTGTCCTGACCTTTTGACGCTCGGTCTTGACCTGGAAAGTCGTTTCACGTTCTCGACGCTGGCGGCGGGCAATCAGACGCTCTCTTATGCCAGCATAACCCTGGCGCAGTAGCGAGATCAGCTGTAGGGTCAGCCCACCCAGCCGGTCCATTAACCAGATCCAGGAGAGATGGGTAAACAGGGTAACCCCGGCAAAAAACAACGCCAGTAATAACAGGGTGGCACCGAGGAAATTAAAGACACTCTCCATACCTTTGCCAATGACATCCCCCAGAATACCCCCCGCGCCGACTGGTAGAGAATCCACCACGTTGGTGTCGTGCAGGCTGGCCAGGGCGCAACCGGCACCAATAGTCAGCATAAACCCCAGACTACGCAGCAACAGGCCACGGATATCAAAGGGGCGGTGTTCCTGCTGGCCGCGATACAGTAACCAGCCGCTATAGCCCACCATCAAAGGAAACAGGTAGGCAGGGTAACCAAACAGGGTATAGAAAATGTCGGCAAACCAGGCCCCGAAGGGACCGCCCAAATTGGCGACGTGGCCATGTGGCCGACCACTGTGCGTCCAGCCGGGGTCAACGGCGTGATAGGTCATCAGCGCCAATAACAGGTACAGCGCGACAAAGCCGAAAATCAACAAGGTCCCTTCTTTAATGCCTCGGACCAGGTGATCGGCGAGTGGCGGCTTTTCCGGTGATTTTTTTTGTCTAGCGTGGGCCAAAATTCAATTAAGTAATTAGTTTAGATTATCAATATAACACAATAATATTTAAGGAATTTTATAGTCAATTTAGTCGGATTGCAATGCGGGGTGGACAATCCGTCCCGCACGGACATTGATACCCGTCTGTAAATCCTGCTGCTGGTCCCAGTCGTCACGGGTAAGCCTCAGGATATACGGGACCAGTGCTGCCGACAATGCCTGTGATGCCGTTCTGGGCACAGCGCCCGGCATATTGGTGACACCAAAATGCACCACCTGCTCCCAGATAAAGGTGGGCTCGGCATAGCTGGTCGGTCGTGTAGTCTCGATACAGCCCCCCTGATCCACCGCAATATCAACAATGACACTGCCCGGCTTCATTTGCTGCACCCAATCGGCTGAGACCAGGTGAACCGCCTTCTGGCCAGGCAACAAAATAGCACCGACCAGTAGGTCAGCACTTTGTATCGCCTCGTGGATGGCCTCTGGATAGGCATGCAGGCCGGTGACATTGGCGCCCAGGGCGCGCATCTGAGCCAGTCTGTCACGCTGACGGTCAAACACAGTGACCCGGGCACCCATACCACTGGCCATCAGGGCGGCATTACCGCCTGCGACCCCGGCCCCGAGCACAACCACATGGCCCCGCGGTGTACCAGGCAAACCGCCGAGCAGAATTCCGCGACCTCCCTGTGGCTGTTGTAACAGGTTAGCGCCAATCTGTACTGCCAGCCGACCGGCAATATCACTCATCGGGGCGAGCAGTGGCAGCTGCGCATCGCGCTGCAGGGTTTCGAATGCCACAGCCGTGAGACCGATCTTCAGCAGGGCCTGCAACAACGCTGGCTCTGCCGCCAGATGCAGATAGGAAAACAGCAGGTGATCGGCGCGTAACAGCTTCACCTCTTCCGCCTGAGGTTCCTTGACCTTTACGATCATTTCGGCGCTGGCATAGACATCCTCTGCCGTCGGCAAAATTTGCACACCCGCTTGTACATAGGCGGCGTCAAGATAGCCACTCAACCGCCCGGCACCGGCCTGCAGATAGACATCATGTCCCGCCTGCACCAGTTGACCCGCCGCCGCCGGGATCATGGCCACACGGCCTTCAAGTGTCTTAATTTCTCTGGGAATACCAATTTTCATCTTTGCTTTACCCTGCGCGTGGCATTACGTAACATTAGGCCCATCGATTTTCGGGGTGGAACTAAACCTTCGTTCTGTCCCTCCAACGCTGTTGAACGACGACGCTACTCAAGTTTAGTCGAAGATAAATTCTGGAGTTAACAAATTATGAGTGAATCCAAACATTGCCGCGTCCTGATCCTCGGTTCAGGCCCTGCCGGTTACACTGCCGCTGTTTATGCGGCCCGCGCCAACCTCAAGCCTGTCATTATTACCGGCATGGAACAAGGCGGTCAGTTAATGACCACCACCGAAGTGGACAACTGGCCCGGTGACGTTGAAGGACTGCAGGGCCCTGCACTCATGGAACGCATGCAAAAACATGCCGAGCGTTTTGATAGCGAAATTATTTTCGACACCATCAACAAGACCGACTTATCCAAGCGCCCGTTTACCCTGGTGGGAGATAGCGGCACCTATACCTGCGATGCCTTGATCATTGCTACTGGTGCCTCGGCCATGTACCTGGGTCTGCCATCAGAAGAGGCCTTTAAGGGGCGTGGTGTTTCCGGCTGTGCGACCTGTGATGGTTTTTTCTATCGCGGCAAACCCGTGGCCGTCATCGGTGGCGGCAATACGGCTGTCGAAGAGGCCCTCTACCTGTCGAACATCGCCTCACATGTTACCGTCGTCCATCGTCGTGACAGTTTTCGCTCGGAAAAGATCCTGTCCAATCAACTCATTGAAAAAGCGAAAAGCGGTAATGTCAGCATCGAGTGGAACTCCAATCTCGATGAGGTCCTTGGTGACAATACCGGCGTGACCGGCATGCGTATCAAACACAATGATGGCAGCACCAAAGATATCGAACTCATGGGTGTCTTCATCGCCATTGGTCATAAACCGAATACTGCCATTTTCGAAGGCCAGCTGGATATGGACCATGGCTATGTAAAAATCCAGAGTGGTACCCAGGGCAATGCTACTCAGACCAGTGTCCCCGGCGTATTCGCCGCCGGCGACGTCGCCGACCATATCTACCGACAGGCAATAACCTCTGCCGGTGCCGGCTGTATGGCGGCCCTGGATGCCGAACGTTTTCTGGAAAACCAGGACAAGCAGTAACATTGATAATAAGGGGCCTGTCAGCACCGGCCCCTTGATTTTTTACCCTTGTCCAGCCAATTACTCGTGTGAGTATGCGCAGCACCATTCTAGATAATATCAATACCGTCACTGCCGCAGCGTGGGATGCGCTCGTCCCGGATGATAATCCGTTTATCAAGCACGCCTTCCTCTTGACACTGGAAGAACACGACTGTGTCGGACAGCGTTATGGCTGGATTCCACAGCACATCGCGGTATACGATGACAACGACGAGTTAATCGGCGCGGCGCCGATGTATCTCAAGGACAATTCCTACGGTGAACTGGTCTTCGACTGGAGCTGGGCGGATGCCTACCAGCGTAGTGGTCTACGTTACTATCCAAAACTGGTTACCGCCATACCGTATACACCGGCAACCGGACCACGTTTACTGGTCGCGCCACAGGCGGATCAACTTGTGGTGCGCCAGTTGCTCATTGACGTTGCCATTTCTCTGGCAGAGAGTAATGGGCTGTCATCCATTCACTGGTTATTTACCAATCCCACCGACACCGCGATATTAAAACAATCCGGCCTGGCCTTACGCCTGGGCTGTCAGTTTCACTGGCAAAATCGTGGCTATAAAGACTTCGATGACTTTTTACAAACCCTGTCGGCAGCAAAGCGCAAAATGATCAAGCGTGAGCGTCGCCGTACTCAGGAACAGGATATTGACATTGAGGTCTTACACGGTGACGAGATGTCAGAACAGCAGTGGCACATCTTTCACCGTTTTTATGAAAGCACCTTTGAACGCAAAAGTGGTATGCCAACGCTGTCACTCTCATTCTTTATGGCGCTGGCACAGCGAATGCCGCGCAACATGGTCATTGTACTGGCACGTCACCAGGGTGAATATGTCGCCGGCGCCTTTAATATGCGCAGCAAGGATGCGTTGTATGGCCGACACTGGGGTTGTTCGGCGGAGTTTCATAGCCTGCACTTTGAGGCCTGCTATTATCAGGGACTGGATTATTGTATTAAGAATCAACTACAGAGCTTTGAACCCGGCGCTCAGGGGGAACATAAAATTAGTCGCGGCTTTTTGCCGACGCGAACCTGGTCGGCACACTGGATTGCCCACCCTGAATTTCGCGGCATTATCCAGAATTACTGCAAGCAGGAACAGGCGGGTATGCAAGACTATATTGAAGAACTCAACCAGCACAGTCCCTACAAAGCCACATGAATGCGCCCTATTGGCTACGTAAGAGTGACAGCGAGTTTCCTCCGGTCGACCTAGCCCTGCGGGAACCCGATGGCCTGCTCGCGGTCGGAGGCGATCTGTCCATACCACGCCTGCTAAACGCCTATGCCCACGGTATCTTTCCCTGGTATTCCGAGGGTCAGCCCATCCTGTGGTGGTCACCGGACCCACGTCTGGTACTTTACCCCGCTAATGTCACCATTCATCGCAGTCTAGCCAAAACCCTGCGCCGAAACATCTTTAACATCCGCTTCGATACCGCCTTTACAAAGGTTATCGAGGCCTGTGCCGCACCGCGTCGTGATGCCGATGGCACCTGGATCAGCACTGAGATACAACAGGCCTATCGACGCTTGCATGATGCCGGTTATGCACACTCCATAGAATGCTGGCAGGACGACGAACTGGTCGGCGGCCTCTATGGCATTGCCCTGGGCAGGGTGTTTTTTGGCGAGTCCATGTTTAGTCTGACGGCAAATGCCTCAAAGGTCGCACTGGTCTATTTATGTGCCCACCTGGCGGCCTGGGGCTTCACGATCATTGACTGTCAGGTTGCGACGCCACACCTGCGCAGCCTGGGTGCCGTCACGATTCCGCGCCAGGAATTTATTAACAGCCTGGCAGGTCATGTGGATTTAACAGAGACAACGGCGATATGGCGCGTTGAAGAAAATCTTCAGCGGCAACTGGTCACCAGCGGCAAATTGGCACCATTGCTAGTAGACTGAAGAACATGCAACAAAACGACGCAATAGAGTCTCAGGTCAAGTCGCTGCGGTTTTTCCTTACCGCCGCCCATGACTGTCATTATTTAGTGGACCAGCAGTCCATGAGTGTCTTCGTCGACCCGCAGTATAGAATGACCAATCCTGTTTATAGTCATTTGTCATCTATTGGCTTTCGCCGTAGCGGCCAGCATGTTTACCGCCCGCATTGCCCCGCCTGTAGCGCCTGCCTTCCCCTGCGTGTGCCAGTGTCAAGCTTCAGCCCCAATCGTAGCCAGCGCCGTATTATAAAAGCCAACGCACACCTGAGCATGAAAGTAGTACGCGCCAGCTTTGAAGAGAAACACTATCGCCTGTATCGCCGCTATATGCATTGGCGTCATGCTGGTAGCGGGATGGATACCGATGACCCCGAGGCCTATCACAACCTGTTTGCCTCCAGTTGGGCTGACACCTGGATGTACTGCTTTTATGCTAATGACAAGGTCGTGGCTGTTGCGATCACCGACCATCTGGATAACGGCCTGTCGGCCGTCTATACTTTTTACGAGCCTACGCTGATCAATCAGGGGCTCGGTACCTTCGCGGTACTCAGTCAGATTCAGCGGGCAGAGGATGCGAATATTCCCTTTGTCTATCTGGGGTATTGGATTGAGGCCAGCGACAAAATGGCCTACAAGTCAGGCTTCAAACCCTACCAGACATTTACGGGAACTTCCTGGGAAAACAGCCATCCTAAAGTTTAAAGCTCGACACGCTTCACGCCGATATTAAGAGTAACACCTGTTCCATCTTCTTTGACGGTTAAGGAGGGAATGATGCTCAGTTACCTGTATCAGATTACGTGTCACTTCGAGCGCCAGCATGGTTACCAGCCCAATCTACTCTACCTCAGTCCTGAACACTTCCGACACTTACAAATGGATCTTATGGACATCCCGAACCTTGCCGGACTGACACAGTTTCTGGGTATGGAACTCATTTTGTCGTCCGATTACCCACATCCAACGGTCGCGTGGTCAAGCGTCGAATGGCGGCGTGCCATCGCCGTTTAAGCAAATAATCCCATTTCCACTTTAAATCTTTGCCTGTTTCAGGCATCATTCGCGCTGAATTTCTTAGACAAAACTCAGGGTATGGCAAAAGAAGAACATATTGAAATGGAAGGTACGGTCGTTGATACCTTACCTAACACCATGTTTCGCGTTGAGCTGGATAACGGCCATGTTGTCACGGCGCATATCTCCGGTAAAATGCGTAAAAATTACATCCGCATCCTGACCGGCGACAAGGTCACCGTGCAACTGACCCCCTACGACCTGAACAAGGGACGTATCGTCTTCCGAAATCGCTAATCAACCGAACAAGCATTACCGCTAGTCCTCGGTCGTTGCGACTTCATCCTTGCTCTCAACTGTCAGTTTTAACTCATCGTTCTCCATCGTGATGTGTACGTGACCGCCCTGGGCGAGCTTGCCAAAGAGCAGCTCTTCCGCCAGAGGCTTCTTGAGACGCTCTTTAATAACCCGTGCCATTGGTCGCGCCCCCATTTTAGGGTCATAACCATGCATGGCCAGCCAGGTACGGGCCTCGTCATCCACGGACAGGGTAACGCCCTTCTCTTCCAGTTGGCCTTCAAATTCAAAAATAAACTTATCGACCACCTGGGTGATACTCTTGGGCGACAGTGCCTTGAACTGCACAATAGCATCGAGACGATTGCGGAATTCCGGTGAAAAGGCCTTTTTTATGATTTCCATCGCGTCTGTCGAATGATCCTGATGCGAGAAACCAATCGAGGCACGCTGCAATTGATCCGCACCGGCATTAGTGGTCATGACCAGAATCACATTGCGAAAATCAGCCGAACGACCATTGTTGTCAGTCAGAGTACCGTGGTCCATCACCTGCAATAACAGGTTAAAGACATCCGGGTGAGCCTTTTCGATTTCATCCAGCAAGACGACCGAGTGTGGGTGCTTATTGATGGCTTCGGTTAACAGACCGCCCTGATCAAAACCGACGTAGCCGGGCGGTGCACCAATAAGACGTGACACCGTATGCCGTTCCATGTACTCCGACATATCGAAGCGTATCAACTCAATACCAAGGATCTGCGCCAGCTGACGGGTAACCTCGGTCTTACCCACTCCCGTCGGACCTGCCAGCAGGAAGGAACCAATGGGTTTTTGATCGTGACCAAGACCGGCACGGGCCAGTTTAATTGAAGTCGATAACGTCTCGACCGCGTCATCCTGACCATAGATGACCAGTTTTAGATCACGGTCCAGGTTTCGTAACACGTTCTTGTCATCACTGGAGACACTCTTCGGCGGGATACGCGCAATCTTGGCGACAATGGCCTCAATGTCGCGCACACCAATGGTTTTTTTGCGCTTGGACGCAGCCAACAGACGTTGTCCGGCACCGGCTTCATCAATAACGTCGATAGCCTTATCCGGTAAATGGCGATCATTGATATAACGATCTGCCAACTCAACCGCAGAACGTAACGCCTGGTGGGTATAACGCACGCTGTGATGTTCTTCAAAGCGCGACTTGAGACCTTCCAGAATCTGCACACTCTCTTCAACGCTGGGTTCAACCACGTCAATTTTCTGGAAGCGACGCGACAGGGCGCGGTCTTTTTCAAAAATACCGCGATATTCCTGATAGGTTGTAGAACCAATACACTTTAACTCGCCCGAGGCCAATAGCGGTTTAATCAGATTCGAGGCATCCATAGAGCCACCTGAGGCAGCACCCGCACCGATAATGGTGTGAATTTCGTCGATAAAAAGAACCGACCCCTCCTCTTTTTTCAATTGCCCGAGGACGGCCTTGAGTCGTTTCTCAAAGTCTCCACGATATTTGGTACCTGCCAGCAGTGCGCCGAGATCCAGCGAATAGATTGTACTGTTCTCCAGTACCTCGGGGACTTCTTTATCGATAATCTTTTTTGCCAGACCTTCTGCTAATGCGGTCTTGCCAACACCGGCCTCACCTACCAGCAAAGGATTATTTTTTCGTCGACGACATAACACCTGGACTGTACGCTCAATTTCATACTTGCGACCAATCAACGGGTCAATCTTACCCGCCCTGGCCAATTCGTTGAGGTTACTGGCGTACAGTGACAGCGGGTTACTGTTCTTTTCCGGTGCCTCTTCGTCACTCACGGCGGCCGAATCCATTTCGTCATCGTCGCTCAGCCTGGAAATGCCATGAGAAATAAAATTCACAATCTCCAGGCGCGAGATATCCTGCTTTTTCAGAAAATACACCGCCTGCGATTCCTGTTCACTAAAAATCGCCACCAGCACATTGGCACCTGTGACCTCACGTTTACCAGACGACTGCACATGAAACACAGCCCGTTGCAACACACGTTGAAAACCCAGCGTTGGTTGCGTATCACGTTCATCGTTCGGTGGTAGCAGCGGAATGGTCTCTTCCAGAAAATGACTCAGATCTTTTTTTAGCGTATCAAGGTTTGCCCCACAGGCCTTGAGGACTTCCGTGGCGGCATCATTATCCGTCAGCGCTAATAATAAATGCTCTACCGTCATGAATTCATGATGTTTTTCGCGCGCCACTTTAAAGGCGGTGTTTAACGAGACTTCGAGTTCTTTACTTAGCATGACATCTTACTCCTAGCAATCAACTTCCATCGTACAGAGCAACGGGTGCTCATTTTGACGCGCATAATCATTAACCTGTGACACCTTGGTTTCGGCAATTTCGCGTGTGTAGACACCGCAGACACCTTTCCCTTTAGTATGCACATTTAACATGATGTGTGTTGCCTTGTCCCGATTCATACCAAAGAATGCTTCCAGTATGTGAACAACAAACTCCATAGGTGTGTAATCGTCATTTAACAGAATAACTTTATACAAGGGCGGCTTTTTAATTTTCGGCTTGGCCTCTTCGAGGGCCAGGCCACCGTCCTTGTCTTGTCCAATTTGCAGTTTTTCACTCATGTGCTCGATTTTACCCTAATTCCTGTTCTCCCTGGCATTCAAACGTCTCTCATTCGCCAGACTATTATTTTTCGTCTATATTTATATGCATGTTCATTTGAAAAACAAGGTGCAATTTTTTAACCTTTTGTTTCTTATGAATATAATTGCTTTATGGATGTAACCCAAGATGGACAAGGAGGCTTGCAGGCATGCAAACAGGAATTGTTAAATGGTTTAGTAATTCTAAGGGATACGGTTTCATCGCAACCGAACAGGGCGGTGACGATATATTTGCTCATTTTTCAGCCATCCAGATGGAAGGCTACAAAACGCTGAAAAAGGGTCAATTAGTCGAATTTGAGTGTACTGCTGGTCCCAAAGGAATGCACGCAACGGCCATTACACTGAACGACGAAGTTCCAACAACCCACTAGCGCTGGAATTAACCACCTGGGAGTTGTTGCCCGGGTGGTTAATTATTATACGTCAGGTATTCGCCCCTTGCCGATCAGGTCAGCCCTCACGAAGTCGTCAAATAACGAAGCATTTCGATCTTGAATTATATCAGACACAACGGCTACTCATATAAGGCAACTACCACAAAGGTGACTGCTCCACCCTCGCCCATGGTTCATCCAGAGCGCCTAACGGAGACGCTGAAAATTTTATAAGCTCACCCGCAGGTCGCGGCGTATCGCGTCACGAAATACGTGAGTTTCATCATATCGTATAATGCCTCAGGCCATAGCCCTTTCCAAAATCAATATTCTCCCACACGAGGCGTCAAATTTTCCTGATTAATTTAGCTCTATATAAAAACCAGTCGATTCAATCAACTAATGCTTAAAAGTATTATAAACATCGCTCAACAGCCCCGCCGGTCACATTTTACTATTAAAATTGCGAAACGGTGGAGACGGCCGCCGTTAACATGCACAATAAACGTCGATAGCACAACGTCGTCATATCTTAAAATAAATTATGCTAATACTGTTTAACAAACCTTATGGCGTCCTGAGTCAATTTAGCGGGCAGGAAAATGACCGCACACTGGCTGACTACATCACAGTACCTGCCGTTTATCCTGCCGGGCGACTGGATAAAGATAGTGAAGGCCTGTTATTACTGACCGACCAGGGTTGGCTCCAGGATCTGATTAGTCACCCGAGAAACAAGTTCCCCAAGACCTACTGGTCACAGGTTGAGGGCACGCCCACCCCTGATGCATTACAGGCACTGCAAACGGGTGTTCTCTTAAAAGACGGCCCGACTAAACCCGGCAGCGCGCTACTCATACCGGAGCCCCATATCTGGCCCCGTGAGCCGCCAGTACGCTTTAGAAAAAGTGTGCCAACCTCATGGATAAGTCTGACCATTCGTGAAGGTCGCAATCGCCAGGTACGGCGCATGACAGCGGCCGTTGGTCTGCCAACACTCCGCCTGATCCGTAGTACCGTTGGACCCTGGCAATTACAGGATTTACAACCAGGTGAATATCATCGCCTGGATGACCTCGACAAGGCTAAAATACTCGCTTATGCAAAATCACTTGAAGACAAGCAACCGCTGGTTCCCGCACGTCACCGTCGCCGCCGTCATTGAGCAGGATGATCGCTTTCTGCTCGTTCGAGAAAATAAGCATCCACCGGTACTAAACCAGCCTGCAGGACATCTGGAGGCGAATGAATCATTAATCGAAGCCGTTAAACGTGAAGTCCTGGAAGAGACCGCCTACACCTTTGAGCCAGGATACTTAGTCGGAATTTATCGCTGGACAAATCAGGCCATGCAGACCTATGTGCGTTTCTGCTTTGCGGGCAGCATTATTGAATTGACAACCAATGCATTGGATCCAGATATTCTTGAGGCGACATGGCTGGACGTTGAACAAGTTCGCCACAACAGTCTACGCAGCCCACTGGTAATGCAATGCATCAATGATTATCGAAGCGGAAAACAATACGAGCTTTCTCTACTAAAAGATCTCTATTAATTCATTTATCAGAGTGATATTTTAAACGTATAGCTTCCGCATGAAAGTGTTCCGCAAATAGTTCCGGTTTACCGAGAAAATATCCCTGCACATAATCAACGCCGATACTATTCAACTGGTCAAGACAGCGCTGCGTTTCCACAAATTCGGCAACCGTTTTTTTACCCATCGCGTGCGCAATATCATTGATTGATTTAACAAATGCCAGACTAAGGTGATTCTTATCGATGTCACGGACAAAAGCGCCGTCTATCTTCACATAATCAACCGGCAATTCCTTGAGATAGGCAAAAGAGGAATACCCCACACCGAAATCATCGAGCGCCGTTGAGCAGCCGAAGTCACGAAGTTTGCGTAATACTTTCGAAGCATTTTGCAAGTCGGCAATGGCGGCTGACTCGGTAACTTCAAACAAAAGCGCCGAGGGGTTTATCCCATAGCGGCGAATGTTCTTGCTGATGATTTCTATTATATTTTTGTCCTCAATAAAATTGGCGGAAAGGTTAATGGAAAACCGAAGATTTTTATTGCTTGCATGCATTTGCGCCAACAAAGCCAGGGCATGTCCGATCACCCAGCGGTCGATGTCGGCCATCAGACCAAAGCGCTCTGCTGACGGCATAAAACCTGCTGGGGGAATAATCTCACCATGCTCGTTGCGTAAGCGTAACAACACTTCAACAAAATTCACTTTCTTAGTATTGGTTGCAACGACAGGTTGGCCAGCCAGCACAAAACAATCATTCGCAATAGACTGCTTTATTTTACTTGCCCAACCAATATCTGATGACATATCTGATATTTTATATTGGTCATGTTCTGTAAAAATATGCACAATATTGCGGCCACGTTTCTTGGCCTCTGTGCAGGCGATATCAGCCCTTGATAAAATTTGATCTTTGCCGTGAATATCAGCGCTCAACTCGGCAACACCGATAGAGCATCCAATATTGACGGTCTTACCATCGCAGAGGAACACATATTCCTCAATAGATTGACGAAAGCGTTCGGCAGCATCGGCAATCGATAAAGGATCCGGGCGAAACAGAATGACTGCGAATTCATCACCTCCGAGACGTGCCAACAAATCAGATTCACGTGTTTTAGACGTAAGTATCGAACCCACTTCAATCAGCAGCTGATCGCCAGCCAAATGGCCCATGGTGTCGTTTACATATTTGAAGTTATCCAGATCAATATACAAAAGCGCAATCGCATTGGGGTCACCGCGACGCTTCTTTACAACTGCCCGCTCCAATTCTTCTGAAAAATAAAGACGATTATACAAGCCAGTCAATGAATCATGTTCTGCCAGATTGCGTAAATTTTGAATTAAAGCCTTGCGATCGCTGATATCATCAACGACTGCGGTAAAGTGGCGCTCCCCATCCAGATACATTTCACTCACCTTAAGCGACATAGCGAAAAGCGTACCATTTTTTCTTTCTGCAGATACCTCGCGCATGACGCCAATGACACTTTCTGTGCCTTCGCGTATATACTTTGCAAGATAGTCATCATGCCGAGTCCGGTGTGGTTCCGGGACCAGCATCTTGACGTTCTTGCCTGCTACCTCCGCAAAACTATAACCAAAGAGTGATTGCGCCGCGGCGTTGAAGGTCTCGATTTCGCCAATTTCGTTTATGGTTATAATACCTTCTGCGGCATTATCCAGAATGGATTCAAGTCGGGTCTGACGGTGGTGAACCTGTTTTTGCATATTTCGAAAGGCACTTATCAATAAACCTGTTTCTTCTACCGGGTTATGCAGCTTTATCTCGACAGCTTTACCGGCCGCCTCGGCATCCAGTGCTGTTGCGATTTGTAATAGAGGACGCCGCAAAATTCGATCAAACAGCATATAGGTAATTAGCATCATCATCAGAGAAATCGCACCAACGATCCAGATAAAATATCTAGACTGAGTAGTTACATTTTGCGATAAAGTAATTGATGTTTTGGCATAATCACCGAGCGCCGCCTCGAATAGGCCAATTTCACTCCATACATTTTCAAACAGTGGCATCATTTTGTTATGCAGCACTTGCAGATCATGTCGCCAGTCATTTGAAAAATAGATTGTTTTTACCTTGTAAAAATCAATTTCATACGTCACAAGAATATGACGAATTTCATTGGTTGACTGTGACTCTTGAATATCAAGCACGCCGTTCGCATTTAACTGCTCAAGCTTTTTAATGTAGTCGTTTGCCTGACCTACGTAGATTTGTCTATTTTTGAGGCTAACATTCATACTATGCTGTGCCTCACCAAAGACACCGGCACGATTGGCAATAAAAAGTCGGACCCAGCTAATTTGCTGTGACCAGACATAGCGTAAATTTTGAAATAGATTTCGAATTTCGACTTGATGTGGTTGATCAAGGACATTTTCACTTTCTGCAATAGCCAGCTCGGCGGCTGCCATAAAGCGATCATTTTGTGGTAACAGTTTATCGGTAAGTATGCGCATGCCCGGCACACGCTGTACCAGGTCCTCAGAAACGCTAAAATAGTTTTGCCCGTTTGTGTTGATTTGTTGAGTAAGTTCAATAATTGAAGTAACCAGGTGGTGAATACGTTGAAGGTCAACAACCGAATGTGATTGTTGTGCGTGCCCGGAAATCTGTTCGACTACAAATTTATTTAGGACTGCTTCAGTATACTGCAGGTCAGAAATTCTTTTCAGAAACAACTGTGATTGCTTTGCATCAGGATTAACCGCCTGCTGATAAATCAGCCGCTCGGTGTCTAGTAATTTGTTTTTTATCGTTGCCAAATAGGTATTCAGCACGCTCATACTGAGGAGGTTATCGACGTTCTCTTTCCTCGACTCATTGATGAGTCCTTGGGCAGAAAAGATCATCATAACCACCATCGTCGATAGCACGGCAGCTGCAATAACCAGGCGTATTTTAAAACTACCTGCGGTGATCATCAGACTAAAATATCCCTATTCCCTATGACCTTTAACTCTGTCCCTGTATCGACCGTGTGCCATAACTGCTTTAATCTCAAATAGTTATCGGATGTCAGCTTTGCTAGAATGGTGCCTCGCAAGATGTGATTTTCGATAACCTGCTGATTTTTATTGAGATATGCCAAACACCGTTTCCAGAATCATCGTTGGTTTGTCCGGAGGAGTCGATTCCTCTGTGGCCGCCCTGTTGCTCAAGCAGGCAGGCCATTCGCTCCAGACAGTCTTCATGAAAAACTGGGAAGAGGAGGATCGCGACGGTAGCTGTACTGTTGAGGACGACCTGGCGGATGCCCGGCAGGTCGCCGATAGCCTGGGCATCTCTCTGCAGGGCGTCAATTTTGCCGATCAATACTGGGACAAGGTCTTTGAATACTTTCTCACAGAGTATCGCTCTGGCCGTACCCCCAACCCCGATATTCTCTGTAACAAGGAAATCAAGTTTAAGGCCTTTCTTGACTACGCACTGAGCCAGGGCGCCGACAAGATCGCCACCGGACACTACGCACGTATTGCCGAGACACACGGTCAGTTCCAACTCTTACGCGGTAAGGACCGCAACAAGGATCAGACTTATTTTCTCTATGCCCTGAATCAATACCAACTGGCACATGCCCTGTTCCCCATTGGTGAACTGGAAAAAACACATGTCCGTGAACTTGCCAAAGAAAACAACTTGATCACATATAACAAGAAAGATAGCACCGGCATTTGTTTTATTGGCGAACGTGACTTTAAAGCCTTTTTACAAAAGTATCTGCCCGCCCAGCCAGGCGAGATCCGTGTGCTGGATAATGATGCGGTCATTGGCCGCCATGACGGTTTAATGTATTACACCCTCGGCCAACGCCAGGGTTTAAAAATTGGCGGGCAGAAAAACTATGCCGATGAACCCTGGTATGTCGCACGCAAAGACCTTGAGCAAAATATTCTTTATGTCGTTCAGGGCAAACAACATCCCACGCTGTATCAATCCTCGGTTAGCTTTGCCGACATTAACTGGATTAATGCACCACCCGAAGCGCTACCCTATCACTGCACTGCACGTACGCGTTATCGTCAGCCGGATACCACCTGCCAGATTACTCAACTCAATACACAATGTGGTACGGTAGTCTTTGATCAACCACAGTGGGCCGTGACGCCAGGACAATCAATCGTCTTTTATCAGGACGAAGTCTGTCTGGGTGGCGGCATTATTCAAGGCGCGCAATAAACCGCATGACACAACACACATTTCAAGAACGCACCCTGGCATTGGCAGGGTTATTTCAAGCTACCATTTTGGTGCATAGTATTGCCACCCGCGGCAGTGCTGATGCCATTGACCTGGAGACCGCCATCAAGAGTCTGCTGATCACTGATCCCAGCAACACTCTGCAGGTCTATGGTCGTATCAGTAACCTGCAAACCGGCCTGAATGCCGTGATTGAGCACCTGGAAAACAATGGCCGACAAAAACAAATAGAAATTGCCCGCTATGTCATTACCCTGTTACACCTGCAACGAAAACTGATGAAACGCCCGGACCTGTTGGCCCTACTTGATAATGGCATTACACGTGCACGGCAACAGTCTGAAATCTTTACCCCTTTACATGACAATGTCATTGCCAACCTGGCCGATATTTATACCAACACCATCAGTCAGATGCCGCCTAAAATTATGGTTGCCGGTGAAAGCAGTTATCTCAATAACCCAACCAATGCCAACAAAATTCGCGCCCTGCTGCTGGCCGGGATTCGTTCCGCCGTCCTCTGGTCACAAACAGGAGGTGGGCGCTGGCAGGTACTGTTCAAAAGAAAACAATTTGTAAAGGCCGCCCGTGAACTACTCGAGGCGGATAAAACAACTTTTGATGACTAAGTGACTGACACAGTCCCGCTTGGACTCGTCTTATCGTATAATGCACAGCTTCATCTCACGAGAAAGGCAATCTTAAGGAGATTCCATGAGTAACAGTTTTAATGCCCGTGCCACACTCACGGTCAACAATAAAGACTACGAAATCTATCGTCTTGACGCGGTCGAGGGTGCCTCCCGTTTGCCCTATTCACTGAAGATTCTGCTGGAAAATCTACTCCGCCATGAGGATGACAGCAGTGTCACCGCTGCTGATATCCGCGCTATGGCCAACTGGGATGCCCAGGCCGAACCCAGCCAGGAGATTGCCTTTACCCCCGCACGTGTCCTGATGCAGGATTTTACCGGTGTACCGGCCGTGGTCGATCTGGCCGCCATGCGTGATGCCATGAAGATCCTCGGCGGCGATCCAGACAAGATTAATCCCCTCTCACCGGCAGAACTGGTCATTGACCACTCGGTGCAGATTGACTCTTTTGGCCACAAAAATTCACCGGATTTAAATGCCGACCTGGAATATCAGCGCAACCAGGAGCGTTACAGTTTTCTTAAGTGGGGCCAGAAAGCCTTCTCGAATTTCAAGGTCGTGCCACCGGATACCGGTATTGTCCACCAGGTCAATATTGAGTACCTGGCGCGCGTCATTTTTGGCCAGGAAAATCATGGCACCCTGCAGGCCTACCCGGATACCCTGGTCGGCACTGATTCGCATACCACCATGGTCAATGCGATGGGCGTCCTGGGCTGGGGTGTAGGTGGTATTGAGGCCGAGGCTGCTCTGCTGGGCCAGCCGGTTTCCATGTTGATTCCCCAGGTCGTCGGTTTCAAACTGACCGGCCAGTTGCCTGAAGGCACGACCGCAACCGACCTGGTACTGACGGTCGTCGAAATGCTCCGTCAACATGGCGTCGTCGGTAAGTTCGTCGAGTTCTACGGCCCTGGCCTGGACCAACTATCTCTGGCAGACCGCGCTACCCTGGCCAATATGGCACCGGAATATGGCGCGACCTGTGGTATTTTCCCGGTGGATAATGAGACGCTGACCTACCTGCGTCTCACCGGTCGACCAGAAGAACAGATTGCCCTGGTTGAGACCTATGCCAGAGAACAGGGGCTGTTTCGTACCCCGGATGCCCCGGACGCTGTCTACACCAGCACGGTTACCCTGGACATGGGTAGCATTGAAGCCAGCCTGGCCGGGCCAAAACGGCCGCAGGACCGTGTGCCATTGA
The DNA here is from genome assembly GCA_913064945.1 of uncultured Gammaproteobacteria bacterium. Classification (GTDB taxonomy): domain Bacteria; phylum Pseudomonadota; class Gammaproteobacteria; order UBA6429; family Thiohalophilaceae; genus CAJYAN01. The sequence continues at coordinate 313,280 of CAJYAN010000002.1, read as the reverse complement.
AGCAGTCAAAGCGCATGTTCAATGATGCCCTCAAGTCCCTGAAGGCCGAGCGCCATCTTGAGAGCAAAGCGGTCACCACTGAGATCAATGGTCAACAGGTAACACTGGATGATGGTGCCGTCGTTATTGCCTCCATTACCTCGTGTACCAATACCTCTAACCCGGCCGTCATGCTGGGTGCAGGGCTGGTGGCGCAGAAAGCGGCTGCCCGAGGTCTAAAGGTCAAACCCTGGGTCAAGACTTCACTCGCCCCGGGATCTCGCGTCGTCACGGAATACCTGAAGCAGGCCAATGTCATCGATAGCCTCGAACAATTGGGTTTCCATGTCGTCGGTTATGGCTGCGCCACCTGTATCGGCAACTCAGGACCACTGCCAGCGCCCGTCTCTAAAGCCATTGCCGAGGGCAACCTGTCCGCCTGTGCCGTCTTATCGGGTAACCGTAACTTCGAAGGACGCGTACACGCCGAGGTCCGTATGAATTACCTGGCCTCGCCACCACTGGTCGTGGCCTATGCCCTGGCCGGTAGCATGAATGTCGACCTGCAAAATGACTCGCTCGGCAAGGACAGTGATGGCCAGGATGTCTATTTGAAGGATATCTGGCCAAGCCAGAAAGAGATTAACGACATTATTAACCAGAGCGTCAATCGTGCCGAGTTCAGTCAGGCCTACGATGAAGTCTATCGTGGTGAAGATCGCTGGACGAATTTAAAATCTCCCGAAGGGCAGTTGTTTGCCTGGGCGGACTCCACCTACATTCAACACCCACCGTATTTTGAAGGCATCACCAAAGATATTTCAGCCGTCTGTGATATCAAGGGCGCTCGTGCCCTGGCGGTGCTCGGTGATTCGGTGACCACGGATCATATTTCCCCTGCCGGTGCCATCAAGCCCGACAGTCCAGCGGGCAAGTACCTGCAGGCCAAGGGTGTACAACCTAGTGACTTTAACTCTCTCGGTTCACGTCGTGGTAATCACGAAGTGATGATGCGTGGCACTTTTGCCAATATACGTCTACGCAATCTCATGGCGCCGGGTACCGAGGGTGGTGTGACGTTACATCAGCCTTCCGGCGAGCAGATGAGTATTTTCGATGCCGCGATGAAATATAAAGCGGATAACATTCCCTGTGTCGTCATTGCCGGTAAGGAATACGGTTCCGGTTCTTCACGTGACTGGGCCGCCAAGGGTCCTCGATTACTGGGCGTTCATGCCGTGATTGCCGAGAGTTACGAGCGCATTCATCGCACCAACCTGGTTTGCATGGGCATTCTGCCGTTGCAGTTTAACGACGGTGATACGGCGGCCAGCCTGGATCTGACCGGACAGGAAACGTTTGATATCACCGGCCTCGGCGATGCAACGGTCAAACAAGTCACGGTGACGGCGACAGCGGAAGATGGTAGCAGCAAGACCTTTACCGCTCGCGTACGTATTGATACGCCGAAGGAAGTCGATTACTACCGTCATGGCGGCATCCTGCATTACGTCTTGCGTCAATTGGCGGCGTAAAAACAGTGGCGAGGAACTAGGTTCCAGGAACGAGAAAAATCAAAACCAGCCTGGTTCCTAGTCCCTCGCACTTAGAACTCCTTCGGGGTTCAGTAAGTGTACCTACGCTTCGCGCCGGCAAAACTAGAGCCTGTTTTATTTCTATCTCTTTTCGGATATATCCAAGACGTATACTGTTTGTGTTTAATAGCCAGTCCTGAAAATTCATTTTTTACCTGTGACCCTCAATGGTCTCAGCAACCGGAGAAATGATATGTCCCAAGAAATGCTTAAAAAGGCAATTAGCCTGATTGACGCTGCCAACAGCGAAGACCCCAATAAAGTAAAAGACGAAAACGGCAAGGAGTGGCCCAAAGAGTTGCTCTATTCGCACCGTATGTCCGACATGCTGCAACGTTACACACCGGACGCCGATGAAGTCCAACAAATCGGTATCCGTGGTCAGCACGTCAAACGCTGGACCTCACCGCGTGACGCCTATCCCATGGATCGAATTGGCTACCTGAAATGGCGTACCGATCTGTACAAGTATCATGCGGAAACCACTGCCGAATACATGGCTGAGGCCGGTTATAGTGATGAAGACCTGGAACGTGTGAAATTAATGGTCGGTAAAAAAGGCATCAAGACCAACCCCGATACCCAATTACTCGAAGACGTCGTCGACCTGACTTTTATCGAACACTACATGCTGGAGTTCGCTGGCAAACACCCCGAGTACAGCGAAGAGAAGTGGATCGATATTGTGCAGAAGACGTGGAAGAAGATGTCTGACAACGGTCAGCAGTTTGCCCTCTCCGGTAGCATTACCTTGCCAGAACCGTTAGTTCCTTTAATTCAAAAAGCACTGGCATAACGCCTAGCGATTTCGTTTGCGTCGCATACAGGTAGGCAGGTTTCCACTGCCTGTATAGCGCGCGAGACGAAAGGTTGCATTGCCGACCAGCAGGACCAGATTATCAACGTCGATCCGACCCAGCGCCGCTCTGGTAAATTCCGCACGTTTGCCCGCCGATCTACCACGTTTCCTGATACTGAAGACGATGCTATTGCCCTTCACCTTCCAGTGGCCACCCTGCAATAATCCCTGGCGACCGTAGTCAATCATATACGCCATGTTGCTCAGCGAACCGGCAAATTTATAGTCATCACGCTCATAAAAACGAAAGACGATACGTTGCTGCCTGTCTTTACCACGCCAGTCACCCACCAGCTGCTGCGATAGTGTCGTACATCGACCAATCGCCGGAACCGCCGGGACTTCATGATCCGATTGCAAGGTCTCTCCGACCCGACTGGCTTCCTGTTGATTGGGTTTGGTTTGTGAAAAGTGCACCTGGCCTTTTTCATCAACCCACTTATAAATACCGGCAGCCTGACAGGATAGTATCGTACCAAACAGTAGAGACATAACAAGAAAAAAGCCACACATGGTTTATCGTCCTGTTTTAACAAATTTCATCAAATGTCGAGTCGTAGTATCACGCACTGTTAAGGTATCGGCTGTTTTCTTCACGATCAGCCAGCGCCACTGTTGACCAACTTTGCTTCGTTCATTTTCCACTTTAAAGACTTCATCCAGGATGCTTTCTAAGCTGATATAGGGATCGTCCATCTGTCAACGACCGCTATACTTTCTGCCGCGTGTTTCATAAACATGCGTCGATATTTGCTTTTTGCGTTTACCGCGAATGATGAATTCTGATCTAGAAAAGTTGATAAAATCTGCATCGCCAACACCCTGCCAGTCCCCTATAAGTCCGTGTGCCAGACGAACGAAGCATCTGTAATTTCTGATACGCCCAACGCACTCGACAATCCTGCTCTGCATACGCCTCATCAAAAGCAGGATGTGTGCGTCTTTTTTTATCCAGTATTTCCCGTTGCCGCTGCCAGCCAGAAAGTCTGAGCTGTATATTTTGCACCACGATAGCCTCGCTCACACTCGTCTCCATCACAAGCAAGCGCCCACAAGATATATTAAGCAACCTGTGTCTATGTATTTATCATAATGACTTTCTGCGAGCCATTCACTACACGTCAGGCGATCTGAGTGGTCGGCGGGTGTCGTACAATAGTGGCAAGCGATGATCCTCCGACAATTTTCCTGTTCATGTTCTATTTGGATTTCGTCACCTTCACGTTCCATCTGCTAAACGAGGCCTGTCATTTCGAGAGCTGATCGTGTCGGGCCTCAGACATCACAATATCTGGATATTCCCCTTTAGATTCAACACATAATAGAGAAAAAAATGGTGTATGATCCAGCCTCCCCTGCATACTCGGAGGCACCATGGAACTCAGTAGTCTGACCGCAATCTCACCCATCGATGGCCGTTATGGTAGTAAAACTATTGATTTACGGGCAATTTTTAGTGAGTTTGGTCTGATTCGCCAGCGTGTCACCGTCGAGGTGCGCTGGTTACAACAGCTCTCGGCCTGTGCGGATATCCATGAAGTGCCTAACTTTACCGAGCATGCTCAAAAATTGCTCAATGACATTGTCAGCGATTTTTCTGTTGAAGACGCGCAGCGCGTTAAGGACATCGAGCGCACGACCAATCACGATGTTAAGGCCGTCGAGTATTTCCTCAAGGAAAAAGTCGCCGCTAATACCGAACTGGCCTCGGTCAGTGAATTCCTCCACTTTGCCTGTACCTCGGAAGACATCAACAACCTGTCTCATGCCCTGATGCTGAACGAGTCACGCCGTCTGGTGCTGTTGCCGATGATGGATGCGTTGATCGATCACCTGCGTCAAATGGCCCACAGCTATGCCGCTATCCCGATGTTGTCCCATACCCATGGTCAACCAGCCACCCCCACCACGGTCGGTAAAGAATTTGCTAACGTGGTCTACCGCCTGAAGCGTCAACGCGACCAGTTCGAGTCAGTAGAAACCCAGGGCAAAATGAATGGTGCTGTGGGTAACTACAATGCCCATCTGTCCGCCTATCCTGATATTGACTGGCCACAGCTGGCTGAGAATTTTATTAAGGGACTCGGTATCGGCTTCAATCCTTATACTATTCAGATTGAGCCACACGATTACATGGCGGAATATTTTGACGCGCTGGCACGGTTTAACAATATTATTCTCGATCTCGACCGGGACATCTGGACCTACATTTCATTTGCCATGTTCAAACAAAAGACTATTGCCGGTGAAGTGGGTTCTTCGACCATGCCACACAAGGTCAACCCCATCGACTTTGAAAACTCCGAAGGCAATATTGGTATCGCCAATGCCGTGTTTGATCATCTTGCCGCCAAACTGCCGGTCTCGCGCATGCAACGTGACCTGACTGACTCGACTGTGTTGCGTAATATGGGCGTCGGCATTGCCCACAGCGTCATTGCCTATCAGTCCACTCTAAAGGGACTGAGCAAGCTGGAGATCAATGAACCCCGCCTGGCAGAGATACTGGATAACAACTGGGAAGTCCTGGCCGAGCCAATTCAAACCGTCATGCGGCGTTATGGTGTTGAAGAACCCTATGAAAAACTCAAAGCCCTGACACGTGGTAAGGCCGTCAATGCAGAAACCCTGCAGGCCTTTATTGAAACACTGGATATTCCTGAAGCGGCCAAGCAAAGCCTCAAACAAATGACACCCGCCAATTACCTCGGGGCTGCTGAGGCACTGGCAAAATCCGTTTAAACGTTCTATGGTTATGCAATACAAGCTTTTGCATCTCCATTAAGACACGATCCAAAGGGAGTTAGGATGTCAAAAGAGTCGGTGTTGTTTGAAAAGGACTGTCCTCTAGATGCTGTCGTGCAACTCGCTGAACAACGTGATATCGAGGCGCTGGACAGTACCCTTTTCGATATCCTTACCCAATACATCAGGGACACCCGCATACGATTCTACCATTTGCATGGTCAGGACCCGGAACTTGGCATCAAGCCATCCATTCATAAAGTTCTCGACAGCCATCCCACTCATGTGGAAAAAGAGCTTAAATTGACTGATGAAGATGTGCAATTCTGCATCGCCGATGGCAATCCAACCTTCCCCAGCGAACTCGCCAAAAAGCCGCGTAGCCTGTTTCCTATTCAGGCTAAAAACCATATCTGCGCTATCGTTGTGCTTTCCACGATCTGCAGTGAGCAGCATAAAAATTTTCTTGATCCACTCATTAAAATCTATGCCAGCCATGCCTTTTTGCTCAACCGCAATGAGCATGACAGCCTCACAGGATTGTATAATCGCTTTGCACTCGATCGAAAAATAAATCACATCTACAAAACTGCTGCCTCAGACAAGCGTCGTTCCAGAGAAAACCTGGAAAATACCTGTTTTGCCCTGATTGATATTGATCTGTTTAAGTCCATTAATGACCGCTTCGGCCACATTATCGGTGATGACGTTCTGGTGTACTTTGCCCAGGAGATGCGCCGCTGTTTCCGTGACATTGATCTGATGTTTCGTTACGGTGGCGAAGAATTTGTCGTCATTTTTCGTGACCTGAATTTATCGATGGCAGAATTTGTATTGCAACGATTTCGAAAACGGATTGAGCGTTATAAATTCCCTCAGGTTGGTAAAGTTACCGTTAGTATTGGCTACACCAGACTCGATACTGCGAAGGATGCAAGCGAGATCATCTGCCAGGCGGACCGTGCCCTCTATTATGCCAAGAATCATGGCCGCAATGCGGTCTGTAGTTTTGAATCTCTGCATAAATCCGGTAAACTCAGGAGCATTAAAGATTTCAAAAGTCACACTGGACAATTCTCCCGTACCACTAGTCAATATTAAACATACGACTTACCAGTATTATGTCCCTATTCGGTAAACTTACTGCCAGACAATTTCTGCGCGGCTACTGGCAAAAAAAGCCCTTTCTGATTCGACAGGCCCTGCCGGGATTTGTCTCACCACTTTCAGCCGAAGAACTGGCGGGACTCGCCTGTGAGGACGCAGTGGAATCCCGTCTCATCCGCACGACGGACAATACGGCCTGTCCCTGGCAATTACGCCATGGCCCGTTTAGCGATGACGATTTTGCCAGTCTGGGCGATAAAGACTGGACCCTGCTGGTACAGGACTGCCAGCGCTACGATGAACAAATTGCCGCGCTACTCAAGCACTTTGATTTTATTCCACAGTGGCGTCTGGATGACATCATGATCAGTTACGCCACGCCAGGCGGCAGCGTCGGTCCACACATTGATCAGTATGATGTATTTCTTCTTCAAGGCATGGGGGAACGCCGCTGGCAAATCGATTCAGGCGCCACGGCAACGAATAATCTCTATCCCGATTGTGAACTGGATATTCTGCAGGCATTTAACGCCGAAGAGGAATGGCTGCTCAGTCCCGGTGATATGCTGTACCTGCCACCACAACTGGCTCACTACGGTGTGGCCATGAGTCACTGCATGACCCTGTCCATCGGTTTTCGTGCCCCCAGCCATCAACAGATGCTGACGGCCTATCTTGATACCCTGATTCAGCAACAACAGCTACGTCAACACTTTACCGATCCACATCGTGGCCTGCCGGAGCATAGCGCCGAGATCGAGGCAACGGATATTGAACAGTTTAGTGAATATCTCAAGACGCAACTCAGTGATCAATCGGTCATCGCCGATGTCTTTGGCCGTCTGGTCACCGAACCCAGGCACCCTGACTGGTTCGAGCCAACTGAACACGAGCAGGCGCACATCCTGCAGCAGGGGATCTTCCTGGATTCAGACGCGCGCCTCGCCTTTATCCGCGAGCGTTATTATCACGTCCGCCTGTTTGCCAATGGCGAAAGCCTGGATATCAGCCCGCCTGTTGCCCGCCTGATTCCCCAGTTGTGCGAACAGCGCCAGCTCCTGCCAGTCGAATATCAGGAAATCATCGATACCGATGAATTTCAGCAGCTCCTTGCCTTTCTTATCGAGCATGGTTTGCTTGCCCATGACGATTAGCATTCACCAGGCCGACTTCACCGCTGACTTTGCAGATTTAAAGACTATCCGTGAAACGGTCTTCGTCCAGGAACAAGGCGTACCGCTGGCACTGGAATGGGATGAGCATGATGCCCAGGCCTATCACCTGCTGGCCATCGCGAACAAACATCACCCCGTCGCCACCGCACGCCTGCTGGAGAGCGGCAGGATCGGTCGCATGGCAGTGCTGCGGGAGTGGCGGCGGCAAGGCATTGGCAGCCTGCTACTCAAACATCTGATCAATGAGGCCAGGGCCCGTGAGTTGACGCAGGTCATGCTATCCGCACAGGTTAGCGCCATTCCCTTTTACGAACGCCTGGGATTTGCCGCCAGCGGTGATACCTATGAAGATGCCGGAATTCCACACCGGGAGATGAAACTGTGGCTTGTTACATCGAAATCGTGAATATCAGGTCATATACTGGATAATATGACCCCCATTGAAAAACAGACCCTGCCGGACGACTTAGGTGACTGTATATTGGGTGAATGCCGGACGCTGTATAGCGTCTCACAGTTGACTGAAAACCTGGCCGCTGTGCGTCACCTGTTGCAGCAGGCTCACCATAGTCTCGATATCTTCACACAGATGCTGGACCATCGGCTGTTTGACCAGGACACAGTACTGGATGCCCTGCGCCAACTGGCCGTCACTAATCCCCGTACAAAAATACGGATATTAATCCGCGAACCTCAAATCCTGATCAATCAGGGCCACCGCATCCTGGAACTGCAGCGACGCCTGACCAGCTATATTGATATGCGCATGACAGCGCCTCACTATGCCCAGACCGGCCGCATGTTTGTCATTGCAGATCAGCGCGGCTACCTATATAAAGAGTCCGATGAGCGTTACGAAGGCCTGGTGAGCTTTTACGACCCGGCCCAGTGCCGCGACTGGCTCAACTCGTTTAACGATGCCTGGGAACACAGCCAGGCCATTACCGACTTTCGAAGGCTACACATTTAATGAAAAGTATCGCCATCAGCCTGTTCGTGATCCTGTCCCTGCTGGGCAATATGACGCAGGCCATTGCTGACGAGAATGGCCCCGTCATGGAAATGGTGGTCATCCCCCTCAAATATCGCTCTGCCGAAGATGCGGTCGCCTTACTTAAACCCTTTATGCATCCCGGCGGGGTCATATCCGGTACCGGCTATACTTTGGTGATTCGCAGTACCGCCAAAAACATTACCGACCTAAAAGAGATCTTGGCCGACTTTGATACGGCGTTAAAACGTCTGCAAATCAGTGTCTCCTATGATCGCCAGTACGTGCTACAGGACATGCAGACCGATGCTAAGGTGACCGCGACCAACGGTAATATCAGTGGCCAGGTCCATGTACAGCAGACCCGCCGTCGGCAGGACGTCGCCGGTGTCCAGCGTCTCCAGGTCGTCCAGGGTCAGTGGGCCAATATTCAGGCGGGCAAACAATTCCCCGTCACTCAGCGCCGGACCAATCCCGATGGTACCGTCACCGAGAGCGTAACCTATCAGCATGTCAGCACCGGCTTTCAGGTCTTTCCGCAAATTGCCGACAGTACCGTCATTCTAAAGATACGCCCGTTTCATTCGGCCATGAGCCGTGAAGGCCAGGGTCAGATTAATAGCCAGTCGCTGGAGACCACGGTCAGCGCACCACTGGGAACGTGGGTGGAACTCGGCGGCATTATTCAAAAACTTGAAAATGGCAACAATTCCTCGCAATATTCTACTGGCCCGCGTGGCGAAGCGGCCGCCGGACTGTTTCTCAAAGTCGATCTCATTCATTAACTTCCTGCAAGTCAGGAAAGGAAAACCATGAACACATCTGCTGTTGCTGTTCACTATGTGGTAACGCTCAAGTCACCCGAACAACACCTCTTCCATGTGCAATGTCACTTGACACAACCCGACGATCAGGGCCAGAAACTGTTTATGCCCGCCTGGATACCGGGGAGTTATTTGATCCGCGACTTCGCCCGCAATATTGTCAGCATTGAGGCCAGTAGCAACCACCAGCCAATCGCCATTAACAAACTCGACAAAGATACCTGGCAGTGCGACCCCTGTGATGGCGTACTGGTGATCGACTACGAGGTCTATGCCTGGGACCTGTCGGTGCGTGGTGCCCATCTGGATACCACACACGGTTTTTACAACGGTACCTGCCTGTTTCTGGCCGCCCTCGGTAAGGAACAGGAGACCTGCACGGTAGAGCTGGTCAAGCCCAAAGGCGAGAACTATAAGTCATGGCGCGTCGCGACGACCCTGCCAAGAGACAAGGCCAAGCTCTATGGTTTTGGTATTTACAAGGCCAGTAACTATGATGAACTGGTCGACCACCCTGTGGAAATGGGTAACTTCAGTCTTGCGACCTTTGAGGCCTGCGGTATACCGCACGATGTCGTTCTCACCGGCAGACATCAGGCTGACATGGAACGACTGTGTCGAGACTTAAAACCTATCTGTGAGCAACATATTAATTTCTTTGGCGAGTTACCGGTAACCGAGCGTTATATGTTCCTCGCCATGGTCGTCGGTAATGGCTATGGCGGTCTTGAGCATCGTAGTAGCACGGCTTTAATTTGTAGTCGTGATAGCCTGCCGCTCAAACATAAGAGCAAGGCCTCCGACGATTATCTGACTTTTCTCGGTCTATGTTCACACGAATACTTTCATACCTGGAACATCAAGCGTATAAAACCCGCCGGATTTCTGCCCTATGATCTATCGAAGGAAAGCTACACCCGTCAGCTGTGGGCCTTTGAAGGTATCACCTCATACTATGACGACCTCGGTATGCTGCGTTGTGGCGCAATTGATCTCAAGACTTATTTAAAAATGTTTGGTGAAATCTGCACACGTGTGTTTAGAAATAGTGGCCGGCGCAAACAGAGTGTCGCCGATTCCAGCTTTGATGCCTGGACTAAATTTTATAAACAGGATGAAAATGCACCCAATGCGATTGTTAGTTATTACACCAAGGGTTCATTAATTGCCTGCGCCCTGGATCTCACGATTCGGCGGCAGACACACGCCGAAAAATCTCTGGATGATGTTATGCATCATTTGTGGCAGGAGTATGGTGCAAAGAATATTGGCGTCCCCGAAGGAGCGATTGAAAAAATTGCCAGTGACATCGCGGGAATAAATTTAAACGACTTCTTTAACAACTATCTCTATGGCACCCAGGACTTACCTCTGGCAGAGTTATTTACCGATCTCGGTATCCAGTTTAAACAACGTGCTGCCGACTCCAGTACTGACAAGGGTGGTACCCCACCGGCCAATAATGGCAAGACCCCGGCGCCGTGGTTTGGCACCAACTCCGCTGCGGCGGAAGGTGGCGTCCGCTTTAGCAATGTCCTCGATCACGGTCCGGCGCAAAAGGCCGGTGTTGCGGCCGATGATATAGGTATTGCCGTCAACGGCCTGAAGATCGAAAAGAGCAGTTTTGAAAAGGTTCTCGGTATGTACCAGGCGGGGGACACCATCACCCTGCACGCCTTTCGCCGTGATGAATTAATGGAGTTCAGGATCACTCTGGCGGCACCGCCAGAGACAACGTGTTATTTCGTCGTTGCTGATCAGCTGACCGAGGAGCAATTGACGAACAGGAACAGCTGGCTGGGGAATTTCGAAACCTGATAACGTCCTGATTGGTGTTATCCGGTGGACAGGTCGCCGTCGCCCATTCCAATCGATCGCATTTACCGCGATCCTTGCAATGGGTGTTTAGCTAGTATGTGGCTTCATGTACTTCCGGCATGCCATCCTTAACCCAGCGGGCATAACCACCATCGAGGTTGAGGACATTATTGAAGCCCATCATCTGTAATACGGCACAGGCCATCGCGGAACGGCCACTGGTCGCACAGTAGACCACGACCTGACGGTCACGGGCTGCGGCCAGTTCCGGCAGGTGCTTGGGATAGGCCGGGTCGGCGGCGGGTTCAAGAATGCCGCGCGGTACCAGATGAGCCCCTTGAATGTGACCATTTTCATACTCGCCATGCTCACGTACGTCGATCAACAACAGGTCTTCCTTATTATTTAGCTTGTCGACCAGCGCTTTCGGAGTGATTTCCTGGATGCAGGACTTGGCGGCACGAACAAAATCCATCAAGCTCATGGGTTGTTCGGGTTTAAAGGTGTTATACATCAGCGCTACTCCAGACTTTGATATTCTGATATCGAAAGATACATTTTGACATAGATACAGTCCCTTGCGCCATAATGTCAGAGATATTTCAAGTCCCGTCAGCATACACTCAGAAGTAACAGGTCTTCACGCACATCTGCAGATTATCTACCTAATATCCCATTTGACATGCAGCAGCGCATATCAAACACTAGGGCTATCCGGCGATACACAAAAATAATAAATAGAGGGGTCGAGCGTATGGAAAAAATCATCCCGAAGCAGCTGATTATAGCGATTGCTTTACTACAGGGACTACTGCTACTCGCACTGTATAAGTCCATTCAATATAAGTTTTGGCCATCGACCGACGAGGTCAGCCTGAATGTCGCCATGAGTCTGGTGATTAGTCTACCTGTAATGGCCATGCTGTCAGCCTGGAGCGATAATCTTCGTGACCTGAGCAAGTGGTTAGCGCTCTTTGGTCTCTGCCTTGCACTGGTGGCTGCCTATACCGGCTATCAGCAGAAACCTGCCACCATAATTCATTCTTTTAATCTATTGGCCCCCTTTGCCTTAACCGTTGGTATTGCCTGTTTTAAAGCCTTAATGTACATCCAGCAACGCGCCAGTAATGAACCTGTCAGTTATAACGCGTTGTTTAGACTCTCCTGGCGCAACTTTCTCATTCTCGGCCTGGCAACGATATTCTGTGCCATTTTCTGGGGCATACTCATGCTACTGGCCGGTCTGTTCGAGAGCATCAAGATAAAATTCTTTATCTATACCTTTACCCAGGCCTGGTTTTATTTTCCCGCCATCAGCATCGCGGGCGGTGTCGCCATTTTTATCTTCCGCAACATGACCTCGGTCATCGACATGATTGCCAAACTCCTGCAGGCGCTGATCAAGTACCTGTTACCACTGGTCATTTTTGTCGCCCTGCTTTTCCTGGCGGCGTTACTGACGAGCGGACTGGAATTGTTATGGAAAACCGGCACAGGCTCCATCATGGTACTGTGGTTACTGGCGATCATCCTGTTCTTCGTTAATACGGTCTATCAGGACAAGAGTGATATCATTCCTTATTCTCTTGCCCTGCATCGTTTTATCTATATTGGTATCGCGGTCCTACCCCTCTACGTCCTGATTGCCGCCTATGGTCTTTATTTACGGATTAGCCAATACGGCTGGTCCCTTGGTCGTTGCTGGGGAGTCCTTGTCTGTAGCTTGCTGGCGTTATTTATTTTTGGCTACGTCTGGGGGATCATTAAAAAACGCGATGCCTGGATCGGTACCCTCAGCCAGGTCAATATTGTCATGAGTATCGTGGTATTGGTTAGCGCCATTTTGATCAACTCGCCATTGCTCGACTTTCGTAAAATTGTGGTCAGCAGTCAAATGGCGCGTATCGAGTCCGGTAAAAATACACTCAGCAACCTGGATATTTATTACTTTTCCAGAAACCTCGCGCGACCGGGATACCTTGCGCTGCAATCCCTCAAGACCAAAATTAAAGACACCAATCCGCAACTGGCAAAAGGTATCGATGCCGTTTATACAAGACAAACCACTGTACAACACGATATCACCGCGAAAGCCCTCCGCGCGAGGATGACGACCTCACCGACTAATCTGAACATTCCGCCAGAACTTATGCAGCTGTTGTTAAAACAGGCCAATACATCCAGACACTATAGTGCCGTCAACAAACACTATTATTTGATTCAGGTAGACCTGGATGGCGCGGCACCCGCTGAATATATCGCCCTTGAAGATCATGTCCAGCATGGCGGCTATGCAAGACTCTGGTATCAGGTCGGCAAGTCGTGGAAAAGCATTTATATGACAAACAAAGGACGCTGGCCCGACGAAAAGCTTAAAGCACTGGTGGAAAATAAACAGTTCTCAACGCTATCTCCGCGCTGGCAGCGCTTTAAAATTGGCAATATCATCTTCAGCGCCAACGATGAATAGCCTTTACAAATCTCCATTACTAAGGTTTAGGTACTCCATAGCGAGCCGCAACGTATTTATATAGCACCAGCAACTGCCGGTCTGACAGTCTGGATTCTGAAAAGGCCGGCATCGCGCCGCCTTCTCCATTCGGACCCGTGGGATGCCGCACAAAAATCAGGAAGGTTTTATAGTCCGACAGCTTACTCGACGCCTGAACAGGTAAGTTGGGGTTCATGACATTGCCACCATTGAAATGACAACTTGCACAGTTACGGCGAAAAATCCCCTCACCGGAGTTTGGCGGTACCGCCGAGGCGGACTGGTTACCCCGGCCATTATTCTTCATCATGCCATCAGCCATTTGTGCCTGTGCGGTAAAAGTGGTGAAAAACATGAGTGCTAGACTTGTTAAGATCCTTTTCATTGCGCTTATCCTTATGACCTTCGATGTTCGACGTCCACGGCAATTCGCCGTCTTAACTCTATCAGTGTCATCGTTATTCCCACATCACGTTAACCTTAGCATTTGCAGCCGCCGTCAGAAGCTCAATCAGTGGCAACGCTCGGTGCGACACGCTGACTCCGGGTTCATCTTCATCTTCATCTTCATCTTCATCCACCGGTATTTCATCTGCGGGTAAGGCCGCCTTTAATCGAGACAGGGCTTCAGGTACATCTTCGGCCAGTATGGCACCGGGGACAATAGGACGATGGCCCATCATCTTAAGCATACTCAGTGCCACATCACCAAACATGGTGATGTCTGCGTAGGCCTCCGTGGTAAATGTCACTAACATACCTTACTCCAGCTAAAAATTAATCGGCCATAGAGTGATACCAGTCATGTCACTACTACTACGTGCTCTGGGTAGAGGGCCGCTGGTCAATTCTCGCCGCCCATTTTTCCAGGTTAGGATAATCACTTAGTAGAATGTCCGCCATATCCTCCAGGATAATCGTCCAGGGATACAACACGATATCAGCAATGGAATATACATCACCAAGGTAGTCACGACCTTCAAGCCGCCGCTCGATAATGGCACAAAAGTTAGCGACCTTGTCTTTATATCGCTGCAGGTAGTGCTCGGGCAGGTCATCACCTGCCAATATATAGTAGTATAGCTCACCCATGACCGGACCCATGTTGGCCGACTCAAACATCAACCATTTCATCACCTCGGCGCGGGGCTTCGGCTCATCTGGCAATAACTGCCGGGACTTGTGGGCAAGGTAGTACAGGATGGCACCCGACTCGAACAACGCCGTATCCGTCTCAGGATCATAAATCGCCGGCACCGTGCCATTGGGGTTGACCCTGAGAAACTCGTTGTCTGATTCGTTATCCGCATGCTTTTGCACATGCTGGATGCTAAACGGTAAGTCGAGCTCATTCAGTATAATGGTGACTTTTCTAATGTTCGGACTATCACTGCCCATGGTATAAAGTGTGATCATTCGTACCACTCTTTGCCCTGCTCCCGGCGCTGTTGTTGTCGAACACGGCACCTTTGCAGAATTCTTTGTCTTTCTGCTTCATCAGCTTCATTCCAGCCCATGATTTCTGTAATGGACCGATGACAACCCAGGCAAATATCATCATCATCGAGACAGCAACGACGAACGCATGGGGACTGGATATTCTGGATTGGTTCATTCATCTTATCAGTAATTATAGAATTATCAGGGGCAAAATACAGGCATAACATAATAGTAATAAAATAACTTGCGAGAAAAATGGCAAACGCTTATTTGCACGGTGAACTTGCGCGTGGAAAATACCCGCGAAATAAACGAGTTATCAGGAGCCCCACTTTTCAAAATAGGGCATCAACCATAACAGACTTGAACTTGATAAAAGCAGAAAAATTCCTAGGGCTACCACACCGTAGATTATCCTCACGATAAGGCCAATATTATTTAAAATTTTTTGGTTAAATAGTTTATCACCAAGTATTTCTAAAATAATCACTAATGGCAGAGAGACAACATACAAAACCAGCCAGCCCACATAGCCATTCGGATGATATGGATACATACCAACCAGTATAAAAATAGAGAATAACAAGGCTGAGAATGCTAACACTACGATTTTAAACTTGAGGTCAGGCATATTGAATTGACAGGCTTTTCGTCGTAAGTCCAAAGACAGATGATTTCGTATTAGACACAATTCTAGCCAAAGCCAGTTTCTCCCAGTAGCGCAACGATTATGCAGTTAAAATAAACCGTTTAAGACAAAATAACCAGCCAATATCAACCTTTATTTTTTGTTTTCAATAACTTACTTAGGCCCGACCTGATGAGTATCAAGAACAATTGGCACAACCGCGACAAATGGGCCCAGTATAAGGCGGCGGTCAATGAAATGGTCATTCGTACCAGTACTGAATTTTGCGAGTGGTCACTGGAGCCTGCCAATGATAAACATTTTGCGCGAATACTGGTACTGAAGACGCTCTGTGAACGACTGGCCAGTGCGCTTGATAAATGATAAAACAGTGTACCGATCACAACGATATCGACACATGGTTAACCAACCTGACGTTAGCCTCACGGAAGCATTACGCTAATCAATGATATTGCATAAGGAGAATTCATGATATTCCAGCAGTTGTTCGAACCCGACTCCAGCACGTATACCTATTTATTGGCCTGCCCCGAGACACGTCAGGCACTATTAATCGACCCTGTGCTCGATACCGTGCAACGCGACCTTGATGTGTTGCAACAATTAGACCTGAAACTGGTGTATACCCTTGACACCCATCATCATGCCGACCACCTGACCGGGGCGCGCGTGTTGCGCGAACGTACAGGCTGCCAGGTGGCGTATCCCGCCATCGAAAAGCCGGAGTGTGCCGATATCGGTATCGCCGAAGGCCAGCTATTCAAAATGGGGACGATTGAGCTGTCTCCACTATTCACGCCTGGTCATACCTCCCATCATCATGCTTATTTATTAGACAACGGTACCCAGAAAATGCTGTTTAGCGGTGACGCCCTGCTGATCGAGGCCTGTGGCCGCACTGACTTCCAGTCTGGCGATGCCGCGACGCTCTATCACAGCATTCAGGAGAAATTATTCAGCCTGCCCAATGAAACCCTGGTCTACCCCGGCCATGATTATGAAGGAAGGTTTATTTCCAGCATTGCCCAGGAGAAGGTGCGTAATCCCCGACTCAACGACAACAAGCGCCTGGAGGATTTTGTCGCTATCATGAATGGCCTGGATCTGCCCTATCCGCGCAAGATCGACTTTGCCGTGCCTGGAAATGAGATGTGTGGCCAGTGCCCCTCAAATGTCCCTGAAGAATATCGTGGTCCCTGTAAGCTACACGAACAGGGCTGAGGCACTACTACTGATCATCTCTGGTATTCAAAATAATGAACGCTGAATAACTGCTCGATATCGGTCCAGACCTTTATCGCTTTAAAACCGGCGCTCTCGGCCAGTGCCTGGAATTCTGCTATCGAATATTTATAGGAGCACTCCGTATGAATGCTCTCGCCACGCTCAAAATGAAATGCCGCTTCACCAATACTGACCATTTGCGCCTGTGTACTGACCAGGTGCATTTCAACGCGGCCCTGCTGGGGGTTATAAAAGGCATAGTGATCAAATAAATCGAGTTTGAAATCTGCCGCCAGTTCATGATTAATTCGTGTCATCAGGTTCCGGTTAAACGCCGCTGTGATGCCCTGGCGATCGTTATAGGCCGCATGCAGGACCCCGGCTGGCTTTTTAAGGTCAACGCCAATCAGAAGACCACCGCCGTTGCCCAGTGTCTGTCCCAAATGGCGTAGGAAATGCCTCGCTGCGCGTGGCTCAAAGTTACCAATGCTGGAACCGGGGAAAAAGGCGACTCGGTTGGTATCCACGGCAGAATCAGGAATGACCAGTTCCGTGGTAAAATCGGCGCAGGCCGCATGGATGTCTAACCAGGGATATTCAGCGGCCAGCGTCTGGGCCGCCTGAAGCAAATGTTGTTTGGAGATATCCATGGGCATGTAGGTGTGCGGTTTGAGATCATCCAGCAATAACCTCACCTTGGTACTGCTGCCACTACCCGGTTCAATAATAAAACTCTTTTCACCGATAAGACTGGCTATCTCCTCGGCATGTGTACGGAGAATTTGCATCTCGGTGCGCGTCGGATAGTATTCATCCAGTTCACAGATTCTATCGAATAACTGTGAACCCGGTGCATCATAAAAAAACTTGGGTGGAATCGCCCTGGGCTGTTGCGCCAGACCGACCATCACCTCGGCGAAAAAATCGGCCGGTGCAGGATGATAGTCAGTGAACTGTACGTTTTGCTTTAATGCGGTTTGCATTAGCCATCCTCCGCCAGACGGAGACCACTAAACTGCCAGCGATCACCTGGATAAAAGAAATTGCGATACGTGGGACGGATATGGTCAAGCGGTGTCACACAGGAACCACCACGCAGGACAAACTGGCTGCACATAAACTTGCCATTGTATTCTCCCAGCGATCCCGCCAGTGGTCTGAAGCCTGGATATGACCGATAGGGACTCTGGGTCCATTCCCAGACGTCACCATATAATTGCTGGATCTCAGGGGATATTTTACCGGCGACAGGTTGCAGGTGACCGCGATCACGAAGATTTCCTTCAATAGGCTGTTCTCTGGCGATGACCTCCCACTCCTCCTCACTGGGCAGACGCTTGCCGCACCAACGGGCATAGGCATCGGCCTCATAAAAACTGATATGGCAGACCGGGGCGTCCAAGTCGACCGGTTGCATGCCATTTAAGGTCATGTGCCACCACTCGTTATCGTGCTGTTGCCAATATAATGGCGCGCGCCACTGTTGCTGCCTAACGCTAGTCCAGGCATCCGATAGCCATAGCGCGACAGATTCATAGCCGCGATCATTGATAAATTCGAGATATTCACTATTAGTCACCAGGCGCGAAGCGATCTTAAACGGCGCGACAAACGTTTGATATGGCGGCATTTCATTGTCATAGCAAAATGCCCCGCCATCGTTACCCACGCTTAACAGACCACCGGGGTGCGATAACCATTGCAGTATGGCTGCCTGCTCGACCATGGGAATGTTGTGTTGCTGATACGTCGGCTGTAGCGGATTGTTTGCAAAGACATGCTTGATATCCGTCAGCATTAACTCCTGATGCTGCTGTTCATGGTTAATACCAACACGCGTACGTAACACTATCTCGTCACGGTCTTTATGTTGATCGCGGCTTAATAGTTGCTGCATATGCTCATCGACATAGGCACGATAGGCGAAGACCTCCTTGACCGTGGGGCGGTTAAGCAGTCCTCGTTGCGGCCGAGGGTGAAAGGTCCCGACCGTCTCATAATACGAATTGAACAGTTGTGCGTACCGTGGATGAAACGGTCGATAACCCGTCAGATAAGGTTGCAACAAAAACGTTTCATAAAACCAGGTGACATGCGCCAGATGCCACTTAGTCGGACTCACATCCGGCATGGTCTGTATCTGGAAGTCATCAGTCTCTAAGGACGCGCATAGCGATTCAGATTTGTTACGCACAGAAGTATAATCGGCCAGTAGATCCTGACTGATAAAGGTCTCATGTGGACCTACACTCCTCCGCTCGGCATTGGCTTTGCTCAAGGTAAACATCCTGTTCAATAAGTGTATCCATTATCCTAGGTCATAATAATAGAGACAACAAGCGATAATTAACCAGGTCATTAGCAGAATGACAACGACGTATTATAGAAACCTGTTATTTGTCAGTATATTAAGGTGCAAGAAAAACTTTTAGGATTCGCCACAACAAAATCAAAGCCGCGAAAGTATTCTGGCTAGGCTTTGCCAACAATCGTAAGGAGGGCCTTGCTGCTATAACCAGTCGGTAAAGGCAATTCCCAGACCAAAGCGATTAACCCGGGCATTGTAGTCAATCAGGCTTTCACCATAGCCATTGAAGTACTGAAAAAACCACTTTACGCGCCGACTCATAGGAAAGCTCCAGTTAAGCTCTAAGGCACCATAGTTTGGCGTCGAAAGGTTGTTGCGTACCATCAAGCTATATGTATTTTCGCCGCTGACATAGACGGCCCTGATCTCGCCATGACCAAGATACTTCTCAATATCCGGGTTGTCCTCCACACCCGGAGTTGTACCTTTGAGGCGATACCAGGGTTTTAGACTTAAATAGAAATCTTTATACTGAAAAATAAAATCGGCATAGATACGATTCCAGCTACGTGACAGCGCTGCCGAGCGACCATTTGACTGATGTACTATCCCCAATTGTATCAGACGATTTTTCATGCCCAGGATCTTCCAGTCGTTAGGAAAGACCAGAAATAATTCGGGCTCATGCACTGTCTCGCGGAAGGGGCTCGAGGCATTCGCGTTATAGGCCTGCCAGAATGACAAATTTGTATACGCAAAATAAAGCGCACCCTCCTCACCGAACAGGTTTTCTACCATCGGAAACTTCATACTGAACTGGAATTTGACCTCAGTACGATCCAATTTACCATCACGAGCGATATCGACGGGTAGATTATTGGGTCTGGTATTATAGGCAATGGGTAGTATGTAGTTTGGTTTATGTGGAGTAATAACAAATGCCTGATATCGTGTTTTACGCTCCATCAGAACACGCTGATCGAGTGCCGACATTTTTTGATCATCGGTTTTATTATAATTCTCCTCAGCCCGCAGCATTAGTGGCATGAGAATTAATGCAATCCCGAATAGTAAGCTGATTTTCTTTACTTCAAGCTTCAATATCATCACTGCCAACGGCTTACCTCTCTCATCATGATGGAGTAAAAAATTGTAGTCACGATACTTGCTTCGTGAGCAATAATGGACGAGTGTTATAACGACAAACCATGACCGGCATCACACTAAGCATTCCTGAAACAACATTTGGTCTAATTCACGCCTCCTGATAGACATTCATATCCGACCAGACCGCGAATTCATTACCATTCGGGTCTGCAAAATGAAACCGCCGACCACCGGGAAAGGGGTAGATGTGCTTGATAATCGCACCACCTCCGGCCTCCACCCTCGCCTGTGTCTGTTCCAGATCCTGGCTATAAAAAACGACCAGGGCACTACCCCGCTCGGTGGAACAGGAGACATTGGCTTTAAAGAAGCCCCCATCAATACCCGCATTTGAAAAGGCCGTGTAGTCTGGCCCATAATCGACAAATGACCAGTCAAAGACCTGGCTGAAAAAGGTTTTGGTCGTATCGATATTCTTCGCCGGAAATTCGAGGTAATTAATTTTTGGATGGGTGTACATTCCGTTGCCTCCTGCCTGAATAGATAATCCCTTGACATTCTACACCGGGCGAGACGAATTTAGCCAACGTTCACCTCTAATCTTGCCACACTCAGCTGAGGTCATTGTTCGTCCCGAATGACAATGGTTTTGGCTGCCTGTCTGCATCATGATAACACTCTCATGGCAGCATGCCGGTTTAATTCTCCCAGGGGGGTACTTGCTGATCGGTCGTCAAGTCATCAGAGATGAATCTCCGAAAATAGCGCTAACATTGCTCATGACCTCATGAGACGGCTACACTCCACCTGTTACTAATACCCCTGGTCATCCGCCGTTAACAAGTCATCCAACTCACCCATCGCATCCAGCTCGGCCAGATCGTCATAGCCCCCCACATGTCGGTCGCCAATAATTATCTGTGGCACCGTCTCCCGATCAAGGGTGTCATAGACATAATCCCACAGACCAGGGTCGGCATCGACGTCCAGCTTCTCGAACGTCACACCTTTTTTCTTCAACAGTGCCTCGGCACCTGCACAATAGGGACACGAGGGACTGTAATACATGACAACTTTTGACATAACCACTCCTCTTAATCGACTTTCTTAATAGATTTAATTTCAAAACTGGCGAAGTGATCGCGCAACCATTTGCCAATGACGTGTCTTGCGTACGCCTCGGTGGTTTCTTCCTGCTCAGGTTTTCGAATCATGCTGGCGGTAAACGTGAGCTTCACTTTATCGGCGGTGTAATGTTCAATAAGATTTTGCAGGGCATTAGCATTATTGGGGCGAACTGACGGCAAGCTGTTTAACGGTGATTGCACCGACTCAAACTTGATTGACGAAAATACCGGCCGCAGGCGTATTTTGACTTCTTCCTGAGCCATGCTGCATGACAACCAGCTTATCCCCTGTAAGGCATTCAGCAAATCACTATCGATAACGCCTTGTTGCTGGTAGTAATCCAGCGCGGCAAAATAGCCCATTGGATGTGCATTCTCATAGGCCATGACTTGTTCCGCCAGTTGTTCGGCAATAACAACCGCCGATACCGGTGACTGGCTTTCAAGCGCCTCATGAGGAATTTCCACTGACAGACTTACCACCAGTTTATTAACCAGCCCAGACACTAACGATTAACCTTGCAGAGAGTTTCGCAGAGTTCAATCATCGGCAGGCTGATCGGCTCGAGCTTTTTACGCATGACACTGCCCAGCATATTGGTGGATTTAAAAATAGGGTCGACTAACGGCTCACCCATTAATGACATCGCCAACATCGCCTCAAGCTGCGGTTGTAGCTCCGGGGCAACATCTACCACCTGTTGTACTGATGCAGCGGAACTGGACTTGCACAGTTCTTGCGCACATTGTAGAACTGCTTGTATTTCACGTCGCGCAATATCATCAGGGCGTACCGCATAAAAATAATTCTGCACTGCCTGCAAGAGTGAAACGACCATATCCTGGTTGCTGGGTTTTTTCATAACCTCCTGCACGGTTTTTAAAAATTGCTGCCCTGATGGACTCAGCAATTTTAGCAGGTGTGCCGCGAGAACATTTTCCCTGGCGAGATCATCCAGAACGGCTTCATACTGCATGTGCAGCGGATGCGGGGTTGTCGTTTCCGGAATGTCATCAGGGCTAGTCAGCAAAAAGCCGACACGAAAAACAGTTTTGCGCTGGCCGCGTTTCCACAGCTCCTGTCGCACAGTGTCATCGATTAAACCCGGTTGCAATACCAAGCGTACGCTTTGAATAATATCCGCAGGATTTTCCTCAAAGGGTAAGAACTCCACCAAAAATTCGGCCAACACCTTACCCATCTCACCCGTCACGATGGCCTTTTTTTCCAGCATACGACGGGCGTTATCGGTACTGGGCATTGCCCACCAGGCGCGCCGCGCCAGCTCATCACTCAAGCCTGGGGCGTGAACCACCGCGACCACAGCCTCGGGTTCACCTAATTTAAGCAGGCCTTCCAGACTGGTATCGCGCGCCTGCCCCATCCGAGTCCAGCGCTTGAGAAATACCGGGTAACCCCCTGCTGTTCCCAGGACATGAGTCGATAACAATTCTTTGACGTGACGGACATAGGCGTCATCACGCAGATTGGGATTGAGTGGTATCCTGGCCTCACCTTTATCGGTTAGCGCATGGACAACCATTTTACCTTCATCAATTCGCACGGCCTGCAGGTTTTGATTTAACAAAACATTCAGGCGAAAACTGTCTTCACTGGATAACTGGCTCATAAATATAGTCAAATAAAGTTTACCGCAGAGGTACAAAGATAAAAACTAACTGAAAACAATTCCGTACTTGTTACTCAATATGACATCGATATGACTAAATCACAAAAAACCGTGTCATGATGCCTCTTTTAAAACGCCTTGTACTTCAGTAACCTCTGTGGTTCAAAAAATCAGTTTAACTGAACTCGTTGTCCCCAGGGTACGGGATGTTTGCCTTTCACCAACCAGAGTACCGGAAAGTTCGGCGGCACTTTGGGAAATTCACCTTCAGCATCCGTGAAATAAATGAGCAAGTCAGGCGCCCTGTCCTGTCGTTCGGCCCAGTCAAACACCGGCACAAAACGGGTTCCTCCGCCACCACCCAGCTTTTTAGGCAATTCAAAAGTCTCCCAGGCCTCGTACAACCAGGGACCGTCTTTAGCCAGTTCGGCATCACAGGCCTGTAACGTAACACGGGCGCGCATCTGACCTTTAATGGCATCAATCTCAGAAATGAATTCACTCATTTCTGTTTCGCTGATCGAGCCACTGGTATCCAGCGCGACCACGATGTCCAGCTGAGCACTACGCAAACTTGGAAACACTGCCGGGTCGCCACGGCGCGTTGAGGGTCGCGTATAACTATAGTCATCACGCGCCACCTGTGTCATATAACGCGCCAGCAACATGCGCCATGGTAATTGTGGTTGCAGTAAAAAATCTACCAGCCGTGCCATGTCGGCACCCAGTTTGCCCGCCTGCATCGCTGTCTGGGCGGCACCCGCCATGCGTTGTTGCCATTGTACACTCAGCGACTCTTTTTCCTGCGGTGTCAGTGGTGCCGGTGGTGGTACGCCATCCTTCGCTTCAGAATCCGCCGAGGACTCCTGATCCCGGCCGCGTTCATCAGGTTTCTCATCATTACCGGATTGACCGTCACTCTCTTCCGGTGGTCGATTCTCGGCCTTATTCTCCTGGGGGTCGTCAGGATTATCGTTAGGCTTGGCCTTACTCTGCTCTGACTTGCCTTCGCTGTTGTCATCATACATATGCTGATCCAGCGTCTCCGAGTCGTCATTATCCTTAATATAGGGATAAATCTCTTCGGCTGTCATACCTTCATAACTGAATTCGATCAGAGCGCCCGGCGGTGGCGTGAGGCCATCCTTTTTTAAAATAGGATTAATGGCATAATCGCAGGCAATATCCCAGCGGTGTTTAATGCGATGTTCGCGGCGGGCGAAATGCGACAGCGCGCAATGCAGCGCTTCATGGGCAAGAATAAATTCAGTCTGGCTTAAATTGAGCGCGTCGATGTAGTCGGCGTTGTAAAAAAAGTTTTTGGCATCGGTCGCTGTCGTCTTGCACCAGGCGGGGTCGGCCTTTTTCAGGGGCAGCCGCAGGACTAACGCACCGAGAAACGGTTTGTCGATAATCAGCCGCGTACGCGCGGCGGCCAGTTTGGTTTCGATTGCGTCTTGATCAGACATGAATAGATTTCAACGCAAAGACGCGATGGCGCAAAGAAATAAAAGAAAATTCTAAAAAGTCACAATGCGTAATCAACATTTTTACTTCTTCGCGCTTAAAATTATAAAAAACCTTTGCGTCTTCGTGCCTTTGCGTTAATTAATTTTCATTAACCTTCATACAACATTATATCCGCGATGGCATTAGACCACTGAGAAAATTCGGGCACGGTGAATAACAATTCGCCGACGGCGCGGTGCATATCCGAGACCAGCATGACACCCATTTCCCGTTGTGGAAAACGACTGGCATATTTCAGAATATTTCCAATGACCGTAGCGGCGTTATCACTGTCCTTGGCACGAATGGCACGCCCGACCAGCGATGAGGCCACGGCGTATTGCAAATCGATCTCGGTGGGTACGCCAACTTCTTCGCCCGCAATAATCGCATCGATATCCGGCAACTGATCCAGGTTACTAACGAAGGCATGCAACTCAATACCTGCCGCGGGACCCACACAGGCCTGCAGGGTGTCGAGTAACAGGTCCGGTTGCTGATGAAACTTTTGCAGACCACGGTGAGCAAACTCCCAGGAGCGTGGCGAGGGAAACGCCACCGGATTGTGTGCTGGATCAAAATCAAACAACAACTCGGGACGAAAACGCACAAAGGCAATAATCCGATCATCGATGTTGTTCTTATAGGCCCAGGCTACCCAGTCGTCGACATTAATGTCGACGTCAAAGTGGGAGAAGCGATTCGCCAGTGGTGCCGGCATGGTATAGGTGACGCCACGATCACCCTGTCGATTACCCGCGGCAAAAATGGCCCAGCCCGTCGGTACTTCGTAATTGCCGAGGCGACGGTCCAGGATTAACTGATAGGCCGCCGCCGACACACTCGGTGGCGCCGAGGTTATTTCATCGAGAAACAGAATCCCCGACTGGCCATGTCGCGCCGCATTGGGCAGCATGGCAGGAATAGCCCACTCGACACTATCGCCGTTCTTAAACGGGATGCCGCGCAGGTCGCTAGGCTCCATTTGCGAGAGCCGAATGTCGATCAGCGGAACGCCATGGCCAGCGGCAACCTGTGCCACCATTTGTGATTTGCCGACGCCAGGCGCCCCCCAGAGCATCACGGGGGTGTGGTGGCCAGCTTCGGTGCTTAAAAATTCCTTATCTAGGACTCGCTGTAAATGTCCGGGACGCATTCAATTTCCTTACTCTTGAGTATCTTGATTTAACGAGCGACACAACGTCGCCGATACAGGTGATTCATCCCGCCTGGCGACCTTTGCGTCTTTGCAGTAAAAGTTTTTAAAATCCGGCCCTGGCATACCATTTCTTGGCCTCTTCCGGGTCCTTCTCCACGCCATTACCGGTCTCATACATCTGTGCCAGCGTAGTTTGCGAACCGGCCAGTCCGTTTTCGGCCGCCATTCTGAACCACCTGGCAGCCTCCACGCTGTTCTGTTCTACACATTCACCTTCGAGATACATAAATCCCAGGCCATGTTGGGCAATCGGGTAACCCTGCTCGGCGGCGGCCTTCATCCACTTCAGGCCTTCTTTGGGGTTCGGAGCAACCCCCAAACCATTCTGAAACATAATCGCCAGGCGGTGCTGAGCCTCGGCAACACCCTGTTCCGCGAAGGGGCTCAGGTATTGAATGGCACGACCAAAGTGCTTGGCCTCAAAGGCGGCCATGCCGCTGGTAAAATCCATGTCCATCTCGGGTAAATCTGACATATTAGGCTCCAAACTAGTTTCGAGTATTAGCAAATTCTAAATCGCTGGCTATAATACGGCCGTAGTATATCCCAATCAAGACAGTCGGGTATTAGGGAAATAGCCACGTATTTTACATGGCTTACACCTCTATGGGGATATATTGGCAGCCGAGAGCCTTATATATACTCCCTTGGCTTGAAAAAGCAGCGATTTGTCTGCACCTCCCGAAAAAGGGAATTAGACAAACGCAATGACTGCAGACCAGGAAATTTGCCGTCACAGAGCAAGACCTGTGGCCGATTCTTTGCTATATTCTGCGGCCATTTTGCGGGCTCGGGTTCATGCTCTCGATGAATACGAACCGATAGACAGGATTCTGGGACTGCCCTGTCGCCCCGAGGGGTACTGGCAGACCCAATATTGGTAACGTTTTGAAAGTTTAAATCTGTATACAGAGGAGATAAACCATGAATGCAGCAGAAATGAAGGTCTACTACAACGCAGTTGATACAATGGAAAAAGCGGGTGTTGACCCAGAATACATCCAAGGTTGGCAAGGTGGTTATGTACATAACCCAGAGCGTGAAGAACAACGCGTGACTGATGCCTACAGCGCCGGTTACGAAGACGGTCAGGCTCGCAATGCTGACAACTTCAAAGCGTGGGTTAAGTAAACCCGCTGTTTTGACCAAAATAAAAAAACGGCCTGCGGGCCGTTTTTTTTGTGCGACTGTAATTAAAGCGAATTGATTACATAAAAAGATTCGGTACGGCTTTTTTCAGCGCATCTAGAATTTCAGGTGCCTCGACTTCAATCATCTGGTCTGCCACCCATTTGCGGTTTTTTTCACCCATTTGCACGGCGACACGATCGCCAAAAAAGCGCCTCATGGGAAAACTGGGACCGCCGCTTTCCTCATCATAATTAAAATCGGCATAGTCATTCATGCGTTGATTGACAAGATCAATATACGACTGCTTGTACTCACCAGGTCCAATGATATCCCGCTTGTTATCTTCCATATGTTTGGCGGTCTTCATGACCAGCTCAGTCATAAAACGTTGCCGGTCTTCATCAGAAAATCTCTCAATGGTCATACGGTCAATAATATGGATGGTAAAAGCCAACAATTCTTCAATAATATTCAGGCGTTGTAACTGGGTATCCGTCTGGTAATCGTTATTTTCCATCGACAGTAGGATATTTTGTCCTATACGCCAGGCGATAAATGCCAGCGCACCGCCAATTTCTTCTACACTATGCGTCTTGTCCTTTTTGCTCCACTTACTTTTTACTCGCACTTTAAATATGCCTCTTATCAATAAGTTACTACAGTTTATTAAAGTTAATTGTTGCCATAGAAGGCGTCACACTAGCAGGAATTTTATCCTCATGCTAGCATAATTAGTATAGTATTTTGCTAGGTTAATGTGTTTGGATACAGACACGCCACACCTCTTTAACAACAACGGGTATCATTGTCGTTATGAACAACTCACTTGCCCAGTTACAGGCGACAGTACAAAAAAACTGTCATATCTCGGATGCCCATCATGCGGGTGACTATACACTGTGCATATATTTGATGAAAATGCGTGAATATTATCGCTGGGAAAATCGCTACCCCTTCGGCTCCCCTCTTTCCAAGGAAGACGTCGGTAACTGGCTACGGGAGCGCGAGGCGCTTTGGGGTGAGATGGAAGCCGATCACTATGAACCCCTGACCATTAACCAGACACAATTTGACCCCTATGACAACGCCAACATCAATGCCGCACTGAATCAGGAAAAACTGGTCTATAGCGGCGGTCTGGGCTATCAGGCCAAGGCCCATTTTTTCCTGGCCCGCCTGGAGCGGCGAGAGCTGGTAGAAGATTACCAGATACTGGTCTCGGCCGAGGAATATGCCCGCGACCTGAGCGCGCCTCCGGCCATGTCAAGCGACAAAACAATCTACATACGTCGTGAATCGCTAAAACGCTTTTTGTGGGAAAAGAGCGAAGAGGCTGGCTGGCATAAAGATAAATCAGCCCTGGTGTTGTCCCTGCAGGAATATGGTTTCGCTGATAACGCCATCGAGGCGCTCGAACGTATGACAGAGACAGAGCTACAGACCGTCCTTGACCATGAAGTTGGTGAGATCATGGCAGGCAGGCTACTTGGACCACAGTGGGAGGACCTGATCATCAATATCCCTCTGGCCAGAACCGAATTGATGTTGCGTGCTGTTCGCGATCACTATGCCGATGCCCTCTCTACCCTGCCGAATCTGATGCAGCGTCAGAATAAGGCTGCCATTCACTTCTATATCGCCAATTTAAGCAATATGCGCAAACATCTTTACCCGAAGCTGCTCCAGGCCTATCGTCATTGGCAAGTCCATCAACAGGATGACCTTTTTTATGATGAAATTGCCCAAGACCAGCAGCACTGGCAACACCTGACCGAAGAAATTTGTCAGCAATTCTCCCCACCAACCGTTGCCACTGAGATAAAAGCCCTCGAAGACTTGATAGAGTGCCGTCGTCTATAAGACAATTTGCATTACCCCACCACATAAGATGTCACGCCTCACATGGAAAAGATCATTACGCCCTTAAACAGTATCCGGGAAGTCAAAGCGAATACCTTTATCTACGAAAAACACAACGCCTTACCCGAGGCATTGTGTCAGGACATGATCCGTCGCTTTGAACAACACAGCGAGGAACAATATGCCGGTCGTCTTGGACAAACAGTTAATCAGGACAGCGGTATTAAAAAGACGACTGACCTGGTGGTCAGCGGTAAGGAACACTGGAAAGACATTGACCGTGCCCTGTTTCAATCACTCGGTCGAGCCATTATCGAGTTTCGTGAGACCTTTCCCTACTTCAAGGGTCCCTTCAAGGATATGGGTTACGGTATCCAGCGTTATAATCCGGGAGAATACTATCACTGGCACATCGATGGCGGCAGTCATGATTTTGCCATGCGTCAGCTGGTCGCCATCTGGTATTTAAACGACGTTACTGGCCCGGGTGGAGAGACTGAGTTTCTCTACCAGGATGTAAAAATCACTCCGCAGCAAGGCAAACTGGTCCTGTTTCCTCCCTTCTGGACCCACGAACACCGCGCGGCGACGCTCAACGACGGCGTTAAATACATTGCCACCACCTGGGTCGTCTTTGCCTGAGTCTGTGCGGATGTGTTAGCTGCGCTGCGGTGTTACGGCACCAGCGCACGATCGATGACGTTTCAGCGCACCGGTCTAATAGATGTCGGGATACACCAGGTTACGTCATGACGGTTCGTGCAATGCCATAAAGATATCCGTGAAAAGTTTCGGCTCAACGACGATACTATCACCGAAAATTGTCCTGCAAGCTGGACATTATTGATATGAATCACCGTCAGGAGACCGGCAGGTCAAGCGTCAACGCAACCGACTGCACATACGTAGGCCTTCCATCCAGAGCGATACGTATCAATCTCAACAATAGCCATTTTGAGCAACCGAGTCATGTCGATAACATCGGTACAACTATGCACGCCCACTAGCCGTAACGACTTTGCACGTTATTATCAGCTGCGCTGGGAGCTACTGCGTGCCCCGTGGCAACAGCCAAAAGGCAGCGAACAGGATGAGTTTGAATCCAGCGCCTTCCATATAATGGCCATCAATGAAAACGACCATGTAATCGGGGTCGGTCGACTACACTCCCCGGGCCACAGGCTCGGCCAGATCCGCTACATGGCAGTATGCCCAGAGGAACAATCACAGGGGATCGGCAGTCGTCTCTTGCGGGCGCTGGAAGAAGCTGCGTTACAAAAACAGTATCGCCGATTAATCTTGAATGCCCGTGATTCAGCCGTGGCCTTTTACCTGCAGCATGGTTATCGACAGCGTGGTAAAGGACCAACGCTGTATGGACAGATAACGCATACAGAATTGTATAAAGAACTACTGACTTAACTTACCACCAGTATTCAGGAAAATGTCGACTACTCGCCAGGTTATTGACAATCACTGCAACCAGTACCATGAGGCTGGCACCTACCATTACAGGTGCCAGCACATACCAGTAACTTAATTCGTGCACATGCTGACTGCCGACAACCGCAATAAGTGCAGTTGCACCACCAGGTGGATGCAGCGTACGTGTTAGATGCATAGCACCAATCGCAAACCCTACTGCCAGGGCTGCCGCCAGACCGATATGGCCTGATAACAAAGTATAGAATGTGACACCGACAATTGCAGAGAATACGTGACCACCAATGACATTTCGAGGCTGCGCAAAAGGGCTCAAAGGAATGCCATACAGTAATACCGCAGATGCGCCAAATGATCCGATCAGAAATATGTAATCACTTAGAGCAAGATCCAGCTTGTTACTCGCAATATAAACAGCGCCAATGCCAAGAATGCCACCGATCGTTGACCATATCATTTCACCAATCGGTGCACGTGGCGGACAATGTTTCCCGCCACGCATTTTTCCAAAATAACTTTTTAGTAGTGTATTCATACGGCGATTTCTTTTTGGTTTATTTTACAAGGATTTCGGTTTGTTGCATATCGCCCGTCGTGTCGATATGAATTTCTTTTATACCGGGAATCTTATTGATAATGTAACCCGCCATCATGGCAGCCATGGCGCGATTCTCGGTCTCCAGGGCGGTTAATAGCCGGTCAGCGGCGACCTGGCAACGCTGTAGTGTATTCAGGTTTTCGATCCAGTCACGACTCATTTGCCAGCCCGCATCAAGGTCCTTATCCATTTTGCTAAAAAAGGGTTCCGCTTCAATTAGTACCTCATCAGGGACTGTCACGGGAATGGCATCTTCACCGGCAAAAACATTGAGTATCATGAAACAACCTTCAAATTAAATTGGATATTGGTAGTACACACTTATACCATTGTACCTATAACTAACATGTAGAGACAGTTTCCTATGCTGATCACCATTGCCCATGTACTCACCCCCCACCAGCTTTCAGAAGTGCGAAAGCTATTACAGGATGCGGAATTCGTCGATGGAAAACGCTCCGCCGGCATGCTCGCTAAAAAAGTAAAAAATAATGAAGAGCTTGCACAGGACGCCGATCGTCACCAACAGCTCAATCAGATCGTCATGGGCTCGCTGCTGAAGCATCCCGGTTTCCAGCTCGCCGCTTTTCCGCATCGGGTAGCGACGCCCTTTTATGCACGTTATCGACAAGGTATGACCTATGGCGACCATGTCGATGATCCCGTAATGGGGCCACCTGGTGCCCAATATCGATCGGATGTCTCGATCACGATTTTTCTTAACGCCCCCGACGAATATGAAGGCGGCGAACTGGTAGTACGAACCGCCTTTGGCGAACAAAAAACCAAACTCGATGCTGGCTCAGCCGTGGTGTATCCATCCGCCAGTCTGCACCATGTCACGGAGGTGACCTCGGGAGAGCGCATCGTCGCGGTAACCTGGACACAAAGCATGATTCGTGATGCCGCCAGGCGCGAACTTTTATACGATCTCGGTACGGCCAGAGATACCATGCTCAGGGAAAATCCCGCCGCGGAGGAAACCCGAAAAATCGATGTCAGTTACGTCAATCTGGTTCGCATGTGGGCGGAGATTTAACTTTAACTACACGTTAACTAACAAGCCTATCTTATTGTTTTTTATCGCTTATTAAAAAAAAGGCCACTCAACGTGGCCTTTTTTATCGTTCAAACATCGCTTAGTTGCGGTGAGAACCTTTTTCTTCGTGCGCCATATCGACCACTTCCATTGCCAGTCTCGCGTACTCCTGACGATAGTTGTGTAAGGCATGACCTTCCTGGCCAACGAAATAATCTTCGGCTTCAACACCATGTTCGCGTTCATATGCAATAAACATCTTTTGCATTTCCAGCATTTTCTTAATTTTTTCTTGCTTATCCATATCAAATACCTCTTGTATGTACTTGATTAAAAAATCTTTCCCTAAATTTCAGGGCGCTCAATGACAAATCAGGCGGAAATATAGCATGGGCTATAAGCCCCCTCTATACCCCCTTTGGCCTATATTACCGGCTTAGTAGCCACCTTTACGCGTACTTTGTGGCAGACCCGCAATCTTACGACCCTGTTTGGAGGGCATGAGTGGAAACATCAGGTACATATCCTTGGAGGAAACCTTTTTACCCCATTTCTTGCCCATGTCTTTCAGGATGGTACGTTCGTTCGGCTCATTACCGCCGTTATTGATGTGCTCATCACGCAGGTAATTGACCACGTCCCAATGCTCCTGAGTCATTTCAATCCCTTCACCTGCCGCCAGTACCTTGGCAATATCTTCATTCCAGTCTAGAAAATTCTCAAGAAAGCCATTATCGGTTGTTGCTACAGTCTGACCATTTACTTCAAGTGCCATGTTGTAATCCTCATCAATAATTTATTGCGCGATCAGCCCCACTGATCACGATCCAAATATTAGCGGGCGCTAATTAGACCAGAAAATGATCTTGTTGAAAAGTTTTGTTTTACTCGTCGGAATTAACGGCCTTGATGCCCTTTTGCGGGACAAACAGACCACACCCCATGGTACGGTGCGTTCCCAGACCATTCTGCTGCAAGCGAATCGACTGCTCCGGCTCCAGCTCCGCGACCATCAGGCTACGGGTAAAAATCGGTCCCTCCGGGGTCTTAAAAGCATGCTGACGACCGGCCATCATTTTTTTTACCGGAATATCCAGACCCTGTAACTGTGCGCCGGCCCAGTGCATGAATGCCATTTCGTCATGTGCTTCCTGCGTCACGATATAACGTGAGAACAGGGTCGGCAATGCTGTAAACGGCTTATTGGTTGCTTCACCGATCGTTAAGGCATGACCATCGATATCAAATGTTTCATTGACGAGTACACGTTTGGTTTCTTCTATACGTTCTTTGGGCAGACGCAGTGTCATCTTGGTGCGTCGCGAGAGATGGAGAACACCGTGTGCGGTATCTTCCGGCCGCATCCAGCCATTACCCGACTCGGCAACATGAATAAGATGCACACCCGCGTGCGCTTCAGCTGTCAACCAGGGTAAGGCCTGCTGCATTGCGGTGGATAAGGCATAGGCATGCTCCACCGGTAGCGTCTTGCATTTAAGTGCAAAGACGACGTCCATGACATCCTCTGGAATGACAAAAACATCTGTATTTTCGCTATTTTCTGACCAAAACACGTTAAACACCACCTGGGGTTAATTTATTTAGAGGTAAAGACGGCTTCCAGTCGCTCTTCCCAATCAGCCGGCGTATCCGCAAAGGGAGGTTTAACATCCATACGAAAAAACATTTCACCTGCCCGCGCACGCTCTTTCACTTTTACCTGCAATTCATCAAATGAATTGAGATCATGTTCCTGTAATAAGATTTCACTCAACCAAAGCATTGTTTTCTTCCATTTCGTTAAACGGTTATCAAAGTAGACAATTCTGTCTCTGCAATCCTGTCATAATATCGAGCGCGGTATAGTAACCTGTGTTTGTCCTCGACTTCATCCTTGAAGCTAGTACGGTTATGCAGGACATTATTCGTTATCACCCCCTCACCCGGCTGCAGGCGGTATTGAAAAATATACGGACTATCACTGGCCAGGAATTCGGTTAAGCAGGCCCGAGCCTCCTGAGTCACGCTATCTTCACGCCAGGCGATATTGCGAGTCCGCGCCGAATAACGCATATGCAGTGAGTGGTTATCTGACATGATGGAAAACACCGGTCCCGTCTGCTCGCCTCTCAATTCATCGCCCTCGGCCGTATTCGGGGGAATCGTCATGACTTTGGGATGCATCAATGCCGATATATAGGCAGGATTTTCATCTCTCAAGTGAATATAGGCCCACTCAGGGTCCAGAAGCTGGTTGTCGCCCCCTTCTAGCGCATTTTCCACGCAGTGCAAAAGCATGCCTCGAATTTGACGCTCGGGTGGATTGTAGTATCCGTCAGTATGCCAGCTCAGGCGCTTATTGGTGTATGGAATATAGGTGCTATGACGACCGGCCTCCACCACCTGTAGAGTGGTAATCTTATCCTCATCGGCACAGAGATTACCGTCCAGCCGATGGAGACCCAGCTGTCGGCTAAACTGGACCAGGTCCGCCTTGCTACAGCCACTGGAGTCCATACTATATATAGCCATGCTGACAGATCGACAATGATGGATGATACGCTCACGCTCTGCTGGCCGCAGCTGGCGTGGATTAGTGATAGGGACCTTAATGGCATCAATATTTTCAGGGAAAAGGCGCAACTTGGCCTCACGCCAATTCAAGTAGGCCTGACGTGCCGCCAGGTCAAAAGGACTCACTGATACCGTATTTTGAGAACGGGCATTACGCATTCGTGTCACCAAAGTAAACAGAATTACTATTTGCCTGTATTGTAATACACGTCTTTGCCTAATAGTCTCATTAACTCACTTTTGGAAAAAATTATTCACGCCAGACGAAAAGGGATATATAATGCCGTTCGCAGCAAACGGGGATTATTTGTAACTATTTGTTTTACTGATAATTTTCACCGTTTTAATACAGGGTTGAGCTGTATTAAAACAAATGGAGCATAGCGTTTTAGTTGGGTGTATATCCCTTTGTGGGTAACACTTGGATGGCAGATTCACCCCATTAGTGTGGTTCTACATCTGCAAAAGTCCTCCTAGACTTCACGCAGCTTCAACTAAGTCACCGTTTGGATACCCTTCGGGGTGAAAATCAGTGGCACGATTTATGTTTTTTTGCCGGCTAACTACAGCGAAACTTTCTCAGAGGAGAACGTCAATGGATAAAAAGATTCATCCGACGCCGATGCTAGATGTCTTGGAAGAGGGCCCATGGCCTAGTTTTATTTCAGGTTTCAAACGCATGCGTGATCAACACCCCGAAAAACGCATCAACGAGATGGCCAACTCACTTCTGGGTCAGCTCGAACATTCTTACGAAACACGCAAGGGCTACTGGAAAGGTGGTACCGTTTCCGTCTTCGGATATGGCGGTGGTATTATTCCACGCTTTTCGGAAGTAGGTAATGCCTTCCCGGAATCAAAAGAATTCCACACTCTGCGTGTACAACCTCCAGCAGGTAACTACTATAGTACTGCGATGTTGAACCAACTGGCTGATAGCTGGGAAAAATACGGTTCAGGTATGGTGACTTTTCACGGCCAGACCGGCAACATCATGTTCATCGGTACCACGACTGAAGGCACTCAGCATTTCTTTGATGAAATCAATGAGTATGGTTGGGATTTAGGTGGTGCCGGTCCATGTGTCCGTACCGCCATGTCATGTGTGGGTGCGGCCCGCTGTGAACAGTCCTGTGCGAATGAGCATGCGATTCAGCGTCACCTGGTAAACACATTTACTGATGATGTTCACCGCCCTGCACTGCCCTATAAGTTCAAGTTCAAGGTTTCAGGTTGTCCAAACGATTGCCAGAATGCCATTGAGCGCTCTGACTTTGCGGTTATCGGCACATGGCGCGACGACATGGTCATCGACCAGGCTGAAGTTAAGGCCTTTATCGAAGCCAAGGGTCGTGACTACATTATCGACAACGTCACTTCACGTTGCCCGACTAACTGTATCACCTTGAATGACGACGATACCCTCACTGTCGACAACCACAACTGTGTTCGTTGTATGCATTGTCTGAATGTTATGACCAAGGCACTAACACCTGGTGATGACCGTGGTGTGACTATCCTGATCGGTGGTAAGCGTACTCTGAAGATTGGTGACCTGATGGGTACAGTTATTGTACCGTTCATGAAGCTTGAAACTGCTGAAGATTACGAAAAACTGGTTGAACTCGGATCAGAAGTTATCGATTTCTTCGCTGAAAACGCCCTCGAACATGAGCGTACAGGTGAAATGATTGAGCGTATTGGTCTGGTGAATTTCCTTGAAGGCGTCGGCGTCGAAGTTGATCCGAACATGATCAGTAGCCCACGCCAAAGTTCTTACGTCCGTATGGATGGTTGGGACGAGGAAGCCGAAAAGTGGTTTGAGCGTCAGGCTGAAAAGGCTGCCAGCTAAGTCACTGGTTTTTCGGATTTAAACATTTTAAGAATCGAATCAGGAGTAAGAAAATGGCACTAGAAGATATGCGTCCGCCGATTGAGTCTGGCTGCCCTGATGGCTTCCAGTACATGCATCCGGGTATGCGCAAGAACTACGGCCAGTGGAAGTTCCATGAGCATCCACGTCCAGGCGTTTTGCGTCACGTTGCCCACAGCGGTGATGAAATCTGGACGGTCAAAGCCGGTACCCAGCGTATTCTTGACGTCTACAGTCTGCGTAAGCTGACTGAAATAGGCGACAAGTTTGGCGACGGCTATGTCCGTTTTACCATTCGTTCCAACATTGAATATATGGTTTCTGATGAAGCCAAAGTTCAACCTTTGATTGATGCACTCGGCGAAGCCGGTTTCATCGTCGGTGGTACAGCTAACTCTGTTGCGATGATTTCACATACACAGGGCTGGTTGCACTGCGACATTCCGGGGACTGATGCCTCAGGTGTTGTTAAGGCCATGATGGATGAGCTGATTGATGAGTTCACCAACTGTAACATGCCTAATCGTGTTCACTTAACCACTTCCTGTTGTCAGATCAACTGTGGTGGTCAGGGTGATATCGCGATTAACGTTCAGCACACCAAGCCACCTAAAATCAATCATGACCTGGTTGCTAACGTTTGTGAGCGTCCAACGGTTGTTGCGCGTTGCCCGGTTGCGGCAATTCGTCCTGCAATGGTAAACGGCAAGCCTTCACTGGAAGTTGATGAGAAGAAATGTATCTGTTGTGGTGCATGCTTCCCACCTTGTCCTCCAATGATGATTAATGATGCTGAGCACTCCAAACTGGCCATCTGGGTTGGTGGTAATCACTCCAATGCTCGTGGCAAACCTACTTTCCAGAAGCTGGTTGCCGCAGGTATTCCTAACAACCCACCACGTTGGCCTGAAGCAACAGCCATCGTTAAACGTATTCTCAAAGAATACAAGGCGGGTGCGAAGGATTGGGAGCGTATCAACGACTGGATCGAACGTATCGGCTGGCCTCGTTTCTTCGAAGTTACCGGTCTGCCGTTCACGAAGTACCACATCGATAACTGGCGTGGTTCACGTAACAGTCTGAACGCATCAACTCACATCCGCTTCTAAGTGGGATATTTGGGGAAGCCTTAATGAAGTTTGCAATACAAGTAAACGAAGGTCCTTATACCCATGAAGCTTCAGTGTCGGCCTTGAACTTTGTCAAGGCCGCGCTGGAAGCGGGTCATGAGATCTTCCGCGTATTTTTCTATCACGATGGCGTGAATAACGGCACACGGTATACATCGCCACCGCAAGACGATATTAATATTGCCAATACCTGGTCAGCACTGGCCAAGGAACACAATATGGATTTGGTTGTTTGCGTAGCTGCCGCACAACGTCGTGGAATCGTTGACCAGGGTGAACAGGAACGTAATGGCAAGGATGGTAATAACATTGCCGACGGTTTTCGTATTTCTGGTCTTGGTCAGTTGATTGAAGCAGGTATTGAAGCTGATCGTACCGTCGTTTTTGGCGACTAATTTAAGGAGACTAGGATGAGTGACGTAAAGAAATTTTGTTATCTCAATCGTAAAGCTCCTTATGGAACGGTTTACGCTTGGGAATCGCTGGAAGTCGTACTGATCGGCGCTGCATTTGATCAAGACTGCAGTCTGGTTTTTGCTGACGATGGTGTCTATCAGCTCATGAAAGGATCAGATACCACAGGTCTTGGCATTAAAAACTTCTCGCCAACCTACTCTGCCCTGGGTGATTACGACATTAAGAAAATCTATGTCGAGAAAGAATCACTGGAAGAGCGTGGTCTTAGTCTGGACGATCTTCAACATCTCGTCTGGGAAGATGAAGATGAAGACTATGCAGAAAAAGACTCCATTATGGTTGTGACGAAAGACGAGCTGGCTCAGATCCTTGAAGAGCAAGACGTCGTTCTGAGCTTCTAAGCGAGGGTAAGAAGATGTCAATGTTACACACAGTAAATAAATCTGCCTATGAGCGTGGCACACTTGAGTCTTGCGTAAGCAAGGCTGCCAAGGGTAGCTCTGTACTGCTTATTGAAGACGGAGTCTACAGTGCCGTTAAAGGTGGCACCAAGGCTGGTGTTATCGAAAAAGCAATGGGTGATGTCTCTTTCTATGTTCTTGGTCCCGACATCAAGGCTAGAGGATTAGATGAAGGCAAGTTAATCGACGGAATTAAAGTTGTTGATTACAGTGGCTTTGTAGAGCTGACTGTAAACAATGATAAAGTCGCTAGCTGGCTTTAATAATTTTTAACTGGATTTATCTGAACGAGGAGATAACCATGAGCACTATCAGCGTAAATGGTAAAGAGCTTGAAGTTGATGAAGAGGGTTACTTGACCAACCTCAACGACTGGGTACCCGAAGTTGCTACTTATATGGCAAAAGATGAAGGTACAGAATTGTCTGAAAGTCATTGGGAAGTCATTAACTTCCTGCGCGAATACTATGAAGAGTATCAAATCGCTCCGGCAGTACGCGTTCTGACTAAAGCAATCGGTAAGAAACTGGGCAAGGATAAAGGTAACAGCAAATACTTGTATGAACTTTTCCCCTATGGTCCAGGTAAGCAGGCATGTAAATACGCCGGTCTGCCCAAGCCAACTGGCTGCGTTTAAACAACGTAAACTCCCGTATCATTGGAGGGGACGTGTCCCCTCCTCTGGATACACTTTATATCGATAATAAGTATCAAGTGTAGAGGCTTAGTAGCATGTTGGCATCATTGTTTGCAGGTATTTTTTATATTGCTGCTCTGATTTTTGTGATCGGTGTCGGTCGCAAGATTATTCAATATGCGCGCACACCTGCGCCTTTAAAGATTCCAACAACGCCTGCGCCGGTTACCCAGACAGGTGTTGTATTACGCATGATTCGTGAAATCGTGCTGTTTTCAAGTCTATTCAAAGCCAATAAATGGACCTGGATATTTGGCTGGCTGTTTCATTTTGGCTTACTCTTGGCTTTCTTTCGCCATTTGCGTTACACCATGACTCCCGATGCTTTACTGTGGCCACTTGTCAGTTTTGACCTGGTACAGTCATTTGGCAGATATGCCAGCTTTATTATGTTCATCGGTCTGGTTGGTTTATTAGGTCGTCGTTTTTTTGTGGACCGTGTACGTTATATTTCCGCTCCTTCAGACTATCTGATGCTTTTACTATTACTGACTATTGCCGGTACTGGAATGTTGATGTCATTTGTTGCACATCCCGACATTATTATGCTTAAAGAATTTGTCTTGGGTCTTCTCAGATTTGAGGTCAAGCCTTTACCGACTGATGGCCTGCTGCTAGTGCATTTGTCACTGGTCGCATTGCTAATGGTCATATTTCCGATTAGCAAATTACTGCATGCACCAGGACTGTTCTTTAGTCCGTCACGCAACCAGGTTGATAACCCGCGTGAAAAACGCCACCTGGCTTCATGGGCGGCGAAATTTGATGCAGACCAGAGTTAATTACAGGCTCAAATCAAAAAACATTTGAGGATAACGATAGTGGCTGAGTACGAAATACCAGAACTAAGAGAAATTCCCATTATCCCTAAGATTAAAGAAGGGGTAATGGCACATAGCAGTCCTTTTGTCGCTAAGGCGCCTATTCAGACGGCGATTGGCTTTCCAGGAGAATTAGTCGATAACTGGGAAGGCAAGCTACTGGATAAAATGGATGACCTGCGCGGCCGCTATCGT
Source organism: uncultured Gammaproteobacteria bacterium (assembly GCA_913064945.1). Lineage (GTDB taxonomy): Bacteria > Pseudomonadota > Gammaproteobacteria > UBA6429 > Thiohalophilaceae > CAJYAN01. The sequence goes on along the minus strand of CAJYAN010000002.1, from coordinate 273,243 downwards.
TCCCTGCAGGTCTATCTGGACTCATGTGTTAAGTGTGGTGCCTGTACCGATAAGTGTCATTACTTTCTGGGTACCTCTGATCCCAAAAATATGCCCGTCGCTCGTCAGGATCTGATGCGCAAAGTCTACCGTCGTTACAAAACGTTCGCCGGTAAGTTCTGGGGTAAGCTTGGCATGCCGTGGATGGTAGGGGCAGCCGAACTTAATAAAGATGTGCTGGATGATTGGTATAGCTACTTTCATCAATGCTCACAGTGCCGACGCTGTTCAGTCTACTGCCCTTATGGAATCGATACTGCAGAAATCTCCATGGCCGCCCGTGAGATGATGGATAGTGTTGGCGTTGGTCAAAAGTACTGTAACGAAATTATTGGTAAGGCACAGACCGTCGGTAATAATCTCGGCCTGCCGCAACCGGCACTCTACGATACCCTTGAAGGTCTCGAAGAAGAAGTTGAAGAAGACACTGGCGTTGCGGTTAAATTTCCAATTGATAAGAAAGGATCAGATATTCTTCTGGTCACTCCTTCAGCAGACTTTTTTGCTGAACCACATGTTGATGGGCTAATTGGCTACGCCAAAGTTTTTCATGAAGCGGGAGCCAGCTGGACACTCAGTTCACATGCATCAGAAGCAGCCAATTTTGGTATGTTCATTGGTAGCTATGAGAATATGCGCACCCTCTCCCAACGTGTGCGTAAAGCGGCGCTGGATCTTGGCGTAAAACGTATTATTTTTGGTGAATGTGGCCATGCCTGGCGGGTCGCGTATAGTTTCTTAAATACGCTTGCAGGCCCATGGGACTTTCTTGACCAAAACTATCCAATTCCGCAGCACATCTGCGAATATACGTATGATCTTATTCAGAATGATAAAATCAAATTTGATAAGTCTGAAAATGATCATATGACGATTACTTTTCATGACTCCTGTAACGTTGCGCGCGCATCGCGTATGGGTGACAAGCCTGGTGGTCAATTCGATATACCACGTGCTGTTATTAAGGCAGCCTGTAATAATTACGTCGATATGCCGGAAGACACGATCAAAGAAGCAACTTTTTGTTGCGGTGGTGGTGGCGGCATTCTGACTGACGATCTAATGGAAATACGCGTCAAAGGCGCGCAACCTCGAATGGAAGCCTATAAGAGAGTTGTTGAAGAAAAAGGTGTGACCAACTTAGCGGCGATTTGTGCAATTTGTAAAGCGCAATTTTCCAAGGTACTCCCCTATTATGGTTTTGGTATGACCGACATTATCAGTGTTCATCAGCTTGTTGGCGACGCGCTAATCCTTAGTGATGCTGCTGGCGATGATGATTCTGATGACAGTGATGGTGAAGAATAAGATTTTTTTCTTTTTTTGTTGAACGTACGGCCGGTAATAAACCGACTCGATTAATATAGTAGGAGAAATAGGCATGGCTACTTCTCAGGATGACATGAAGACAAACTTAACTTTCCGTCGTTTTAAAGATGGACAAACGACCAGTGACTGGAGCAGTTGGACTGACAAGATCTTCAATGAAGATAAGTCACATAAGTGCCCTACATACGTACACCGTACTCCACCTTGTCAGGGCAGCTGTCCTTCAGGTGAAGACATTCGTGGCTGGCTGGATATCGTTCGAGGTATCGAAAAGCCATCGGGTGATATGACGATGCAGGAGTATGCCTTCCGTCGTTCAACCAACGCCAACCCTTTTCCTTCAGTCATGGGACGTGTTTGCCCTGCTCCTTGTCAGGATGGTTGCAACCGTAATGAAGTTGAAGACTTCGTCGGAATCAATGCCGTAGAGCAGTATATTGGTGACTCTGCTCTCGATGCCGGTTTTAAATTTGAGACCGGTGCCAATATTGATAAAAAAGTCGCCATTATCGGTGGTGGCCCTGCTGGCCTGGCAGCGGCATTCCAGCTACGCCGTAAAGGTTATGGTGCTACCGTTTTTGATAACCACAAAACTTTGGGCGGCATGATGAAATACGGTATCCCTGGTTACCGTACGCCACGTGACGTGCTTGATGGTGAAATCAATCGTATTATTGACATGGGTGTCGAAGTCAAACTGAACACCTGGGTTGGTAAAGATGTTACCGTCGAACAGTTAGAAAAAGATTACGATGCTATCCTATGGGCCGTCGGTGCACAGTCTGGTCGTCAGCTACCCATTCCTGGTGCGGCCGATGCACCAAATGCATTAACCGGCGTAGATTTTCTTGAAGCCTTTAACGAAGGTCGTCTGCAGCTTGTCTCAGAAAAGGTCGTTGTCATCGGTGGTGGTGATACTTCAATCGACGTTGCCTCAGTAGCGCGCCGTCTTGGTCACATTACTACTATCAATGAATCTGACCGTCCAGAAAATGTCATCCTTGGTCATACCGCGCATGACGTCGCTTCATCCGCTGTTCGTCAGGGTGCACAGGTTATGCTGCTGTCTCGCTCCTCTATCGAGAATATGCCAGCCGCCAAGCATGAAATCGATGATGCGACACGCGAAGGTGTCTCTATTATTGGTTGTGTTAGCCCGGTAGAAGTACTGCGTAATGATGAAGGTCGAGCAGTTGCTTTGAAAGTTGTTAAGCTGGAAGAAGATGGCAAGACTCCGATTGAAGGATCAGAGTACGAAATCGAGCTAGACCTGTTGGTCGCGGCGATTGGCCAGGGTGGTAAGGTTGAAGGTTTCGAAGACGTTGCAAATGAGCGCGGATTTATTGATGCGGATCAGCACTATCAGGTCCCCGGTAAGCCAGGCCACTTCGTTGCCGGTGATATCGTCCGCCCTCACCTGCTGACAACTGCTATCGGCCAGGCTTCGATTGCGGTCGAATCGATCGAGCATTACCTGAATCACCAGGAAATGGGCAAGCGCCCAAAAGTTGATAAGCACCACTTTAATCTGCTTGCCAAGCTTCAGGAAGCTCACATGGAGCCGGAATCGTTCGAACCTGCCAAGACTGAAGAGATGCGTGGCACTGATCATAACAAGTGGGCAGTTCATAACTACGAAGATCGGTCTCGCAATGAAATCATTCCTGCAGACAAACTGTTCCTGGGTCATTTTTCCTTTACACCTCGCCTCAAGCGTGAAGAAAATGTTCCTAACTCAGAAGAAGTTTTGGGTCATTTCAACGAGCGTATGAAAGGCCTCTCCTCTGAACAGGCGGTTGAAGAAGCAGAACGCTGCATGAGTTGTGGTATGTGTTTCGAATGTGACAACTGTGTTATTTACTGTCCTCAAGATGCCATTTTTCGTGTCAAGAAGTCGGAAAGTACAATGGGTCGTTATGTTGATACAGACTATGCCAAGTGTGTTGGCTGTCATATCTGTGCTGATGTCTGCCCAACAGGCTACATTGACATGGCGCTGGGTGATTAATAATAAAATGACGGAGTAACAAATGGCCTATTCGCAACGGTTATCTCGTAAAGCGATTGCCTGGTTGATAGGGGCAGTGTTAGTGCTGCCCCTGACAACATTTGCTGAAGTACCCTCGCCGGTAATCCCAAAAGCAAAGGGTGATAAGTGCGTACGTCCGACAGAAATCATGCGTAAAGATCACATGAAGTTTCTTCTCCATCATCGTGAAGAGACTGTGCGTGAGGGTATCAGGACCAAAAAAGACAGTTTGAAAGAGTGTATTGCTTGCCATAATGCCCCTGACAAGAATGGTAAAGTTGCAAGGATAGGTTCGCCTGAACACTTTTGTAGTACTTGTCATAACTATGCGGCAGTCAAAATTGATTGCTTCGAGTGTCATGCGGACAAACCAGCAAATACTCAGTATCGGCATTCTTTGGCGGAAGGCGATTCACCGCATCATCCCGGAATGAAGTCTGAGGACAAAGTTTTGTCAGGAAAAACCCTGGAAATTCTTACTGCCAAAGGGGATAAAGAATGAGTCATCAAGAGACCGATATCTCACGTCGTCAGTTTCTTGGTAAAGCTGCGGCCGCCGGATTAATGATTGCACCTGGAGTGATGCTCTATAAGGTTGCACAGGCCCGCGCACCAGAAATGCCTGCATCCAGTAGCAATCGCTGGGGAATGCTAATTGATACCAGCAAGTGTGCTACGGGTTGTAGTGATTGTGTTACTGCCTGTCAAACCGAAAATGGTTGGGGTGGCGAGAACAGTAATGAAGTACACTCTGCACCGACACAGCAGGCTCACTGGATTCGTAAAGTCAAACTTACAGATAAGCAAACAGGTCATGTGCAATCGCTGCCCTTAATGTGTCAGCATTGCGAAAATCCACCATGCGTTGATGTCTGCCCTACCGGGGCGTCCATGAAACGGGCTGATGGCATTGTCCTGGTTGATAAGCACATTTGTATTGGTTGTCGTTACTGCATGATGGCCTGTCCCTACAAAGCCCGCTCGTTCATACATGAAGAATTACATAATCAAATACCCTACGCACCACGCGGCAAGGGTACTGTCGAGAGCTGTACAATGTGTGTTCAACGTGTTGATAATAACGGCACACCAGCCTGTGTTGAAGCCTGCAACTCTGAAGGCCATAAGGCAATGTATTTTGGTGATCTGAATGACCCATCAAGCGATATTTCAAAACGCCTGAAAGAATACGGTGCTACTGAAATCCGTGCAGACCTTGAACTGAACACCGGTGTTCGTTATCAAGGCATATAACACTAACTATAGATAAAAAAGATATTCCTCATGAAAACGTTGACCTATAAAATGATTGATGGCAATAGCAGTGGCTATTTGGCACTGCTGGCGATTTTGGGATTATTTGTTCTTGCTGGTGCCACTGCGTTCTTTTACATGGAACACAATGGTCACTGGGTAACCGGCATGAGTAACCAGGTTGTCTGGGGAATTCCACATGTATTTGCAGTATTCCTAATTGTATCTGCATCCGGGGCACTCAATGTTGCCTCCATATCCTCCGTATTTAACCGCAAAATTTATAAACCACTAGCTCCCTTGTCTGCTGTACTCGCTCTGACACTATTACTTGGTGGTCTAACAATACTTGTACTTGACCTTGGTCGACCTGATCGCCTCATCGTCGCTATGACCAAATACAATTTTAAATCTATCTTCGCCTGGAACATGATTCTGTATAATGGTTTTTTAGCGATTGTCGGTGTCTACGTCTGGTTTATGCTGGAACGCAAAATGAACAAGTTTAGTCGCTATGCAGGCTTTGCGGCATTCTTCTGGCGTTTGATTCTAACAACGGGTACTGGTGCAATCTTTGGCTTTCTTGTCGCCCGTGATGCCTACGATGTCGCCATCATGGCACCCATGTTCATTATTATGTCCTTTGCCTATGGCCTGGCAATCTTTAATATTGTCACAATTGCCATCTATTCATGGACAGATCGTCAACTGGGTGATGTCATTTTCGAACGCCTGCGTACCCTGCTCGGTGTTTTTATCGGTGCCGTTTTCTACTTTGTTACTGTTTACCACCTGACGAAACTCTATGCGACCAAGCATCACGGCGTCGAAAATTTTATCCTGGTCGATGGTGGCATTTACACAACACTGTTCTGGCTTGGCCAGGTAATTATTGGTCTGCTGATACCCGCCATCCTGGTATTTCATCCTGCTTTTGCCAAGTCTCGTAAGGCACTCGTTTCCGCTTCTGTCCTGGTCATTGCTGGTGGTTTATCGCAGATGTACGTCACTATTATTGGTGGTCAGGCATATCCACTGGAGATGTTCCCAGGCAAAATCATCGAAAGTAGTTTCTTCGATGGTGGTATTAAGGCCTACACGCCAAGTTTGCCCGAATTAGCCCTCGGCCTGGGTGGCTTTGCACTGTCGCTACTTATGATCGCCCTGGCCATCAAGGTATTGCGACTCATACCCGATAATCTCTCTGATGCGGAAATTGATCCACATCATAAGGCCTAGTGACACCCGCCTCCTTTCCCCTACCGGCGGTATAAGACTGCCGATAGGGCTTTCAGTTCTACCTGCTTAAGCTGCTTTGTACACATGTCAAATACGCTTCCCCGCATACTCATTTCGGCTGCCCATAAATCCTCTGGCAAAACGACTATTTCTCTGGGTTTAGCGGCGGCACTCCGAGACCGCGGATTATCGATTAGCCCGTTTAAAAAAGGTCCTGACTACATTGACCCTATGTGGCTGCAGAGCGCTGCTGGAAGACCCTGTTATAACCTGGATTTTTACACCATGAGCCATGAAGAAATACTCTCGACACTCATCGGTAACAGCCAGGCATCAGAGCTTAGCCTGATCGAAGCAAATAAAGGTTTATACGACGGCATGGACCTTAATGGTCGTGACTGCAATGCCGCACTCGCCAAGCTGACCAAAAGCCCCGTGGTCCTGGTGATTGATACTCGCGGTACCAGTCGGGGTATTGTTCCCTTATTGCTTGGCTATCAATCCTTCGATCCAGAGGTCAATATTGCCGGCGTAATCCTCAACCAGGTTGGAGGTCAGCGCCATGAAAGCAAATTGCGAACCGTCGTAGAACACTATACCGATATTGCTGTCGTCGGAGCGGTGCAACGACATCCTGATCTGGAGCTCACGGAACGTCACCTTGGTCTTGTACCAAGTAATGAAGCTGAATTGGCGGGCAATAAAATTACTGCCATCAAAGCACGTATCGCTCAACAGGTTGATCTCGACAAAATTATCAGTATCGCCAATAGCGCACCGCCATTGGCATTCACCCCTTTAGACAAAAACACAACAGCCTTTGATGACAACGATGGACCGTTAAAGATCGGTATTTTTAAAGATGCCGCCTTTGGCTTTTACTATGCTGATGACCTGGATAATTTTCATCAGTTAGGTGCCAAACTTATCCATATCAATGCCTTGCAGGATACTACACTGCCTGATGTAGATGCGCTTTTCATAGGGGGCGGTTTTCCAGAAACACATTTATCTGCCTTACATAATAATCACGCACTTCGACAGGCAGTTCATGATGCCATTGAAAATAATCTACCTGTTTATGCTGAGTGTGGTGGTTTGATGTATTTATGTAAAAATATCCAATGGCATGAAAAAGACTATGCGATGGTTGGCACGATTCCGGCAAATGCCATTATGCATACAAAACCGCAAGGCCGTGGTTATATTCAATTGCAAAAGAATATCAATCACCCGTGGGGACAAACAAAAGCAGACGATAAAACCACTTTGGCAGCACATGAATTTCATTATTCAAGCATCAGCAAGCTTCCTGACGATAGTCGCTATGCTTTTAATGTCAAACGAGGCGCCGGCATCAATGGTAAATACGATGGTTATGTCTATAAAAATTTACTTGCCTGTTATGCCCATCAACGTCATACGTTGGCAAACCCATGGATAAAAGATTTCATTCACTTTGTGAAGACAAAGAAAACTGACCAAAGGAGTCAATTATGATCACTATCACACCTGCTGCTGCAGAAAAAATTCGAGAGTCAGCCCGCCAGAGTGATTTGCAGGGCCTACCCTTGCGTATTGCCGCCAAACGCTCAATTGATGGAAGCATACAGTATGGTATGGGCTTCGCAGATGAAGAGCATGAAGGCGACCAGAAAATGAAATCCGAAGGTATCGATGTTGTCGTTTCGACTATGAGTGTCGACCTGCTAAGAGATACAGTATTGGATTACGTCAAACTGGATAGCGGTGAAATGAATTTCATTTTTAAGAATCCGAATGACCCTAATTTTCAGGTTTCCGAATAAAACCTTGTTTATCATAGGCCTGCATTACTTCAGCGGTAACGTTTTTTACGCACAAAGAAATTCACTAGTATAAACTATTGTTTTCTAATACATTGCTATCTGAACTACCGATAACTACATATTTGGGGTCATCGAATAGAAATATGACTATGCAAGCAGGTTCACAAGAGCAACCATCTACACTGATGCGCCAACTACTAAGGCGCATTCAGCCCCGTAGTCTTTTTATAAGTCTGGCCTTATTCATCGTTGGCCTGGGAGGTGTAAGCGTATGGGATATTCTTATCGGCCAGAGTCTTATCAGTAGTATTATCGGCGTACTACTACTCGTCACGACCCTCGTGCTATTGTTCGGACTGTTTTATCGTATTCAGCATGATTACCTACAACCATTGACCGAAATCAGACACTGGGCCTCCCAGATGAATAGCGGCCAGCACGATGCAAAATTAGACATCAAGAGTACAGCCGGACTAACTCAACTGAGTAGTGATATCAATATGGTGGGAGGCACTTTAAAACTCTTATCTGAAGATATGCAGAATCAGGTACAACAACAGACTCATTACATACAGCAAAAAACCCGTTCTCTGGAAATTATTTATGATGTGGCCGCAAGCATAAATGTCTCACGAGATCTGGAAGACCTGCTCACTCGCTTCCTGCATACACTCAAGGACGTGGTCCACGCAAGGGCGGCTGTTGTGCGACTTATGACAGATGATGAACAAATGCATCTGGTTTCAAGCATCGGATTCGATGACGATTTAATGGAACGTGAAAAAATCATACCTTCGCAGGCATGTCTATGTGGTAATGCTTACGAAGAAGGACGTGTATTATTTCAACGAGATCTAACTCAATGCGACAAAATTATCGGCCGTGCTTTTTTCGGCAAGGAAGACGTTGGCATGGTCGTTGTTCCCCTGCAATATCGGGATCGCACTCTTGGTGTTTATAATCTTTTTGTCTATCGCGAAGACTTTGCCGATACGGCTGATGTCAAAGATCTTCTTACCAGTATTGGACGTCACCTCGGCATGGCAATTGACAAGGCTCGATCTGATGATGAAGCCAACCGACTCTCAATCATGGAAGAACGCACTCGCATCGCACATGAACTACATGATTCACTTGCACAAACGCTAGCCAGCCTACGTTTTCAGGTGCGCGTACTCGATGAAACATTACGCCAGGGTGATGAACCTGGTATCTGGCATGAATTGGAAAAGATTGAAAATAACCTGGACGAGGCTTATAGCGAATTGCGTGAATTAATCACACATTTTCGCGCGCCGGTAGATAGACGAGGTCTAGTCCCGGCTGTTGAGCATCTTGTTGAACGTTTTCGCAACCAGACTGGCATACATATTTTTCTGCAAAAAGAGTGGCATCTACTTCAATTACCACCCAGTATAGAAGTACAGGTCTTACGAATAATTCAGGAAGCGCTCAATAATATTCGTAAACATAGTCAAGCCAACTTCGTCCGCATTATGTTGCGTAGCAACACGCAGGGAAACTGTCAGATACTTATCGAAGATGATGGCATCGGAATTAAATCCTCTTCTTCCGATCAAAAGGTAGACCACTATGGCCTGCAAATCATGAAAGACCGTGCCAAACGGATCAATGCTGAATTAAAAATAGAAAGTGAAACTGGTGAAGGTACCCGTGTGTTTTTACACTTCAATCATTCATCAACACTAAATCTTTCCACCAGGTCGGTCGAAGTCGCACCACCATCATTACAGGTTAGACCATGAGTCTTCGCGTATTATTAATCGATGATCACACCCTCTTTCGCGTTGGCCTCGAGGGACTACTCGAAAGCCGGGGGATTGAAATTGTTGCCTCTGTTGATAATGGTCAGGATAGTTTGCAGTTAGTCGAAGAACTCCATCCTGATGTTATATTACTGGATATGCGTATGCCTGGCATCGACGGCCTTGGTGTCCTGACAATGCTCAGACAAAGTCATGAAAACCTGCCTATTGTAATGCTAACAACCAGCACTGAAGAGAGTGATTTAATTGAATCACTCCGTGCTGGTGCCCAGGGCTATTTGCTAAAGGATATGGAACCCGATGCACTGGTCATTGCTTTGCGCGATATCGTCGCAGGCAAAACGGTGGTCGCGCCGGACTTAGCCCCCGTCCTCGCCCGCGCCGTTCAAGGTAAGAGCGAGGAACCAAAGCCCGAAAAAGAAAGCCCTTTCCATGAACTCACCCCTCGAGAAACAGAGATCCTGAGTCTCCTCGCCGAGGGCCAAAGCAATAAAACCATTGCTCGTAACCTCGGCATTTCAGATGGAACAGTAAAGCTACACGTCAAGGCGATTTTACGAAAACTGGATGTTCACTCTCGTGTCGAGGCTGCCGTCATGGCCGTCGAGCATGGCATGTCGAAGCATGTCACAAAATAGGACAACACTGAAATAAAGTACACGCAAATGAAAAAATTCAATGACCTTGTAGACGAATGCTCACACGAAGTAACGGAGATATTTCCCTGGGACCTGGAAGAAACCCTTCAGGAAAGAACCCCCATACTGCTGGATATCCGAGAACCTTATGAATACAATGCCATGCATATTGATGGTTCTATTAATGTCCCACGAGGCGTACTTGAAAGCGCCTGCGAATATGACTATGAAGAAACCGTACCTGAGCTTGCCAGTGGCCGGGATAAAGAAATCGTGGTGATATGTCGCTCCGGTAAGCGCAGCGTGCTTGCCGCTTACACCATGAAACAACTAGGCTTTGTTAATGCATTATCTTTAAAGACGGGGCTGCGCGGCTGGAGTGAATATGAACAACCGCTGGTCAAGTCGAATGGAGAACGGGTAGATGAAGATAGCGCAGATGCATACTTTGCTCCGCGTCTGCGACCGGAACAGAAGGCTCCCAGGCAAGAGAAATAATCAGCAGCCGTTTTCCAATATCTCCTGGTGTTCGTAATTACCATCACCGATTTTTAATCCAATCAGATTTGCTAGAGCCTGAGTACAACATCTCGGTATCAGGCTTGAGCACCGAAGAATAGTTGGACAGCTCATGTTTTATGACATTGAAAGACTCTAAACAGGACATCGACCGTCAAATTTAATGCAGAAAGCGCCTTAACCGCTTCTTTACCGACTTTTGGCGCACGATATAGGTGAGGTGTCATGAGTAGAAGATCGGCTAACGTACTTTGATCTAAACGTATGGTGTAATTCAGGCTTAGACTACTTAACAAATCAAACCCTGAAAAATCACGCCTGGCACTTGCAGATTTAATATAGGGATAAATTATCTGTCGTAATTCGAGTAAATGTTCATTGTCCGCATCCGCCAGAATCACATAACCGCCTGGTTTCAATGCCTTTGCAAAAACATCCATATCATAAAACCCAAACATGCAAATAATTATATCGACAGATTGGATTTCAACCGGCGGCGATTTATTTGTTCCTACGACCCAGGTGATTTCATCTTTACGCTTTGCGGCGGCGATAATTGCAGGCTTTGAAATATCCATCCCCAGACAAACAACATCTCTCGTTACGGACAGACATTTTAAAAATTGCAGACAATGTGCGAGGTAATAGCCCTCTCCGCAACCGGCATCGAGCAGTGTGATGCCGCTGTCGCCTGCGGTCAAACTCGCCACGATTTCATTTAACTTGTCCGCAACAGGGAGGTAGTATCCTGCCTCAAGAAAGCGATGACGGGCAATAATCATCTCTTTGCTATCACCCGGCTGTTTTGATTTTTTCTGTTGCACGGGCAACAGGTTGACATACCCTTGCCTGGCAATATCAAAACTATGCCCATTGTCGCAAGACAGCTGATCCTCGTATCTCGCCAACGGCTTGCCATCCAGTGGACAGATAAGTGCTAAATTTGGATGTAAATACACTCTAACGACCAGGTACTAGGTCATCGACAAGGGATCAGGTGTCGGCTCTGGACCATGCAGGCATAACCGACTAATCGTAACGCTTGCGATCGCGGCGTTTACCTTTTGCCCCAGCCTGTTGAACAATGACACCGTGAATGGCATCCAATGTAATCTCACGTTTCTCATGCAGATAATCTTCATGCAAGGGTTGTAGGTAATGCTGATTATTTTCGATCACCAGTTGTCTAAAAATATAACCATTTTCAACCATTGCGAGAACATAGGCCCCATGCGTCGCGAGACCGGTTGGGTCAATGATTATGATATTACCCATTTTAAACTCAGGCTCCATGCTGTTGTCCTTTACCTGTAAGGCAAAGGGTTCACCTGCTGAGCAACCACCTAAATCCATCGTAAACCTCTATCGCAGTCTATTGAATGATCAGATCATACCTTGTTAACGATAAAAATGTCATGCACAATAACCATACGTCCGCTAAGGTTAATGTTATATTTACTGATTGTTATACATAAAGAATCCACTTCATAATATGACAAGCAAGCCATTTCATCATTCATGAAATAAACACAACATTCCCGGCCATGTTATTTTGATACATTGACAGTGGCAGGCTCAACATCCTGTGCCTGTCGTTCTTCCTGCTGCAATGCCCATAGATTGGCGTAGAGACCCTGTTGTAATAATAATTGCGAGTGACTGCCCTGCTCAACAATACGACCTTTGTCCATGACCAGTATGCTATCAGCGTCCACAATCGTGGAGAGTCGATGAGCAATCACTACGGTAGTGTGTTGTTCTGCCACAGCCCGCAGTGATTCCAGGATGGCCTGTTCCGAATGTGAATCCAGGCTCGATGTCGCCTCATCAAAAATCAGTATCCGCGGATTTTTCAGCGCGACTCGCGCAATTGCGACGCGCTGCTTTTCGCCACCTGAAAGTTTGAGGCCGCGCTCTCCAACTACCGTTTCATAGCCCTGTGGTAGGGTTTCAATAAACTCATGGATATGGGCCATTTTTGCGGCAAGTATCACCTCATCACGACTGGCGGTGGGATTCGCATAGTGGATATTGTAATAAATACTGTCATTAAACAGGACCGTATCCTGTGGCACAATCCCGATGGCCTGACGCAGACTCTGCTGAGTGACATTACGGACATCCTGACCGTCGATCAGGATACTACCGTTGCTCACTTCATAAAATCGAAACAGTAGTCGCGCAATGGTGGATTTTCCTGAACCTGAGGGGCCGACAATGGCGACTTTTTTTCCGGCGGCAACCTTGAAACTGATATCGTGTAAAATCTGTCGTTCTGGCTGGTAGGAAAAATTTACTGACTGGAGTTCCATACTACCGTTAGCCACAACCAGTTCTTTGGCATCAAGCCTGTCCTGAATCTCCGGCTCACGGTCCAATAATTTAAACATCAGGTCCATATCGGCCATTGAATATTTTAACTGGCGGTACACAATGCCGAGAAAACCCAACGGAATAAACAACTGCAACATCAGGGCGTTCACCATGACCAGGTCACCGATCGACATATGACCAGCCACTACGCCCTGACCGGCAAATACCATGATCAGCATCACTCCAATAGCAATAATGGCGCCCTGACCAAAATTGAGCATGGACATGGATGTCTGACTCTTGACCGCCGCAGTTTCCCAGTCCTGCAACACCTGGTTATAACGCCGCAACTCATAGTCTTCATTATTAAAATATTTTACCGTTTCGTAATTAAGCAGGCCATCCACTGCCTTGCTACTGGCGCTCGAATCCAGTTCATTCATTTCATGCCGAAAATGCATACGCCACTCAGTCACCATAAAAGTAAAGATGACATAGATAATGACGGTACTAAAAATGGCAATGGCGAACCGCGCCTGATATTTCGAAAGCAAAATCGCCGCGACTAACATGAATTCGGCTGCTGTCGGTAAAATATTAAACACCAGATAATTCAGTATGGAACTGACACTCGCCGCGCCGCGTTCCAGGTCACGGGTAACTCCCCCCGTCCGTCGGTCGAGATGAAAACTCAGTGATAGTTGATGCAGGTGCTGAAACACACGTGCCGAGATCTTCCGCATTGTGCCGTAGCGTACCCGCGCAAAAATGGCATCACGCAATTCATTGAACAGGCTCGCCGCCATACGCAGGCCGCCGTATGCCAGTAGCAGCGTCAGCGGTAAGACCAGTTCGACGCCGGCCTTAATATTCAGCCCATCAACAATTTGCTTTAACAGGAATGGTACCGCCACCACGGCCATCTTGGACCCCACCAATGCCACGAGCGCCAGCCCGACCCTGCCACGAAACGTCCACAGAAAAGGGGTAATACGACGTAAATTACGCAGGTCATTACGTTGTCGATGAGGGTCGGTGGTATAGCGAATATAGTGATTCACGGCGAGGCAACATCTGTTCCTGAAAAAATGCATTATGCCATCATCTAAATAACAAAACCTTAGCCGCATGCCGCTACTTTAATCCTCATCCCAGCTTAATCACGCCCGTTCGTTGATACACGGCCTCTCACAAGATCAAATGCTACCTAACTGGTTGCTTGTTTTTTGACCTATAAATTTCAACTTATTGATATTAGGGTTATTTTTGGAGCTATAAGAACCACTTGAACAGCGGGTACAGAGCATCTTCGAGGTCGATTGTATCTCGACACGGCGAGCCGGATGGCCTGAATATACCGCAGTACTAAACATTTTCAGCGCCCCGGTCGCTATAAAATATAGCGAGTCAGGCTGGCTCCGCACATATTCGACTACCGCTGAATAACGCCTGGCCGGTTTAACGCCACGGACCGCCGATGGTTTGATCGAGCACGGATTGAACCGCCTGATAGACGTGTATACACCGTAGTCCATTTTCTGAGGCAAATTACTGCAACATTCACCATATAATCAGGTAACATCACGATTATTTGAGTTTTTGGTGATTTTTCAGGGGGATATCTCATGATCGAACAGGACCGGTTACCATCGCCCTGTTGGCGTGGGGTAATAACGGAGTAATGATATGGGTAGTTCTTTCCTGGTAAGTATACGGACACGTTGTTTCTGGCAAACCATTTTTGTAATCATCGGGCTTGGTCTCACCATCTCTCGAGCCAGTGCCGCCGCTGGCGATTCCTTGCCACTCCTCAGTGAGTCAGATTTTTTTGCCGATATTCCGGTCGTCCTGTCTGCGACACGTCTGCAACAGCCTGTCAATGAGGCACCGGTTGCCACTTCGATTATCGATCGTGAAATGATAGAGGCCTCTGGATTTACGGAAATACCGGATTTACTACGCCTGGTACCCGGCTTCCAGGTCAGTTATGACAGTGGGCACGTTATCGCCGCGGGTTATCACATGCTATCTGACCGTTACGTCCGTCACCAACAGGTCCTGATTGATGGTCGATCGGTCTATTCACCATTACTCGGGGGCGTCAACTGGGCGGATCTCCCCATTGTGATGGACGATATCGATCGAATTGAAGTAATACGTGGCCCCAATGCCGCGACCTATGGCTCCAATTCATTTTTAGGTGTTATCAATATAATTACCCGACACGCCTCACAGGACCGAGGCAATCATGTCAAAATCAGCAGCGGCACGAATAATTATGGAAATGCGATCTACCGGCATGGCAGTAGCATCGGTAATCTGGACTATCGAGTGACTGTCAACTACCGACAAGATGATGGCTTCAAGAATCGTTATGACGGCAAGCAGGTACGTGTCGTCACCACCCGAGGTGATTACCTATTTAATAACAACGACAATCTATCATTCAAACTCGGTTACAGTGGCGGGCCACGCGAAGAAGATAATGGACTCTACCCTGCCGATACGCCCCACCATTTAAGCCATACCACCAGTCAGTTTCAGCAATTTACCTGGCACCATAATCAATCTGAACATAATGAATATCAAGTTCAGGTCTATCATAACTTCAGTCAAAATGAAGACAACTACCCTGGCGCTGATAACAATAGTAACAAGACAGAACGCATGGAAGTAGAACTACAAAATCAGATTGAAATCAACAATAAGTTACGCGTCATCTGGGGGGGTAGTTCACGTGTCGACAGAGTTGCCAGCTTATTATGGTTAGGTTCAACTGATTTCCAAACGAACAACATCAAACGCCTCTTTCTAAATACAGAATATCAACACACCCAAAAAACACTTATCAACGCAGGTATCATGTACGAGGACAGCAATACCGCTGGCAGTAATTATCTACCTCGAATCAGCGTCAATCATCAGGTTAATCGTAATAACAACCTGCGCTTCACTATTTCGAAAGCCACTCGTTCGCCAGTACTCTTCGAACAGGCCCCGTATTATGGCGGCAATTTCAAAAATGTTTCCAATCTAAAACCGGAACGTATCACAACATATGAACTGGGATATCTAGCAAACAATAACAAGCGCACGATATCTCTGGACACGAAAATATACTATGACGATATCGACAACCTGATAAACTACACCTCTCATGTTTCTTCAGGGTCTATTCAATACTACTACTTCGACAATTTTGATCACGCCAATATCCGTGGCATCGAAACCAGTTTGACGCTACGGCCAACTCAGGACACAAGAATAATCGCCAACTTCTCCTACACAAAAATCAACAGCACTGCCAACACCGTTAACAGTAAATATAACATTTCATTCCCCCAGCATCTTTTCAACCTTTTGCTGATACAGAAATTTTCACACCAATATAAGGGCAGCCTTGGCCTATACTATCGTAGCGAGACAAAGCCATTAGCCAGGACATCGAGCGACCCGATTTTACTACCACCATACACACGCATGGATATGCGCCTGGCCAAAGAGCTAAAGTTTCACGGCATCGATTCGGAATTATCCCTGACGATACAAAACACCTTTAACGAAGTCCCCGTAACTCGCCTGATGAACTATCCCGAACGCCGAGCCTATATCAGCTGGCAGGCAAACTTTAAGTAAGCAACAGACTGAAAAATGTTGCGCTTATTCGCAAATAGAAACGATGCATGCAGCCGGTTCTCAGGTGTACAGCATTGTTTGATGTGCAACTGGCGAGTCAATGCATTTTTAATAATATGTCTATTAACTATTACTCCGCGCCTGTTGCTGGCCGGTGAAAATGAATTGCTCGCCGTTATTAATGAACACCAACCTTTACACCAGAAATTTATCGCACAGCTCAAGAGCGATTTAAAACAGCTCGGCGCTGAAAACGTTCATATTAAGGTCATCGCTTTAAATGACTGGCAGCCGGATATTATGAAACAATTTCCGCTGACACTCATGCTTGGAAACCGGGCCACGTTAAAACTCAGTCAGGAAAAGTTCACTAACCCGGTATTATTTAGTCTCGTGCCGAGCGAGACCTACAGGGAAATCATGACATCGACCGCCCTCTGTCAGACGAGTCGCTGTGGAGTCATATTTATTGATCAGCCGCTTAATCGAGTTTTAACACTTACCCGCTTAGCCATGCCGGAACTCGAGACGATAGGTATATTGCACGACCACGCTGCTACTGAAAGATTATCAGCACTAACAAGTCTGGCGACAAAACATCACTTTACTATTGAGCGCCAACAAATATCGGATAATGATAATTTAATCTATAGTCTAAGCCGTGTTTTACAAAAATCGGATGTACTGCTGTCTCTGCCTGATCCGGACATCTACACCCGCCATACGGTACAGAATATATTGCTCACAGCCTATCATTACCGAAAACCTGTCATCGGTTATTCGCATAACTTTGTAAAGGCCGGCGCACTCTTTGCCGTCTACTCCAGCCTGCCTGAATTGTCACGCCAGGCAGCAGAGACCATCGATGGTTTTTTTAATAAACATGCCGGATTACCGGCCATACAATATCCTCGTTATTTTTCAGTGTCGGTCAATAGAATGGTGGCAAAATCCCTCGGCATCAAAATTGACGATGAAATAACATTACTAAAAAAGCTTAAGGCTGCAACGCATGAATAACTTCAGCATAAAAATCAAGGCAAATATGATTTCTGTTCTCCCGCTCATCATAGCCTGCGTATTGCTCTCCACGCTTTTTTTGTGGGAGCATTTGAATGACATTACCTCAACCCTGCACAAACGAGGTCAGGAAACAGCAAATCTGCTCGCCCCGGCTTGTGTCTATGGCATCTTTTCCGGCAATAATAATGCCCTGGATCAAATTGCCTACGCCGTATCTACCGACCCTGAAATTTCATTTGTCACCATCACTGACAAAAATTTAAATATTCTTGCCAGTTCAAAACCCAATCTGACAGAAAACTCAACCGGCAAAAAACCGCGTCTAACTTTTACCAGTCCAATTTATCATACCGCCGTGACGGTTGATGATTTTGCCATAGATCAGGTTACTTCAAATAATGGCGACATTAAAAGCAACCTTTCTCTAATCGGTTACGTTAATGTCACCATGACAGATGGCCCGGCAAAAAAACGTCAACAGCAAATTGTTTTCGATGGAATATTAATTACTATCATTCTGATCTTGAGTACTTCATTTCTCGCCTCTTATCTGGCACGGACTATTACAGGACCAATTTACAAGCTCGCTGGTGCCATACGGCTTATCAAACATGGCACCCTCAATCAAACCGTACATATAAATGCCGGTGGCGAACTTGCTGTGCTGGAAGAAGGCATCAATGATATGAGCCATGCACTTTATGAGATGCGGGAAAAAGAACAACAGCAGAATGCGGATATGCTGTTCTTTGAAAAGATAAAGGCACAAACTACCCTTGAGTCAATCGGTGAAGGCGTGATTTCAACGGACTGTGATGGCAAAATCACTTACCTCAATCCCGCCGCCGAACAACTCACCGGCTGGTCCAGCAGCAGTGCCGCTGGAAAATCACTCTATGAAGTCTTTATTATCCGGTCATCAACGACGAATGCACCCATCAAGTACCCACTGGAGACCTGTATTCATCATGGAGCCACCGTAAAACACGATGCCTTGTTAATCCTGTTACGCCATGATGGTAAAGAGTATGTCATTCAGGATACTGCCAGCCCTATCAAGGATAAGAAAAACAATGTCATTGGTATGGTACTGGTCTTCCATGATGTCTCAAAGATTCAGCATATGTCTGATCAGCTCGCTTACCAAGCAACACACGACGACCTTACCGGCCTGATCAATCGACGGGAATTCGAGGCATGTTTAAACGACACCTTAATCTCAGCACAGGAAGATAAAACCAGCCACGCCCTGTGCTACATCGATCTTGATCAGTTTAAA
This sequence comes from uncultured Gammaproteobacteria bacterium, assembly GCA_913064945.1. Classification (GTDB taxonomy): domain Bacteria; phylum Pseudomonadota; class Gammaproteobacteria; order UBA6429; family Thiohalophilaceae; genus CAJYAN01. Next base: position 254,350 of record CAJYAN010000002.1, on the reverse strand, counting down.
ATTATTAATGATACCTGCGGACATCAGGCAGGTGATGACCTGTTGCGTCAATTATCGACCCACATTAAAGAAAAGGTCCGCAAAGGCGATGTTTTTGCTCGTCTGGGGGGCGATGAATTTGGTGTCATCCTTACGGACTGTCCCATGGATAAGGCGCTACAGATTGCGGAGGCGATTAAAAATACGGTGCAATCGTTTGAATATAACTGGCATGGTCATAACTTTAACACTGGTGCCAGTATTGGACTGGTACCAATCACCAGCAACGATACTCATCTGAATGAACTTATGATGAAGGCCGACTCGGCCTGTTACATCGCCAAAGATAATGGCCGCAATCGTGTGCATGTATATCAGCCTAACGATGAGGAGATCATCAAGCGTGCCGGCGATATGCAGTGGTTACAAACCATTAAACACTCGTTAGAGAATAACAAATTTATTCTCTACCGACAGGAAATCCGCCCCATCAATAAGGAAGATGATCTGCCAACCCATCACGAGATCCTGGTACGCATGTACGATGAAGATAATCAACTTATCGCCCCTGGTACTTTTATCCCCGCGGCTGAACGCTATCAGCTCATGGATAATATCGATCGCTGGGTGATTAGCCATACCTTTAGCATGCTGAAGAAACATCAGAGCGAGGCTTCGTGCATGTTCAATATTAATCTCTCAGCGCAGTCAATTTGCGATCCAGGGTTCCTGGACTTTCTTATCGAACAATTTAAAATCAACAAGATAAATCCGAAAACTATCATTTTCGAGATTACCGAAACGGCCGCGATGTCAAACATGTCACGCGCCATAGTCTTTATAGAAACCATCAAACGCATGGGCTGTCTGTTTGCACTGGATGATTTTGGCAGTGGTTTAAGTTCCTTCGGCTATCTTAGCAGCCTGCCAGTAGACTATATTAAAATTGATGGTTACTTCGTCAGTGAATTAATCAACAACCCTGTCAATTACTCCATTATCGAGGCGGTTAATCATATCGGCCATGTCATGGGACTAAAGATTATTGCTGAGTCCGTGGAGAACGATGCGATCTACAGAAAATTAAAGGAATGCGGGGTCGATTTTGTACAGGGCTATGGCATTGAACGGCCGCAGCCGCTGGCGGCACTCTTCAATGTTGGCGGCAAAAGCAATGTCACACAGTTCCCTAAGTCATAATAAGCCGTGCCTGACCGCAGCACTCAAGCCGTGATCGATATCAAATGCTTTTTCGCGTAACTGACCTTATTTAGTATTTGGATAATCTGCTGTTACCTCACCTGAAGGAGCGAACCACGCCAGTTTTTTATGCAGTTCCACAACCTCACCAACAATGATCAAGGTAGGCGGTTTGACATCACGCTCCTCGACCAACCCGGCCAGGGTAGTCAGGTCGCCCACATGGACACGTTGATTTTGGGTCGTCCCCTGCTCAACCAGAGCTGCCGGTGTTTTCGGGTCACGGCCATGGGCAATGAGCTCCTTGCAAATGGTCGCAACCCCCTGCAGGCCCATGTAAAAGACGACGGTCTGGCTCGGCTGCGCCAGGGCGATCCAGTTGAGATTGATGCTCCCGTCTTTCAGATGTCCGGTAACAAAGGTACAGGACTGTACATAGTCACGATGTGTTAGCGGAATCCCGGAATAGGCGGCACAACCGGCGGCCGCCGTAATACCCGGAACGACCTGGAAGGCCACGCCTTCTGCCATCAGGGTTTCGATCTCCTCACCACCGCGGCCAAAAATAAAGGGGTCGCCGCCTTTTAGCCGCAGGACACGCTTGCCCTCTTTGGCGAGTCTCGCCAGCAAGGCGTTGATATCTTCCTGCTGTATGGCATGTTTGTTACGTTCCTTGCCGGCGTAGATAAACTCCGCGTCACGACGCACCAGGTCCAGTATCGCGGCAGAAACCAGGCGGTCATAGACCACCACATCGGCCTGTTGCATCAGACGCAGGGCTCGAAACGTCAACAGGTCCGGGTCACCGGGACCCGCTCCAACCAGATAGACCTCACCACGGTGATCAGGTGCCGCACCCTTTTCGACGGCTTGTGCCAGCTCCTGCTCGGCCAGTTTGTCTTTGCCGGCAAACAGCAACTCCACCACGGGGCCTTCCAGGACTTTTTCCCAGAAACGACGAATATCACCCGTCTCTTTAAAGCGCGCTTTGACGTGCTCTCGGAAGCTTTCCACCATAGTCGCGAGTCTGCCATAGGCAGACGGGATAAAGGTCTCCAGACGCGCCCTCAGCAGTCTCGCTAGCACTGGTGAGCTTCCCCCTGTCGATATCGCAATCTGTACCGGGGTTCGGTCTATGATCGAGGGCATAATAAATCCACACAAATCAGGGTTATCGACGACATTGACCGGGATCCCTAGCGCCTGCGCCTGTGCAGACACCTGCCTGTTGACCTCCTCATCATTGGTCGCCGCAATAATAATGGCCTGGCCACCCACCAAATCTGATTGATAAACGCCAGCCTGATAGTTGATTTTGCCCTCATCAAGCAGGTGTTGCAGCTCTGAGCCCAGCTGTGGCGATACGACGGTAACGTCACCCCCGGCACGAATTAACAAGCTTACTTTTCGTGATGCCACTTCCCCCCCACCGATCACCAGGCAGGGCTTGTTCTTGATGTTCAAAAAAATTGGTAAAAAATCCACTAATTAAAACCTCTTATCGGGATAGATGCAGATATTATGGCAATTATGCCATATTCATAAACGCCGTTTATTCAACACGCTCACCTGAACCACGCGACCCACCGGTTTACACCTATCGGTACAGGGGAAATAAGCGCGTAATTATACGTCATGCGACAGAATGGCAACATATTCCTCAACTTATATTTTACCTACCCCAAAAGCCATAGAATTCTTCTATGCTTCGCCACCATTGAGCCCAACAATCCTGCTTATTTCCCCAATTGATCGTCAACTTCTATACTTGGGTAAGTAGTTCCCTTCTCACCCTCTCAAAGGAGGTGGAATATGAAACGACGCTTATACTTTTTACTCCCCACGTTATCAGCCACGCGCAAGGCCTATGAAGAATTACTCCTCTCCCATGTCCCGGAAAGGAATATTCATATCATCGCCAATGACGAGGCGAGTCTGGGCGATATGCCCAGGGCCGGCCTGTTACAGCAAAGTGATATTGTCCATGGTACCCAACTGGGATTTATTCTCGGCGGCTTCACCGGTGCCTTGCTTGGTAGTCTGGCAGCGGCCACTGGCTGGATCGTACCCGGCATGGAGGTCTGGTCCGTGATTTCAATCACCGTCGGCGGTGCCTTTCTGGGCAGCTGGACCTCCAGTATGGTGGCCATCAACATCCCCAATAGCCGTCTAAAACCCTTCCAGGCGGCGATCGCCATGGGGCAGATATTGTTTATTGTCGATGTACCGGCCAGGCGTGTGGATGAAATACATGCCATGGTGAAGACCCATCATCCGGAAGCCGATATGCGGGATGTGGAACCGACCGTGCCGGCATTCCCTTAAAAAAATAGGTTCTAGGTCCTAGGAGCCAGGTTCGAGGGGGTTCTAAGTGCCAGGTACGAGGGATTAGAGCGTTTTACTGGTAACTAGAACCAATTTTCTATCGTTTAAAGATTTTCCAGAAAGCATTAACAAAGGCCGGGTAGTCTTCGACAGGGAGTCGATTAATACCCGCTGCCCCTTTGCGGCCACCGCCGGTGGCAAATTGTCGGCACAACGTGTCGGCATCACGCAAATCATCCAGCGGTGCCCGCACACTGACGGTGTAGGCCTGACCATCTGCCTGCACCGTCAGAACGGCATGTGCCCTGGCCGGTGCTGCCGTGGCGAGTTGATTACCGTAGACACCGGAGACTCTTCTGGCCCATTTTTCATCTGGCAGCATATAGATGACCGCCGCGTTATCCGCTTTTTCAGGCCTCAGTCGACTGGCCTTGTCCATATCTTCCGCATACCCGTTTTGCAAAATTCTGAATGCCTCACTGTCTGCAATAAACTCAAGCGGATTTGTGTAGGGGTGAAGTTGTGTGAAGAGTTCAGCCGGATGAAAAAACAGGTCGGACAGGTCGGCGCCATAACCATTGTAATTCAGGTATGTGCCTAACTCCTGCAACAGGCCCAGCTCGTCTTGAGAAAACCCCATACCAGCAGCGCGCTCGCGGGCACTCAGCGCCATATTATCGCCGAAGGCCCCGGTCACAGCCCAGGCGCAATGCTGGCCCTTGAGGTAGGCATCGACAATGAGACTGGTACAGGTGTTCGAAGCCGTATTAATATGGGTTTCTAATCCAGGAAGCTTCGGAATATCGCCCGCAAAGTGATGATCGAAATAACGAATATGTGCACCGGTCGATAATATGGACATCACCGCATGCCGATTCTTATCAAAGGAAATATCCAGAACGGTTAAGAAATCATCAGCCTTGACCGACACCTTTGTCAGCAGTGCAATATCCCGTTTAATCCCCGTGACCAGCTGTGCCTCACGTGGTTCAGACAATCGTAATTGCTGCAACGCACACAGACCATCGGCATCACCATTAAAGATATCGTAGTCAGTCACAATATTTATTGTTTGTAGTCATCATATAAAAATTCTATCATTATGAGATAAATATAAGTAGGAAAAGTTGGATAATGAATCAGGATGATACAAACACCAGGAGCAGCAACACCGTTTGGCACCATGCCACGGTCAATCGTCTTCGCCGTGAACAGCAGAACCAACACAAGAGCTGTATCTTGTGGTTCACCGGACTATCCGGCGCAGGCAAATCCACGCTGGCGCATGCGGTGGAAGAACGATTACATCAAATGGGCTGCAGAACTTATGTCCTGGATGGCGATAATGTGCGGCATGGGCTATGTGGAGACCTCGGTTTTTCCGAAGAAGATCGAAAGGAGAACATTCGACGCGTCGGTAATGTATCAAAGCTCTTTCTCGATGCTGGCGTCATTGTCCTTAGTGCCTTTATTTCACCTTTTATGGCGGATCGGCAACTCGTCAGGAATATGGTAACTCCGGGTGATTTTCTCGAGATTTATTGCAACTCCCCTGTTGAGGTCTGTGAACAAAGAGATGTGAAAGGACTGTACAAAAAAGCGCGTCAAGGAGAGATAAAGGAGTTCACTGGAATTACGTCACCGTACGAAATACCAGGCAACCCGGAACTTACCACGAATACCGGCACCGAAGTGCTTGAAAATTGTGTGAGTCAGGTAATTAATTTGCTCACGATTCGTAATATCATCAATTAAATCAATTTCACTTTTAATCTGGCGCAAAATAATGTCTAAGACTTCGATTCTAGTTACCGGCGGTGCGGGTTACATCGGCAGCCATGTTGTAAATCAACTGGGCAAGGCTGGTGAAAACATTGTTATTTTGGACAACTTATCAAAGGGCTACAAAGAAGCCGTACGTTATGGCGAGCTGATTGTCGGAGACACCGCTGATAAAGACCTGATTATGCGTATTTTGGCCGAACACAATGTCGATACCGTCATGCACTTTGCAGCACATACGATTGTACCAGAATCAGTTTCCAACCCTCTAAAATATTACAGTAACAATACCTGCAGCTCGAGAAACTTACTTGAGTGCTGCGAAGCATCCAAGGTGAAACATTTTATTTTCTCTTCTACGGCTGCGGTCTATGGTGAGCCCGATTCCCCCGCCGTGACAGAAGAAACACCACTGCAGCCGATCAATGCCTATGGCACATCTAAACTAATGACCGAATGGATGCTGAGAGACGTAGCGCATGCCAGTGATCTACGTTATGTCGCCCTGCGCTATTTTAATGTCGCGGGCTGCGATCCTGAAGGCAATATCGGCCAGTCTACACCGGAAGCCACGTTGTTGATCAAGGTTGCCTGTGAAGCCGCCGTCGGCAAACGAGACAAAATTTATATTTTTGGCACAGATTACCCGACGCCGGATGGCACCGGGATCCGAGACTATATTCACGTTGAAGACCTGGCCAGTGCACATATCAGTGCCCTGGATTATTTGCGTAAGGGCGGTGTTTCAACAACACTAAATTGTGGATACGGGCATGGTTATAGTGTGCGTGATGTTCTCGATATGGTAAACAACGTCAGCGACAAACCAATTACCATTATTGAAGAAGCACGGCGTGCGGGTGACCCACCTCAATTAATCGCAATTGTCGATAAGATTCATGGCACCCTCAACTGGAAACCCAGGTATGACAACCTGGAGAAAATCGTCCAGTCCGCCCTCAACTGGGAGAAAAAGATCGCCGCAGGAGGTGGCTACCAAAAAACCTGATGTTTTTATCTATTTTCGATGCGGTAGAGTTTAATCAGGCTCGCAACCAGCATAATTGCAATTCCCGCAATAAACAAAGTGACCGTTTCGAAGCCGGCCAAATGATAATGGCCACTTATGCGTGATACACCCGCGACAATACAAACAATTATTCCAATAATTGCAGCCAGATCGCCAACCAACTTCAGTAACTTGTCCATTCACACTTCTCCTTTTTTAGTATTCTTTTTGCTTAAATGACTTGCGTATTAAATGAGGCACAAGCAAATATAGAGGCATCCTCAGATAATGTCCACGGACATATAATAACCATCGAGAGAAAAACAATCCTTTTTGTTGGCATTGACTATCTTTTGGAAAAACTACTTTTACCAGCAGATAACACACTATACTACGAACCAGCCACTTTAGAATACCAAGACGCTTTTCCAGCTGCCTAATGACAAGGGCATCAATTTTTTGTAACTTATAATGCGCCACAAGCTTAAGGCCGTAAAACAGCGGTAACTCGAAATCCAGGTCCTGCGCTCGTTGTAATAGCCTGTCCCAAAACTCTTTTATATCAGAAAAATCCTGTATTAAAAAAGCAATATCCAATAGGTCACGGTATCCACTCGAAAAATCTTCTTCATTCACCAGGTGAACGATGACGTGCAATAGCATGTCCTCGTTTGAAAGGACACGCACACCACGCGCAATTTCAATACTATCTGGTAGTAGATCTTCCGCACCGATATCGTAATGAAAAATATTGGGCGTGATAGAGTGATGGACATCTAACAGGGTATTACGACGTCGATGCCGAAGCGGCGGAATTTCATGCGTCCATTTTCGATAATAATGCTGGTCATACTCATCCAGTTCTTCCTGAACCCATCCCTGAATCATCAATGCCTTTTCAACATCCGGCATCTGCATTTTATCTACCAGGATATCTACATCCGTATATAACCGACCTGGCGCGCATGTGCGGTTGGCAAATAAATACGCAGCGCCTTTGAGCAGGATAATCTCACTATCAATATCGCGAAGCGCATAAAGAATACGGTCCACCTCCCAGCGCACACTCAATTCATGTTTCTCCGCAACTTTCCAGGCCGACTGCATGTGTAATTGCGCTTTTTCCGGTGCATAGGAAATAAAATCTGATGAGCTTAGGTGATAATACAGACGGGCTAATAAACGCTCCTGACGGGCCTGACGAATTAAGACTTCCCAGTCACGCACGTCGAATGTCGACACTTTCTCAGGAGAAAGCATTACCTCAAATATCAGACATCTTTTGTTGCTGACTTTATTCGTCATTCACCAAACCATTAAAATAGCCTATCGCATCATCAAGCTCACTATATTCAAAGGATGCTATATTTACTTTTTCCATTATCCGGCTTAAAAATTCAAACCCCTGTAATCCTAAAACGCTATAGTTAAAGGCATTATCTATAACCTTTAAAATCCCCTCTCCCTGGCCTATCTCACGATATTGCATTGATGACTGTTTCACATAATGTGGGAATATCACATGCCGTAGTGATATCTCCTCCTGTGACTTCTCAACGCTATCCTTGGGTGCCGCCATAAGCGAGACAGTCCCTTTGCTGGTATCAAGAAATCGCCCTGAAAATATTGCCTCAGGCGCATAAGCTTGCATGACGTCGATGGATTCATTTTTAAGATTTACAGGACGTGCAAGCGGTACCAGCTTACCTGTCTCGAGCGAAAACAGGGCAAGTTCATCGGACAAAAGATGCCAGCCTTTACTGACTAAAGCGGCACACAATGTACTTTTTCCTGAGCCAGGCGGGGCAGGAAATAATATCCCCTGACCATTTCGTTCCGCCACGGCGGCATGGATTATTAAATACTGATGTGCATGATTGGAAATACACCAGTTCATCCCCCACTCGAGCATTGGAAATGCCTGTGAATAAGGTAGCGGTTTAAAGGGTACCCGTTCATCCAGGTAAAAATAGGCCTGTGGCCGCCAAACTGCACGCAGATTTCCCGGGGGGGCTATACGAATATTAAAATCAATAAAGTCTGCAGATTGTGCGATATGATTGTATCGATACAGACTATACAAATTGTCCTGTAAGGCCTGAATTGATGATTGAATACGGACAACAAATGGTCCAGTCTTTAACGAGACACCCTGATCGCAAATTAACCTGATATAATCTTTTTTGGAAAGTTCAGAGAGTATCAAAATTTAGCGTCTTTCTAAAATACCATTCCGTTCCAGGTTTTGTAGTACTTCTGTTAGTAACTCGCTGAGCACCGTACGATCAAATTCGAATTTATGCTGGAGTCCTTCAACAATATCCGCTTGCTCTACAGGACCTTGAGCTAATAACTGCAATAATTCATACGTTACCGGATGGAATAAGTGGGTATCACCTGACTCTTCCTGATAAGCGAGTATGTCGCCATCGATGATACGGGTATGAAGAGTGGTGTTCGCATAGAGTGCCCAGACCATATCATCTATGTCGATATAAAAGTATTTTTATAATTATTGTACGTTTAATAACTATACGTCTGTTTAATATACTCAACGACTTGGTCAATTGTGAGATCACCAGCAGAGGTAGTATACATGCCTGTACTCTGTAACTGATTATACATATCAATCACCTGAGTAGTCGTCATACCATAATCAGAGATAGAGGCTGCATTCAATAAGGCAGCCACAATGTGAAAACCTAATCTATTGTAGTCTTGATTTCCCGTACGCCATAACACCTGCATCAGGGTATCACTGCCGTACTGGGTACCATTGAAAACATCATGAAACTTGGTACCGTCACTATTGTAATCGGTACAGGTTCCGTTATTTCCACTATATCCACCCGGCTTACAGGTACCCGTCTGATAAGGTGCTGGCCATTGATCGGTCTTCTTCTTCCAGTAACCTGGACTGTAACCACCACATTCTCTTAGTCTGCTTGTATCTGATAAATTCCCCGACACCCAGGCAGATGGCGTGCAGATCCCTTTGGCAAGCACAGGTCGACTGGCAATGGTCATTAACAGAGGGGCGGCGACAACGCCTTTAACAAGGTTTCGTCGGGAATTTAACGGACTGACACTCTGTTTTGTACTATTTTCGATCTGCTTTTCTGACATCTTATGAACCTTCGATTAATCCAAGCTGATTGTAGCAACGATGTCCATGTCACGCATACAAATTTGCTGTATTTCACAATCTAAAAGCAATATTTGTACCATATAGACATGGATTATATTATGTTATAATTCAATGAGTTATACGAGATAAATAAAGACCAAATAATATTATGTAAATTATTTCGACAAATTCGACGTTACCTGCGCTATCAGGGCATCGAGATATCTGACGGGTATAGCATAGCTGATACCGCTGGGATGACGAAGCGCATTTTCACGATAGCCCTTAACATAGACACTATTCAGTATGGCGATCACCTGGCCAGTCTCGGGGTCATAAACGGGGCTTCCACTATTCCCAGGAAAAGCAATGGCATCCAGCTGGTAGACTTGATACGAACCTGAACGTAATTTAATAATTTGCTTTGCTGTCAAGGTGTTACTGTTGTTACTCCTCGCCACCATCGGTGTTATCGCGGATATAATGGCGCGATGAGTCACAGGATACAAACCCAGGATAGGCGCAATAGGATAACCCGTGAAGGCATAACGCTCGCCTTCCCTCACCTGTCCGTGTTGACGAATTCGCATCGTCGGTTGTTTTGGACCAGAAAACGAGTACAGCGCCAGGTCATGGTCTCTATCCAGAGCGGCCTCATGCAAACGATAGAATTTTACATTGCGTCCATGGCCAATTAGCACAACCCGATATTCTTCTTTGGCAAATTTGATTTCCTTCGAGACGACATGATAATTAGTCGCAATGTAGCGGCCATTCATCACGATAAATCCCGTTCCCTGCACCTTCAAAGGCTGTGAACGGGTTGCCTGATAAGTACCAATTGCGACTATCGAGGGCCGAATTTTCTCAATCGTCTCCGGTAAACCTGCCCTGGCAACGCTAAATACCCAGAAAGTCATTAAGACCGCCAGGTGTACTAATCTTTGATTCATATTTCTTCCTCTCAATCATCGTGAATAGGCAAAAGTGCAAAACTTGTCGAAAATACTTCAATAACATACTGAAAAAACATAAGATATAATCCAGATCAAAAATATAAATGTAGCCATATATGGACAGCGAACTCCTTTACCAACTTATCACGAATACGGCCGATCTTTATCCTGATGCAGAAGCTTTAAAATTTAAAAAGGCGAGCTTAACTTACAAAGAACTGGCTGATCGTATCGGTTCCGTCGCCGCAGGTTTACAGACCATTGGACTGAGTCGTTTTGAACGTGTTGCCATCTATTTACCAAAGTGTTTTGAACACGTCCTGAGCTGCTTTGGCAGCAATATGGCGGCAGGTGTATTTGTGCCTGTTAATCCACTTCTTAAATCACAACAAGTTGCCCATATCCTTAAAGATTGTAATGCGCGAATACTCATCACTTCATCGACCCGTCTTGAAGACCTGTCAAACGACGTTTCAACATGCCACGACCTGCAGTCTGTCATCGTAATCGATGATAAAAATCTCACTTCAATCCAGAATGACCTGCCAGGCATTACGTTCTACCGCTGGCCGGAACTTGAAAATAACAGCGTTCATAACAAGCCTGTACCCAGTATTGATATCGACATGGCCGCCATCCTCTATACCTCCGGTAGTACGGGCAAACCCAAAGGCGTGGTACTTACAAATAAAAACATGCTCTCCGGTGCAAAGAGTGTTGCCAGCTATCTAAAAAACACGGCAGATGACCGTATTCTTGCCGTTCTACCATTTAGCTTTGATTATGGCTTTAGTCAGTTAACCACCGCCTTTCACGTTGGGGCGACGGTCATTATGATGGACTATCTTTTACCCCGTGATGTCGTGCGTGCGATTGAACGTGAAAAGATTACCGGTCTGGCAGCGGTACCTCCACTATGGATCAAACTCGCTGAACTGGATTGGCCAAAGGCCGTGACGGAACATCTTCGTTATATGACCAACTCCGGCGGTGCGATGCCAAAGACCACCCTGGCCAGCCTGCGAACGATGTTACCAAAATCTCAGTTTTACCTGATGTACGGTCTAACCGAGGCCTTTCGGTCTACCTACCTGCCCCCGGAGGAAATCGATCAACGTCCCGACTCCATGGGCAAGGCGATTCCCAATGCCGAGATCATGGTGGTACGTGAAGATGGCAGTCCCTGTGCGGTAGGTGAACCGGGCGAGCTCGTACACCGAGGCTCATTGGTCGCCTTAGGATACTGGAACGACCCGGCCAAAACTGCCGAACGCTTTAAACCTGTACCATCAGCAAACACCGCTATTCCGTTAACTGAAATCGCCGTCTGGTCAGGTGATACTGTAAAAATGGATGCGCAAGGCTATCTTTATTTTGTTAGCCGCAAAGATGAAATGATCAAAACCTCCGGCTACCGGGTAAGCCCGACTGAGGTGGAAGAAATCATTTATACCAGTGGACTGGTTACTGAGGCGGTAGCGTTGGGAATCCCGCATCCTGAGTTAGGACAGGCCATACTGATTGTGGCGACACCGAAGACCGGTATGCAGCTAGATCACCAGGCCCTGACGAACTATTGCAAACAGGAACTACCGAACTTTATGGTCCCTGCAGCCTTCATAGAACAGGCCGCATTACCACGAAACCCGAACGGCAAGATTGACCGGAAATCACTTGTCACAGAATTCAATCAATTTTTTCAAACAGCCTGACGAATTTTATCTATGACGATTAAAGCAAAACCTGTACATGCACAAATGGATCAATTTCCGGTACAAAACGGTGAATTGCTTATTGGCGGCATTACGGCAACAACGCTAAGCCAGCAACTGGGACGGACTCCCTTCTATGCTTATGACCGCCAGTTAATTACCGAACGAGTCCAGTTGCTGCGACAGTTTCTACCTGCAGATATCCACCTTCACTACGCCATTAAAGCCAACCCCATGCCGGAAGTCGTACAACACCTTGCGGGACTGGTGGATGGTTTTGACCTTGCCTCTATTGGTGAGCTGGAAGTAGCGCTTGGGACAGACATGCCGTCTCATCTCATTAGTTTCGCCGGCCCCGGAAAAACAGATGAAGAGCTAAAGCAGGCCATCTCCGCGGGTATTATTATTAACATGGAATCGCCTGGAGAGATGCGGCGTATTGCACGTCATGCTGATGAACTTGGTACGACCCCTAAAGTCGCCATCCGTGTCAATCCTGATTATGAATTAAAAGCCTCCGGCATGAAAATGGGCGGTGGTCCAAAACAGTTTGGTATTGATGCCGAAATCGTGCCTGAAACACTACAAGAGCTAAAATCGCTGAACCTTGATTTCAATGGCTTTCATATATTCTGGGGTTCCCAGAACCTGAGTGAAGCAGCCATCATGGAAGCACACGAAAAAACCTTTAATCTCGCGATTCGCCTGAATGAGCACGTACCTTCTGCGGTGAAATTATTGAATATTGGCGGCGGTTTAGGTATCCCCTACTTTCCAGGTGAAAAACGCCTTGACCTGAAGCCGATATCTGACAATCTGCACAGGCTATTGCCCACGCTCAAATCACACTTACCGGATGCAGAGATCGCGACCGAACTTGGTCGATTCATTGTTGGTGAGGCGGGAGTCTATATATGTAAGGTAATTGATAAAAAAATATCCCGAGGTGAAACTTTCCTTGTGACGGATGGCGGCCTCCATCACCACCTTGCTGCATCGGGAAATTTTGGACAGGTCATCCGTAAAAATTATCCTGTTGCCATCGCCAACAAAATGCATAGCAAAGTCTCAGAAGTCGTTAATATCGTAGGCCCCCTCTGCACACCACTGGATATCCTCGCGAACAAAATGGAATTATCCCAGGCAGATGTTGGTGACCTGGTCTGCGTATACCAGTCCGGTGCCTATGGAATGACAGCGAGTCCAACTGCCTTTCTGAGTCATCCGATGTGCCGAGAGATATTGGTATAGCGTTTCGATAGCTCAGTATTCAAAGGCCCCCATATCGTAAGCGGCGCCTCTTTTCTTTCGCTTGACCATGCCATAAAACTCCAGCTGCCATGCCGGTAGTGTCGTTTCGAATTCACTGGGTACAGCTACCGCAGAATCACGTGCAGGCGAATTCTTTGTAATATGGTAATCAAAAAGTTCCGGGTCAACGAAGTACTTAACGGCATAATTAAGCTGATTGTCTTTCAATATGCCAGCGGGTAAACGAAATTTACCCGGTCCCGAGAAAATATTATTCGTCACCGTACCGTTTGTCAGTCCCTTAGACTGTAAAAATAACCCCGAACTTCGATTATTTACAAATGTATTGAAGGCGACATAAAGATAATTATTTGCTTTGGCGTCGACACCTTCAGCGCCATATGAAACCATGGCCCAGTTATCTGTATGGGGTCCCTGCTGAAGTATATTGCCGATAATTCTTGCATTGCCTCCATTGGGCAGATCGATTAAATAGCTTGATTTTCCATCCGTTCCATCCATAAAGCGGTTATAAAGAATCAAATTCTTTTTTGCGCGGCTCTTTAGTAAATGACCAATAATGGCGTGATGACTGAAATTCCCGATAAACACCAACGAGGCTGAACGGCCAATATAAACATTATGGGTTTGACCTTTGCCATGTCCGTTATAAGCGAACTCGCAGTCAGCGATATAAATCGTTGCTGCCGCATTATTACTGGAAAGAATACCATCTTCATTATGATGAATATAAGAATTGAGAATGGAAAACTTTTTACCTTCAAGGCGCAGTGCCGCGCCATTTTTATCCCTCACTCTAGCACCGGAAAACTCGATATTGGATATCGTAATATCGTCTCCCCGAATAATCCAGATTCCTTTGCCGTTTGGAATTACTGCATCACTTTGAATTTTGGGCTTACCGCCGATGCCTTTTATCGTTAGGCGATTTGCAGTCCAGGTTGCATAGTCATTGACATAGTGACCCTTCGCACTTATCTCTACCACATCGCCATCGTGTGCAACCCGTGCTGCAGCGGACGGTGTAGTATACATCTGGCCCGGTCCTACTTTAAGCACAGCCGAATAGGCGGGTGTGCAAATCAAGCTTAAAACAGCTATTCCTAATTTTGCTCTCATCGTTTAAGTCCTTTTATCCATTCACATGACATCTTTTCGACCAGGCCACGCCAGTTTTCTGAAGAGAAAGTATGATTGGCTTCCTCAACGTTTTTCAACTCTACCGACTTCTGCTTTAGTGTATTTCGCCAATCTGCTGATGAGGCCACTAAATCCCGGAATTGATCCGCCGTCAAATCCTGACCACTCAATATCACCAGGCTTTGTCCGGCGAACTGTTTTAAACCGGACAACATCCGTTCCGGTAACGGCCGAGCATCATCATCCTGGTTCGCCGCTGATAATTTTTCGGAACTCTGTCGAACCGCTTTAGTTAGACTCAGAAAAGACCTCAAGGAAGCGTATAGATTAAATTTTCCAGAAAAGACCTTGGCCCAGAACGCTTTTGTCAGAAACCTTTTAATATAGTAGTGTTTTAAATAAGCCCTGGCTTCACCGGCTTCAGTCCTAACCCAGGGATTTAATAAAATCAGGCCACTCACTCGCTTATCACTACCGGCATACATTAAGCTGGCTGACGCAGCGTCACATAGCCCCCACAACACCACCTTTTCAAGTGATGGCTGTGCATTCATCAACACATCAATGGCCGCACGGATATCGTCTTTGACACTATCAAAATCATGCAGAGTGCCACTGCTATCACCCATGCCCCGATAATCAAACCTCAACACAGGTATTTTCTGTTTCGCCAGATATCTCGCCAGCAGTACAAATTGACGATGACTACCAACACGATACTGTGGACCACCGACAATAATGACAACACCAATTTTTTGATCATTAGAAACATGATGCAAAACCCCCATCAGTGATTCGCCCTGACACGCGAACACCTTTGGTATTTCATTAAAAGATTCTGTCATGTTAATTGCCAAATAGACCTGTCGTAAGATTTAATAACTCCGGCACATCAACAAGTTCTACAGTAGACCAGAACGGGGCGCCAACAATTTTTTGCTGATTGACCTCTACCCCTGAATTGATAATGCGTTCAGCCAATTTCAGACCTGGGATTGGTATGGAGCGTTCCTCTCCGGGCACAATCTCATACCAGTCGATTCTCACGTCTACTGGAAATGAAAAATTTTCAAGCTTACAAGTCGCTAACCCCTCTGCCAGTAACGGGTTTAGTGTATATCCGGCAATTTCTACCGTCTTGCCCTCGGCTAACAGCTTTTTAATATCAGCGGCGGTCATACGACTTTCGTGATCACCGATCATATCGGCTGCCAGTTTCAGTCGATAAAACTGGCTAAGTAACAATTCCCCATTCAGAACAGGCTGCCACAAGACGATCCTGTCAATGCTTGACGGCCGATGGTTTAAAACCGCTTTCAGGAGTAGCGCCCCCATTCGCATCGCTAACACCGAAATCCTTATCGCCTGATTTTCTGCTATCAAGTGGAGCAATCTAACCAGGTCATCGTGCCAGATATCCCAGCTCGCCTCCTCAAAATTTCCTTCACTATCACCGGTACCATAGAGATCAGGGAAATAAACACTGTAGCCACGTTCAGCAAGTCTCCAGCACTGCTGGGACAGCATACGGCGGGATTTATTCATCTCGTCAGCAAAAGGTGGGAGTATGAGAACGGCCCTGGCGGGGTCTGTCTGCTCGTCAGGCTGCAGGTGTTGACAAAAGAGGTGCCCTCGACTGCCTTTGAAGTAAAATGGTGACAATGTTGGCATCAGATTTCCGATAAATATCAGATTTTACTAGCGACAAAATCAGTCAGGCTTCCCAGCGTTTCAAAGGTATCGGCATCTATTTCATCATCATCGACGACAAAACCGTATGCCTCTTCGATGGCGGTAATGGTGCTAACCACGGCCATGGAATCAAATTCGGGTATATCCCCTAATATTCGTGTTGTGGCAGTAAACCCCTGGACTTTGTCGCCTAGCTGTAAGACATCACCCAAGATCACTTTAATTTCATCCAGCAAAGCCATTTAAACCCCTATTTTTATCATTTTTCACATCAGAACATTCACTATGCCTTCGCAGCATAAAAAGTCCGTACCACCGCATATTTTCAGTGGCTAAACGGCCACCTATATCAGCACATTATCCTTTATCGGCCAATAACTTGTGAAGGGTTTCACAATAAATAAAGTAAAGTATCTTATACCTGTACACACTGTTCTTTCAGCTGCGATACTAGATACTATAAAGTTGTGGATTTACCTTTGAATTGTGGAAAAATGATAAGCATAATATCAGCTCGGCAGACAATTAATTTAATATTTTTCAATAAGTTACAGTGGTTTCCGTGATGCTGTCTGCACTTCATTGGGTAAGATTTATTGAGTAAGAAATCGACTTTGCTGAGCCCCTTCCCCGACATCATGTGATGTTGCTCACATAAGCAAGATAATAATTTTATGAATATTCTCAGATACCGATAAGACTGATGCATTACTGCACAAAAGCGAACACGGGAAGCGGACAGCATGAGCAATTACTGGACAAACAGCGTCACACATACGGGGCTTTTGATGAGTAAATATCCATTACAAAGCCTGTTCAGTTACATGCTACTCGCCATGGTTTTACTTACCTTACAGGGCTGTGGCGGTGGTGGTAGTAGTGGGGCTTCAAGTAGCTCTACTAGTGCAACCAATAATAACCCCCCACAGGGTAATGTGGCCCCCGTCGCCAAAATTACGCGTGCAGATGCTGTCGCAATAAACAGCCTTGCGTCGCTCGACGGTAGCAGCAGTTATGATGCCAATAACGATACGATTACATACCAATGGACACTCCTGAGCCGCCCAAGCGGAAGCCAGGCAACATTAGCAAACTCTAATACCGCAACCCCCTCTTTTACCACCGATATTGGCGGCAATTATCTGGTACAGCTCATTGTTAACGATGGCCAGTATGACAGCACCCCTGTCACGGCAACGGTTGTCGCCAGTACATTTAATGTCACTGTTTCATGGCCTGCGAATTCAGACTCCCCTGCTGGTTATACAATATTGGTTGGGGCGAATAGCAGTGCAATCAATACCCCGGTCAGCGTCTTGATCAAAGGCGATTCAAGTTGGAACACCGCCGCGCCCAGCAAGGTGATTGGCGGCTATACCATCTTGAATGCAATTCCAGTTGGCAGCACTCAGGCGTGCTTCGCGATTAAAGCCTACAATGGTGTGAGCGCATCTGATGCTTCATCCTCAAGCTGTATCACGCTTCCTTAACGCAATGCCGACCCACACGACAAAGAGAACATTCATGCATTCAATTCAGCTCAAAACTATTCTGTTCATACTGATAGCAGGCCTGCTGACGGCATGTGGCGGTGGTGGTGGCGGTAGTACAACAACCAGCACAACCACTACAGTACAGAATCAAGTTGGTTCAACGATTGTCACCGTGACGGTAAAAGATACTTCCGGAAGCGACCAGACCTCAGTACCTGTTACTTTTGGTCAGGTGTTTCCCGAAGGTGCTGTCAAGGCCAGCACAAATCTGGGGGTGCGACTTTCAGGCAGTGGCCAGATACTTCCAAGTCAGGTCATTAAAAAAGCTACCCATGCGGATGGTTCGTTACGTCACGCCATCATTTCAACACGCATCCCAAGTCTTGCTGCAAATAGCTCACAGGTGCTTGAAATTATTGTCGTCGATACACCTTCCTCTACTACACCGCTAACCGTAAGTGGACTCATCGGCAGTGGTTTTGATGGTAATGTTTCGATTAACCTGAGCAGCGAAACTTATAGTGCATCAATGAAAACGTTGTTACAAAGCGCCACACCTAAAACCTGGATACAGGGTCCTGTTGCGACTGAATGGATGGTGTCTGCACCGCTGGCAAAAGCTGATGGCACCAAACACCCACACCTAACGGCACGATTTAATGTGCGCGCTTATTCAGGCTACGATAGTGTACGAGTTGATGTCGTCATAGAAAATGACTGGGCTTATGTGGCTGCTCCACAAAATTATGTCTATGATGCAACAGTGACGCTTTGCGGAAAAACGGTCTACAACGTCTCTGCCCTCACACATTATCATCAAGCTCGCTGGCGCAAAACTTTTTGGTGTGGAAAACAACCCTCCATCAGTATTAAACACGATGTGGCTTATCTTTTAGATAGCAAGGCCATACCGAACTACGACAGAAGTTTAACCATTCCCGAGTCCAGTTTGGCAAGCATGGCGAGTAGCTGGTCTGGTAGTAAAATTGAGCCCATGGGAGCAGGTGCTGCCAACACTTACATGCCCGGCACAGGTGCCAGACCTGATATTGGTTTGTTACCACGCTGGACAGTCCGTTATATTCTAAGTCAGGATCAGCGAGCAAAAGATGTCATGCTCGGTACTGACAATCTTGCCGGCAGTTGGCCTATACACTATCGGAATAAAAACACGGATTTACCAGTTACTACAGCGGATTATCCTTATATGACGTTACTGGGTAGCACAAGTGACACGTACAACTCTACGACTGGAAAATATGAGTCGTTCCCAGCCTGTGGTGGCGATTGCACTACACCATTTTCCCCTGATGCCTCTCATCAGCCCTCTTTTGCTTACGTTTCCTATATCGTGACTGGCGATCAGTACTATCTGGAAGAATTACAATTTTGGACCGACTATAATATTTTTCGGAGTAACCCATATAAACGTGAACATGAGAAAGGACTATTCTATTGGGCACAAGTAAGGGGACAGGCATGGTCCATGCGCACATTAGGAAATGCGGCTTATATTACTCCCGATGATTCACCGTTGAAGACGTATTACTCATCTATACTGAAGAACAATATCGATTGGTATAACAACACGTACATTGATAATACCTCTAATTCATATTCAAATAACCTCGGTGCCATTCAAAATGGTTATGCATATATCTATGATCGCTCTTCCACATATACAAGTAATTTATTGGGCCTAGCACCATGGCAGGATGACTTTTTTACTGCCAGCATCGGTCATCTTACCGACCTCAATATCCCCAACGCCCTAAAACTACTCACATGGAAAGCAAAATTTCCTGTAAGCAGGATGGTAGATACTAATTTTTGCTGGATTGTCGCATCAAACTACAGCCTTATCTTAAGAGATGATTTATCAACTCCAGTCACCTTTACCAATTGGAATCAGGTCTATTCAGCGAATAATGGTCATTACAATGCTCCGTCAGTAAATGCCAGCATTACTTCTTATTCATGTGGTAGTCAGGAGATGGCAACGGCCTTGCATCTCAATCTTGGTGAAATGGTCGGATATCCAACTTCAACTACAGGATATCCTTCGAATCTACAACCAGCATTGGCTGTAAGTGCCAGAACAGATATCACAGGCGGAATTGCTGCATGGTCTAAGTTCATTAGCAGAAGTGTTAAACCGGACTATTCAACCGATCCAACTTTCGCAATTGTACCAAGAAATTAATTTTATCGAGGTCAACATGTACTGCACATTAAAAAATTACGTTTGTAAAAGTATAATTGCTATCAGCCTCGGGCTAAGTACTACATACTTATCAATTGCATCAGCAGATGTCATTGATAGCCTTCAACCAGGACACTGGTTAGAAATATCCAACACCAATTTATCATCAGTCTACCCTTCACCTACACCCGGCGGTAACACTGGTCCGAGTTCAATAATGAGCACATGGAACGGCGGAGCCTTTGACACCAAACGGAATCGTCTTATGGTGTGGGGCGGTGGACATATGGACTATTTTGGAAACGAAATGTATGCATTTGATATTTCTACCATGACTTGGAGTCGTATTACAGATCCAAGCCCTACTCTGGTTGCATGTACTTTATATATGTCAGACGGTCAACCTGGCATACACCATACATATAATACTTTGCAATACAGCGGCCTAATTGACTCCTTTATATCTGTAATGGGTGGTGGCTATGGATCAAATTGCGGCACAATTGTTAATCGAGACACCACGACAGATTTATTTAAGATATCAACGAATACCTGGGGAAAAGGTAGCTTACAACCAGCCTCAGGTGGGACTATTGATAGAATTTCAGCCGTCGACCCAGCAACTGGTTTAATTTACTCACACGGAACATATGGTGGAAGTAGATTAATTGAATATAACCCGCTGAAAGATACATGGAAGATTAAATCAAGTAGTGAATATCTTGAAATTGGTTCAACTGCGGCAATTGATCCCATTAAACGTTTAATGGTAGCTGTTGGTGGCTATGGTGGTAAACGTCAGATAGTTGTCTGGGATCTGACAAAAGATACCGGATATGGATTTGTTCCTACCACATCGGGTGATACCACCTTAGAATATAATAAAAATATGGGATTCCAGTATGACCCAACAATCAATAAATTTGTTGGTTGGTTAGATGGCACCGATGTATATGTACTTGATCCAACTACCTGGGTGTGGACGAAAATGGCGGCAAGTAGTGATAACGCGGTAACGCCAACTGCTGCACCAAATGGTACTTTTGGACGTTTTCGCTATATTCCGTCAAAGAATGCCTATATCTTGGTCAACAGCACAACTGGTAATGTCTATTTTTACAAACTAAATAGTAATTCAGTATTAGGAAAACCAAATACACCCGGCAAGCCATCAGAAACAGTTAATCCCTTGTAGTGTTAGAGCAATCTTATGATTCAGATAATCAGAGATATGATTTTCAATGCTGACTGCACCTTATAATCAAGTTAAAGTGCTGTCTTCATATTAAGCAGAAGTAACAGGGGATAATACAATACAACCTTTTTCACAAAATTTTGATTCTACATCTAGAGAAGTTTTCTCTCGCCAGCTTTTAACGATTTCTTGTTCGCCAACTCTATTCGCATCATCGAGAATAATTTTAATTTCAGCTGAAAAGTTATTACTGAGCAACGGATAGGCAGGAAATCTTGCGAGCTTGTTAATTGTTGCTGGAGGTCCATCAATAACCAGCATATCGATCTGCCTAGTACCAATTTCATCAATATCATACCAAAGCCAAGCCTCATCTTCGATAAAATAATCTTTTAGTGGGGCATGAATAACTGTAGCCCAGTCGCATAAATCATGCCTATGTAATTGCTCATCAGTTTTTACTTTATAGTCAAGATTATGCTCAAGACTATATACATGACCACAGCCAAGAATTTTAAGCGTTTTTGCAATAATAATAGTTGAGACCCCACTGCTACATTCAACGATAATCATAGGCTTATTTTCCTCGATTAACTCTTTTAGAGTCATAAGAAAATCTGGGGAGCCTGCCCATAACCTTGTTTTAGGAAAACTTTTTTCGAAATTCAAATCTAAATATAGTGCATGTAGACATTGCGTTTGATCAAATGTAAGTGATAATTCTCTAAAAAAACTGCTTTTTATATCATATAAATATAAATGAATTTTTCTTAATTTTATTATCAGGTACAGCACAGACAGAAATAGAGACACAATTATTAGATACTGTATATAATCGAGGTTCTCCATAATTTTCTATCCTTTAGGCTTTCTTAAAAGATTTATTGTCTCAGAAAATGTTTCTTTTTGTATAAGAAGTGAGGTCACTATATATATCGCAGCACCAATAAGGATATCGAGTATCAATATTTGAATACCCGGAATTTTAGCAAGAAAATAACTCCGAAATAGCCACACACCAGCATACATCATTAATGCACAGACAAGTGGGCGACTCATAACTTTACTTACGCCAAACGCGTCGACACCAATCACCTTTTTTGAACGCATCATTACCACAATAAAAATAATGGGGTAGACGCACAACCATACCATACACACCCCGAGAATCCCCCAATTTCCGGCAATTATGAATGATACAACCATTACTGACATGGAGAAAAAAGTATTCCCGATACTGATGCCAGGAGAACCTATTCCTTTTAAAACGATTGGCAATAAATTTGCAACCACCCTTAACGGCATAATGAAGCATAATACTTGCATTGGCAGGATCGCCAAGCTCCATTTACTACCAAGTACTACATTTATCAATTGAGGAGAGATCACGGAGATACCAAGAAATATTGGTAACGTAAAAAAACTACTAATCCGCACCACTTTGAGAAAGTAGTAAGAAATTTCTTCTTTGCTTGATTTTACTTTTGAAAAAGCAGACATCGTAATTGGGTTTATTGTTCCCATCGCACGCTGCATAGGCAAAGAAGCAAAATGCATTGCAACTGAGTAGTAACCAAGTATTTCATTCCCTAATAGTTTACCAATAACAAATACATCGGAATTATTTTGAAAAGCTAAAAGTACTTTGTCCATACTAACAAGGCTACCGAACTTTAAGTCGCCCAAGCCTTCTTTAATTGAAAATATCGGAAGAATAAATTTGATGTTTATTAAATTTGTCCCTATTACTCTGGCGCTTGCAGTAAAGAGAAATGCATAAACAAGAGACATAGCACCATAACCATTATATGCGAAATATAAACTAACGAATCCACCTGCTACTACCGACGCCAGATTAAGTATAGATAATTTCTTGAACTCCATTTCTCTAACAAGAAGTGCTCGTGGAATAGTTTCAAATGCTAATAATAAAAACTGTAACGAAAGCAATCGAACCATAAGAATTAATCTTGGCTCCGTAAAAAAATATGCGATAATAGGTGCCGCAAAATATAAAACCACAAAAATTATAAAATTAATAAAAAGTACGAACCCAAAAATTCGCTGTAGTTTCCTATCATCTATTTCGGTTGCATGCACAATGACTGCACCCATACCCATATCGCTGAGTATTCCAAATATAGTTATAAACATCATGGCCAGTGCAATCAAACCATAATCTTCTGGTGACAGTAATCTCATGACAAAAATCGTTGTCACCCAGGTTGCTAACTGGCCAATAAGTTTAGTGCCACTAGACCAACCAATAGCAGACATCACCTTATTTTTTATTATCATTTTTTAAATCAGGAATGGTTATGTTATTAATATTTATTACTTTTTATTATGGTCATCTAGAGCTTTTTTTAGTCCCATCAATGGATAATGAAGTATATAAGCCTTTTTCGCATATTTTTTCGCTTCTTTATAGTTTTTCATGTCAACGTATAAAAGGCCCATATCATAATATAGTTCCGCATTCTCTTTTACTGAACCATCTGACTCTTTATATACTCTTTCCGATTCTTTATAGTATTTCAGTGCATCCGTGAGTAGCCCACGTTTATGCAAATAAAGCCCATAAAGCATATAGAGCACCGGATCTTCCGGGTCGAATTTAATCGCTCTATTTAAATAACATTCTGGTGGCGGGATTTTTGTCGGATTATAAGGTTTCGTAATCTGAATAATGGCGTTTCGTCCAGCTCCTTTTTTGAGAAACATTAGCTCAAATTTAATCATTGCCCATAAAGCCCTGTGGTGATTCGGGAACGCCCTTATCGTATAATCAATATCCGTTGGTAAAACGCCGGTTCGACCTTTAATTAGCATTTCAACATTGTGAGTAAAATGTGCTTTTTCAACAAAGCGCAAAGGTGACTCTTGAGAGGAGCCATGTTCTGTATATAAACCAGGAATCGAATATGTTTTATCTGTATAATCAAATGGACCAAATGCTTGAAGGCGACCAAAACATGTTCTTCCATCCAGAGTCGACCCAGGCCAGCCAATTAACTTGTCACCATTCCTGGCCGCATAAACATTAACAGTTGACATCAAAAAAATAGCTGTAAATATAAAAGTTTTCATAAAGTATTATCTGGAAAGTAATTTATTAATCATGATATTCAAAAAAAAGAATGGTGCATTCACTAGGAACATTGGTTGAAGCTTGACAATATCTGACAATATTTTCATGTCCACTGGTTTTCTTCTGATAATACGATGTATAATATCCTGAACAACAATTTTCTGAAGACCAGCAAGCTTCGCCTTATTAGATTTCTTTTGCAATTGGTTCATTGGGTAAATTTTTTCTGCAGACGACCATATTTTCAGCTCATTTTTTGTACGCTGCAAAGAGCGTCTTGTACCCCAGCCAGCGCCAGAATAGATGTTAAAGCCTAGTCCGCAATCGCACTCAACATTTGTAGAGAACACAAATGTTGCACCTAACTGCTCTATATCCATCCAAAAAAAGAAATCTTGGCCATTGTAAAATTCTTCTCTAAATCTTAGTTTTGAGAATTTAGCAAAACGATACATCGCCGTTGATGTCTGGATAACGTTACCACGTCTAATAATATGATCCAGCGCCGTATGTTTAAATGCATAAATATGCAACTTTGATTCTAGTAATTCATGCTCTTCAGTTTTTATCGAACCAATCCTGACAAAATTACTAGTATCACGATGATCACATGCCATATAGTCCGAAAAATAAAAATCGTAACCATACTCTAATGCTTTAATAGCCGTTTCGATATGACCCGGCATCCAGACATCGTCTGAATCAAGAAAGGCGACATAATCCGTACCGTCAGGAACAATGTCGAGTGCTCGATTTCTTGCAGGACCTGCTCCACCATTTTGATTACGTATGACACGAATTTTATCGTTCTGTTCTATTCCATTAGCCTTTAAGTCGTCGAGCGCAGGTATAGGTGATTCATCATCAGAAATAATAATCGAAATTTTCTCAGCACAAGTCTGCTTGAGCACCGAATTAACAGCTCTTGACAAAAGCCCAGCTTCTTTCTGGTAATGTGGTATTATCGCCACCACTGAAGTCATGGTTAAATCCATTATTTTGGCCTTGTTTATTTGTATCCATTATAATACAAATACTAAAATTTATTAGCATTATTATTATTTAAGTGATTGATATTATTGATAATTATTTGGCTGTGTTTATTTATTCGGTTGAGTAATATTTATTAGGGCATATTTTTTATTTATTAGTTTACCACTTACCAAAGGTTTCTGTAGTAAAACTTTATACCATCGCAGTTCTGCCAAATTGAGGATGAATAACGGTTAATAAATGAGCAAGGATGTATGGAACAAAAATATTATCAACAACCACGTATACCAATTTCACCTGTACTCTCAGCAAAGTCATTTGGGTTAAATAAATCAACCATAGCTAAAATCTCAGACTTAAAATATACGCTTTACACGACCAGCGGAAGAAGCGCGATCGCCATTGCTTTAAAATATTTTGAAGTTGGTTCCAATGATGAGGTCCTCGTACCTACGTTCCACTGTACAAGTATGGTTGATCCCGTCATATGGCTTGAGGCAAAACCAGTATTTTATACTATTGAAATAAATCATGAAAAAACTTTGCTAAAGGCTAGCATTGCTTCCATTAAAAAACTAATCACTCCAAATACTAAAGCACTAATCGTTGCACACTACTTTGGACAAATGCAGGAAATAAGTGCCTTATACGCACTATGCAAAGAAAAAAAAATTCGTATAATAGAAGATTGCGCACACATGTACTTTGGAGGCGATACAAATAGTGCCATAGGCCAGTATTCAGATTTTGTCATTGGCAGCGCACTTAAGTTTTATGCAATGTTCGATGGTGGTTGCTTATGCTCAAACACCCACAAACTACCAAAAAATATTTTTTCTACAAGAAATGTTAAATTTGAAATAAAATCATTAGTCAATTGTCTAGAAAGATCACTACACTACAAGCGACTATTATTAATCTCCTATTTTCTTGCTCCACTTCTATCGCTTAAAGATTATCTTTGGAATAAAGTTAAGAAAAAAAGCACAGCTACTTCTTATAGCCCTGCAGCAGCAGAAGGTGGTTTTGGCTTTGATCCTAATTGGGTATATAAGCCAATGTCAATTACCTCACGCTTAATTGCATTTCTGACAAATGATGGACGTCTAGTCAAGTTAAGGCGAAAAAATTACATGAAGTGGCATCAGGAACTAAAAAATGTTGAAGGCGGAAAGGCGCTTTTTGATGAGCTTAGCATTTTCACAGTTCCTCATGTATTCCCTTTTCTTGTAGACCAACCCGAGATAATTTTTCCTATACTAAAAAATCTTGGCGTACCAATTCTCAGATTTGGAGAATTTTTGTGGGATGATACTCTTTACAAGGTTTGCCCACTTACAAATTACTTATCGAAACATTGTTTTCAATTTCCATGCCATCAGGAACTATCCCCTGCTGAATTAGATTGGGCAATTACTACCGTTAAATCAGTATTATCCGAGCACGCTTAAAAATGAGAAAAGCATTATTATGAATAATATAGTTTGGAAAACTTACCCAGCCTCGGAATTTGATGCACATAAAATGATATGGGACGAACTCAATAATCAGAAATTTAATTCACCCTTACTCAGTTCTATTTTCGTGAGTCTTCTTATCAAGCATTTTGGTGTCGGTTCTGAAATACTCGCTATTGCTACTGTTGATTCTAAACCAGTTGCAGCTACAGTAATCAAAAAAAAGAGTATCTTTTCCTGGCAAACATTCCAGCCATCTCAGGCACCAATTGGGTTATGGATTAGCAATCATTTCAGCATTGAACAATTAGTAAATAGCTTGCAAAAAACACTGTCTCCATTTTGCTTGCTATTAGATATCACACAGATAGATCCCGATATGTATGCTCGAACAGAAAAAAGCTCACGATCTCGCACAATGGACTATATTGAAACTGCTCGCATAACCATCTCTTCTAATTTTGAAGACTACTGGAATGACAGAGGAAAAAACCTACGCTCAAACCTTAAGAAGCAACGTAACAAATTAACCAAGGAAAATATCGAAGTTAAACTCGAATGCATTAATACGCCAAATGAAATTGACATCGCAATTATCAACTATGGTGAACTAGAAGCGTCCGGATGGAAAAATAAAAAAGGAACAGCTGTCCGGGTAGATAATGCCCAAGGTAAGTTTTATAGAGATTTAATAAGGGCCCTATCCGGACAGAATGAGGCAAGAATATATGCATACAAATTTAACGAAAAAATTGTCGCCATAGATCTTTGCATCAATAATAAAGATCAAATCATTATTCTTAAAACAACCTACGACGAATCGTTCAAAAATCTTTCTCCTGCATTACTACTTAAACAAGATTATTTTAAAGAAATTTTTGAAACCAATTTTAAAGTTATAGAATTTTATGGTCGATTAATGGAATGGCATACCAAATGGTCGAAAGAAATAAGGATACTCTATCATCAGGACTTCGTTCGATCTGCTATTCTCAATCGACTACGACAATAACCTATAACATGAAATATTAATTTACAGAACCCCCAACGTTAATTGCTTATGCATCAGGTTCAGAAAGAATGCTATATATTGCATCAATACTATTTTCCGGTAAATTCCATTCATTGATTTTTATTTTTTTTGATAGACTATAGGAAGAAATATGCGCCGGAAAACCATTTTTAGGTCCTGAAGAAAAATTTGTCAGCCAGCTTAGTTTTTTCCTGTTCCGTGTTGGACGTAATCTTGAGAAACCGACATATATAGTATCACCATCTATTAAAAGACCACGACACCAGCCTTTTGCAATTCGTTTTTCTTCCAATGAAACCACATCAAAATCTTCAATGATATTACCTGTCACAGCATCTGCAATTATAATGACACCATCAACACTAGTGAAATATATACAATTGTTATTAATATGCCCATCATGAACACTTATACTTTTTTTTCTGCTTATATCAATCCGCTTACTAACATCAGATAAGGATACAGCATCTTCTTGAGTACAGCGTGTTACCCAATACTCGTCATTTAACATAAAGATAAAGTTCGGATGCCCATCATGAGGTCTTGTTGAATAATGCTGTCGATAATCAATATCTTGTGAGAATCTGTGCCATGGAGATTTTCCCTCAACATTTACAAATTCCAGTGGCTCAAGGGTGATTCGATCTAAAAAAACCACCATATCCAGACCTGTCGATATGACAGCAATTTTATCTCCAAATGGTCGAACATGATGGATATTATGAAAAAAAGGATACGAGCACTTTCTAATTAGTGTCATTGCAGGATACGAATACAACATCACCTCAGTATCAGTTGGTAACCACAACTCATTACCCTCTACCCACCCTGCTGTATACTGAAGATTCGGGTATTCGTGAGGATAATTCTCGCCTCCGTCAGTTTTGCTCAATAATTCTTTGAACTCACCCGTTTCGGTGTTCAGCATCATGAGGCGTGCGGCTTTATAATACTTACCCTCACCAAGTTCAAAGCCATTTTCTCGTTCCTGTCCACCAGTGATTAATAGTTTCGTCATAGTAGAATCTTTTATTACCTTTCAAATAATTTAAACTTCACAAGTTTTATTGTTTACTAAAAAATTTCTATAATTTTCTTAACCATAACTCTAGCATCATCAATATCCATACAAGCTCACCATAGAATTTTGCGTGTATAGACTTGTGCATTTTTATTGTAGTATCAATAAATTCATCAGCAAAAATTTGGCGTTTTTTAAGTTCGTTTAATGTATTGTATGCAAAATCTTGCAACCCGGCATGCTCACTTGTCCAAATACCAAATGGCAAACCAAAACCATGTTTGGACTTATTGATGATCTCGGTAGGTAGAAAACCACTTATTGCTTGCTTATAAAACCACCTAAGACCATTTTTATTGATCTTTAAATTCGAAGGCACACGGCAGGAGAAGTTTATTAAGTCATCATCAAGAAGAGGGTAAGCAACTTGAATACCTGCCTTTTCACACATTCTATTTACTTTCACTATATCATTGTCATGCAACGTTTTCTTCCAATCTAGATATAACATATTATTTAATGAAGATGCATCTTCAATTTCACCATAAGTATCCCTAATATTCATTATTGGTGCTTCAGTATCTACTTCCATTAGAAAGTTATTATCAAATATTTCATTCGCAGTATGACGATGAAGAAAATTATATGTTTCGAGACGATCAGGTAATGGTGTTTTTGCCTGAATTATATAACTGTATATCTTTTTAACAACAGGGATCTTTTGAGAAATCGTATTAGTCAAAAATAAAGGCTCGATAACTAGTTCGCGTAAGAATGCAGGAATATGTTGATATTTTTCGAAAATGGCTTGTTTAGCATACCGTTCATTACCACCAAATAACTCGTCACCACCATCACCTGCCAGCAATCTTTCGACACCTTCTTTTTTTGCCATTTTTGCACAAAAATATGCTGGTAATGCTGATGAATTACCAAAGGGCTCGTCAAAGTATGATGCAATATCAGCGATTTCATCAAGAACATCATCAGGGGTGACATAATATTCATATTGTTTTGTTTTGAAATGATTTGAGGCAATACGCGCATATGCTATTTCATCATAATCTTTTTCCCTAAATCCAATTGAAAATGTGTTAACAGGGGACTTCGTTACTTTTGACATCATTCCAGCAACTGTTGAGCTATCAAGTCCACCACTTAAAAATGCACCAACTGAAGGAGTATCGCAACACTTTGATACACTACTTTCAATAATAGATAACATTTCTTTTCCTAGGGCATCTATAGATTGCTCATTATCTTCATTAAATTTTGGCTTCCAATACTTACGAGTAATAATTTTATTTTTTTCAAATAATAAATACTCGCCATTAATAATTTTTCTTACGTCAGTATAAATAGAATCTGGGCTAGGGATTGTGTGAAAGTAGATATAATTATAAATACTTTGCGTATTGATTTCCTTTTTAATTGATGGATGTGCGACCACAGCATCGGCGCGCGATGCAAAGACAATCCCATTTTTACTTTTCGCATAAAAACAATGTTGCAAACCAATTTTATCCACAGCAAGGACCAGTCTTTCATTCTCTGGGTCTAAAATGCAAATCGTAAACTGACCAGAAATTACATCAAATAATTCCAGACCTAATTCTTGATAAGCTATACGCAGCGAAGTCGCATGACCACAATCGACCGCAATGTTGGCATATTTTCGGTTATTCCAGGAAGGTCTACCACTAATAGCTGTAACAATACCATTAGTGTTTTTATCGATATCACCATTCGAAGCTATACATGAATAACTAGAGATTGACTTGGCTGTATCTATATTTTTATTAAAGAACTGCAGCATATTTTTAATAACCAGCTGGCTATCGAAACCACCTTCACTAGTTTCATACCATCCACAAACCATTCCATTATTTGACATGTAATTCTCTTTTTATATATAGCTTATACACTACCATGATTCACTAAGCGTACGATTTAACAATATTTTTTTGTTTAGAAAATCGAGTTATTACTAGCCTTGCCAAAAATTTTGGTAGCAAAGTATCCCATGGCGTAAAGCGCGGAAGCTGATATAAATCGCTATCCGGAGAAGCTACACCCCAGGAAGTACTAACAGCCGCCTTAAATCCATATTTTTTTAATATAGTAATATGATCGTAGCCGTAGTCATGATATGGTTTCCCATTAGGATATGCAAATAAGTCAACACGTGCATCCAGTAAATTTTCAAGGTAGTTCTTGCCTTCAACAATTTCGTTTTCTGCATTTTTGATGTCAAGGCTGGACAGAATAGGATGACTCTTAGTATGTCCACCAACTCCCATTCCTGATTGATACATTTCTTTAACGTCACCATCATTCATCATAAGATTATCAGGGACTTTTGAATCAAGAATAATTGGTAAAGATTCGACAACAGATGAGCGTTTTTCTAACGGAAGGTATTTTAGATCCTGTAATATCTCCTTAATTGCTGAGTTTTTCCCTTTATCAAAGTGATACACATTCATGTCAAATTTAGTAAGATCAAGGTTATTAGATTCTGTATTTCGTATACTTTCAATCACCACGTCATTCCACATAATGCCTCCATTAAGGAAACCAGTTGCAACAAAGAAAGTAGCCGTCAAACCAAATGCTTTCAATATGGGCAATGCATTTGTATAATTATCTCGATATCCATCATCAAAAGTAATACACAATGCTCGCTGAGGCAATGAATTCGTTGAAATTTTCTGCACAGCTTCTTCAAGGCTTAGTACATTAAATAGTTTGCTTACCCATTTCATTTGCTTTGTGAATGTATATATATCCACATCACCAGGGTTCAACTCGTCATTCGCAGGCAGTACTCTATGATAAATAAGTATATTTAATAGGTTCTTAGCCATCTGCAGTCACACCTATGCCTGTTTCATTTTTTTTCATAATCTTCTCATCAACGAAAATATTTGTTAATACACAAATCGCCATAATACCGTACGGGAGATCAAAATAACCCAAGCCTAGAAACGCACCGCCAACACAATATGCAACAATACTTACTTGCGACATCGCTGCAAGATTGCCAGCCCATTTTAATTCCTCAATATTGCTTGTCTTTTTCTTTATACTATTGCACAGGCGATATGTCAGCCACCATAATATTAGAAATAAGATAAGACCGACAAAACCCTGCTCACCTAACATTTGAAAATAAATACTGTGGGCATCATGAAAATTATTAGGATCAGGTGCATATAATAGAAATAATTTTCTGGTAAACGTATAAAATCCACCTCCAGTAAATGGGTGATCTAAGGCAAGATTATATGCAAAATGCCAGGCATTTATTCTCCCCATTGCAGAATCATCAGACTGGTAAGATTCTATAGTATCCATACGATGAAAATATTTCTCTGGCATAAATGTACCTATGCCTGCAATCAAAATTATTAAAAAGCCCCCAATAATCACCTTCTTATCACTCTTTAGCCAGAATACGATTAGAAGTGAAGCTGCTGCAAGAAATGCTCCTCTTGAATAGGAGCTTATAATCGATAATATACATAATAATATGCAAACAAGTATCAAATGCTTTATCCAGCGTCGTTGAACTTGCTCACGAAGATACCAGAAAAAAGGTACTATCATAAGCAAAGCTAATGCAATTTCATTGTTACCTGCAACAAATGAATCAGGTGGCCCCCAGACACGATAACTTCCACCTGTTAACAAAACAAATAATCCACCTTTAATGCCAAAAAATCCAAGAGACAAACAAATAATCCATATAAGACCATCGAGTTTTTTTCTGCTATTAATCAACAACATTGTTAAAAGTGTGACAAGCTGTATTTTTGCGGTGCGTATAAGGCCAGGATATGAAACAGCAAAATCTATGGAAAATATTGTAGTCACAAAGAACCACGTTACTAATGCCAGCCACACAACAGTAACAGGTGTCATATGCAACTTTTGCTTGTCTTTCGTAAACAAAAATCCGATTATCATGGTGATACCAGTCACCATTGCGAATGGCATAGTGACAGCAAAACCATAGGCCAGTCGATGTGGATTCATATAAGAAATCCAGGCCCACAAATATGTTCCAATGTAAGGTCGTATTAAGACAAAAGGTATGGCACCAAAAATAATAAGCGTCACAACAATATCACGCACGGGATAATACCTTATTAAATATTTTTAATTGTCCCTGTGTAGTTTCAGTCCAGTCAAATCTTTCTGCATATTGGCGCGTTTTCTCTCTGTCTGGATAATTTTCAAATAGCTTAAGGACACTAGCGGCAATTGAATTTGGTTCTCTGTCTCTTATTAAGACACCAGCTTCAGGTGTATTAACAACCTCAGGCGTCCCCCAAATATTGGTTGCCGCAACAGGCGTACCACATGCCATTGACTCTAGCAATACGTTAGCCCAGCCTTCACGACTTGAAGCAAGCACCAGAGCATCTACGGCAGCATAGTACTTTGCCAGGTCAGCATGGCTAATTGAACCTAACATGGTTACTCGATTTCCCAGTTTAAGTTCTTTCACTAATGATGCGAGGGCAATCATTTCTTCGCCATCACCGGCAATCAGTAATGAAAAATCGGGAAGCGATGCCATTGCTTTTATAATGAGATGATGCCCCTTCCTTTCGACCAGATGTCCAACACTAAGAAGCGTCCTCCCCGTAATGCCTAGCTCTTTCCGCAATAGATCACGGCTTTCTGAAGGCTTGAATTTTTCTAAATCTACACCGTTACGTAACACGGTAATTTTGTCGTTAGCAATGCCAAAATTGACAAGCACATCTTTTAATGCCTGACAAACGGTAATTAATGCTTTTGCATTTTGAGCTGCCCATATAATCTTCTCCCTGGCTTTTTTGTATTCCGGGATAAGATTTAGATCGGTACCTCGTGCAGTAATTACTACCGGTTTATTTAATACGTTACCCAGTTTAATGGCGGCAACACCATCAGGGTAAAAATAGTGTGCGTCAATCAGATCGAAATCAAAACCACTATCAAGAATCTTCCTGGCAACGGGGAGAGCACTTCTGAATAATGTTTCTGGCGCCAGATTCATGCCAATTCTTGGAATAACAAGATAACGTGGATGAAAAACATCAACACCATGGCGATTCTCCTGACTAGCGACTTGTGCATATTTTGCGTATTTACCGAAGCTATTATTTTTAAAAGGGAACCAGGGTACTGGTGCAATTATTTTTGTATCCGCCTCACCACTAGCCAATAATTGCTGCAGGCGATTCTCAACGAATATACTAAAATTCGGTTGGATTTGATTTGGATAAAGTGTCGAAAACAACAGCGTTTTCACATTAACCCTTCATAGACGGCGATGTAATTATCGATACTCGTTTTCCAATTACGTACGTCTTCAACATATTTGCGTCCGGCTATACTAAAATTTTGCCAGATTGATCGGTCATTAATTAATTCTGAAATTTTATCAGCCAGAGCATACTTATCTCCAGCCGGAAACAAAACTCCATTTACACCATCAGTAATAAGTTCCTTATGCCCTCCAACATCAGAGGCGAGAACAATTCGTCCTTTAGCCATAGCCTCAAGAGGCTTGAGCGGGGTTACCAGGTCAGTTAGTCGCATGGATAGACGCGGGTAGGTAAAGATATCTACAAGGTCATAATAGGCCTCTATTTCATCATGAGGTACCCTCCCCGTAAATATGACCTGAGAGTCTAAATTTTTCTGTTTCACCATTGACTTCAGTAGATGTTCCTGTGGTCCACCACCAATTAGCATTACAATTACATTTGGCTGTCGTGATTTAAGAATCTCTATGGCTTCAATTAATAATGGCAGGCCTTCATAAGCATAAAACGAGCCTATAAAGCCAACGACCACCTTGTTCATAATCCCTAACTCCTCAGCCAATCCTTTGTCAGGTTGACGTTCAAGCTTGAATCGTGAAATATCAACAGCATTGGGTATAACAGTAATTTTACTATCAGGAATCCCTCTTTCGATCAGATCATTTTTTAGTCCGTTACATATTGTTGTCACCGCATTTGCTTCTCTAACAACACGTGTCTCCATTGCCCGAGTCAGCCGATATCGCAAGCTACCTTCGCGAGTTGTTCCATGATCGACTGCAGCATCTTCCCAAAAAGCTCGTATTTCATATACAACAGGAATCTTATACCGTTTACCGATATTCACCGCCGCACGTCCATTGAGCGCCGGTGAATGAGCATGAATAATATCAGGTTTAACAACAGGTATAATCTCAGTAAGGCGTTTCTCTAGCGTTGATATAATTGCCAAATGTTTCAGTAGTGGTAGGCGACTGAATATTCCTGAATTAACCTTGGTACGAAAAAAATGAAGACCATTGACTATTTCCTCATCGCTATCGGGCATTGCAGCTAAATTGTGTTTAGAGCTTGTGATATGATCAGTTTTCCATCCCAGTGCATGCTGATGCTCAAGAATAGCTTTTGATCGAAAAGTGTATCCACTATGTAATGGGATCGAATGATCAAAGACATGTAATATTTTCATCCTTGCACCTTTAATTATTTGGGATTTTTATGGGTTCCAGACGTTTTTTGTAAATGCATCAAACATCAGGAGCGTCCATATGGCTGAACTATAATCTCTTATACCAGCCTGGTGATCGGTTATTATTTTTTTTATATAGCCCATGTTAAAAAAACCACATTGTTCCATTGATTCACCTAGCAATGATTCTTTGACTTTTTCTTTTAGCGGACCTCTAAACCATTCAGCCAGCGGTACAGCAAAGCCCATTTTACTACGATATAAAACATCATTTGGTAAATAGGGCTCCATAGCTTTTTTAAGGATGTATTTCCCTTCCTGCCCATGGAGTTTTAAGTTTGGTGCCAAGCCTGTAACCCATTCGACGAGCTCATAGTCTAAAAATGGTGCACGAACTTCCAGTGAATTTGCCATACTGGCTCGATCCACTTTTGTATGAATATCGCCGACCAGATAGGTTTTTAGATCAAGATACTGTATTAGGGATAATGGCTCATTGACTGGACAACTATCTGCATGTCGACGAAATACCTCGACGGCATTATATCCTTTTAAAGTCTTTTTGAATTCCTTGGAAAATAGTTTTTGTCTCATCTCATCAGATAAGATTGAAACAGTATGAAAATAGGATGCTACGCTATCACGCGCGATCGCCTGAAATGTCGTCTTGGCTCTGAGAAACTGTGGTGCCCAGTCAAGTTTTGGATAAATTGCGCCGAGAACTCCAAATACAGATTTACGTATGGCATACGGTAGCAAATGACGTATTTTTTCTTCATTCATATGCCAACGATGTCGACGATAACCTGAAAAATATTCATCAGCACCATCACCAGACAGAGCCACTGTTACTCGTTTTCGAGCCAATTCGCAAACACGATAGGTAGGGATGGCAGAACTATCTGCATAGGGTTCATCATAAATACTTGCTAGCTTATCCACCAGACTGAAATCATCAGGGTCGATGGTTTCCACGAAATGATTAGTCTTGTATTGATCTGCTACTTTTAGCGCATATTCCGATTCATTAAACTTTTTACTGGCGAAGGCAATGGAACAGGTATTTACTGGATCAGAAGATAGCCTAGCCATCATCGCGACGACGGCGCTGGAATCAACCCCTCCTGAGAGAAAGGCGCCCAGGGGAACCTCAGAGATCATGCGGATATTGACGGCATCTTTGAAGCGAGTGGTCAGTTCCTCGGCGATGAGCTGTTCAGTTTGCTGACTCGTCGTTGCAAACGTTATGTCCCAGTATGGGGTTGGCTGAACATCTGTCTGCCCCTGTTGAATCAGAATAACGTGAGCTGGAGAAAGTTTATAGATGTTCTTAAAAATTGTTTTTGGTTCAGGGACATAACCAAGGGCAAAATACTCCTCTACCGCCGTTGGTTCAATTTCTTTCTGTAATAGTGGATGTGCATACAATGCCTTGAGCTCGGAGGAAAATATAAACTGCCCATTCTCCAGGGTGGTATAGTGAAGCGGTTTTTTACCAAGCCGATCACGTGCTAAAAAAAGACTTCTTTTATTTCTATCCCATATAGCAAAGGCAAACATACCCCTAAAGCGTTGCACGCAATCTACACCCCATTGTTCCCAGGCGTGGACAATGACCTCTGTATCGGAGTGTGTCTTAAAGATATGCCCTGCGGCTTTAAGTTCAGAGCTGAGTGCTGCGAAATTATAAATCTCACCGTTATATGTGACAATGACACTGCCATCTTCATTTTCCATTGGCTGCTGGCCACTGGAAAGGTCAATGATCGACAGACGGCGATGGCCAAGACCGACCCCTGGTTCAATATGGAGTCCTCCGGCATCGGGGCCACGATGGAATTGAGCCTCATTCATTTGATTTAGAATGTCATGGTCGATCTCACCTGTTTCAGTGAGATCGAGAATGCCTACTATCCCGCACATACACAAAACTCCATACTGATACTCGCCCCCAAAATCTCATGTATTATATAGCGATGGCCATATAGTATTTTGTTTTCATCCACTATTATTATCTTTATATTAGATATTGAGCATAGAGTTTACTATAATTCTCTACCATTGACTCAATACTAAAATACTCCTCAACACGCTTACGCCCGGCAAGTCCATGACGGTCTCGTAATTCCGAGTCGTCAATATAATGATATAGTGCCTTTGCCATTTTGACAGGTTCATTGGAGGGCACGAGCATCCCTGTAAGTCCATCTAACACTAATTCGGCATTGCCTCCGACATCAGTCGCAATGACCGGGAGCTGGCACGCCATTGCTTCGAGTATCGTGTTAGAAATACCTTCTCCTAACGAAGGCAGTACAAATATGTCTAAAGCAGGTAAGATCTCCGCTACATCATCACGATTTCCAGCTAACCAGACCTCGTCAGTTGATCCAGCGCTACTAAGCAGATGCTCGATATCAGAACGCAAACTCCCATCACCAAGTAACACCAGGCGGATTTTGCCGCGCAAATCAGGGTATTCTTGTTGTAGTTCCAGGAACGCCTTAACAAGGGTCAGCTGGTCTTTGATCGGTTCCAGTCGGCCGACTGTTCCAATAATGATACTGTCATCTGAAATAAAATTAGGCGGAAATCGTTGCCCCTTGTTATATTGAATATCAAATGGCTTAAAGCGTGAAATATCAACACCATTGTACAATTGGTGGATTTTTCCTGGTGGTATACGGACTTCATTAATTAGCCAGCTTTTAAGATCCTGAGACATTGGCACAAAGCAATGAATAAATAGAGAAAGCATACGCCTTAATCTCTGGTATTTTAAATTATCGCCTTTAACATCGTAAATATCCCGACCATGTTCACCATGTATACGTGTTTGAACCCCCGCAAAGTAGGCAAGCATGGATGACTCTATGGTGGCAATATTACGGCTATGCACAATATCAGGCTTTAACTGTCGTAGTAGCTTCCAGAGTCTAAAATACAACCCAACATCCTTACCTTCCTTTTTGTGTAATTCATATATCTCAACATCATCATAATTGATTCTTTTGGCAAAACCGGATGATGTCGTCAGACATACAATTGCATGCCGATACTTATCATGAGGCAGGTAGTTTATAATATTTACAAGACCGTTCTCCAGGCCGCCCACTTGCAAACGATAAATAATATGAACGATTAATGGGCGTTTTACTACACTCATACGAGTTATTATTCGATTATCGATTTTTGCAAATACGTTTGAATTGCAACATTGTTATTTTTAACAAAATTAATCAGTTCACGATCATCAACCGGCACATCACTATCCACATCCATTGCAATAGCAATCATTGACCCACCATTAAACTTACCTTGCAAACGAAGCAGTGCCTGATATAGTTTTCCTTTATATATATTAGTTATAGAAAGTCCATTAATTTCATACCATGAGAGTAATATGCGCTTAATGCTGCCATGCTTGACGATTGTTTCACTTACGTTTAATCCAGAGGCAGCATTGCTAATCGCAAGTGACCTGCCTGCGACTTTTGTCCAGTCGTTTCCGTCGAACAATACGTTATCCTGATTAATTAACTCTGCACCTTGTGACTCTTTCACATAAGTCGCAATATATATCATAATAGTCTTATTGTTATGCACATATTTTTGCTTTATTACTTTGTTAGCCCCTTTAAAATCAGGTCTCCAGTCAGTTCCATTCCAGGCAACCTGATTCCATTTGGATAATGTTTGTGGCAGAGCAATATTCATTTCCAGGGAAGGTGGACTGATATTCAATACATGAGATTTCCACATTGGCCCAAACACCATTATCACAACGGTTACTGCGATAACGGAAATTTCATATGAGGGAGACACTTTGGGTACAGTTACAATTGAAGCATCAGATATAAAGGGCTGGGCATTTTCTCGCCAAAGGCTGCCAATATAAAATAGTACAAACATTATCAATCCAAAGAAAAGCCACCCATAAATAATATGATCGAAACCTACCGCATATTTCATATCACTAAAATGTGCGATCAAGACAATCCCATACGCACGTAGGCCGTTTGCGATAATGGGCAATATGATAGAAAATAAAATAAAAACAATTCTTCGCCATGGGCTTTGATAATTGATATACGCAAATAGGCTACCTAACGTTAATGATGCAAATAAATAGCGAACGCCACTACAAGCTGTCGCAACCTGGAAATTCCCGGATGGAATTGAAAAAGACATGCCCTCCCACAGGACAGGAAAGCCGCTGATTTTCAGAGCCGATACAGTGAAGTAGGCAGTAAAATCCATAAGATATGGAATCAGACCCTCACCAACTGGAATCGCAAAGAATAAAAATGCTAGTGGATAGGCGATTCGACGAACAACTTTATCACCTAGAAATATGACTATTAGTGACCATACCATACCAAGCAACGATAATTGCTGAAGTACCTGGACATCTACAACACTACCTAACAACCATGATAACATTGCCATGCAAAGCAATATCAACCCAGGCCACCACTTCGCGGGATATAAATTCACAAGCCTGTCCCTGCGAAGCCATATCATATAAAGTGTAAAAGGGATTATGAGTGCGCCATGAGCAAATGTCTCCGACCTCCACCAAATCCCGGTAATACTGGCGACAGTATCTGAATATATGTAGAAACAGATCAATAAAGCGACAATCAGCTGGGCAACAGCGCCACGCCACTGCTTCTCGGGATAAAATTGCTGAATAGATTTTTTAATATTAAACATGCTCTATCATGCCTTTATGCAAAAAAGTAATGACTTTCTCAATATTTAAATCCCAATTGTAATTATTCTTTATACATTCTCTTGAATCTAATAAATTGCCCTGCTCTGTATTTCTCAGTGACGAAATGCAAAGCTCAGCGAAATCCTTGGCACTATCAGCTATGTCAGGCTGATAGTTAGTGCAACTTACAATACCATCATAGGCGAGACTTGTTACTACGAGCGGACGTGCCATCGACATAGCCTCAAGGACTTTATTCTGTATTCCTCGTGCAATTCTCATTGGCGCAACCATTAAATCGGAAAATCTCATGTATGGCCGGATATCATCCACTCGACCTGTTACAACTACGCCATCAATTCCACTCAATTTAAGAACCTGTTCGACAGGATTTCCGCCAACGATGTAGAATCGTATATTTTTTATATGACTTTTTATCAGTGGAAAGATTGACTCGCTGAACCATACCACGGCATCGACATTGGCCCAGTAATCCATTGCACCTGTGAAAACGATATTCTTAAATACAGGGTCATACGGATTTTCATATGTTATCGAAGGATCAAAATATTCGTAATCTACGCCATTATTATAGTAATCGATTTTACTACTAGACTCTGGGGAAATTCGTGCGAAGTCATTTTTTTCTGTTTCAGAAACAAAATATGTTTTAGAAAAATCACGTGAGATTTTAGTTTCGTACCTTTGTAATAGATATCCTTCGCGACGAAAGATCCAGCTCATTGGAAATGATTTCATCGTGGCATACTGCGTCCATTTATCAGAGTCAATATCAACGAAATCTGCAATTCTGATATCAATCGATTCACCGACAGACTGCAGATATTGAGCCATTTGTGATGAGTAGATGATGCCATATTTGACAGACACACGACTCACCGTTTTAGCCACCCATTTATTTAGTGCATTACTCCAGTAATATGGAATGCTCAGTGGTTGGCCACGGAAAAAACCAAGCAAACTATATAGTTTGCTTTTTAAAGGTTTTAACGGATAAAGTTTTACCTCTTTACAGTATGGTTGCAGGTCAGACACATACTGCCAGTCACGTGGATTATCGACAAAGGCACCTAAATAGACATCAAACTCTAACGATAATTTTTTTAATAAATGAAAGGAGCGTACCTTATCACCTTTATCAGGTGGAAAAGGAATACGGTGAACAAGCATGATGAGGGCCGGTCGCATTCTTAACCCAAGCTGCGAGCCAGCCACGGACCAATAACATTAGCTATTGGTACGGGTAATCGGCGCCACATTTTTATAAAATGCTGATACTTTGGATTTAGTGGATTCACCTCAGGTACCGATTTTGCAGCAACCAATTTATATTGATACATAAGTGGTTGTGGACTGAACCCCCAATTCTTTTTAAAATTATACGGTCCAGTACCAATCTTGCTTCGCCCATAATCAAAAATTCTGATGCCACGCAGACAGGCATCTTGCATCAAATCCCAATACATGAAATCAAAAGCACTATATTTTCGTGCGTCAAGAGTTCCACCCGCATAATATGGAAGTACCTCATCACGAAAATAAAAACTCATTACCGTTGAAACGGCATTCTCGCCATGATAAACAACACGTATCTCACACTTGTCACCAAATATTTCTTTTAAAATAGTAAAGTACTTTTTAGGAAACACTGGAGTCCCATGATTACGCACGCTGTAGGAATAAATACTAAAAAATTGTTGTATATCATTTAAAACAACAGATTTAAGACCAGCTTTAATACCTTGCCTAACCATACGTCTTTGACGGCGAGGTATCGCATTAAGATTGGCCTCCGGCTCGGGAGCCAGTTCCTTTCTAAAGGTCACATATAGTTCTTTTACTGGCCATTCACTGTTCGTTTGAGCCATATTCCGCAGTTCAAGATAATCTACTTTAAGAGTGATTGACGCTTCTTCAGCTACGGTTTCCAGCATCGATCTAATATCAGAATTTTCAGCAATTGCTCCCCCGTATACACAAAAAGGATTTGAAATTAGGGCATTTCCAAAAAGCCTGCTTTTAATCTGCGTCAATGGTATAAGACCAACAATCCGCCCCTCTTCCTCTGCAAAAAAATAGTATGTGTTGTGACCGTATGCCCTTTCAATCACTGATTTCCAGCCAGACAGATGGAAAAAAGTGCCTTCTTCATGCTGATTTACATAACTGTCCCATTCAGCAAAACGCTCAGACGTTAGTTTCTTTATAACTACGTTATTTGTCATCTTTATCCAGGAAAATATTATCCATTCGCCCCCAGTTGAAATCCGTCAACAGACGCACAAGCCGACTCTCTGTTTTATGAAGATTAAGATAATGCCTGAATTTTGAACGCCAGGGGGCATCATTAAATCTTGGTTGGTCCTTGTCTATTTCCCAGGGATGAAAATAAAATAATGCAGATTCTTTTTCTTTTATGTTTATTCGCTTTATAGCCCATTTAGAATATGCATAGGGAAACAAACGAAAGAAGCCGCCGCCGCCGCAGGGGAGTTTTTTATTCGCAATTTCAACAGTTGTTATTGGGATTTCCAGAAGACCAGAATTCTCATGGCG
Organism: uncultured Gammaproteobacteria bacterium; assembly: GCA_913064945.1. Taxonomy (GTDB): domain Bacteria; phylum Pseudomonadota; class Gammaproteobacteria; order UBA6429; family Thiohalophilaceae; genus CAJYAN01. The sequence continues at coordinate 211,866 of CAJYAN010000002.1, read as the reverse complement.
AAACGTAAATCGTGGTGCCTCAGGCATCCCATATAAATCATGTTTGATAGGATATATGCTTGAGCTATATTGATGGCCAGTCTCGGCAAGCACATCGATCGCCCAGATATTCGCAGCTCCAATCGAGTAACTCGCGGCACGGTACCCTTTAATTTCAACCCCGCTCATATCTTCGAGAATAGACTTTGTCTTAGACACATCTATCCGAAACTCCTCAGGAGTTTGCTGTGTTACCCGTATATGTTCAAGCCCATGACTGGCGAGTTCATGCCCTTCATCAACAATACGTTTTACTAGAGACGGATATCTTTGTGCAACCCAGGCAAGCATAAAAAATGTTGCCTTTACATTTGCTTCAGAAAAAATATCTAATATGCGATGTGTGTTATTTTCCACCCTGCAGGGAAAAGTGTCCCAATCACTTCGACTGACTGTTTTTTCAAATGCTGAAACCTGAAAATAGTCTTCCACATCAACAGTCATTGCATTTCTTAGGTTATTGTCCATCATCATAACCAGGAGCGAAGTATGTTGACAATTCTCGTCGCCGCATGTCCATCCCATAATTCAGGAATGCGCCCTACTTTACCTCCGTTAATGAGAACGTCTTCCGCCGCCGCTAAAATTTTCTGTCGGTCAACACCCGCCAGTGTGTTCGTACCATTAGTAATGGTGATTGGTCTTTCGGTATTTTCACGTAAGGTGATGCAAGGAATACCAAGTGCCGTTGTCTCTTCCTGAATACCGCCAGAATCAGTCAATACTAGAGTTGCGTTACGCATTAACCCCAACAAATCGAGGTAGGCTAATGGCGCTGTACAAATGATATTTCCAGTACTGATGATTTCCTGCAATTCTGAAGTTTTGATCTTTTGTGCCGTACGAGGATGAACCGGGAAAATTAATGGTATTTTCTTTGATATATCACATAACGTTGACATTAACCCACCTAATACAACCGGGTTATCAACATTCGACGGACGATGCAATGTAATAATACCGTAACCAGCATCCCCTTTTGCGTCAATGTTATTGTGTGACATGATTTCTTTGATCTGAGCTGTTTTTTCCAGGTTATGGTACAGCGTATCAATCATAACATTACCGACAAAGTGTACTTTGTTTGCATCAATACCTTCTCTAACAAGATTAACTTTTGCCTCTTTTTCAGTGATAAAAAGCAAATCTGATAACTGATCGGTCAAAATACGATTTATTTCTTCAGGCATAGTACGATCGTTACTACGCAGCCCTGCCTCAACATGGACAATTCGCACACCAAGTTTTGCAGCAACTAGTGAACAGGCGATCGTTGAATTGACATCACCCACAACAAGAATAGCATCGACTTTATTATTAATTAGAACAGATTCAAATCCCTTCATGATTTCTGCAGTTTGAACAGCATGCGAACCTGAGCCGACATTCAAATGAATGTCGGGTTTTGGAATCTCAAGCTGTGTAAAAAAAGTATCATTCATCGACTTGTCATAGTGCTGCCCAGTATGCACAAGAACCGGCGTAATTTCTTCAGAGCATCCTTTTAATTCCCGCATAATTGGTGCGATCTTCATGAAATTCGGACGAGCCCCGACAATACAATATAGGTTTTTCATTTTCATCTACTTATAAATTAAAGTCATCAACCAGTGTATCAACAGACACTTCGATACGTTTTAATTTTCGCTCCATAATACGCAATCGCTTATCCATTGCATCTAATCTGTTTGTGTCCGACACATTATCAATATCAGACTTTTTATCAGACCTTGCTATGAATTTCTTTTGCATATTCTCATCTGCAAATTCTGAAATGACATTACTGACAACCTCTTCAGTGATAGTATGTATATCCTCAAGCGCAGCATATAAAAGCAATCTTCCGCAAAAAATATTAATTATGCGTGGAACACCTTGCGAAAAACTAAATATCTTATCGTATGCTGCGGCATCAAACTCAGGATCCCGCTGCCAGCCCACGCACTCTAGTCGATACTCAATATAATTTTTTGTGTCATCTATATCCAAAGGGTCAAGATGATATGAGGCGATTACGCGCTGCCTTAATTGTTCCATGTCAGCGCGATTAATTATCTTTTTGAATTGTTGCTGACCGACAAGAAAGCTTTGAAACAACTGTCTACCCTGTTCCTGGAAGTTTGATAGCATTCTCAATTCTTCAAGAGATCGCTTTGGCATATTCTGCACTTCATCAACTATAAGTAACACACGCTTATGGTTATGTGATTGTTCCCTTAAGAAGTTTTCTAAATTCTTTATTAAGGCGGCTTTGCTTAACTTATTGATAGGCAACCCAAATGAGACTGAGACCATCCGTATTAACTCACCCTCAGTTAGCTGCGTAGAGGTAATCTGAGATAGAATTATGTCATTTTCTTTTTCAAGCTCATTCGTTAAAGTTTGAATAATAGTTGTTTTTCCCGTACCTACATTTCCTGTTACCACGATAAACCCATCACCTTGTTCAAGTCCGTATTGTAGATAGGCCATTACTTTTTTATGTATACGGCTAGGGTAGAAAAATTCCGGATTCGGTGTCAACTTGAACGGGTTACCACTTAACTTATAGACTTCCTCGTACATAATTTATTTAAAAACCCAATTAAAAGTAAGTTCGTATATGTTTGCTGTATACTTATTATTTCCAGTAAATGATTTACTATTGTAATTGATATAGCGAAAGCTACTGCTACTCTTTTTTCCTATTGAACGATTAAAAGATATCTCCCGACTATTCAAAGTGAGTCGCTCTTGAGTATCAATAAATCCGCTAACTTGCCTCGAACCACTTATTCGCACACTAGTACGATTAGTAAAATTCCAGTTCAGAAATAGGCTATACGACGTATATTCTTCAGTTTTAAGCGTTTTCTGATATGTAAGATTTCTTCTGTCACCTGTCAAACCAAGTTCTGTCCTGGCAGTATGTGCACTAAGTGTGGCGTACAATGCTTTTTGCAAAATAAATTCATCAACTGTGGCGAGAACAACATACCCCGGAATCAGCGCCGTATCCGCTTGTATTCGAGATGTCGTTGTGAAATTCTCATCATATGTCAAGCTAAAGCGACTACGTTTACCTTGTCTTGTGGCAATAACTGAAGTCGTATCACCAAAGAAACGTTTCCATCGTCTGACTTCAATTGAGGTGTGTATTGTTGGTTGCCAAAGTATTCCACCATTCCAGTACGATCCACCGGTGCCAAACTGAGAACCAACAATATGATTTTGCTCGTTACCACCACCAGCAATTAATGATAGCTTATTTGCGACACGATAATATAAGGTGAGATCTGTTTTACTATCATAATTATCGACATTATCCTGTACGCCATAATTATTTCTCATCTGGCTCAATGACCAACTCAAATTTTTGTAAGCCTGTGTACTATTTAGTGCGACATTATATCTGGTATTAACGACGTGACGTTGCTGAATACTCGTATTGTCATAATCGATTGCTTCATAGTTGAATGAAGCTAAAAATTGCGCTGTATTTCCAATACGCCCTTTATACACAGGTTTGAGTTGATACGTCAGCGTATTCGTTCGATTACTACTAATATTAATATTACTTTGCGGTACCGGTGATGACGTCAGTGAGATTGCCTGCTGACCATAGCGAGCATTTGTCTCGACGTTAAAGCTATCGGGGATAATTTTATAGTTAGCAGCCAGACTTGCGGAATTATAAATATGATTTGATTGTGTATTATCTCTGTAACGTACAACCTGCATTTGATAATGAGCATCGAGATCAACGCGCCCACCCTTACCTTTAATCTGTACCTGAGGAGACGCGGTAATTGCAACATCCCCAACACGATTTGTCTGAGACAAATTTATATTATCGCTATATGTATAATCAACAGACGTCGAAGGTGTAACTTCCCATTTGGCTGCCCACGTTAACGCCGGCATTGTTAATGATAGATAAAAAAAAAGAAATCTTAGAAACAGTTTATAATTCATTGTGATTACACAATTAATCAGATTTCTGGGCATTAGCGCCATAGGTTCCATAACTGCCATAATAGGACGTCCCAAATGCACCTCTGCCTTTGTTTAGAATTATGCCGACGACTTTATCGTTTCCTATATGAGAGATGGCATCTTTAATCGAATAGTCTAGAGTTTTACCTGCCTCTACAATCATTACAATTTGACCTGCATACTGCGCCATTACGCGGGCATGGCTAGTCGCTAACATTGGTGGCGCATCAAACATTACAATGCGATCTGAATAACGGATTGCCAACTCATCCGTTAAGCGTTTCATTTTATCACTGGAAAGTAATTCAGTATCGTGTGCGTAATGCCTGCCAGCGGGAATGACATTTAATTTCGGTATTGATGTTTTATAAAGAATATCACTCATGTGTTCTACATTACCTGAGAGCATATCTGTTAAACCCGGCACATCAGTGAGCCCAAGAATCGCCGTCAACGAAGGTTTAATTACATCGCTATCAATAAGCAGCACATGGGTATCATGCTCCATTGAAAAACTCATGGCCAAATTCAGAGAATTATATGTCTTGCCTTCCCCAGGCATCGCACTGGTTACAACAAGAAGATTACCATGTTCTATCGGCGCAACAGATTTGCCCCGCATATTGTTGAGTAGAGGACGTTTAATAACTCGATATTCTTCACGCAAAGATTCGTTCATAATATCGGGGGTTAGGAATCCTTTTCGGTTTAATTCGTTGAAATCCAGTTCACAGTAGTTTGCATGACGATTGATATTAGTGGCTTCAGATTTAGTTATCTTATTTGACGGAATTGTCTGCACAACCGCATCAGATGACGGCCTTTCAGGTTTTGTCGCCTGTTTGGTTTCATCTGCCGAAGACTTCAGCCTCTGCATTGCTTTTTCAATAGTGCTTATCGGCCTGGTCTGTTTATCATCCTTATCTTTCATAAAATAATAGTCACTCCATAGCCCACGAACATCATACTGATTGCAGCAATAAAGCCACCATATTCAACTCTTTTCTTTTTACGCATTTCTTCAGACCAAACTCGTGATACACCACCTAATACAGGCATTCCTGATATCTCGCGTAATTTCTTGATGTCATAAACAACTGGTTTTAACTGAGCAAGCAGGAAGGTTAATGTCAATCCAGCAGCAAGTCCCGCTGCTAGTACTGCTGCATTTAGCAATGGACGCTTGGGTCCTGACGGCTTATATGGAACTCTAGGCGGGTCTATAATTTTTATCTTAACGGAATCTCCCGCTTTCTCAGCCTTTGCTGATAAATTCGCCGTATCACTTCGCTGCGTTAATTCCTCGTATTTTTTTCGATTAGAATTATATTCCTGATTAAGTTGATTCAATTGTGCCTCAAACCTTGGCAGTTCCCCCATTTTTGCACTGAGTTCACTTTTCTTATTTTTCAGGTCTTTCATACGCGCCTTCATTACTGAAAGATCTGTATCAGCTTGATTGAGCGATATCTTTAACTGTTGATATACCGGGTTCTTATCCAAAAGTGGCTGATTACGTTGTTGAGGAGCCATCGAAGCAATTTCTGCTTTACGCTGCTTCTTAAGCCTTTCTAACGTGCTGCGGATAGAAATAACCTGTGGATGCTGATCTGTGTACTGCAATAACAATTCACTTAGCTGTTTTTCAAGCGCTTCAATTCGCCCATCATATTGCGTACTAATACTACTATTGGTTTCCTGCATAATTCCGAATACCGGCTCTTCACCACTCATTTGCCGGCTCAGTTCATCGCGTCGTGCTCTTGTTTCTTTGATCTGTGTACTTAAATCCTCTATGTCCTGGTCAAGTTTCTGCATAGTTTGGAAATAACCGTTACGCAACGTCGGCATTAAATCCGAATTTTTACTCTTAAATTCTTCAAGTTTTACGATCGCATCATGCATGCGAGATTCATATTCTTGTATCTGTTGGCCAAGGAATTTTTGTGCAGTGTCTGTATTTTCTCTTGATTGACCCAGGCTGCTTTCGACAAAAATGGTTAAAAGATTTTGCACAACATTTTTTGCAACTTTTGGGTCTGTGCCGGTATACGATAATTGATATAGATTGTTATTACTCCGGTCACTGTTGAGCGTGGTATTCGCGGCCAGTTTATCTATAATCTTATCAAGGTCTTTTTGATTATCGGCTTTAATATCCAGATCCGTCATGCGCGCCAGCTTTTCCATATTGGGGCGACTCAACAAGGTTCGTGACATGATCCTAAGACGTTGACTGACATTTGGCTCAATCGCCAGACCATGCAGTAATGGACGCAAAACTGATTCTGTATCGACATGCACCCTTGAAGTAACTGTGTATTCATTCGGTATTAAGAAGACTACACTCCATCCGACAACGACAATCACCCACGACAGTACTAGTGCATACCAGCGAAACCGCCACATACTACGCAGGTGCGAATACACTTCTTGGAAAATTTCATACATATTATTGCTTTTCTATTGGCAGTCTAAAACCAGGACTCTGGAATGATAATAATATCACCTGGCAGGATATCGACATTTGCAGAAATATCTCCATTGTTTAACAGGTCATCGATTCTTAATGAATATTGCTGCTGTTTTCCGCCTATTTGACGAAACAGGTGCGCGGAATTACCCGCCGCGTATTCGTTAAGACCACCTGCAGCGATCATGACATCTAACAAGGTCATATTGGCACGATATGCAAGCGCCTGAGGTTTTGCTGCTGCACCAATGATTCGGACTTGTTCCTTATAGCGACCAACAAAATTGGTCACAATGACTGTCACAACAGGATTTCGTATGTAACGTGCCAGGCGCTTTTCCATAACACGAGCAAGTTCTGTAGGCGTCTTACCACTAGCCTGTACATCTTCCACCAGAGGGGTCGTTATTTTACCATCAGGACGAACGGGGACCGTTGTTGAAAGCTCAGTATTGCCCCAGACAAAAACATTAATATTATCGCCAGGACCGATTATGTAATCAGGTGACTGACCTTGATACGTCGCTTCTTTTAAAACGCCACCGGTACTACAACCTATGAGCGTGGCGATCACAGATAACCAAATACAACTTATTAAAGACTTCCTGAGTACTGCTCTCATGGTTGATATCCCATTTTTGAAAAATTCGAGTGTACGATACTAAAGTTTATCCCTAGGATAATTCTATATCATTTTGATTTTATTTGGGAATGATATTTAACTAGCACACTGAATACATGACGATACCTTCCCGACAGTAGCTCCACATGCGGCGTGCCTGGGGAGAATACATGCATCCGTTCGTCGTCTTAATCTAAGGTGTTTCGTCACTAACGTCAGCTGCCCGGATATTCCCGATATCTGCCTAAGCGCCATTATCAATACGACAAATGAAGTCGGGGCACAATGTTGTTCGAGAAATTTTACACTAATAAATATTGCGTAACGTATTGTTTATATTGAATTATTTATGCTCTGCTCTGTATTAGCCTGTCAGCATATTTTGAACATAGTCAGAAAATTTTACATATCTAGTCAAACATAACTTTTACCAAAACCCGAATAATGTGTAACTTATTGTTTATATTGATTTTATTATGTTTCTTATTGCCTGGCATGGCAATTGCTTACACATATACAAATGCAAAGTATCTAACCCGAGGGGACGTAAATGAACAAACTTAACAAAATAGCATTAGGGACTGTGCTCAGCTTTGCGGCGGTTTCAGCACATGCCTACAGTTACAACTTCAAGACAATGGCCGACGGAAGTTATGGCGAGAGTGCCTGGACAACACTAAACCTGAGTGGCGGGCTGAGTATTACTGCAACCTCATCTTCTGGTGGTACAGGATACGCCTACTTGGATAGCGGTAATGCCGGTCTCGGTGTCTGCGGTGGATTATACAACCCTACACTAGCAAATACTAAATACCCAGGTAGTAAAGCCAATCTGTGTAACCCAAGTAGTGATGATAATGTCGATGTCAAAGGTGAAACACTGCATTTGACCTTCATGTACGACACAAAAATCGACGATATCACCTTTAATGATAATCATGACGCAGATTATAGCCTGTATATGAATCACATCATGATTGGTGGCGTTAATTATCAGTTCACAACAAACCTGGGTCAGAAGGTAGATTATTCAGCCGGCTCCTGGGATGTAGCAGCGGGCACGACACTGGATATCGCCTATGTTGATGAAGAGTTTTATCTCAGCACAATGACATTCCATAACGTTCCAGAACCTGCAACACTTGGTCTACTGGGCCTTGGCCTGCTCGGCCTGGGTTACTCGGCAAAACGTCGTAAGCAGTAATCACAGGTGAACCGGAAAAACCCCCGCAAGGGGGTTTTTTTATTTCTAAATTTTAGTGGTTACAAACTCATTACACTGGCAAGCAATAATGGACCGAGAGCTGAGATTGACTCCTGCACAGTGATTAATACCTATTATTAATATGGTTCTGCCTGCATCGCATCGAAATATGAAATCGCTTTCTGAGGCGCTTCATCGCAACCTGCTTATAGAGTCATACCGTCGCCAAGAACAATGCTGAAACAGTTCCACGAATAGCGATACAGCCTTTTTTGCACAACAAAGCCTCCTTTCCTGGTGGGGAATTTCCGCCCTGCACTGGCCTCAGCCATTCTCAGAGTAGTTTAATGTTTACCCATAGTATATTCATAGCATACTGATATTGGTCTGCGACGCGACCGAGCCTGCTTCCAGGATTTAAGTTCTCTACTACCACGTGTACCCGTATTGTATATGCTCCAAATACAGGTACATCGATGTTAAAACGACAGTATAGAGATCTATCAAGCGGTGACTCAGAATAACGTCATTTTTTATTGAGTTTTTCAAGCAGCGCCTCAGCATCTTTTCTTTCAACAAAATTGTGCGCTGACGCCAGGGCCTTTTTCAGCATCATAATCGCGGCAGCATCATTTTTAATCACTGAAAGTGCTACGGCATAATGATACTGAATGGAAGGATTGCCTGTCTTATCGGCGGCTGCTTTTAATAATGGCGTTCCTTTATTCGTGTGGCCCAACTGTACATATATCCAACCCAATGTATCTGCAACCGCCTGGTTTTCAGGATCCAGATTATGAGCAGCTTCAGCTAACTTTACGGCTCGATTGTCTTTTTTATCCAGATAAATCAATGCCAGATTATTTAATACGGCAATATTCTCCGGGTATTTATTGACCAATGTTTCATACGTGGTCTGAGCTTCATCAAGATGACCAACAGCCTGATATAATGTGGCAACTTGCATTTGTAAGATAGTTGCATTTGGAAAAGCTTTAATTCCTGCCTGCAACTCCGCAATTGCCTTATCAGAATTTTTATGTAGAACTTGTGCTTCGGCCGACTTCATATACGTTAGTGGCGATGCCTTTATTTTTGTCGCCTTCTGATACATGCCTTCAGCTTTTAGATAAGCTTTCTGCGCTGAATAAACATCACCTTCGAGCAAGTAACCCATAGCTGCCAGTGGATAACGTTTTTGTAGTATTTTTGCTTCCTTGATCGCCTTATCATACTCGCCATCTGCAATCTGCAGTCGAGCCAGTGTGATTTGTGCAATATAGAAATCTGGTTTTAGTGAAATCGCCCGCCTTAGCTCACTCTTCGCATCATCAGTGCGTTCGTCTTTAATGTAGGCCCGCGCAATCTCCAGCGCAACAGTAGGATTGTCAGGTTGCTGTTGCTTTAGATCCTCCAAAACTCCCAGCGCACTTAAAATATCCTGATTTACGATATAGATATTCGCCAGGGAAATAGCCAGGCCAGCATCTTTTGGCGCTATATTGTATGCTTCTTTTGCATATTGTAATGCTGATGGCAATTTACGCTCTTTAATATAATACCGCGCAAGCAGTATTCTTGGCAGGATTGCTTTAGAATTTTTATCGCTCGCGATCTTTATATAGTTTAATGCAGACTTGTTATCCCCTTCTTTTTCACTTATTTGTGCAAGTCCCAGGAGCGCTGCAACATTAGAAGGCTGCTTATTTAGTACCTTATTAAAATCATTTTTTGCTGCGGTGACCTTATCCTCCTGCAATTCAAGCTTTCCGAGATTGAGTAAGGCAGGTGTAAAATCAGGATTTTTCTTCAGCGCCCGGGAAAAATAAATACGAGCCTTATCTGAATTGCCCGCAGCCCTTTCAACTCCTCCTAACAAAGACAGGGAACGTTCATCATCACGCCGTTGATTAACTTCCTGAGCCAGCTTTCTTGCGCTCGCAAAATCTTTTTTCTGCACATAGGTCATTATCTTTAATATGTTCGTGCTATCAGTGTCGTCACTTTTGATTTTATCTAATTCACTAATCGCCTCATCATACTCTCCCTTTTGCATGTAAACTTTTGCAAGCTCAGTGCGTATTGAAGGATTGTCAGGATTAGATTTCTGTGCGCGCCTAAGATAACTTTCGCCCACATCAATTTTTCCAGATTGAATAGCAGCGGCCGCCACCATCGAAAGCAGTTGGCTATCAGTGGTTTTTTTACTAACGACCGGATCGAGAATTTTGAGTGCATCTTCTGATTTATATAAATGCATTCGCGTAGCAGCAAGCAACTTGCGTGCTTGTATATTTTCCGGGTTCTCACTTATAACGAAACTTAAATAATTATTTGCTTGTTCATAATTCTTTTTAAAATAATTGATACTTCCTAGTAGCATCACTGTTGGTATATGATTGGGGACGATACTGTAAACCTCCTCAAGATAATTCTGTGCAGTATCGAAATCTTTCTGCTCAAAAGCCAATAAGCCACGTAGATATTTTGGTTGCGGACTATTTTTTGCCATCGAAAGCAATTTCTTTGATGTTTCTAGGGCTTCATTATATTTTTTTTGTTTTAATTCGGCATAAAACAGGCCTGTGGAAGCCTGCAACATAAGACTTGATGCCTGTCTCGATTTATAGTGCTGCAGCGCCTCTTTATAATTTGTCTCCGCTTCTAGCAGATTGCCTTCGTCATATGAAATCATCCCTTTTATCATCCAGGCTCGTACTTCGTCTGGTTTTTCAGATATTATTTTCTCAACTAATTTTTTTGCATTTGTTAAATCGTGTGACAACAAAGACATGTCGATAGAGACATATAAGCCAGGAACTGTCTCTTTGTCACTGTCTGAAATTTTTGCAAAATATCGCTTCGCCTCCTCTGGCTTGCGAAGAGCGAGCGAGGCTCTTGTTAAAATAATATTATGTTCTGATATGGTTTTGGCATCCAGACCAGAAGTTTTTGAGAAATCATCAAAAACATCCTGATATTTTTTTTGCTGAAAAAGTGATTCAGCCAAATACATATCGAGCTTAGTTTCGTCCGCGCCAAGGATAATTGCTCGTCGAAGTTCTTTCTCAGCGACTGCGCCAAAGCCTAGGTCAGCATATATCATGCCCAACAATTCTCGCGCCTTAAGGTTTGAAGCATTTTTTTGCAGGGCATTTTTCAACTGAATTATTGCAGCATCTATCTCGCCTTTTTGATAATGCTCTTGTGCATTCTTATAATATTCCGCATCCGTCAGGTCTTTACTGCAACCTATACTTACAGCCAAAAACAATACAAGCAGAATATAATTGAAATATTGATTTCCCTTCATAGATTTACTCCATACACCTTCTGTTTACGTAAAATATGACACTCATGCAAGCCACCAGCATAGTGTGATTAAAATAACACTGAGAGAAAAATTTTCACAAATTCAAACTACTATTTCTAATTTCTTTACCAGGTCATATAATGTCGGGCGCGTAACACCCAGTAGTTCGGCTGCCTGAGCTACATTGTTACCCGTGCAACTTAAAGCTCGTACGACAGCGCTTCTCTCTGCACTCTCGCGTACCGCTCTCAAGTTCAGAGGTGCAACGGATTCCAAATTCTCATCTAAAATCAAGTCAAGTTCATCTGGTGTAATCCGTGAGCCTTCAGCCATTATCGCTGCACGCTTCACCTTGTTTTCTAATTCTCTAACATTCCCCGGCCATGAGTATCTATCAATAGCCATAATTGCCTCTTTCGTAAAGCCTTTTACTTTATTATTATGCTTATCAGCATACTGACTAAGAAATGCTCGAGCCAATAAGACTGCGTCACCTGTCCGTTCTCTTAATGGCGGAATTTCAATCGAAATCTCGCTCAGGCGATAAAACAAATCTTCTCTAAATTCGCCGCTTTTTACCATCTCAGGTATATTGCGATGCGTCGCACAAACAACTCGTACGTCGACCGGAATTTCTTTGCGCCCGCCAACACGTTCGATCACTCGCTCCTGTAAAAACCTAAGTAATTTTGCCTGTAAAGATAGGGGCAGGTCTCCGATTTCATCAAGAAACAAAGTCCCACTATTCGCCAGCTCGAATTTCCCCAGGGTTTGCTTAGACGCCCCCGTGAAGGCACCTTTTTCATAACCAAATAATTCACTTTCAAGTAAATTCTCCGGAATGGCTGCACAGTTAATTGCAACAAATGGACATTTACTACGAGAACTATTCTGATGAAGCGCTTTTGCTAATAATTCCTTGCCTGTGCCACTATCCCCTAATAGCATCGTTGTAACGTCTGCTGGAGCAATTTTTTCTATATTTTGGCAAATCCTCAACATCTCTGGACTTGAAGCGATAATCCCTTCGAGCGGGAAATTCAAGCGCCCCTGAAGCAACCGCTGATTTTCCATTTCCAGGTCAAACACATGAAAAGCTCTAGCTACGATTACCTTAAGTACCTCAGGGTCAATTGGCTTTTGATAAAAATCATAGGCTCCCTCCCCAATCGCATGAATTGCATGCTCTCGATCATCGCTACCGGTAACTACTATTATTTTTGAGGACGGAAGTAATGTAATCAATTCATGTAGAATTAGAAAACCTTCACTAGCGTTTGCCGGGTCAGGCGGCAAACCCAGGTCCAGTGTAATTACGGATGGCGAGTGACGTCGTGCGGTAGCAAGCGCCGATGCGCGATCTCCTGCAAACTGAGTATCATAATCATCAAAAGTCCATTTTAATTGACTATTTATTCCTTCATCATCTTCGATAATCAGTAACGTTCTATTCTGCATTTCTACTGTGGCCATTATACATTTCCTAATTCATGGGCCATCTTTACCAAAGGTAATTTTAATGTAAAGATGGTCCCCCTGCCGACTTCACTCTTAACCATTAAACTACCTCCGGCATCCTGAATGAACTGTTTACTTTCATAAACACCGATACCCATTCCAGCATTTCCTTTGGTTGTCTCAAAAGGCTTATACAAGCGTTCTCGAATAAACTCGGCATCCATACCACAGCCATTGTCTTCAATCTCAATGTAGACAACATTTTCTTGCGTTCTTACACGAAGATCAATTCTTCCATCAACCTCTGTGGTCGCTTCCTGTGCGTTTCTTATCAAATGCTCTAGGACCGAGCAAAATCGTTCTCGCTCAACTTCTATAATTGCTTCAGAGACATCGCTAGAGAAAACAGGCACCGGCAGCTTGTTTGCCTGTCTCGCGATTGATTGTTTGATTGCGCTGTTTAATTCGAATTGATTTGTTGAGTGCTTTTCAAAACGCCCCTTACGTAACTGTGCTAACAATCGATCCATTTTGTTAACTGCGTTTTCTATCGTTTTAACTACATCATCCATAAAGTCAGGGTTAGCTTTATGCTTTTCAGCATTTTTCACGACCAGACTGAGTTGTGCAACCAGATTATTCAAATCATGAACGACAAAAGCAGATAAGCGGTTAAATGCAGCAAATTGCTGTGTCTCCACAAGTTTTCGAGATGCCTCGTGTTGTGCCAGATAACTAGCGACAAGTGTGGCTACCGTTTTGAGAAGATCTAAATCTTCCCATGTCCTTGTAATTTTTGTTCGTGGATGCATTAGTACAACCACACCATCAAGCTGTTCATTTTGAGATAAAGGAATAATCAACCAGGCATCAGGAATTGAAGTGACAGTCTCTGGCAATATCAACTCACCATATTTCTCAGGCTGTTGCCGATATTCATCCAGGTCTATAATCCAGCCAGTGGTTAGCAAATAACTAACCAATGAGCTGGACATTTCAAAACTGTCTTTTTCCTTAATTAGGATATTCCAGTCACACAGATGACGATAACAATTATCTTCAGCCAAATACCATAGTGCCCCCCCAGGACTCTCCACAATTTGAGCTAGTGATTTAATCGCTTTATCGTTCACACTTTGATTGTCGTCTTTGGTTGAGAGAATACGCATTAAACGCATCCACTCATCACGATAATCATATTTATAGTTATAAAAATTCTTACTGACAAATACTTTGATCCAGGCTCTAACACTGCCTGAAAACATCATAACAAACAACAATAACGCCGCAAAAGTAAGAAAAATGGCCTGTAAAAAGACCCCCCAGGTACCACCTAATTGTCGGACGTAGTACCCTCCCACCCCCATAAATAGTAGATATATACCCGCCGCCATGAAACTGGTGGTATAGAAGGCAAATTTTCGTGAGATAAAAACATCAAGCGACCAATTTGGATTGCGCGCAGCTGAAATTGCGATAAAGGGAACAATGACGGCATTGACAATCCCTTTTGCAATCCATAACCCGGGTTCAACTTCCTGCATGAGATAGGCATAGGTATATAAGAAGAAGTCATAGGCAAAAATCACCCCAAGCGAGAAAACCAGAAACTTAATGCGCCAGCGATTGTCTTCACTGCTATTTCGATAAAACTGCTCCAACAGTACCATGCCAAACAGGCTATAGAGCATCAAATCAAATACGAATGTCGTGTTCTGGACATAATATGTCTGCGAGAAAAAATCCGCATAATCATAATAAAAGCCAAGCGCCAGAATTACTGCAGGCAGTATATATGCGCCGCCCCCCAAAATCGTTTGTATCCGAGAGCGGCCACTCATATCAAATACCTGGCCAATAAAAAAATACCAGGAAGCCGTACGTAGTATTTCTGCAAGAAATACATATAAGACAAATTGATCGCCGCCCCAATAAGCCGCAATATTGACTACCGCCCAGACTACCTGAACAACAGACACAGCAATTAACAATATGCCCTGTCGTTTACCGCGCCAGCTTGCCACCAGTATTAAAGTCAGAACAACATAGGCAATACCCGCTAAGCCAAAAGAAGTAAATGCCAGCACCTTCATATGAGAAATATAATCCACAGCAGCTTAGCGAGCGCCTTTGCCAAATAATATGACTTCTGCGGTCTGCAGCATTATCAGGAAATCTAGAAACAGGCTGTGATTTTTGACGTAATAGAGATCATATTGAAGTTTTTCCATCGCATCTTTTTCAGAAGACCCATATGGATAGAGAAGCTGTGCCCAACCGGTAATACCCGGTTTAACGCGATGTCTTTCTTCATAATAAGGGATTTTTTCACAGAGCTGTACAACAAACTGAGGACGCTCAGGACGCGGCCCGACAAAACTCATGTCACCTCTTAACACATTGAAAATTTGAGGTAGTTCATCAATTCGCGTTTTACGTATCAGTCCGCCGACCAGCGTGACACGTGAATCATTCTTCTTGGCCCATTGGGCGACACCATTTTTTTCTGCATCTTCACGCATACTACGAAACTTTAATACCTGGAAGGGTCGGCCAAACTCACCCACTCTAACCTGCCGATATAAAATTGATGACTTCCAGCTGTCTTCCATCCATATCGCTATCACCGTCAGTAACATAAACGGCCAGGAAATGGCTAATAGACATAAACTACAGATAATATCGAATAGACGTTTAGAGCCAAGACGAAATGGATTCTGTGCGAAACCATCCGAAAAGACCAACCAGCTAGGATGCAATTGATCCAGCCGAATTTTACTGGTCTCACGCTCAAAGAAACTCAACATATCCAGAATATCGATACCGCTCATTTTGCATTCTAATAAATCATGAATCGGCAATGACTTTCGTCTGTCATTTACCGCAAGTACAATTTCATCAATGTCATTATGAAGCGCAAATTCTTTTAATGGTCGATCCAGATAAATAATCTTGTCCTGTTCAACGGCATCTTTTTCTCCACGCAAATGTGCAAAACCAATAATAGCAAAGCCAAATTGATCGGATTTTCGACGCAATTCTGTAATTGCTTTTGCCTTTTCCCCCGCGCCAAGTACCAGGACTCGACGCTTAAAAATACTCGGTTCTTTCCAGTAAATGATTTGTCGAAACAGGGCAATTCCAATAAAGGCCGATAACATTGCGATGGCGATGGTTCCTCGCCCTAAAAATAAACTGGGGATAATATAAAATACGGCAGATAAGCCAATAATACCAAGAAAAAAACTGGCGATCATTCTGAGGAGAAAGCCCAGGATTCCTTCTCTGAGTCTTGCTTGATAGAGGCCAACCGCTATCATGCTAAAGATCAGCACAACCGAAAAAACCAGGGCCCTGACGATCAACGGAGCGTTATCTGGCGTCGTCAGCGATACGACGTCCAGACGAATGTATATGCCAAGATAGACTGACAGGAGCAGTATTACGGCCTCTGTTAGCCCCATTAATAAAAACGGCACTCTGACGTAATGTTTGAACAAACGAATTGTGGTCAAAAAACATCCCCTACAGTTTCAGGAGTGGAATCCCTGTGAATATGCAAAATTATATTAAAATTCTAATAAAAATATATACATATAGTCATTTTGTTACAATCCAATTTATTATATTATTGTGATAATAGATAGGGAATTATTATTTCATGCACGTATAAATTTGATGCATACCTGCATGAATAAAAACATCATTTTAAGGATACATAAGCGATGCCTGAACTAAATAATACCAAACTGGCCATCATTGGGCTTGGATATGTGGGATTGCCGTTAGCCGTTGAATTTGGCAAAAAGATGTCAACCACTGGCTTTGACATAAATGAGGCTCGAATTGAGGAATTATTGAGTGGTCAGGATAGTACCCTTGAGGTGGAACCTGAACTTCTCGCTGAAGCGACACAACTGTCCTTCACGACAGACCTGAAAAAACTACGTGACTGTAATGTCTATATCGTTACCGTCCCCACACCGATCGATAAATACAACCGCCCAGACCTGACACCTCTGGAAAAGGCCAGCCACAGCGTCGGTCAGGTCCTAAGCAAAGGCGATATCGTCATTTATGAGTCTACTGTTTACCCTGGCGCCACCGAAGAGGTCTGTATCCCCATTCTTGAACAGACCTCCGGCCTGAGATTCAATCAGGACTTTTTTGCCGGTTACAGCCCGGAACGCATCAATCCCGGTGATAAAGAACACCGCGTTACCACTATCTTGAAGGTAACATCGGGGTCTACCCCAGATATCGCTGATTTTGTGGACACCTTATACAGAACGATCATTACCGCGGGCACCCACAAGGCCAGTAGCATTAAAGTCGCTGAAGCCGCCAAGGTCATCGAGAATACACAGCGCGATCTCAATATTGCCCTGATCAATGAATTATCCCTGATCTTTACCAAACTCGGTATTGATACCTTAGAGGTACTCGAAGCGGCTGGAACTAAATGGAATTTCCTGCCCTTCAGGCCCGGACTGGTTGGAGGACACTGTATTAGTGTCGACCCTTATTATCTGACGCAAAAGGCGCAGGAAATTGGCTACAACCCGGAGATAATCCTCGCCGGACGGCGTATCAATGACAGCATGGGTGGCTATGTCACCGGCCGCGTTGTCAAAATGATGACCAGGAAGCAAATTCACGTCGTTGAATCGAATGTCCTGATCCTGGGACTTACCTTCAAGGAAAACTGTCCCGATCTGCGTAATACACGGGTTATCGACATAATCAAAGAATTTGAAACCTATCATGCCAATGTCGATGTCTATGACCCCTGGGTGGACACCAAGGAAGCGCAGCATGAGTACGGCATCACCCCGATTACTGACTTAAAGCAAAATCACTATGACGCCATTATCCTCGCGGTCGCCCATGACGAGTTCCGTCAAATGGGGGCCGACGGTATTCATGCCCTGGGGAAATCAGAGCATATCCTCTTTGATGTTAAATACACCCTCCCCAAAGAGAGTGTTGACGGCCGCTTATAAAAAACAAAGACAATTCTGGAATAAAACATGAAAGTTCTCATTACAGGTACGGCAGGATTTATTGGCTCCAATCTGGCAATTCGTCTCCTTGAACGCGGAGATGAAGTTGTCGGCATCGATAATCTCAACGATTATTATGATGTCAGCCTGAAAAAGGCGCGACTTGAACGTGTTAAGGCCTACCCCGGATTTACCGAAGTCCGGGAAAACATTGAAGATCGGTCCATTATCGAGGATGTTTTCAAAACACATCAGCCTGACCGCGTCGTCAATCTTGCTGCTCAGGCCGGGGTACGCTATTCGCTGGAAAACCCACACGCCTATGTCGATACCAATATTGTCGGTTTTGTGAATATTCTCGAAGGCTGTCGCCATAATAATGTCAAGCACCTGGTCTATGCGTCCAGTAGCTCTGTTTATGGTGCCAACACCAACTATCCCTTCTCCATTCACAACAATGTTGACCACCCCGTTAGCCTGTACGCCGCCTCCAAAAAATCAAATGAATTGATGGCACATACCTATAGCCACCTTTTCAACTTGCCGACAACGGGACTGCGCTTTTTTACTGTCTATGGCCCCTGGGGACGACCTGATATGGCCTTGTTTATGTTCACCAAGAAGATCCTCGCTGGCGAGCCGATAGATGTGTTTAACTATGGCGACCATAAGCGTGACTTTACCTATATCGAGGATATTGTCGAAGGCGTCATTCGAACCCTGGATCATGTCGCTTCTGCCAGCCCTGAATGGACAGGGGATAATCCCGATCCGGGTACCAGTCAGGCACCCTGGCGGATTTATAATATCGGCAACAACAATCCCTGTACTCTGATGCGCTATATCGAAGTCCTTGAAGAATGCCTGGGCAAAAAAGCCATCAAGAACATGCTGCCGCTACAGCCCGGCGATGTGCCTTATACGTATGCCAATACCGACGATTTAATGAATGATGTTGGCTACAAGCCGGATACCAGTGTTGAGGATGGGATTGCCAGATTTGTGGAATGGTATCGGGATTATTATAAGGTCTAGGAATTGGGAACCAGGAACTAGGAACTAGGAACTAGGAACTAGGAACTAGGAACTAGGAACTCAAAATTGTGGCCGAGGCGAAATTTCCTATCTCAGCCCTAATCCCTAGATGCTCATCCCTTGTTTTATTTGGTCGGGGTGAGAGGTCGCTCCGGGCGTCCTGCCCTCTCGCGACACTTGCACAGCCATGTGCTTCGGATTATTGAACCTCCACGTCGGTTCAATCTCCATACTCAAAAAACAAAAAAAGCCGGTACAAACCGGCTTTTTTGTTTTTCTGGTCGGGGTGAGAGGATTCGAACCTCCGACCACCGGCACCCCATGCCGGTGCGCTACCAGACTGCGCTACACCCCGTTTAAGACAATTTTCTGAGATTTGAAGGCCGCGTATAGTACCGCAGCTGAAGAGCCCTGACTAGCGCTTTAGAATTTCGACGACCGCCTCCAGCTCCATGCGTAACTGGCGAAGGGTCTCAACATGTGTCGTCTTGGCCGTATCCGGTTTGGCCGTCTCTGACAACTGCAGACGTGCGCCACCGATGGTATAGCCCTGCTCATACAACAGGCTGCGGATTTCACGAATCATCATGACATCCTGACGTTGATAATAACGACGGTTACCCCGACGTTTGACGGGTTTTAACTGAGGAAATTCCTGCTCCCAATAACGCAGCACATGCGGTTTCACCTGACATAGCTCGCTGACCTCGCCAATGGTGAAGTAGCGTTTGGTCGGTATTGGGGGTAATTCGTTATTGTTGCTGGGTTCCAGCATAAGCTTCAACTCTCGCCTTTAATTTTTGACCTGGACGGAACGTCACCACCCGTCGTGCGGTAATCGGTATCTCCTCACCCGTTTTAGGGTTACGTCCGGGGCGTTGCTTTTTATCACGTAAATCGAAATTGCCAAAACCGGAGAGCTTGACCTGCTTGCCATTTTCCAGGGCACCACGGATTTCCTCAAAGAACATTTCCACCAGTTCTTTGGCTTCACGTTTATTGAGCCCCAGTTCTTCAAATAGCCGTTCAGCCATTTCGGCTTTGGTCAGCGCCATACTCTTACTCTCTTTATTCTCGCAATGTCGCTTTTAATTCTTCTTGTAATGTGTGCAGGATATTATTCATCGACTGCTCCACATCTTCTTCTGTAAGAGTGCGTGAAAGATCCTGTAAGGTCAAGCCCAAAGCGAGACTTTTTCTACCAGAATCAATACCTTTGCCCATATATACATCAAACAACTCTAACTCCTGCAGATACTCCGGCGCCGCCTTTTTCATGCATTGCATGACCTTTTCCGCACTGATTTCCTCATCCACCACAATAGCAAGATCACGCTTGATGGCAGGAAATCGAGACAGTTGCGAATATTTGACAACATTTCGCTGTAAAATTGGCGCTAATGCCATTTCAAACAAATAGACCGAGTGGCTTAGCCCCAGCGCCTTCTGGCGGCCTGGATGTAGCATTCCCAGCCAACCAACATGCTGTTCACCACGATAAATCGCCGCCGTTTGTCCCGGGTGTAAGGCAGGATGTGCCTCGGCGACAAACCGAAACGCCTGCATATCACCCGTCATCCGCAGTATGGCCTCGACATGTCCTTTTAGATCATAGAAGTCCACAGGCACGGTCTGATTTGACCACTGCAGCGGAAAACGACTCCCTGAGACCGCACCACCAATGTGACGAACCTGTTTAATTTCAGTATCTTGCTTAACAAAGTTAAGACCACACTCGAATAAGCATATACGATCCTGCTGACGATTCAAGTTATAGTGGACGGCCCCGACCAATCCAGGCCACAGGCTGGTACGCATCACGGCCAGATCTGCTGAGATAGGATTGGCCAGCGGGAAGGGTTCATCACCCGGTGCCAGCTCCGCCTGCAACCTGGGCTCAACAAAGCTGTAGGTAATCGCCTCCTGATAACCCAGGTCGACCAGGGTCTGTCGCACCTGTTTCAGGGAGACCATTGTTTCCGTCTGCGGCTGAATCGCCATAGCACCGCGTGGATGGGTATCGGGCAGATTGTTGTAGCCATGGATGCGGGCGACCTCTTCGATCAGGTCTTCTTCGCGCTCGATATCAAAACGGAACGCCGGCGGTATCACTTGCCAGCCCTCTGCATCGCCTGTCACCTGCATGCCCAAACGCTCAATGATCTCAGCGATGCTCTCGGTGGGGATGTCCATCCCCAGAACGCGTTGAATACGTTGCTGTCGCAGTTTCACAGACGACCGGCTTGGCATCGATGCCATGTGGGTTTCAATAATTACAGGACCGGGTTCACCACCAACAATATCCAGTAACAGTGCCGTGGCACGCTCAATGGCCGTGACCTGAAGTTCGGGCGAGACACCCCGTTCAAAGCGGTGTGATGAATCCGTGTGCAGGCCGTAGGCACGCGCCTTTCCCGCAATGGCCAGTGGATTGAAATAGGCGCTCTCAAGGAAAATATCCGTGGTCTGGCCAGCTTCGACGGCCGAATTGAGTCCACCCATAATCCCAGCCATGGCTAATGGACCATGGTCGTCAGCAATGATCAGGGTCTGTTTTTGTAATTCATGCTCGGCATCATCCAGCGTCGTGAGTTTTTCACCGGCGTTTGCATGTCGCACGACGATGCCACCGTTGAGCTTATTCAGGTCAAAGGCATGCATGGGCTGACCCAATTCCAGCAGCACATAGTTGGTGACATCGACCACGGGACTCAGGCTGCGGATACCACAACGGCGCAGCTTTTCCTGCATCCAGATCGGCGTTGTCGCATCCGGTCTGATATTGCGAATAACACGGCCAGCGTATTGAGGACAGTCGTCAGTGGCGTCAAGCCGGATCGGAAACGTGGCCTCACATTTTGCCGCGATCGCTTCAATTTTTGGTCCGTTAACAGCCAGACGATTCAGGACGCCAGTCTCACGCGCAATCCCGGCAATACTCAGGCAGTCGCCGCGGTTTGGTGTCAGACCAAGTTCGATGGCGTTATCATCGAGCTTGAGGTAATCGCGAATACTGATTCCGACGGGTGCATCTGCTGCCAGTTCCATCAGGCCACTGGCATCCTCGGCAATCCCCAGCTCTTTTTCTGAACACAGCATGCCGAATGACTCAACACCACGCAA
Organism: uncultured Gammaproteobacteria bacterium; assembly: GCA_913064945.1. GTDB lineage: Bacteria > Pseudomonadota > Gammaproteobacteria > UBA6429 > Thiohalophilaceae > CAJYAN01. The sequence continues at coordinate 189,621 of CAJYAN010000002.1, read as the reverse complement.
CTTACCTTTTTTAATTTTCAGACCGCCCGGTAATTTCGCACCCATTATTGCCAGTGGCGCCTTTAATCCCTGACGTGCATTGGCCGCGCCACAAACAATTTGCAGTTTAGCCGACTCACCAATATCCACCTGACAAACACGCAGCTTATCTGCATCGGGATGTTTCTCAATGCTACTGATTTCACCCACAACCACACCGTCAAACTCAGGTGCAACAGGTTCGATGGCATCGACTTCCAGCCCCGCCATCGTCAACTGTGCCGCCAATGTCTCGGTATCGACATCGGGGTTGACCCACTCACGTAACCACTGTTCACTAAATTTCATTTTTTAAACCTTTTTCAACGCAAAGGCGCAGAGAACGCAAAGTTGAATTATTACTAAAGTTATTCCACGTCATCTGTATTAATTACCTGATTTCTCGGGCTGCACACTAACCCGTTTTTCAAAAGCATTAAATTTTTTCTTTGCGCCTTCGCGCCTCTGCGTTAATTATTTTTAATTAAACTGTTTTAAGAAGCGCAAATCGTTTTCAAAAAGCAACCGCAGGTCGTTGATGCCGTAGCGCAACATGGCCAGGCGCTCGACACCGATACCAAAGGCAAAGCCGGTGTATTTTTCGGTATCAATACCAACATGATCAAACACTTTTGGATGCACCATGCCGCAACCCAGAATTTCGATCCAGCCGGTATGACTACAGACACGACAGCCTTCACCACCACACATGACGCACTGGATATCGGCTTCCGCGGAAGGCTCGGTAAAGGGAAAGTATGAGGGACGAAAACGCACGGCCAGGTCTTCGCGTTCAAAGAACTGCTGCAGGAAATCGTTCAGGATGCCTTTGAGATCAGCAAAGCTGACGTTCTCATCGACCATAAAGCCTTCGACCTGGTGAAACATGGGCGTATGTGTGATATCTGAATCACAGCGATAGACGCGTCCCGGGGCCAGCACACGTAACGGCGGCTTTTCCTCAAGCATAATACGTACCTGCACCGGTGATGTATGGGTGCGCAGCAACATACCATTATCAAAATAAAACGTATCGTGCATGGCACGTGCCGGGTGTGTCGGCGGAATGTTCAACGCCTCAAAATTGTGGAAGTCATCTTCGATCTCGGGACCTTCCGCAACACTAAACCCCAGTTGCGCGAAAAGACCCTCAATGCGTTCCATCGTTTTGGTCACAGGGTGTAAACCACCTGCCACCTGGCCACGACCGGGTAAGGTCACATCGATCGACTCGGCGGCGAGACGTTGTGCCATCTCGGCCTGTTGCAGGGTCGCTTTACGTGCTTCCAACGTGGACTGCACGGCCTGCTTGGCATCATTGATCAATTGCCCCGCGGCAGGTCGTTCTTCGGCAGACAAACCACCCAGCATTTTCATGCGCGCGGTAATCTCGCCCTTTTTGCCAAGGTACTGCACGCGCAACTGTTCCAGGGTAGGCAAGTCGCTTGCGTCGACAATCGCCTGTTGCGCCGTTTGTATAAGGTGTTCGAGTTCTTGTTGCATATTTTTCTTCGCTAAATCATGAAAACTACGTCATAAAAAAAGGGAAGACCAAGGAGGCCTTCCCTTTTATATTTTCACCCGATGTCACTGTCGACGTCATGACATCGACCCGGGTGACATTATGCTGACAGGCTGGCCTTGGCTTGTTCTGCCAATTTGGCAAAGGCGGCCTTGTCGAAAACGGCGATATCCGCCAGCACCTTACGGTCGATTTCGATGGCGCCTTTCTTTAAGCCGTTAATAAATCGGCTATAAGACAGTCCGCATTCACGTGCCGCTGCATTGATACGTGTAATCCACAGGGCGCGGAACTGACGCTTCCTCTGCCGACGGTCACGATAGGCATACTGACCTGCCTTGGTGACGGCCTGTGTTGCGACGCGAAATACATTCTTACGACGGCCACGATAACCCTTGGCCTTGTCCATAATCTTTTTGTGACGGGCATGTGCCGTTACACCACGTTTAACTCTTGCCATTGTCGTCTCTCCCGTTTACACGTAAGGCAGCATGCGCTGGATGGCACGCTTGTCTGACTCATGAACCGCTTCAGGCGAACGCAAATGGCGCTTACGCTTGGTGCTCTTCTTGGTCAGTATATGACGACGATGGGACTGAGCCCGCTTAAAACGTCCGGAAGACGTCTTGCTGAAGCGCTTGGCCGCGCCTCGGTTTGTTTTCATCTTTGGCATTATTCACCACTCCGCATTTGTTGATGTTTGGACAGACTCGCTGCCCACCATATGCCTTACTTGGCTTTTTTCTTTGGTGTTAAGACCATGACCATTTGTCGCCCTTCGACTCTTGGAAATTGCTCAACGGCGGCCAACTCTGTTAAGTCGGCCTCTACCCGTTTTAGCAATTTGAGCCCCAGTTCCTGGTGGCTCATTTCCCGTCCGCGAAAGCGCAAGGTCACTTTGGCCTTGTCACCGTTTTCTAAGAAACGTGTCAGGTTGCGTAGTTTTACCTGATAGTCCCCTTCTTCCGTCCCTGGTCGAAACTTTACTTCTTTGACCTGGATCTGTTTCTGTTTCTTCTTGGCCGCGTGTTTTTTCTTGTTGAGCTCAAACACATATTTGCCGTGGTTCATAATCCGACAAACCGGCGGCTTGGCCTCAGGAGATATCTCCACCAAATCCAGTTCAGCCTCGTAGGCTATCGCTTTTGCCGCGTCCGAAGACATGATTCCCAGCTGCTCACCATCGGCACCAATCACACGCAATTCAGCATCACGAATGTCGTCGTTCATGCGTGTATCTTTATCTGTAGCGATATTTTAATCCTCCAAGTAATTAAAAACTAACTGTGGCCGTGGCACACGACTTCTTCGCCGAGCCTGGCGGTAAATGCCTCAAGCGACATCACACCCAGGTCCTCGCCTTCTCGTGTACGCACGGCCACAGTACCATTCTCTTTCTCCCTATCCCCGATAACAATCAGGTACGGGACACGCTGTAGCGTATGCTCGCGGATCTTAAAGCCGATTTTCTCATTTCTCAAGTCTGAAATGACCCTAAATCCCTGTTTGAGCAAAGAATTAGTCACATTCTGGCAATATTCAGCCTGACTGTCAGTAATATTGAGTATCGCGACCTGTACCGGCGCCAGCCAGAGCGGAAAGGCACCGGCATAGTTTTCGATCAAAATGCCGATAAAACGCTCCAGCGAACCCAGAATAGCACGGTGCAGCATCACGGGGGTATGACGATTACCATCCTCGGCTACATATTCCGCCCCCAGTCGTCCCGGCATGGAAAAATCGACCTGGATAGTGCCACACTGCCAGACACGACCGATACAGTCCTTCAACGAGAATTCGATCTTGGGCCCGTAGAAGGCGCCTTCACCCGGCTGTAACTGCCAGTCGAGCCCCTTGGCATTCAGCGCAGTCTCCAGGGCCTTTTCCGCCTTGTCCCAGACCTCATCCGAGCCGACGCGCTGCTCCGGGCGGGTCGAGAGCTTGACCAGTACCTCGGTAAAACCAAAGTCTTTATAGACCTCGAAAAGCAGGTCAATGAAGGCCGAGACCTCTGGCTGGATCTGGTCCTCGGTGCAGAAAATGTGGGCGTCATCCTGGGTAAAGCCACGGACCCGCATCAGGCCATGCAGGGTTCCTGAGGGTTCGTTACGGTGGCAGGAGCCAAACTCGGCCATGCGCAACGGTAAATCACGGTAGCTCTTCAGGCCCTGGTTGAAAATCTGTACATGACAGGGGCAGTTCATCGGTTTGACCGCATAATCACGGCTCTCCGAGGCCGTGGTGAACATCATGTCCTGAAACTTATCCCAGTGGCCGGACTTCTCCCACAGCACCCGATCGACGACCTGGGGAGTACGCACCTCCTGGTAGTGATGCGCCCGCAGTTTCTGGCGGATGTACTGTTCCACCTGCTGGTAGACCGTCCAGCCGTGGTCGTGCCAGAAGACCATGCCCGGTGCCTCTTCCTGGGTATGGAACAGGTCCAGCTTGCGGCCCAGTTTGCGGTGATCGCGCTTCTCGGCCTCTTCCAGGCGGTGCAGATAGGCCTTCAGGTCTTTCTTATTCGCCCAGGCAGTGCCGTAGATGCGCTGTAGCATTTCATTGTTAGAGTCACCCCGCCAGTAGGCACCGGCTACCTTCATCAGCTTAAAGGCCTTGAGCTTGCCTGTCGAAGGCACATGCGGACCACGGCAGAGGTCAATAAAGCCGCCCTGCTCGTATAACGACAGGTCTTCATTGGCCGGTATCGACTCAATGATCTCGGCCTTGTATTCCTCGCCCATGTCACGAAAGAACTTCACGGCCGAATCCCGCCCCTTGACGCTTCGAGTAACGGTGAAGTCCTGTTTGGCCAGCGCTTCCATCCTGGCCTCGATCTTTTCCAGGTCAGACTCACTAAAGGGTTCTTTCCGGGCAAAGTCGTAGTAAAAACCGTCCTCGATCACCGGGCCGATAGTGACCTGGGTCTCGGGATAGAGTGCCTTGACTGCCTGCGCTAACAAATGAGCCGTAGAGTGACGAATCACCTCCAGTCCATCTTCACTCTTATCCGTAATAATGGCTAAATTAGCATCTTTATCAATAACATACGAGGCATCCACCAATTGGCCATTGACGCGGCCTGCGAGCGTCGCCTTGGCCAGGCCGGCACCGATATCGGCAGCAACTTCATAGACGCTAAGGGCCTGGGGATATTCACGATGGCTGCCATCCGGCAGTGTAATGACGGGCATAAACTTCTCCTTCGTTCGACAGTGGCGGACCGTACAGTGGACCGCTTGCGGTTATTACAACAGACCCCTACCAAAGGCCGTTGCTAAATAAAAAAGGCAACCCGTACGATGGGTTGCCTTTTGATTATAGATAACGCTTACGAAAAGCGCATCTAGCGAGATTTACTTCCCTAGACCCTAAGTACTAGAACCTATTTTGATTTGGTAGTCGCGAGTGGATTACTCCGGGCTTCCTCGGCAGCTGCTCCTTGCGTTGCCCTAACTCCTGCGTCCTTGCAGACGTGCCCTACGCCCTTCGGGCCGCGCTTCGCGCGTTCAAAATCGTTGACTCATACCGTCCATGATATTCGTCCTTCGGGCTGCCTTCTGCAGTCCCATTTTGTTCCTGCAAAATGGTCCCGGCGATTTTGTCGAACTTCGTTCTCGTCCCCTCACGAACTAAATATATGCGAGAAGCCAATTTTATTAACTAAATCCGCTTTCCTAGGCCCTAGCACCTCGACCCTAGAACCTATTTTTAAAATGGTAGTCGCGAGTGGACTCGAACCACCGACCCCCACCATGTCAAGGTGGTGCTCTAACCAACTGAGCTACGCGACTATAGTATTCAGGGCGCGAACGTTACCTAATTTATCGCCGAGATTCAAGCGCTATAGTCAGGCTTTATACCGCTTTATCCTTAAAATCTTTTAGTTGTACAACAGATTTCAGGTTCTGTTGGAGCTGCTTTTCCTTCCAGAGTAGATCTTCAATATTGGTTTCAGGCTTATAGCCTGAAATCACTTCCAGCAGCAGGTTACGTATCATTTCACAATCGGAATTCATGAAGGCAGCCTCAAATTTATCCAGATAAGACTTCACCTCTGACCATCCCAGTGCCTCCTCCTGAGCAGTGAGAATCCGTGGGTGCCTGGTACCGGTGGCATTGTCACCGATAAGGAGTTCTTCATATAACTTCTCACCCGGTCGAAGGCCAGTGTATATAATACTGATATCACCCTCTGGATTTTCATCATCCTTAATCGTCAAACCAGACAAATGCACCATTTTCCGCGCGAGGTCTGAAATTTTGACCGGCTCACCCATATCCAGGACAAAGACATCGCCACCGGTACCCATGGCACCCGCCTGGATAACCAGCTGGGCCGCTTCGGGAATCGTCATAAAATAGCGAATTATTTCAGGGTGGGTGACTGTAACCGGTCCCCCCTTCTGTATCTGTGACCTGAACAACGGCACCACAGACCCGGAGGAACCCAGTACATTGCCAAAACGTACCATACTGAATCGAGTAGCCGTATTTTCGTTGGCCAGTCCCTGTAACACCAGTTCCGCAAAACGCTTACTCGCCCCCATGATATTAGTGGGACGAACCGCTTTATCAGTCGATATCAATAGAAATGTGTCTACAGCGGAATTTACCGCTGCCTGTGCTGCGTGATAGGTGCCATAGATATTATTCTTAATTGCCTCAAAAGGATTTTTTTCGACCAGTGGGACATGCTTATAGGCCGCCGCATGATAGATTGTTTGAACTTTGAAGGTTTTACAAACATCTTCCAGTCGTGACTGATCAAGTACAGAACCCAGTATTGGCACGATATGGTGAACGCCATAGGTTTTGTAGTGCTCTGCACACAGACTGCAATTCGTACTTAATTCTGATTCAATGGAATATAACGCATATTCATTCTGTTCGAATAGAATCAGGCGTTCGGGTTTTTGCAACAGAATCTGCCGACACAGTTCGGAGCCAATCGAGCCCCCGGCACCTGTCACCATCACCACCTTAGCGCGGATATTTTCATCCAGCAGGTTCTTGTACGGAGCCACCGGGTCACGCCCCAGCAGATCCTCTATCTCGACTTCTTTGATATCATCAATTTTAACCTGCCCGCCGGCAATCTCCGCCATCCCCGGCAGTGTTCGCACATGCACCGGGAAAGGCTCCAATTGCTCAATAATCCGGTTTCGACGTGCACGAGAGGCTGTTGGCAGGGCTAGCAGCACCTCTTCAACATTTGATTCTTCGATTAGCCGCTGCAGATAATTAAAGGGGTAAACTTTTAAGGAATTAACATGGGTATTATGCAGCTCGGATTTATCGTCTATAAACGCAACTGGACGATATTCACTACTATATGACAATGCAGTCGCCAGTTGTACACCAGCTGAACCTGCACCATAGATCACAACACGCGTCCTTGAACTATTGTTCCTCGCTCCAGTATCAGTCAGCACACCTGCCAACCACCAGCGTGCAATCATGCGTGTACCACCTATTAATAAGATAGCAACAATCCAGTTAATCAGGATAACCGAACGTGGAACGCCGATTTCGCGAGTAAATACAATGAGCAAACCCCATATCATTGCATACATACTAACTGCCTGCACAACTGCCCAGAGTGCTTTAAAACCGATGTAACGAATGATGGCCCGATAAAGACCAAATCGTATAAAAATAGGGATTGCTATTATTGGGATAGCTGCGAAGAGCAAGTTAATAGAAACACTCGTTGGTAAGTAAAAGACACCCAGACGGAGTGAAAATGCCGACCACAAGGCAATAATTAACAGGGCAGAGTCTGTGAGCGCAATCAATGCTTGCTTGTGGAACCGGGAAAGGCGAAGAAATTTTTTTGTAATTTTTTGAACTGTCATATTGCCTCTGGCACTATATTTTATTCCTTGATAAGACCGCAGCAGCCTCTTCTATGAACCCAGCTTAATAACTACCAAGCAATACGAATATATAGTAATGCAACGCACCTTGACTTATTTTATAAATAACAGAAAAAGACGCTAACAGCAAGATCTATAAAATAAATAATAGTTGGTAATATGCAAAAAAGGAAACATCTCATAAACATTTGCTTCCCGAAGAACAGGCGGTGCGCAATCATCATGATGTGTGTCATATCGTATGAATCCACTACCAAACAACAATATGTAACTTGTATTGTGCATCGATCACAGACAAATACAACAAACAAAGTGTCATCAACACATATGATGAAATTCTAAGATTAGGCACTAACTGACCTCTAGGAGAATAGACCATCATCGTGCAATCAGCCAACTTTGTTTTTTTACAGATTACGTTTTGATAATGCCACATCCAATAATATTAATTATTTTATTTGCTTACCTCTCACACTCTGCTGAGACTGCATATATTTTTTTCTTAAACACATTTGACAAAAAATGTAATCTAGGTTTTCTATTTTCTGAAATCATATTCAAAATATTTAACCAAAAAAACACAATTACTATTATTCACATGAAAAAGAAAGTTATTTTTATAAGCCTCACAGACACACACATCATTTTAAGATGTATTTTTTTGTTTTAGCTGTCCATTAAAATAACTATAAAAAACTGCCGTATAAACCAGAAAAATAGAAGTAAAATTATTTTTTATTAATGGGCCAGATATCCCAAGACCTACAATTAGAATTGCCGTAATGTGCAACAAACCAGAGATGCTATAAACAACATTATTCTTCCACGCAACATAATACTTCTTTAGAATTAGTGCCATCAGCACAAAGAAAACTGCAATCCCAAAGAGTCCTTTGGATGATAATGTCTCAAAATAAATATTATGTGGATGACTATGCAAGATCACAACTTTATTCACCAAACCCTGCGCAAAATACTTTTTCACAGCATGATTGTAATTGCCTCGTCCAACACCGAATAAAATATGATCTTTAAAAACAGTCCAGCTAGCCATCCACATTGCCATGCGCTCGCCCGCAGTGCCCAAGTTTCCATCATATGAAGCAATATCTTTTATTGAAATAAATTTCTCCGCGCTATTTGTAACCCGCAAAACACCATCGTGCACATCTTCATTAAAAGCAAATGCAACTGTTAATAAAATCATTATACCTGCATACACAAGAATTCTTGACTTCATTTTTCGCACAACAATTAATGGCATAATTAAAAACATTAAAATAGCAAGCGAGTAAGCCGTGCCAGATCTTGTTGCAATAGCAAAATTAAAAGAATTCAATATCGATAATATGATGACAATATTCCAATATTTAATTACAAGGAATCTCTTCAGCACGCCCAGCATGATAAAGGCCATTATAATAGCAACAGGCCCTGTAAATAGATGACTGTAAATACCTTCAACACTCCCCAAAAAATATTTAGAAAAATCCGATTCATAAATATATGGGATTATAAAAAGTATTCCAGAAATTATTGACCCCTTTATAATATACTCTGGTGCTTTTTCAATATTTCTGATTGCAATATAAAGTGGTATAAAAAATAAAAAGTTTAACTCGCCCAGAAAATAGTCAAGCTGATTATCATTCCATCCATTTGCAAAGCCGCTCGCTAAATAGCTTATAAAAAGCATAGACACAGAAAATATCAAATATTTTTCATCTCTATCCAGATTCAGGTTGTTATTATTCTTAAAAACTTGAAATATTAAATAGAGCCCAATAAGCACAATTAGTACTGCGAACCCACTAAACCAGTTCCTTACACTTACACCAGCAAGGGGATATAAAAAAAGAAGTATACTAACTAGTATATTAGGGAGACGTTGCTCTTTGAGTCGTGCAAAATCGAAAAACTTTCGCATGAAGTATTTCACCTTTCCGATACAATATGATCTGTACCTGGTGGAGGCATTGGGATGAGTTTATTACTTCGCGTAGAACATTCAACAATATCCTGCTCAACATTTAGTTTTTTTAATTCTTGCGTTACAATTTTTAGCGCACGATTTCTCGAAAGTATTGCAATTATAGTGGTGAGCATTATTTTTACATCTAGAAAAATATTACTGTTATCGATATAAACCAACCCTAATCGACTTTTCCATGGTCGAATTAATTGATTATAAGCCAGATCAGGATCTTCTTTTCCCTGAAGAATATCACCCTCATCAGAAAAGACTATAGATGCAAAATCAGTTATACCTGGTTTAACTGTAAGTAACCTTTTCTCTGTTTCGGTATAAATATCAGTTTCACGTTTTACATTTGGCCTTGGCCCAACAAGACTCATGTCACCTATCAAAACATTCCATAACTGTGTAACCTCGTCCAGCTTATATCTTCTAATGAAAATGCCAACTTTTGTGATTCTTGTATCATTAGCCGATGTCGAGTCAACACCAGAGCTATCAGCGCCGATAATCATTGAGCGCATCTTCACCATATTAAATAATTTTTCTCCTTTCCCAACACGTTGTGCAATATAAAATGGAGAGTGATGATCTTGCTTCCACACAAGAAACATAACTGGAAGTAAAATTGGACTTGCAAAAACAAGTCCAATTAAAGAAAAATATATATCAAATATTCTTTTCATGCATATTATTTCCGATAGAATTCGACTATCTTGTCACACACGTAATTAACATCATCATCACTCACAAACATATTCATTGGCAACATAATGCAACGCTCGAAAAATTTTTCGACGACAGGAAGTTTTATTGTAAATCCAAGATGTTCCCACTGATGGACCGCTTTCCCACCCCACTGAATTAGAGTACCAATTCTATTTTCGTATAAATATTTTTTCAAACTATCACGTTTATCTGACTGTAATTCGTAATTTTGATAAATATCAAAGTGATCAGATTTAGTGCTTGGCGCAGGTGGAAGTTGCAGTTCATCTAAGTCACGAAGTCGTTCATCATACATGGTAGCAATTCTTCGACGACGCTCAATAATTTTATCATATTCACTAATTCGATAATTTAGTATTGCGGCTTGTAAATTATCAAGCCTACTATTACGACCCCAACTTTTTACATTTCCATCAACATCCCTGCCATGATCGTGAAGCTGAAAGAGTTTATCGTGTAGATTGGAATCATTAGTAATTATACCGCCACCGTCACCAAGGCATCCAAGTACCTTTGCCGGAAAAAAACTGATTGCGGCAGCATGGCCAAAGGTACCGGCATGCTTGCCTTTAAATCGAGAGCCCAATGCCTGGGCTGCATCTTCAACAACAAAGAAATTATGTTTTTCTGCAATAGACATAATTCTGTCCATATTACAGGTTCTACCATTTAACTGAGTTGGCATAATGCCTACAGTACGAGGATTTATAGCATTTTCGATTGCATCAGGATCAATCAAATTATCTTCACCTATTTCAACTGGTACTGGTGTACCGCCAGCAGTTTTTATAGCTGATGCCGTAGCCAACATTGTGTGCGATGAAATAATGACTTCATCTCCTGGTCGCAACCCAAGTGCCATCCATGATAATTCTAATCCATCTGTTGCATTTGCCACACCAATAGCATGAGATGCACCAGTATATTCAGCAAGAGTTGACTCAAACTCCATTAAATCTTTCTGCATAATAAATGCACCACGATTTCCCACGTCATCAATTATTTTCAACAATTCATCTCGATCATCAAGATATGCTCGAGGATAATCAAAAAAAGGTACGCTACGCTTTGTCATATAACTATCCAAATTAAGTTAAGTGTTAGATTTAAGATAAAAGTTCTTTAACGGTATTAATGATTTCATCAGTACTTGTATAATATCTTGATTCCAGCGCTCGCGAAGTAGGTGCAGGCGCATCTGGCAATGTTATTCTTCTAGGTCTACATTTAAGAACATCCGTTCCAACATTTTCTGTTACGCGAGCAATAACCTCAGCTGCAAATCCAGAATTTCTCCAGCCTAAATCTACCACTAAAAGCACACCTGTACGCTCGACAGATTCTATAATAAGTGAAGCATCAAATGGATTAAGAATTCGTATATCAATCACCTCAACTGACACTGCTTGTTTACCCAGAATCTCAGCTGCTTTATTTGCAAGGTACGTGGAAAAACCTGAACCCACCAACGTTATATCAGCCCCCTTTCGTAAGCAAGCTGGGCCTTGTGCTGCAAGGCTTAGTTCTTCTATAGGAGGCAAGTCATCTTCTTGCTCATACAACCAGCGATCATCAATATAGATTACGGGGTCATTACATAACACTGATGCTATTAATAAATCTCTTGCGTCCTTAACAGTCGAAGGCATAACAACTCGCAAACCTGGAACATGAGCAAACCAGGAGTGTAGTGCCTGAGAATGTTGAGCACCTTGCTCACCACCACGATTAATAATCGATCTTATTGTCACTGCAGGATGAGCCTGCCCACCAAACATATGTGACCACTTTGCTGCTTGATTAACTACTGCATCCATTGCATATAACATAAAATCCATTCTAGGATGCACTAAAATTGGTCGCATCCCAGACAGTGATGCGCCAACAGCTGCGCCAGTACAGGCAGATTCTGAAACCGGCGTGTCTATGATCCTTTCAACTCCGAATTTTTTATCAAGATCAGTCATGGAGTTGCCTACATACCACGGGCTCCATAAGCCTTGCCCTATAACAAATACTTCAGGATATTTCTCTAATAAATATTCGAATGCTGAGCAGATCGCCGTGCCATAATTTTGTTTCTTGACTTTCAAAATCATTCCTCATTCAGTTCTTAAATTTCATAGACGCAATTTAATGTGGCGCTTTCATCAGGATATGAATCGTTCATTGCTTTTTCCCAGGCATCGCTAATTTGATTATCTAGCATACTAATCAATTTCTTCTCTTCTTCAGCAGACCAGATTCCCTGCTCAATCATTGCTTTCGACAGACGCGTAACAGGATCTCGCATACGCCAGTTATCAACATCATCAAGTGAACGATGGACTCCAACGTCTATATCATCACGCCAGTCAACGTGGCCATACCATCGATAAGTAATTAATTCCAGGAAACCAGGTCCCTGGCCATTTCGTGAGTGTGTGATTAATTCTGAAGCAGCATTTTTCACAGCAACGACATCATTTCCATCTGCTAATTTATATGGGATGTGATTTGCTACAGCAAAGCGCGATTGCATATCTGAAGGTTGGCGTAGTGAAATATGCATGTGGCTTGCAAATAGATTATTTTCTACAACGAATAATACGGGGGATTCCTGAATACGAGCAAGATTGAGTGATTCGTGAACTACCCCTTCTTCCATCGCACCATCACCAAAATAAGCAACTGCAATGTGATTGGTTTTTTGAAGTCTGGCAGCCATCGCCGCACCAACAGCCAAGGATACTGTACCTGATACAATCGGAACAGACCCATAAAACCCACTGGGTCCATCCCATAAATGCATTGATCCACCCATACCGCGTGAAAATCCAGTTACTTTACCAAGCACTTCCGCGAAGAGACGATATGGATCAGGGTTTAATGCAAGCAAATGAGAATGCGAACGATGTGCACCAAATATTCTATCATCACATGTTAATGATCCAGAAACACCAACAGCAATTGCTTCTTGTCCAACACCTAAGTGTACAGGTCCACCGATAAATCCATCTCTTCTTCCTATGGCGAGTTTTTGTTCAACTTTGCGAATCATCATCATCATTTTCAGATAATTAATGAGATCATTAGTATCGCAACCCTTTATATATATTGGATTATGGCAATTAGCTGGATCTATTAGGTAATTAACTTGATTAATATCTAAATCATTCATTAGTTGACCTTTTTCACGCACATCACAAATTTAAATGCTGACTTTTTTACATTTACAATTTTATCAAAGTAGTCAATAGTCATTGATATTTTTTTCTCTGACAAGAAAATTTTAAAGAAAGGCACTATCCAGGTAATTGAGCCAAAGTAATAAACACTACTTTGCCCAAATTGTTTTCTATATATATCAATTAAATTTGTTGTTGGCATTCTTTTTAAAGTACTTAAGGTTCGCCTGCCTCGTAGATAGTGTATCCATCTATTCAGCATATAAACGGGGTTGTGATTCAGAGAATCAACAGCAATGTACATTCCATTAGGTTTAAGCACCCGATAAATCTCATTCAAAACGAGCATGTTGTCTCCATAACTCAAGCTACCTGCACTTGTAACAAAGTCAAAAGTATTGTCATCAAAAGGGAGAAATTCCAGGTCAGCTGCCTTTACGGAAATATTCTTATATTTAGCAAACCGTTTCTGTAGTATCTCTAATGATGCTTCAGATATATCTGTGGCCAATACTTTTGCACCTGTATTTAATAGACATTCAGTAAATGCCCCAGTCCCAGCACCTAATTCCAATACACACGAGTTAGCATCTTTAATATTTTCCAGTATTAATTTTTCGTAACGAAGATAAGGGGAGCGATGGCTTATCGCAACTGAATTTGAACCAGTTAATGATTTATCAATTCTGGAGCCTAGTAATTTTTTTGCTCTTTCATTGTACCGCTCTTGTTCAATTTTTTTATCAATCGATTGTTTCATCATTTATTATTTAACTTGTAATTTAACCAAATGCGAAACAAGTCGTTCATAGACTGAGGTATAGTTAAATTCCTTTTCATAAAGTTGTTTTGCATTCTTCGACATTACCCTATATAGGTCAGGGCTCTGTATTAATTTACTCATACAATTAAACAGTTCATTTCCCGACTTTTCGTGGTAGGACATTCCAACATTGTATTCTAATATAAGATTTTTTACTTCTCCATTCAAAGGAGATATTATCGGCAGACCAAGTGATAACGAGTCAAGAATTTTATTTGGAATATTAGCAGTGAAGTTATCAGTATTTTTATAAGGAGCTAGTGATGCCGCACAGAGCGATGATAAGATTTCAATTTTAGGACGGTCTATCCAGCCAGCAAAAATAATATTTGGTAAACCAGCAAAAAGGGACGTAATTTTTTCTGAATCGCCCCCCTCGCCACAGATAATGATTTTCAAATTAATATCGTTTTTTATAAAAAGCTCAGCTGCTTCTTTGATTGGTAAAAAATCAAATGCCTGCGAGAGACTCCCTATGAAACAAAATTTAGGAAAATTATCATTTACAATTCCATAAGTTTTCCACCACTCTTTTGCAGAAAATAATTTGTCATTATCGATTTTAAAATCAGGTGGCGCAAGAGGAAATACATCATCGTTTTGTGTATGCTTTCTTCCTGAAAATGCATACACCCAACTTAAAAAGCTGTTTGACATTGATGATATTCCAGTTGCTGACAACATTATCTTCCTTGCCATTATATAATATGGTAAAAACACAATCCTACCTAAAATCTTTAAGTTTCTCGGCAGCGCATCGACAAATAACGTTGGCCATTGATCCTTTACATCCAGAACATACGGTATCGAAAACTTATTTAGGTATTTGCTCAATACATATGCAGTTTCTATTGGCGGGTATCCTATAAATACGATATCGGGCAATATGGTTTCTGTTTGTAATTTCTTTTTTAAATTATAAGCAAGTTGAACATGATCGATTATTCTTTCGACTCCGATGTTTTTTTTGTAACCTCTGCTATGAATAAGCCTGACCTCAAAATCGCTTTTAACTTTTATGTAAGTTGTCTTACCAAAACGAAAACGCTTTTCCTGGTGATAGAAATCGGTACTCCACAAAATAACTTTATGTCCAGCATCTAACAATGCATTAGTTAAATTCATAGCCCGCATGTGACGTGCATTAGGACCATCTATACTTAATGGCTCTCCTGACTGAAAAATCCAAACATTCATATATATTTCTTTCTTAAATATTGTTTCCAGGGTTGCGCCTGTAATGTATTTTATCGATTATAGTTTTTGTTAAATATGATTCGTAGCTGAGTATAAATATCAAAGAGTATATAATTACGCCATCATCAGTAAAATAGTCCGGCGTTACAATCCCCTTCAAGTAAAGTAGATTGTGTATAAACCAGGTAAATATCACCAGCAGCATAATAAGAAAATATTTGTCGCGTTTCTTATATAAGATATTTGACTTTAAAATTTTCCCATTATGCTCCACTAAACTTGGCATTTTGGCGCCCACTAACTTTTGTTTAATTTCTGATTTCACTATTGATAGTATCTTGAAAGCAATATATGTAAAAACATAGATAGAATTTTCATATAACACACTGGCAAGCCCCGAATGCGGAGGATATAGTCTTCTACCAGCTTCAGTATATCCTATATCAAATACACTAATATCATAATTTCTTAATGACGATCCAAGACCTTGCGGGATAAGAAAATCGAACGAGGCTCGAAACATAAGTGTAAATATGCTAAGTCTTTCTTTAAAAGAAACCAATCTATCACCAAGTTTAAATGTTTGATCAAGATAGTGAAAATTTATAACAATAGTCGACAATACTATAATCGTTATGAGAAATATTTTTGTCTTTGTGCGAAATGTAGATATCGACAAAAAAGCAATCAACAGCATGGCTGTCATTCCAACAGGGAGATACTGGATTCGAAAAAAATCAGACTCTTTTGCAAGAATGTAATTTAAGAATAGTATGTAAATAAATAGATAGATATATATCAGTGATGAGGATGATATTTTTTTCTTTTGAAAAGTAAAAATCATATATGCGCAAAAGAGCCACAGTGGTAGTTGTATTAAACCAAGCGCAAACAATGGACTGCCACCACGCCATAAATTAAAGAAATTCAAAACTGCATATGATATTATAGATACTTTAAATACATTTAAAAGTAAATTAGAATTTTTTTCTATCGATGATCTCGACAGGTATAACAGTATGTTTAAATATAATATAAATTTTGACAACGAGATAAATGGATATAATACGTTTTTAGATGTGACAAACCCAAACAACAATAACGTTATTAAAATCAAATAAACAGACAACAACTTCCTATGCGTACTTTTTTTTATAAATGAAGTACTGATCAGCGACAATATAACATATATGAATAGCGTCAAAAACAAATTAAACTCACCACAACTTTCGCACTTGCTTGTCTGAAAATATGAGTCTAACAAATACGACACAACAGGGACTTGCGAAGCAAAGACAATAATCAGGCTATAGATACTAATTTTCTTATTTGTAATGCTATTATTCGACACGAATTAAATATATGACTTTGTTGAGTGCACAAAGTTTTTCTTGACATTATTAACGCGCTCGCGCGCTAAATCAATATTTCTGATAAAAAGAGTGTTTTGTCTTTCTGATTTGCAGTTTTCTAATTTTACCAGTTCATGTTTATTAGGGTAATAATCGTACGCGATGAAGCCATTTCTAGTTAAGATAGCAACAATTTCCTCATCAGCTATTTTATAGCGCGCACCACTTTCATTGAGCTCTACTACTATCACGTTTAGCGCCGGATTTGCCAACAACAAACTAGCGCCATTTAGGACAAATTTTTCATATCCTTCAACATCGATTTTCATGATCGACGGGGAATAATGCAGCCTGCCGAGCTCTTCATCAAGTGTAGTGACTTCGACTTTTATCGTATTTTCTTCTTCTAAGTTTTCGCTGACGTGATTCGTTGCATCGCGATCACAAGTAAAATAAAGTGCCCCTTTTTTATCTGATAAGCCAATATTAAGATATTTAATATCATTTTCTTTTTTATTTAGCCTGATATTTTCCGTAAGTCGCTCAAAAGTTTCGGGAATTGGCTCAAACGCCACCACGTCGACATCAAGTACAACGCTTGCTAAGATAGAATACACACCTGCATTTGCCCCTACATCTAAAAATTTGTCACCATCATTTGTATAATGCATTAAGAATGACATGTCATAGTATTCATACAGGCCAGTATAATAGTTATGCGTAACCATCGCTTCACCTGTTCTCATATATAACTTGGCATCATCAATCCAGTTAAATACAACTACAAAACCTAACAACCTACTACCAATCTGCCATTTGAAATATCTCATAAAAGCATCAATTCTCTTCCCTTTATTGCCTGGATGAAAAACAATTGATGAAATAGTTTTTATAAAATTATATGCCACAATATATTACCTTTACGCGTTCTTACTCAAGCACCTTTTCATACCAGGCAACAGTTTCTTTCAACCCACTCTTTATATCAATTTCTGGTTCCCACTTGAGAACCATTTTCCCAGTTGAACCATCGATTGTTTTGATAGGCGCACCATCCTCCTTGGTTTCATCAAACACTACTTCACAATCAGCACCAACCTCATCTTTAATTAGAAATGTTAATTCCCTTATTGATTGTCCATACCCTCGGCCTACATTAACAGGTTCGATTCCAATATCGATATCTAGCGACCTAATGAGTGCTTCTGCTCCATCATCGACATGCAACCATTCTCTAACAGGCTTACCTGTACCCCATATTGTAACAGTAGCCATATTCTCTTTTTTTGCTTTAACGAATTTTGAAACAATACCACCAAGTGCGTGCGCACGATACATATCAAGATGATCACCTGGCCCATACATATTTGGGAGTACTATATGGTTTGCAACAAGATTGTATTGCTTAGTATATGCTTTAGAAGCTATCCAGAGTGCTTTTTTGGTAAAACCATAAATCAATACTGATTCATGCAATGGTCCATCCCACCATTCGTCAACACGAAAAAGACTTGCTTTGCCAGGATAAGTACAATTTGTTATAGGATTTATAATCTTTTTCACCTTAAATTTCGCCACTGAATTGTATATATTGAGCGCCATTTTAAGATTGTTTGTGTATAACTCAACAGGGTGTGATAAGCCAAACTGAATCCCGCCAACAAATGATGCGCAATTGATTACTGTAGACGGCCTCACACTTGAAAACAATTCCTCAGTAGCTTGCTCATTTCTCAAATCAACACCTAAACTAAGAGAACTTGGAGTATACTCAATACCAAGCTTGTCCAGCTTCAAACATACATGCGAGCCAAGAAATCCTGTTGCACCTAGTACTAAAATCATGGTTACCTCGTAGATAAATTGAGACTATTTGCTATATTTTCAATTGTAAACGAAGATGAGTTTTTATATGCATTTGATATCAATATTGAGCGATTTGCTTCGTTAGCAACTGCCTCTTTAAAAATATTACAGAGTTCGGATGCATCTTCAAAATATAATGTCGAGGATTCTATCTCGCTAGGAACTTTAAACCCCTTATTTACAATCAATGGTTTTCCATAAGAAATAGCCTGACCAAAGACACCTGAGCCTTTTGTCTCACCATAAACCTCATCTAAATATCTATCTTGATGCTTTAATTTAAAAGAACATAAAATATATGTTGCATCATTAACAGTTTTTTCAAACACCTCATTTTCCACAAATCCATTAAAATACTCTAAAGAGTCTCCAAATTCTTTCATCCACTCATCACATAGTTTTCTTGCTGTTTCACCAAGAGGTCGACCCAATAGAATTATTTTAATTTTCTTAAGGTATTGATTTGGTAGATTGCGCAGCGCGGCAATAACGACATCTAGAGGTTTACGCTCCAAATCAACAGCACCAGGAACAACAAAGGAAATTACATTTTGTGTTGATGAATTTTTATTTGTTACAGTCGTATAGTATTTGTATGGTATAATCTCAATACGCATACTGGTATATTTAGATAAATAGTTTTTTATTTGATCACTTTCAACTATCAAATATTGCGCGCGCTTTAACAGAAATTTTTTTAATGCGGTTGAGATATATCTTAAAACCCTGTAATAAAAAGCACCTTCATGATTAGAAAAAAACAGCCATGAATTAGCATTCCTAATATAATAAACATTATTACGCACAAGACATCCAAGAAATACTGTTGTAAACGAATTGCGAACACTTACTGTATTGTGCAACAAGATTCCTGCGTTATTTATTTTTGCTGGAAGCAACACCAGTTCTTTTATTGAATCAATGCGTACTATCTCATCCACCAGATTTATATTTGCAAACTTTCGCATTCTCTGTTCTGACAGTTGATTCAAACAAAGAACAACCTTGCAACCTTTATATTTTAAAACTTCAATTAAAGTAATAATCCCTTCTTCATGAGGTGAATTAGAGTTTTCAAGAATGTAAAACGTTTTCATCTATCGCAACTCTTTATATGCATAGTAATAGCATGCGAGTGCTAGCAGAAAATAACTCAACAAAGTCCCATATGCAGGCGCCATAACCCCAAAATCACGGATAAAATAAAGCGAAAAGACTAAATTTAGCACAGCGGCAATAATAGTTAGAGTGGTTTTGAGTGAATTTTTTTTATAAAAATCTATAACAAGAACCGGTATTCTGTATACACCGACAAAACCAAATGCAATCGCAATAAATATCGATATTCTTATACTCTCATGATAAGACTTACCAAATACGATTGGAATCAAGTATGTAAAAGAGATGGAAGCTACTAATATAACGGCCACGATCACAGAAGAATAAATAGCTATGTATTTATTTATCAGCCTTAACGAATTTTCATTATTATGAATAGCATTGTATATAATAGGTACGACAGAATTCGTTAGTGCTGTATTTGCTAAATTTATTGACATCCCCAACTGGTATGCAAGAGTATAATATGCAACTTCTTTCAAACTGAAATACTTTAGAACAATAAATCTATCAATACTATTAAGAGACCAGCCAGCAATTAGTAAAAAAAATAATGGCAAACCGTATTTTAAGATTTCGTAAAATTCTTTTTTATCGAATGAAATCCTGAAATTTCTTAGTATATTAAAATGATATTTATACCTAACAATAAGAGACACCAACTCACCCACAAGCAGAGCATAAAAATAAGCATACCATGGATAGTTTAGCGCATATACAGCAGTAACAACAAAAAGTATTGTTACGAAGCGTGTAATAAAAATATACAAACCATAATATAAACTTTTTGACTCCTGAATTAATTCAGCATTCTGAAATTCATTAAAAGCCATCACAAATGACAAAATGGGGATTATATAGGCAACTTCACCATAAGCAGGATATATTCCTCCCAATATTTGACCTGCCGTAAATGACACAATCGTTAATATGCCAGCTACTGTAAAATAATTATTGGAAAACTCCTGGAATGATTTTTTTTCTAATTTAACTTTATTGATCGCAACCAACCCGAGTGCATTAAAAACAATACACGGCGTCACAAATTGCAAGACCGCTGACGCAATCCCAATTTGACCAAAATGCTCAACACTTAGACTCCTCGCAAGTATCGCTGACGTCAACATTGCAATACCAGCGTTAACAACAGAAAAAAAGAAATAAAACGAAAAGTGCTTCAATTTAAATTAATCTTTCTATACGAAATTAATATTACAAGGAAACGAAACATCATCTATAGAATGATTGGTAATATATTTTTGAAAATTATGTTTTATTGATTCATCGGTAAATCCAAAAAAATTTATTAAGCTAACTTTTTTTGGATGCCGTATGTTTGCCAGGGCAGCACTTTCTATACCAACCACCTTATCAAAACTCTCAACATTGATAAATTCGGCAGGAATGTAGCCTGGGAGAAAGTTCACGTCATATTCATCCCACACTGATGACGAGCCGTGCGATGGATGTGGTTTAATATACAAATCATATTTATCACACAGAAAATCGATGATCAATTTCAGTTCTATGTCATATTTTTCAAAATAGCTCTCTGTCATGCCATTAGATTCAAAGAATAATATACTTTTCTTTTTGTGTGCGCACTCAACTGAATATCCGTATTTGGAATATACTTTTTCATCAATTGTTATTGATATATCACTAACATTATTTTTAGTATCATAATACTCGACAGCCGGTCCTGATATATTTACAAATTTCATCTCAAAAAATAATAAATATCTCAAATAATTCTTTTTTATTTTTCCTTTTATATTAAGCACAACACTCTGGTTCGGCTCAATTATTTCACTTACATAACTATAAACACTATCTACGTATAATATTGTATTATTTTTCTTCAGTGCATCTATTAGATATGCTGTCGCATAATCACCAAAACGCGAAAAAAAATAAATATGATCATCTTTGTATTTTTGTACTAATTTCTTCCTTAAACTTCTTAGCACAAAACTAAAAGAAAGTAACTTTATATATTCCCTAAACTTTGGAATCGATACAAATTGGACATTATGGCTTGGAAGTGATTGGCACAAAAAATGATAATTATTTTTGACACCTACAACTATAATTTCAACATCATAACTATCTTTATATTTTTCATATAATGTTAGTACAAAACGAATATCACTAGGTGATTGCGAAATTAATAATATTTTTTTGTTCACAGCGAATTTTATAAACAATAGCCATCATCTACAATAATATTCTGGCCATTCACATATTGACTCAAGTCACTTAACAGATACAACAAAGTACCATTAATATCCGATTTTCTTAACATTCCCTTAGTCATGCAATTATTATTGTATGCAGAAACAAACTCATCAGGCTGGCGATCTAATATACCTCCTGGACTTATTGCATTAACCCTTATATTCATTCCTTTAAAGTATTTTGCCATATATCGAGTTAGATGAATTAGAGCTGCTTTTATCGCAGCATATTCAACTGGCATCGTCATTTGAGTCTTATCATACACTTCAAATCTCGGTGCAATCACACCATATATAGACGACAAGTTAATAATATTCCCAAAACCCTGCGCATTAAAATATTGTGCAAATTGCTGAGATACCAGAAAATAACCGCCAATGTTCATACCGGCATTTTCAAGAAAATCTTCATAAGTAACATCGAAAAATTGTCTGCCATACGCCTTATTTCGCGGGTATGCATTATTTACAAGTGCGTCTATTTTTCCAAACTTTGCATCAAGATATTTAATAGCTAAAGTTAGTGATATTTTTGATGTTATATCAAGCTCTACGAAATCTATTTCACACGTTTCAAGCTCATCTGATAATTCATCTTTAGTCTCTTTCGCCGTATCTTTGTTTATATCAGCGATGATCGCTATACCCTTATTTTTTACTATTGTTCTTATAAACTCTTGGCCAAGAAGCCCAGCCCCACCAGTAACAACGACAACCTTATCGCTAAGCATCTATATAATCTCTTTATATAAGCTGATGTTTCGGTCTTTAACTGTCAAAAATTTACTTTTGAATTCTTTTGTCCAGTTTTTATCTACAGTAGCAATTTTCATATTATTAATATGAATGTAATCTAGTTCGACACCATCAGCATTAAAAATGCTACTGCTTTCTACATATTCTAAGTTATTCCCGTCTACACCAATCCGATTAACACCAGCAACAAAAACCTGACTCTCTATAGCCCTGGCTTTTATTAGCGCCTTCCAGTGTTCCACCCTTCGTTTTGGCCAGTTTGCAATATTGACAATCATGTCACAATTTTTTGCTAATGCAGTAAACAATTCAGGAAATCGTAAATCATAACATATCGTCAAACCTATACTTAAACCACAATCTTCAACAACGCATATCCTCTCACCGGCAGCATAATATTTATCTTCTCCTGAAAATGAGAATGGATGAATCTTAGAGTACTCGCCTTTTACTGTACCATTTTCATCAATATAAACTGAATCATTAAAATATTTTCCATTTTTAGATCTAACAACACCAAAAATACATGATATTTTATAATTTGAAGCCAGACGCTTAAATTCGCTTATTGAACTAGAGGATGTGCTTTCTTCGGCTATTTCAATAACATTCGTTGAGAATCCTGTTAAAGTCATTTCAGGAAATATTATAAGCTTTATATCATTTTTGCGTGCGAGTTTAAAATAGTTTTCACACACAATGAGATTTGATAGTTTTTTTTCCCACACTTGTTCAAGGGAAACCAGGCCGATTTTCATTTAATTAAATTTCCTGAAAACTGGTTTAATAACATCACCATCAATTAATTTCGACACACCTTCTTCTAGACCAATTTTATAAACCTTAAATGCAGCTCTTAGTGCATTTTCAGTGATTTGGAACTCTTCATCTCCATGCCTAAAACATAATGCTAACCATGGCATCAAAACTCCATTTTTAATCATTTCCTGTAAAAACAATGTTCGCAATGCAAAAGAAATCTCCCCATTTTTATCATAGGTCAGAAATAACGGAGAGCATGACGGTCCTTTTGCTATAAAACTAGTATTAATATCATACTCTAGTGCTAGCTGATTGATTAATTCTTTAAGTCTGAATCCGTAATCCCACAAATGACTAATAACATTTTCATGCTGCATATATTCGACAGTTTTTACAAATGCACCAAGACCACACATTTCAGCGCCATGAGTTGTTGACAGTAAAAACAGTCTTTCCTGGCCAATTTTATCAATCGAGCCTTGTTCCATCAATTCTTTCTTACCCGCAATAGCAGACACAGAAAATCCATTTGCCATTGCCTTGCCAAATGTACACAAGTCAGGTTCTACACCATATAAGTATTGCGCTCCTTTCATGTGCCATCTGAAGCCAGTTATCATTTCGTCGAGTATAAAAACAATGCCGTTCTTATTACATAATTCTTGCACTTCTTGTAAAAAGTTTTTTTCGGCAGACTTATCTTGGTATCTATTGCATACCTTCTCGCTGCAACAGCCTTGCTTTCCATCTACTGAAGGGCAATCACCAGCTGCTGGTTCAAGCACTACGCATGCAATCTGTCCTGGATATTCATCGACCAAAGATTTTAATGAATTAATATCATTATAGTTAAACATCTTTGTTTGGCTTATTGTAGATTGAGGTATTCCTTTTGTTAGCGGTGTAGAACCAATAAACCAGTCGTCGTATGAAAAAAATGGATGTTGTGAGCAACGTGCAACCAGGTCACGATTAGTATATGCTCGTGCTAGTTTGACTGCAGCGGATACTGATGTTGAACCGTTTTTTGTGAATTTAACCATATCGACTGAATCTATTAAATCCACAAGAAGTTCCGCAGCCTCCAGTTCAATTAATGAAGGGCGCGTTAGATTATTGCCATTCTTAATTTGTTCAAATGCAGCATTATCAATTTCATCTTCCGCATAACCAATGTTTACTGCACGTAACGCCATGCCGTAATCAAGATAGCGGCGACCATCCGCATCAAACACATATGCTCCTTTCCCTTTTGAGAGGATTTCTGGTGCATTAGATGGGAATTGGTCATGACCTCGCGAATAGGTATGAGCGCCGCCTGGGATAACCGCATTTAGTCTTTTTTTATAGTTCATATATGATCTTCAATGTCGTCTGTTAAATTTACTCAAATTAAAACTGATACCCATTATACTTTAACACGTTTATTTTCATTATCTGCTTTTTCAGCTTTATATAAGATATTTAAAATATCAACATCATTTTCCAACGTATACAGTGGTTCTTTACCTGACGCAATACAATCAATGAAATTTCCAATTTCTTCAATATATGGCTCCTCAGGATTAATATAATTTGATTCAACGGTACCTTCGCCAAAGTTTTCCTCATGCCACGCATTGTCATTCGTTGAAAAAACTCGAACCTTTTTCGTGCTATCATCCCATTCTAAGGTACCCTTTGAACCAGTTACTCTTAGATACCGGATTGCTGTTCGGCCTAACACATCAACGATTAGTTGCCCTAATGTTCCGCTTTCATGACGAAGTTGTAGCATATATATGTCGTCAATTTCAGCAGGCATATCTGATAATTTTGCATGCCTTGCATCTACATCAACGACCTTACCAAAAACAGGCTCCAACCATACCATTTCAAAAGGGACAATTTCACGACAACCACCCGTTAGAGGGTTTGATACATAAAAGTCTTTTATTGATTCCCATGGGTGCCAGTCTGGTAGATATTGCCCACTTTGATATTGCCATGCCAAGACTTTTCCAATTTTCCCACTAGTTATCGTTTCATTTACTTTCTTAGGACCAGGGAAAAATCTCATTGTGCAAGATGGAAAAGCAATCAGTTTTTTTTCTCTAACTTGCGCTGCCAGCTCTTCTAATCCTTCTGACAACACGCTCGCCTCAATAAACATATGTATATTATTTTCTGCAGCCTCTTTTGCGTATAATAAATGTTGATCGGGCGGAGTAGAGATTATAAACGCATCCGAGAACTTGATAATTTCATCTGAAAGTTCAGCATAAGTTTGAATTCCATATTTATCGGATGCTTCAGAAGCACGCTCCGGCTTACAGTCAACTCCTTTTATATGATTTACCGAAACCCCATTAGCCAGTAAGTTTCGCACGCGTCGTTTACCCATAGAACCCAAACCAACCACTGTGAATTTCAAATTTTGCATTTTGTTTAGACCTCTTTAAATTTCACAGGTGCCGCGTTTTGTATATGAGCCTCATAACGCTTTTGCGCATCCGCATTAATTGCTACTAATTCTGGATTATCAACAACTAGCAATCTCATTAACTCTTCAGATGAAAAATCTTTTCTATACCTCAACTTCTCGATCACTTTCGTAATGAATTCATAATCTTCCTGATAATCCAATGTCAATCTGATTTCAGGATGTTGATAAATTTTTTCCTCGATCTTTATTTCTTTGCTATCAAACTTCCCTGAATTGATAAAATAACCACCCCATACCTCGGTATCTTCTTCATCCTTTATTTCGAGAACTTTACGTAACGCGGCGACAGTTAATCCAGTAGACGCCGCACCCAGCGGCAAACCTGAAACATACACACAGTCAAACATATTTGAACGCAGCTCTAAAGCAACCCTGTCTACAACTTCAGGAAAACAGAATGGATCATCACCATCCACTATAACGACAGCGTCAAGCTCATATGCTAGCGCCGTATCGTAATATCGCTTTAATTTATCGTCTTCACTACCACGATATGAAGCAAAACTTTCAGTTATCGCTAGAGTTTCAAGAACTGCATCATCTTCATGCGTCGAAGTTGATAAAATAACTTGATCAATTTCATTTGCCATAGATAAACGTGACAGTAACCAAGCGGTTACAGGCTTGCCTGCTATATCCAATAATACCTTACCCGGAAGTCGGGTAGCCTTCTCACGGACAGATAATAAACAGCCTATTTTCAAAGAAGATCTCCCAGGGTAATGCCGTCATTTTCATTCAAATCAACTTTGGCAGTCCTGCCAATCACATACTCTGCATCGGCAGGGCTTATCCCTACATCTGCTCTCTTAAAGGTTATATCATCTCGCTCAATGACCTTGTTAGACTTAATATCCCGAGCCGCAACCATACGCTTCCGCGAGACATCACGATAACGCTTCGTTGCATCGGATAGTTGACCCCAGCATTCCTGACCTAAAGCAATCTCACAACCACGGACATATGATACAAATTCTTTAAAATCCGCGGGGTTTAGTGCAGCTTCAAAATCCTCTCCTTTCTCGTCTCTGTTCCACGTTATATGCTTTTCGATTACAGAAGCACCAAGTGCAATAGACATAGCAGGAACTACTTTTGCCAAGGGATCGCTTCCGTCGATATGATCAGCCAATCCAACAGGCACGCCAAAGAGTGCTTTTAATGATCGCATCTGAAGGAGGTTTGTATCTTCAAGCTTTGTTGGGTAATTTTGAAATCCATGTAAAAGAGTAACTTCGCCGCCATTATTATCTTTAAATATATTCACAGCATTTTCAATTTCACCAATAGTAGCTCCACCAACACGGAAAATAGTTTGACGCTCCGTCTTCGCTACTGCGGTGATAAACTCTTTTTCAACAAATGCAGCAGCCGATAACACATAGAAATCTGGTTCAATATTTTTTTCACAAAATTGCAGACTATTCATATCATTTGGCATAATGCATAATTTAATATCTTTTTTACGCGCTGCTTCACAAAAAACTTTCCAGTCGTCATTATTGATATTAATGTCGTCAAGATACTTGTACACTTCCATGTTTTCCCTGCCTGCTGACACACGACCTTCACCACTACCATAATGTGGGACCATGTATGTTGACAGTTCTGTTAAGTGTATACTAATTGCATCAGCACCCGAATCCTTCGCGGCGTTCATTATGTTTATAGACTTTTCAATTGAGCCATCATGCGCCCAGGCCATTTCTGCAATTATGAATGTGCTATTCACGATAAAATCCTCTAATTAAATTCTGTTTCGTTGTCTCGTTGAGCTTGTTCGAATTGTTCCATTCTTCCAATATCCAACCAGTATTCATGCACCGGAAACATATTGACCTTACCCCCTTGTTCAATTTTTGATTCGAGCATATTCGGCATATCTAGATATGTTTTCCCATCGACAGATTCAATAATAGACTTGCCAAGCACATAGATACCAGCATTCACAAAGAATTTATAAATTGGTTTTTCAATAATATTTGTAATACGGTTACCATCTGCCTTTATCACTCCATATGGGACTTGAAAATCATATGCACGTACACACATAGTTGCGTCACCACCCTGCTTAACATGGAACTTCAACAACTTTTCAAAATCGATTTTTGTTAGGAGATCACCATTCATCATAATTAATGGTAAGTCCACAGCATCTTTCGGTAGCAAGCCAAGTGCACCGGCTGTGCCAAGCGGTTTATCTTCATAGATATATTTTATTGAAACATCCCATTTACTACCATCTCCAAAATGTTTCTTTACTAACTCTGCTTTGTAATGTGTTGATATGTAAAAATTATGAAAACCAGTGGTAATGAACTGTTCAAGAATAGTTTCAAGTATGGGCTTCTCGCCAATTCTAAGCAACGGCTTAGGAAGATTGTCAGTTAACGGACGTAATCTTTTACCAAATCCACCCGCCATGAGAAATACTGCGTTATCATATCTGGCTTTTTCTAATAAATGTTGTAACGTTTCAAGACCAACAACTTTCCTGTTTGCATCAATGATTGGAATCTGAAAAATGTTAAGTTTTTTCATTTTGTCTAGAATTGATTCACGACTATCTTCTTCATATGCCACAGTTGGATCTGTGTACATAAATTCTTTGATTGTACTATCCATCGTTAGATGATTTATAAGACCACGTCTGATATCTCCATCCGTCACAGTTCCAACAAGACGTTCGTCATCATCCACAATTATGACGATACGCAGCGCTTCAGTATTTAGCACTTCTATAGCCGACTTCATATCGTCTGTTTGTTTAAGAATTACATTCCTCCACTTATACACGTTATTCTTCACCCAAATCTTCAATTCCAAGATTTTTCCGCTCTTTCACTAGAGACCCAGGAGGTATATCTTTATACAACGTAGTGCCTGCTGCAATAACAGTTTTTTCACCAATATTTACTCCCTGAATAATATTTGCACCAGTCCCAATGTGCACATTTTTTCCAACAGAAACACTACCACTACAACAAACACCCGGCGCCAGATGGCAGTTATCCGAAATAACGCAATCATGATCTATGATAACCCCGGTATTTATGATTGAATCTGTACCAATTTTTACATCTGGTTGGATTATGACACCAGCCATAATTTGAATTCCTTCTTCAAGGGTAACGTTTCTCGCTATGACGGCATTCGGATGAATCACCTGTTGAAACCGATAACCCTTGTTACGTAAATTCTCAGCAACCACCCATCTTATGTCTTGATCAGGCAGCGAGCCAATACCATTTACTAAGTTTATTTCGTCAGTAGAATATTTTTCAATAAATGAATCATCTCCTAGAATCACGGATCCAAAAAATTCCATTTGAGGTTTTGCATCGGGTGTTACAAAACCAAGGATTTTTCGATTTGTTATTCTAAGGATGTCCGCAATAACTTTTGCATGCCCACCAGCACCCAGAATGATGACCGGATTACCATTCACTTTTTAATTATTTCCTCTTTTGAATATGAACGTTCTGCAACGTTACCTAATATCTCCCAATATTCCATAGGACTGATTCCTGTACCAGGTCTTTTCATACCAATATTGTATTCTGTAAATGTTTCACCTATTTTAATATCTGTCGTTGCATAAATACTCTTTCTCACAATATCCCTGTTTTTAAATTCAGAAGGCATTGGACCTTTAATACCTGTGCCCATAACTTTTTCAACAGTTCTAATTGCAGCCACCATTTCTTTTAGTTCGCCTGGCTCGAGAGATGCCTTATGGTCCGGGCCAGGGAAAGATTTATCCAAAGTAAAATGTTTTTCAATTAACCCTGCACCTAGCGAAACTGCTGCTATAGGAACCACGATACCTTCACTATGATCAGAATATCCGATCTTTAACCCAAATGCGTTTTTCATGCTTATCATCGCATTCAAATTTATTTCTTCAGGTGGGGCGGGATATTCACTAGTACAATGTAATATTGTGATTTTCTCATTTAATTTTTTTTGACCAGCCTCAGACAAATATGCCTTTTCAAACTCTTTCTTAGATGGCATAAAATTTATTTCATTGTTAGATAGTAAGCCATATGCCAACACCCCTAGCGCTGCCTCTATCTCTGATAGTCTAGCCATCCCTGTCGATAATATTAAATTACAATCCGTCATTGCATGCGCCAAAATTAATGGCGCATTAGTAATTTCACCTGACGGAATTTTTAAGGTCTTTAGCTTTAGTTCATTAACTAAAAAATCAAGGCTTTCCATATCAAAAGCCGTTGATAAAAAATCAATACCATTTTTATCACAGTACGTTAGTAGCTCATGGTGGACATCATATTCCAACTCAAGTCGCTTTAGCATAGCGAACTGAGTTTCATCTGAATTTGTTGTTTGTTTCTGATAATCTGCCTTATCAGCATCTATTGTGACAAGGTTCTCTGCCCTGAATGTCTGGAATTTAACTGCATCCGCACCAGCTGCCACAGCCACATCAATCAATTGATATGCAAGGTCTTTATTACCATTATGATTAACACCTGCTTCCGCTATAATATAGACAGGCTCATTACTTCTGGCAACATTCATACAGGGCATCCAACTATATTGCTAAAAATCAATCTACACATAAAACAATGTTACGACAAATCATAAAACTGTTTCTTTAAGATATTTTTTAATGGCGAATTTTTTATAACATGCAAAATTTTATCTGTAGCCCCGCCACTCCCATACGGATTTACTACCGTTTGTAAATTATCACGAAACTCTCGCGAATAAAGCACAGCGAATCCATTTAATATATCTTCAACAATAGGCTCACAATCAATAACACTTTTTGCTTTAATACGACCTTTTTGTCGATCACCGATATTAATCGTACCAATCTTAAAACTTGGCGCTTCTAACAAGCCACTTGAAGAATTACCTACAACACCATCAACATATTGCATTGCAGATAGATACCTCAATTGCCCAAGGGATGTAAACGCAATAGATTTTTCAGGGTGATTGTCGACATAGCGATCTATTAGGTTATTAATGATACGTCCGTCAGTATCCGCATTACATTTTGTAAAAATAATATTTGTTTCCTTCAGTACATCTATAGCATCAAGTAAATATTTAAATTGTTGGGCTGCAGTAGAATTTTCTAAAGTCACCGGATGAAATGTTACAAGTAAATTTTTATTCGCCAGGTTAAAACCAATAGAAGCGACGAACTCCTCCCTTGATAGGAGTTTGAGTTTCATAATATTGTCAATACCAACAGCGCCTACATTATGCACACGTTCTGGCTGCTCACCTAGCTGGATGACACGATTTTTATATTCATCAGTAGAAGTAAAATGGAGATGAGACATTTTTGTTATTGAGTGACGCAGAGCCTCATCAAACGCGCCTTCAGTAATTTCACCTCCATGCAGATGAGAAATGGGAATTTTTGCAAGAGTCGCCGCCGCCGCCGCCGCAAATGTCTCAAACCGGTCACCCAATAATACGACTAAATCTGGCTTTAATTCATTGTAGGCATCAGCAATTCCAATCAGCCCTAACCCTAATGATTTTGTAATACCAACTTCACTATCCGAAGAAAGTAACATTTCAACTTTGTTGTTAATTATGAATCCATCATTTTCTATCTGTTTATATGTCAAACCAAATTCTGGAGATAAATGCATTCCTGTAGCTATTATTTGTAGCTCGAGATCATTATCTGCATATATTTCTTTCATTAACCAATACAAAAGACCATACTCAGCACGCGTCCCAGTAACAACACAAATTTTTCTCTTTGCGGTCATTTTCCTATCACACTACTAGGTATATTAACCACTCTATTGTACAACCATTCTGTGTTAGTCATTGTATCTCGATAAAAATCACGATTCATCGGCAGCATATGCATTGGCAACCAAAGCGGTCGCGTCATAACTTTTCTATTATTTGTATAATCCAGTATTTCATCACGTTTAGAACTATCAAATGCTATTAAACCGTTTAACCAATAGTTTGATTTACAATTTTCCGGCTCTTTTAAAAATGTAATACCATTATCCTCGCCCCACTCCTGATACTGCAGCGCAAGTCTACGCTTACTTTCCAAAAATTCGGGTAATAATTCTATTTGGGCCAGACCCAACGCAGCATTAAGATTTGGCAGTCTATAATTGTAACCGACAGTATCATGCTCAAATGCCCAACGGTGTGGCACTTTGGCAGTTGTTGTGATATGTTTTGCTCTAATTGCGCTTTCTTTATTATTAGTCAAAATCATGCCGCCACCACCTGTGGTAATGATTTTATTGCCATTAAAACTTAATACGCCCATATCTCCATAGACACCTGTGTGTTTATTTTTATAAAAACTACCCAAGCTTTCTGCAGAATCTTCAATAACCGTAATATGATGTTTTTCACATATTTCTTTAATCTTATCTATTCGACAAGGGTGGCCAAAAGTATGCATAGGTACGCAAGCTTTAACAATCCTGTCTGTATGTATATTTATACATTTTCCATCTATTACTTTAGTGTTATCGTCGAGGAATGTCTGTAAACTTATTGGCGATAGGCCCAGCGTATCTTTATCAACATCTAAGAATACTGGTATAGCATTACAATAACGAATCGCATTAGACGTAGCGACAAATGTCAATGATTGCGTGATAACTTCGTCATTAATTGAAATATCAGCTAATATTAGTGAAGCATGAAGTGCAGATGTCCCGTTACTGGTTGCAATTGCATACTTTGCACCAGTATATTTTGCAACCTCATCTTCAAATAGATCAACAAACTCGCCAACAGATGAAACGAATGTTGAATCAATACAGTTCAATAAATATTTCTTTTCATTGCCGCAAAACCTGGGTTCGTGCAATGGAATGAAACCATCAGTTTGGTATAAATCTCGAACAAAATTAACGAGGCCGCGCATTACTACATTTTTCCATCAAGGTAATAACCTGAGTCCGTGTAAGAAAAATCTGGAATCATTTTAAAAAACTGTTCTACTATCTGTCCTTTCGTCCAATTTAAATTGCTTTTTAGAAAATTAATATGTTCCTCAAAAGCATTTAGCTTTGCATCATCGAATTCTGCATTGTTTTTAATCACCCCTAAGCTCTTAAACCTTGTCATATCCAGGATTTCATTTTCCGTATAAAATTCTTCAAAATCCTTCTCGCCGACTGTATTACTTTCTGTAAAAAAACATGGCCATTTACCCTGCGCAGGTAATACTGTTGCTAATCTACGTGCCTCATCCTCAGATTCGCATAAGTATGGTTCATAGCCTCTATCAGTCAAATATTTAACTGCAATATCGGCAAATGAAATCAGATGCAGAGCATCACTTAATTTTGGAAAAACGATGTCTCTGTTTTCGCCAAACAAGCAACTCATCAGGCATAGCTCACCACTTTCCTGGGGTGTAACAAAATATCTTTTAATATCGTTTGGCGCTGTTATTGGTTGTTGTTTATCCAGGCGTTGATTAAAACCATGCAAAAGTGAACCATCACTGAACGCAACATTTGCAAATCTTGCAGTAGAAATATTCACTCCTAATGAGCGTCTCATTAAAAACATTTCCATAATTCTCTTGCTTGCGCCCATCATATTGACTGGGTTTGCAGCTTTATCTGTGCTAACGCAAAAATACTTTTTTGACTTATTTTCAATTGATTGAATTATGGTTTTTTCAGTATTAAAGATGTTTACATCAATCATTCGCATTAAAGTGTATGGATCTTTTTCACTTCGTACGTGTTTTAACGCTGATAAATTCAACACATAATCATACTGCCCATCGGATTTGATAAAAGCGTCATATTCCAAAGAGCCAATATCCAATGAAAAGGTTCTAAAATCACCTTCAATATAACCGCTTGAGCTTCGAATATCTCTTACCAGTTCAGTCAAGTTATTTTCATTCAAATCTACAACATGAAGCTTCCTAGGGTTGCGTTTGAATATTTCTTTCGTCACCGCTTGCCCAATTGAGCCTGCGCCACCCAGAACAAGGAATGAAGAGTTAGAAACAATATTTTCGATTTGTTTTTTATTTTTTTCCAGATCTTCTTTAAAAAGAACATCATCTCTTCCGATTAATGCTAAAAGTTTTTCAGTCGTCAACATAATATTTAACTATTTAATATTCTTTTGTTACTCTTCGCCACCAAAATCATCATACTTAAGATCATATTGAACCATTTTTGACACAAGCTCTTCGAATGAAATAGTGCGTTTCCAACCAAGCTCTTTTTCTGCCTTGCTTGGATCACCTAGGAGAAGCTCAACTTCAGCTGGGCGAAAATATCTTTTATCTACCTCGACACGCACTTTACCGGTCTTCTTATCAACCCCTTTCTCGTTTATGCCGCTTCCTTGCCAGTCAATATTTATACCAACTTCTTTAAATGCTAATTCGGCAAATTCTCTTACCGTATGAGTTTCTCCTGTAGCAATAACATAGTCTTTCGGAGTCTCCTGCTGGAGCATTAACCATTGAGCATAAACGAAGTCTTTTGCATGCCCCCAATCACGTTTTGCATCTAAATTACCTAGCTTTAGAACATCTTGCTTACCTTTATATATTCGAGCAACGGCTTGCGTGATTTTTTTAGTAACGAAGGTCTCTCCCCGCCTCGGTGACTCATGATTAAACAAAATACCGTTGCAGGCGAATAGCCCATAGGATTCCCTATAATTTACTGTCACCCAATATGCATAAAGTTTTGCTGCACCATATGGAGATTTTGGATAAAAGGGGGTTTCTTCGTTTTGTGGTTCTGTACCAGGTATACCACCGAACAATTCAGAAGTTGACGCCTGATAATATTTACAATTCAACTCGACATCACGGATAGCATCTAGAAGACGCACGGCACCGACTCCAACAACTTCCGCTGTATATTCA
Organism: uncultured Gammaproteobacteria bacterium; assembly: GCA_913064945.1. Lineage (GTDB taxonomy): Bacteria > Pseudomonadota > Gammaproteobacteria > UBA6429 > Thiohalophilaceae > CAJYAN01. Next base: position 154,850 of record CAJYAN010000002.1, on the reverse strand, counting down.
GGCACTTCAAAAGAAACTGCTACATGTGATTGTGCTCCAAGATTGTAAACTTCATCAGGCTGTATTTTTGTCAAAAGCCTATGCAGATTACTGGAATCAGTTAAATCGCCATGATAGCCGAATAATCTTTCATGATTAAAAATGTGATCAATTCTTTTTGTTGTAAAGACAGATGATCTTCGCAAAATCGCATGAACTTCGTAACCCTTTTCTAGAAGTAGTTCGGCAAGATAAGAGCCGTCCTGTCCTGTTATCCCGGTTATAAATGCTTTTTTCATAAGATTTCCAAGTTTGTTTATAAGAGCTCATATTAAATACGAATCATCTAGAACTATTTTTTCAGCAAAATCAATCGACTTGGTTGTCTGTCAATTCGATCTGCCAATTAGCCTATTGGCCTAGTATATGGTCAACCATAGGTTTCGATACTTTTATCGCACCTCCAGTCATGGAAAGGTGGTTATCATCTCGATACAATACCACTTTTCCATCTACGGCTTGATAACTCGAAAGCTTTCTGTTATAAAGAAATTTTTCAATATGAAGCGTATCTACCTTATATTTCTTTGATATTCTATCTAGAATATTTTCTGAGTGCATTTTTTGTTTAGAAAATTCTTTCTGCGTCAACTGCACATTCCCGTCAAAGCTTCCATCAAATAACAATTCTCTACGTGCCATAAATAACGGCGGATCAACTTTCATTTTTGGTGTTGGATAAACGATATGAACAATTTTTCCAGAATCAATTAGTCCTTTTACAACATCACGAAATGAATTAAAAATGGCGGTATATCTGCCTTCATTTTTTGCATCTACAGGATATGCTAAATTTTCATCAATATACCCAATCCAATAAGCCATGAGGATGACATGCTTTATTTCTTTGTGATGCTTTAAATATTCAAATATTAAAGACTCATTTTCGACACACCTACGCCCAGGTGATACAGCATTGATATTAATCAAAGGTGGACAGCCTGCTATTGCGAACTCTTTTACGCTGTAACCTCTTTTCTCGAATTCTTTTGACAATGGAACAACAATCTGATCGGCATGACTATCTCCCCATAATGCAACCTTCGGTAAAGTTGAGCTGCCATACAAACATGCCTTTTCTGGTATTATTACACCCCCACTTACTCGACATTCATCAACTCTCGGGTTATTGTCATTTCGATATTTCAAATAATTTTTTGTATTACTTGAATATGTCGGATAGGAGATTCCACCATTAATAAACAAATAAGATATACCGCATAAAATCAGATACATTGCGATCAGTACAATAGCAGACGTTTTTTTTATCTTTTTTCGGTATCTTCTCTCGACCAATAAATAAAGGATTGCCGCAAGAACTAATGAAGCTGTTATTGCTATTACAGTTTCATGTGCATATAAATTTCTTCCTTCAATCAATCTAAAGTATGCAAGTATTGGCTGATGAACCAGGTATAGACTAAATGATATAATACCGACAAAACGAAGCCCGGAGAATGAAAGCAATCTGCCAAAAAAGAGCTTATTATCACTAAAAATCAAAATTAGTGCTGTTCCAATACACGGTACCAATGCAAACAACCCTGGGAAATCTGAATTTTGGTTAAATTTAAATATTGCAAAAGATATAAGAAGAATCCCCAAACCAGTTAATGCATTATTTACTACTGATTTATTAAAATTAATTCTATGCCGTATATTTGATATACTTAAAATAGTACCAAGCGAAAACTCCCACATTCTGAGTATTGAAGAAAAATATCCTTTATTTGGATGAACCTTTGTATATGCCGTTGCATATGCGAGTGAAACTAAAATTATTACAGCAGACAAAATCATCAATGATTTTGTTTTTTTATGTTGCAGTAAAAAATTTATAAATATTGGAAATATGATGTAATATTGAAATTCTACTGATAAACTCCAGAAATGTATTAAAGGTTTATAAATCACCTCAATACCGAAATAACTAACAGCCGTTGGAGCCCAAACATTAGCTCTTAGCGTTAAAAAATAAAATACACTTGTAAAAAGCTCTTTTAACTCTTCTGGAAATAGTACCTTAAATCCAACGATACTAACTATTACCGAAACAGTGAGTGCAGCTGGAATTATTCGAAGAATTCTTCTCTTATAAAAGTCAGCTAAACTAAATTTATTTTTCTCTATGCTAGCTTGAATCGATCCTGCAACTAAAAAACCACTCAGCACAAAAAACACATCAACACCGACATAACCACCGGACGCAATGCTATATCCTGCATGAAAAAATAATACTGCTAGTACAGCTATGCCTCGCAGTCCATCGATGTCTGTTCTATGTCTTATATTCGTCATTAGGGTATGTGTCTAAGATTCAGACACAACTACAAAGTTTGCCTAACCAGATTTTAAGCCTAAAAATTATGATTAAAATTTTGTATTTTGTTGATAATTATTGAAAATTCTGCTTCGCATAAAAACTCTATACCAATTGAAAAATTCACCACGCTACCGCCCTGTCGTGTCATTTCTGACTCAACATAAGCTTCATTTTCGACATGGCACACGCAGTGTGGGGCCTGTTAGATTTTGACCCTTGTTCAACACTTGAACGAAGCCTATACCATTGATATTCAAATGTAAAATGTCAGGATATTTCTAAAATGTGATTATAAAACCACCAGTTGCCGTTCCTGGATTTTCTGGATTTTATCCCGAATTTTCGCCGCTTCTTCAAATTCCAGATTCTGGGCATGGCTGTACATCTGTTTTTCCAGCTGCTGGATCTTTTCCTGTAATTTCTGTGAGCTTATACCCTCATACTCGGCATATTCTTCAGCAATCTTTGCAAACTGCTGTGGCGAGTAATGGGTAGCCGCATAGGCCCCTTCCATGATGTCGGCCACGGCCTTGTTGATGGTCATGGGGGTGATGCCGTTTTCCTCGTTATACTCAATCTGCTTTTGCCGGCGGCGTTCGGTCTCACTGATCGCACGCTCCATGGAACCGGTCATTTTATCGGCGTAGAGTATGGCTTTGCCGCGCACATTACGGGCGGCTCGGCCGATAGTCTGGATCAGGGAGCGTTCAGAGCGTAGGAAACCCTCTTTATCGGCATCCAGTATTGCCACCAAAGAGACCTCGGGGATATCCAGCCCCTCGCGGAGCAGGTTGATGCCAACCAGGACATCAAAATTGCCTAAACGCAGGTCGCGGAGGATCTCAATGCGTTCAACGGTGTCGATATCAGAGTGCATATAGCGCACCCGCACGCCGTGCTCATTGAGGTAGTCGGTCAGGTCCTCGGCCATGCGTTTGGTCAGGGTAGTGACCAGGACCCGTTCGCCTCTGGCGGTAATTTTACCAATCTCCGACAGCAGGTCATCGACCTGGCTGGTCGCGGGGCGTACCTCGATTTCCGGGTCCAGCAGGCCTGTCGGTCGAACCACCTGCTCGACGATGACGCCGCTGTGGGCCTTTTCATAATCGGCCGGGGTGGCGGAGACGTAGATGGTCTGCGGTGCCAGCCTTTCAAATTCCGGGAATTTCAGCGGCCGGTTGTCCAGTGCCGAGGGCAGACGAAAACCGTATTCGACCAGGTTCTCTTTGCGCGAACGGTCGCCCTTATACATAGCTCCCACCTGGGAGACCGTGACGTGGGATTCGTCAATGACCAATAGCGCATCGTCGGGCAGGTAGTCCATCAGCGTCGGTGGTGGCTCGCCAGGGTTACGGCCGGACAGATAGCGCGAGTAATTCTCGATACCGGAGCAATACCCCAGTTCCACCATCATCTCAATATCATATTGGCAGCGCTGCTCCAGGCGCTGAGCCTCCACCAGCTTTTCATTGTTACGCAAATCCTCAAGCCGCTGCTTCAACTCGGTCTTGATCTGGTCAATGGCAGCCAGGATGGTGGAACGTGGCGTCACATAATGGGTCTTGGGGTAGATGGTCAGGCGTGGTACCCGTTTGATGACCTCGCCTGTCAACGGGTCGAAGTAACTCAGGCTCTCAATTTCATCATCGAACAGCTCGATACGCACCGCATCCCGATCCGACTCGGCCGGATAGATATCGATGACCTCACCCCGCACCCGATAGGTGGCACGGTGCAGTTCCACATCATTGCGCTTGTACTGCAGCTCGGCCAGGCGCAAGAGAATGTCTCGCTGATTGACCCGCTCGCCACGATTCAGGTGCAGCACCATTCCTAAATAAGACTTGGGGTCACCCAGACCATAGATAGCGGAGACGCTGGCGATAATGATGGTATCGCGCCGTTCCAGCAGGGATTTGGTGGCGGAGAGCCGCATTTGCTCAATGTGCTCATTAATGGAGGCGTCCTTCTCGATAAAGGTGTCCGTCGATGGGACATAGGCCTCGGGCTGATAGTAGTCGTAGTAGGAGACAAAGTACTCAACGGCGTTAAGCGGGAAAAACTCCTTCATTTCACCATAGAGTTGTGCCGCCAGGGTCTTGTTGTGCGCCAGGATCAACGCCGGGCGCTGCACCTGATCGATGACGTTGGCAATGGTAAACGTCTTGCCCGAGCCGGTCACACCCAGCAGGGTCATACCTGCCTCACCATCGTGAAGGCCCTCCACCAGTCCGGCGATGGCGGTCGGTTGGTCTCCGGCGGGTTTAAACTGCGAATTTAGCTGAAAAATCTTGTCCACGTCTTTCTGAATCGGGTAAGTTTCAAGTATATTACACGCCTTTGCGCCACTTTGGTTAGCCGAATAACAACATTGAGATAAACCGTTGAAAATCACACTCTCAGACCGCGTTCAACGCATTAAACCCTCCCCTACACTGGCGGTGACGGCCAAGGCCAATGCCCTCAAGGCCGCTGGTAAGGATATTATCGGCCTCGGTGCCGGTGAACCGGACTTTGATACGCCTGAACACATCAAACAGGCCGCCATTGCAGCCATTCAACAAGGCATGACCAAATACACCGCTGTGGACGGCACGGCCGAACTAAAACAGGCCATCGTCGACAAGTTTGCTCGGGAGAACAGCCTGGACTTTCAGGCGGACCAGGTGCTGGTCTCCTGTGGTGGCAAGCAGAGCTTTTATAACCTGGTACAGGCCCTGCTGAACCCAGGTGATGAAGTCATTATCCCGGCACCCTATTGGGTCTCCTATCCTGACATGGTACTGCTTGCCGATGGTAGCCCGGTGATTGTCGATACCCTCATGGATAACCAGTTTAAGATGACGGCTGAGGAACTGGAAGCCGCCATTACCCCCAGGACACGCCTGGTCGTCATCAATAGCCCCTCCAACCCAACCGGCATGGTCTATAGCCGTACCGAGCTGGAGGCCGTTGCGGAGGTCCTGCGCCGACATCCCGAGGTATTGGTTGCCACCGATGATATGTATGAACACATCATCTGGACGGATGAGCCCTTTGCCAATATCGCCAATATTGCCCCCGATTTATTAGAGCGCACCATCGTGCTAAATGGCGTCTCCAAGGCCTATTCCATGACCGGCTGGCGCATAGGCTATGCCGCGGGCCCGAAAGCCCTGATTCAGGCCATGAAGAACGTCCAGTCACAGAGCACTTCAAACCCTGCCTCTATCTCCCAGGCAGCCGCGGTCGCGGCACTGAACGGCCCACAGGACTGTATCCAGGAAATGCTGGCGGCGTTTAAATCTCGCCATGACCGTGTGGTTGCTCGACTCAACGAGATCGACGGTATTGACTGTCTCTCCTCCCAGGGGACCTTCTATGCCTTTCCGCATGTTGCTGGATTTATGGCCAGGCTGGGCGTGACCGACGATGTTGCCTTAAGTGAAATCATCCTGGAAAAAACCGGCGTCGCTCTGGTCCCCGGCTCGGCCTTTGGTGCTGCCGATTTTATTCGCCTCTCCTATGCAACCAGCATGGCAAACCTTGACAATGCCATTGACCGGCTTGCAGGTATCAAGTGAAAGTCTGGCTGTAGGAATTTTCCTACACAGGCTTGGAGAGATTGCCTACAGACGTTGGCCAGTCATATCACCTAATCTGAACACCTACACGGACGTGGGGGGACTGACATGGATGTCACAGACTCTCGTCCCCCTGAGCCATGCGGTTCAGGGGGATACTTTAATCAATACCACAAGCGATCAGCCAATATCGGGTTTACGCTCATTGAGCTTCTGGTAGCGCTTGCCATCACGGCTATCCTGTTCGGCATTGGTCTGCCCGGAATTTCATCTATTCTGGCGACGAATCGTCTCACCACTCACATCAACCTGCTCTCTGCGGCAATGGCCTATACCCGCTCCGTCGCGGTGCTACATAATCAGGCCGCCATTATCTGTAAGAGTTCCAATGGCCAGGACTGTGACGTCAAGGCCAAATGGGAAAATGGCTGGATTATCTATTTCGATAAAGATGGAGACCGCACTCTAAATACAGAAAAAGGCGATGAAGTACTACGGGTTCAGAGCGCATTAACGGCCACGACACTACGTTACAAGGCCTTTGGTCCACGTGGTTACATCGCTTATCAGGCAGATGGATTCACCGAGACCAACGGCACCTTCACACTCTGTATAAAAAACAGGCCCAAAATAAAAAAGGCCCTGATCCTGTCAAAATCAGGACGCCTGCGTGTCAGCCAAACCGGCTATGCCGGCAAACCACTGAAATGCCCATGAAGCAGCGATAATCTATTGACCATCGGGGCCTCCGAAAGTACCATACGCACCCTATTCCCCGGTAGCTCAGTTGGTAGAGCAAATGACTGTTAATCATTGGGTCCCTGGTTCGAGCCCGGGCCGGGGAGCCATTCACAGAAAAGCCAGTTGCCCAAGGTAACTGGCTTTTTTATAACCGAATCATTTTCGGGCTCTCACTGGTTACCGCACCCCCCTATCTAATTTTTTTAATGTGTGCGTTCAATTCACACTGTGAATTGTCAAGCCCGGGCCGGGGAGCCATTCACAGAAAAGCCAGTTGCCTCGGTCACTAGCTTTTTTATTGCCGAATCCTATTCGAGCTCTCGCTGGTTGTTGAAAATCATCCATGATTTTCACCCTGCGGGCACACTTTATGCGACCAATTTTGTTCCGAACAAAATTGTTTCAGCACCCCCTATCTATTTTATTTAAATGTGCGTTCAATTCACATGGTGAATTGTCGAGCCTAGGCCGGGGAGCCATTCACAGAAAAAAACAGTTGCCTCAGGTCACTGGCTTTATTTACCGAATCCTTTTACAGAAAAGTCCAGATAGAACATCTCGGTGCTTATTTTATTTACCTACGACACTGAATCTCAAACGCAAAGACGCAAATAAGACCGGGTTAGTCTTAAATCCCTGCGGCCAGGCGTTGAAAATACGATTTGAACTAGAGGCTGGCGGTGAAGTCTTTCAGATAGGCGAGAAAGTCATCTTTCAATTCAGGATGCTGCAGCGCATGCTCAACAGTGGCCTCGAGGTAGCCCAACTTACTCCCGCAATCATAACGCTTCCCCTCGAATCGATAGGCATGTACGGCCTCATAGTTCAGGAGTAACGCAATCGCATCGGTGAGTTGATATTCACCACCAGCGCCTTTTTCCATATTTTCCAATAGTGAAAAAATACGCGGTGTCAGAATGTAGCGACCTACCACTGCCAGATTTGAAGGTGCCTCTGACGGTTTTGGTTTTTCGACGATGGCTTCAACCTTTGAGACATGGTCATTTATAGGACGAACTTTGACGACACCATATTTTTCTGTTTCTGACGGGTCGACTTCCTGCACACCAAGCACACTGACCTGATGCTGGTTATAGTGATCCACCATCTGCGTCATACAGCCCCTGGGTTTCGCATCGATTAGGTCATCGGCGAGGATTACCGCAAAAGGCTCGTTACCGACGACCGGTTTGGCACACAGAACCGCATGTCCAAGTCCAAGCGCCTCTGACTGACGGATGTCGATACAGGAGACGTGTGACGGCAATACATCGCGAACCAGTTCGAGTAATTTTGTCTTACCCTTACTCTCCAGTTCCGCCTCTAATTCATAGGCCTTATCGAAGTGATCAGAAATGGCCCGCTTGGTTCGACCTGTAATAAAAACAATCTGGTCAATCCCGGCTTCTACGGCTTCTTCCACTGCATACTGAATAAGTGGTTTATCGACGACCGTCAACATTTCCTTGGGACTGGCCTTGGTTGCAGGCAAAAATCTGGTCCCGAGTCCGGCAACTGGAAAAACGGCTTTTTTAATTGGTTTCATCATTTCACTCTAATTTAAACCACGGCCAATGGCATAATAGGCAATACCGAGTTCATTCATATGCTCCGGATCATATAGATTCCTACCATCGAAGATCACAGCCGTCTTTAAGGCTTGTTTAATCATTTCAAAATCCGGACTGCGGAATATATTCCATTCAGTAAGTATCACTAAGGCATCAGCAGAATTGAGTGCCGCTTCGGGAGAATCACATAAACTTAAATCACTTCGCTCGCCATAGATCCGTTGTGTTTCCTCCATGGCTTCCGGGTCATATGCCTGTACCTTGACGCCATGTTCCCAGAGCGATTCCATTAACACCCGGCTCGAAGCCTCGCGCATATCATCGGTGTTGGGCTTAAATGAAAGCCCCCAAAGCGCAATGGTTTTACCTGCTAAGTCGGTCCCGAAAAACTTTTTAATTTTATTGACCAAAACACGTTTTTGATTCTCATTGACGACCTCGACACTATTTAGCAATGTCGGCTCATGTCCCAACTGCTGGGCTGTCTTTGCCAGCGCCTTTACATCCTTGGGGAAACAGGAGCCGCCATACCCCGCGCCTGGATAGATAAAATGGTAGCCAATACGAGGATCGGAACCGATCCCTCTGCGTACCTCTTCGATATCGGCACCGGCTAATTGAGCAATATTGGACAATTCATTCATAAAACTGATTTTGGTGGCCAACATGGCGTTTGCCGCATACTTCGTCAGCTCAGCTGAACGGATATCCATGACTACCATGCGATCATGATTTCGGTTAAAGGGACCATATAAATCACGCAACAACTCAGTTGCGCGCTGATTGTCGGTACCGATAACAATACGGTCAGGTTTCATAAAGTCATCAATCGCCGCCCCTTCTTTAAGAAATTCCGGGTTTGACACCACATCAAAATCAATTTTTTTACCACGTTCGGCGAGTCGTGACTGAATGCTTGCCGCGACTTTATCTGCTGTCCCGACAGGGACCGTCGACTTGTCAATAACCACCCGATACTCATTCATATGAGTCGCAATACTATTAGCCACGGCCAGGACATACTGAAGGTCTGCTGAGCCATCTTCATCCGGCGGTGTACCCACCGCAATAAACTGAAAGAGTCCGTGTTTAACGCCGGCATCAATATTGGTAGTGAATTTAAGTCGTCCCGCTGCAACATTTTTATGCACCAGGTCATCAAGCCCAGGCTCATAGATTGGAATTATACCCTCATTTAACTTGCTTATTTTTTGCTCGTCAATATCGATGCAAAGTACGTCATTACCAACCTCAGCAAGGCAAGTCCCCGTTACCAATCCCACATAACCTGAACCAAATATCGTTACCTTCATCCTGACACCCTTATAGTTATCATCTACTAGTTATCTTCTACAGCATACTACCCATTTCCTGTCATTGTATTACGAATCAATGGCTTTTTTAAATGAAATATATTTGTGGCCATAATAACTACTGATGGCAGGGATGGTAATGCCAATCGCATGTGCAATTTCTTTTGCAAACCACTCAAACCCCAGCGAGGGGAATAGATACTCAGCCAGACCAACACTAATTACCCACACCTGAATGATGGCGACCATATTGACCAGAGTAAAATGGACAAACTCTTTCAGTGGATGCTTGCCTGAGGCGGCAAAGACAAAGATACGCTGTAACACATAGGCCGTTAACATCCCAAGCAGGTATGCCCATACTATCGCCCAGCGATATGAGATAGCATAACTAAAAAAAATTCGACTGACGAAGTTGATGAGTGCCGCAATCCCACCGACCACGACAAATTTGCTAAATTGACCCGAAAGCAACATTCAGATCATTTCCGCAATTTCACGTCCTAAACGCGTACTCTCTGATATCGACCGATCTTCAGGATAGTAATACGAGGTGTCCGCAATATAGAGACCCTCAATATTCGTTTTAATTGGTGGTAAATGATCAAGAAAGCCTGGTGGACAGATAGGCTGTGCAAAACGATATCGAGAGACACAGCTGCCTCTAAAATCATCATCCTCGAGTGATGTGTTGATCTTTTTAAGGTAGCGTTTTGCTTCTGCAATAAACTCCTTGTCCGTCTGCCTGTTTTTATGATGATCATGCGGCAGATAAAATGGAACATAGACAACGTTTGTTTCCAGTACCCGCAGATTCGAAAACTCAATAATTCCAGGAATGTCCATCTCCGGGTCATTAACATTCAGCCAGAAATTCTCGGTAACTGTTTTGTCTAGCTTAAATATTACACAGACCACGCCAATATTGTTAATTGCCTGATACTTCTTCAGAAAGTCCTGACTCATATCCGGGACTATTTTATTGACAAAAGGCAATGGTATCGTTGAAATTACGGCATCGCATGAAATAAGCCTATCGCCGACTTCAATACCTGTAATTTTACTATTAGCATGATGCACCTTACTGACTGGTGAAGACAAAAATATCGGCACGCCTTTCAGCTTTAAATCAGATTCAAGTGCCTTTAATAACGTTTCGGAACCACCTTCAAGATAACCCATTTCTTCATGCATAAGGTTTTTTCGAGATACCCCAACACGTTTGATTCGGGTCCATATCCACGCTGCGGAGAGGTTCTCAGTAAACTCGTAAAACTTTTTACGGAAAAGCGCTCCCCAGAGTACTTCATAAGCCTCTTCCCCTATCCACTTTACAATCCAGTCCCTGGCATTAATTTTGTCCAAATCTTGCCAGTGAGATCGCTTTGTACTTAGGAACATCTGCACGCCATAGCGCAGCTTAGCCAAGAGACCCAACTCTGGAAATTTCAGGAGGGCGACCGGATTTCCCCAGGGGTAGAGCTTGCCTTTATAGAAATAACCCATTTTGGTTTCACGCCAGCGTAGCGTATGACTAATACCCAGTTCGGCCAACAAACTGAAATAATCCGTATCCGGTTTACAAATAAAATGATAATAACGTTCGATATTCAAACCGTCAAAATCGAAGTGTGCCGACATACCGCCAACGCGATCATCCGCCTCGTATATTGACACCTCATAACCTTTACCTGCCAGATCTCTGGCACAGGCAAGCCCCATCACTCCCGCACCCAATACCACAACTTTTTTCATATCAAAACTTCAACTCTATTCTGGAATATTGAGGATCAGTGAATGTCTCTGAGATCGCCTCTTTAAACGGCGTCGGTGTCACTTCAAAGATGTCCCACCAGGGAATTATTTCAAATTCATCACCAGCCATTAATGCCTGCAACTGTTCTGTAGTGAAAGGCGGGTCTTTATCAAATACGGCATATATTCTGAGCAACCACCAGAAGAGCAGGTAGGGAATCTTTATAATAAAGGTAAAGGCATGTATCGACTTTTTGATAGCACGAATAATATCGATATAGTCAACATTTTCCTTACCAGTGATATTAAATATTTCATTCTGTTTTGGTTTATTGATACAGGCGACAATAATACGGCAAAAATCCCGTACATACAGCGGTTGACGCATATATCGCCCATGCCCCGGAATAGGAAATATCGGTATACGCTTCATAAAACGCGACAACCAGCCGAGGTGCTTTCGATCAAACCAGCCAAACATCAGCGTAGGACGTAAAATACAATACGTCAGGCCACTTTCCACCACCAGTGCTTCCTGTTCTTTCTTTGAGTTCGTATATCCATCATCCGCAACGGACTCAACAACTGAGGAACTGACGTGTACAAGGTAGGCAATATGATTACTTCTGGCAACAGACAGAACATGTTTCGTCGCTTCAACATTATTTTTCATGAACTCCTGATGATCCAGGGCACCAATCTGGGCATGCAACAGAACAAGCACATCGGCATTAGATAGTTCCTTTTCCCACTTACCACTTTCGGCGACATTCGCCTCATAAACGGTGACCGCTGGATGCAGCTGTTTAAGAATTTTTGTGTTTGAGGGATGTTTGTCGATAGCTACGACTTCGTGGCCACCTGATTTCAGTAACTCAATAATCAGATTCTGTCCAACCAGACCAGCAGCGCCCGTAATTACAATTTTCATTTTAATCACATACTCAAAGTTTTAAACGTTTAAAAATAAATTCAGGGATATGCAAAATGATAAGCATGATAAACCGCCAGAAACCCGGCACATAAATAACATTACGTTTTTTATCGACCCCATAAACAGTCAGTTTCGCCGCCTTTTTCGCCGACACCCACATCATGCCTTTTTTAAAATCGGTTGTCATTGGGGTGTCGACGAAACCCGGTTTTACCGTGGCAACATGTATATTATCCACATAAAGTCGGTTTCGTAGCCCTTGCAGAAAAACAGATAAGCCACCTTTTGCCGCACCATATATATAGTTACTTTGTCGCCCACGGTCACCGGCAACTGATGAAATTACCGCTATCGTTCCATATTGTTGAGTGCGAAAACGCCCGGCGAAGTGCAGAAGCAATGATACAGGTGAATTTAGATTTAGAGTAATCTCGGTCATCGCCAGCTGAGGATTATTCTCACAGGCTTCGTTATCGGCTAAGGTGCCATGGGCAACATATAAATGCGTTATGTCACCCAGAAAACTTACTGCCTGCTCAACCAGTTTTGCATGTAAACGAGTATCTGTCAGGTCCATGGCAATAGTGGCAACACACGCCGCCCCTCTCACTTTCAAGTCATCTGAGATTATTTCAAGCTTCTTTTCATTGCGTCCGACGAGAAATAATTTTGCCCCTTGTTCAGCATATAGTCGTGATATTTGTTCCGCAATTGCTGAAGTAGCACCGATGATGACGACAGCAGGGGTCATTGGGGGCTTGCTCATATGATAACTCTTCGCATAAAATTTGATGAAAACAGGGGATCAATATAATTTTTAAAGCGCTCTGTCTCAATGAAAGACTGTCTAAATCCCTCTCGACTCATACGTGCATCCTTGGCGGGATAAAGCGCACCCTGATTCGCAAACACAACCTTGTCTAATGCAGAGAACAGTTTGAGCGTCGACTCGCCAAGATTGCGAAAATCGAGCGCCAGGGTATAACCAGGTCGAGGGAATGACAGCATTCCAGGCGACTTAATACTACCAAACTTTTTCAGGACCGAGAGGAATGAACCCTGCCGATAATGTGCGCAGATGGCCAACAGTTCCTCAACAACTTCCACCCCTCCTTCTGCCGGTATTACACATTGGTATTGATAAAGGCCTTTTTTACCATACAGCCGATTCCAGTGTCCAAGGCTATCCAGCGGGTAGAAGAAGGGCTCGTAATAAGTCAATGCCTTACTGGATGTCAGTCTGTGCATATTATAATAGGCCAGATTGAATGTTTTGATTACCGGGTAACTCAATAAGCCTGTCGGTGCATTAAATGGAATTGAGAGTATTCTCTTTTTAGATGGCCTTCTATCGGCACTGGAGTCTGCATGCTCACCGCAAAACAATACTCCCCTGCCCCTGTATTTTGCAGCGGCAACAGAATCAATCCAGGCCACTGTATATTCATATGCCTTATCGGCATCGTTTGACAGTGCATCAAATTCCTGTAGTCCTGTAAACACCATTTTTTCAGTACGCAGATACGGGCTGGAAATTTTCTTAAGCTGTATTTCCGCCCATTGTATAAATCCGGTCAAGCCCAGGCCAGAAATTGTGGCCCGAAACAGCTCTGCATTTTTATCCGGCTGACATTCTATACTACCTTCCTGGCTGCGATATAAGCCAAGTTTTAGTACATGACAGCCAAAACTACCCGCCAAATGATGATTTTTACCGTGCACATCATTGGCAATCGCCCCACCAAGAGTTACATTCTGAGTCCCCGGTGTTACCGGTAAAAACCAGCCATATTTAATCAGCTGCTGGTTTATTGCGCGCAAGGTAACACCTGACTGACAACGCAGAACACCCGTATCGGGATTAAAGTTCAGGAAGTGGTCAAGCCTGTGACTGTCGAGCAAAACACCTTCATCATTCAGGCAAACATCACCATAGCTACTACCACAACCGTAGGCTAATAATTTCTGCGCTTTATGAGGCCCTGCCAGATCCTGCTCTGTCGCACCGTTAAGCACGCAGGCAATTTGCTTTATTTGAGGATTGAGACCCCAGGAGCGATAGTGATAACTCACCGCTTACCGAGCCAGGACTATGGATATTATACAAATCAAGCCAGCCAGATAAGACACTTTATCCTTCACCGCGAATAGTACAGGGTCTTCTGTTATCTCTCGACGATTGGCCAGCATCCAGACCCGGCTGATCCAGAATAATAATATCGGGGTAATACCCCACAACCACATCGGACTGGAATACTGTACTAATATATTACTATCATTAAGATATAGAGAAAAAATCAATACTGACAAGTAACCAGAGGCCACACCCAGCGTTAATATTAGATTGGCGTCCAACGCAAAGTAGCCACGTCCAGTGACTTCAGTCTCACCACGCTCTGCCAACGATGCTACTTCGGAGTAACGCTTTACCATCGCCAGACTAAAGAAGAAGAAGAGCGAAAATGCCAGTAACCAGAAGGTGATGGCTGACTGTATCGCAACAGCACCGCCGACAATACGTAACGTATAGAGTGCGGCCAAAATCACAACGTCAGCGAGAGCAACGCTTTTAAAAAAATAGGAATAAAGATTTGTTACAAGCACATAGAGTAACACAACGTAAAAAAAACTTTTATGCACATAAAACGCTAATAACAATCCACAAACCATCAACAAGACAGCCCAGCCCCATCCATGACTCACGGCCAAGGCGCCTGATGCCAGGGGTCGATGACATTTTACCGGATGCCTTCGATCTGCCTCGATGTCATGAATGTCATTGATAAAATAAACACTCGACGCACAAAAGCAAAAGGCCATGAATGCCTCTAGGCTATCCAGCACCAGGCTTGAATTAACAAGCTCGTGTGACAAAAATAATGGAATAAAAACCAGTATATTTTTTACCCATTGGTGCAATCGGGCAGATTTGATAAACAGTCGTAAATAGTTATTCATAGAGACTTAAAATAATTTTCGATGTCGGTCAGTATCAAGCTTATTCTGATAATTGTAGATGATGGCGATCGACCATGACCCGCGTATGTTTACCGACGACATCAAGCAAAATAATTGCACGTTCGGCACTTGTCTGTGCCTGATAGATACCTTTATATCCTGTCATAGGTCCCTCAATAATCTGCACACAATTACCGCTCTTAAGTTCCTCAACAGCAATTTGTTGCAGGCCAGCGCTATTTTCTCCCACACGCAAGCTATCAATCAATTCAACAGGTACTTTGGCGGGGTAGCCACTAAATCGAACCATATCAGTGACGCCCAGCGTCGAACGAATAGGTGCCCAGTTATCACTCGTCTGATTCAACTGAATAAACAGGTAACGCGAGAACATTGGCTCAATTACCGTAATATAGCGTCCCCGACGGCGTTTGCTAAGACTGAAGAGTGGTAAATAAGTTTCATATCCCTGGCGTACAAGATTTTCCTGTGCCGTCTTTTCACCCTTTGGCTTGGTATACACCAGATACCAGGCTCTCTGACTCGCCGGTTGCTGACACTCGGAAATCTTGACGGGGGAATTCATACTCAGGATCCTTGATCTTCAGCCAGGGGAATATTATCGTTAGTCATCTGTTCCGCTTCACTTCTGATTTGCGCTATCTCGGACTCTAAATCTTCATATTCCTGCATTTTGTATTTAAGAAAACGGAACGTCACCTGTGCTTTCTCTGTAAAGCCCCTGCTCGTCAATAAATACACATAGCCGCGCTTGTTGGAGCTTTTATAAAAATTCCTCACTTTGATAAATCCCTTTTCCATCAAGGCTTTGAGGCAATAGTTCGCCTTGCCAACGCTAACACCCAGTTCCTCCGCCAATTCTCGTTGGCTAATATTGGGCTCGGCATGCACTAATTTTAATATCTTATAGGCCGTTTCGTCGTCCAAGCAGGAATCCTTATTGTTCAGTAATTGAACATCAGGAAGTCTAACGCACGTAGCCGGCATTGCAAATAAAAAAGGGTGCGAGGCGCACCCTTTCACAAAAACAACCCGGCTTTGAATAATTTTTACTCAGTTTTTATGCTGTCGAGATTCTTTTCGACGGTTTTCTTGCCAATCCCACGCACCTTGGCTAAATCCTCGGCACGACTAAATTTGCCGTGCTGCTGTCGATACGCCACAATGGCCTCCGCCTTTTTGATACCAATACCCTTGATATTGGCCGCCAGTGCCGTCGCATCGGCAGTATTAATGTTGACGGCATCAGCCCACAGCTGATTCGAAGTCAAAAGTAGGAGCGAGGTCAGTAACAATACAATGAGATTTTTCATCATAGTTTCCTTGTTGATAAGTCCAGGTGGTCCATTACCACGACGTCATCATGCCCAAACGATATTAACCGGGCAAGATATCGGTTGTAGGAATATTCTGATCTCGCTGTAAGAAAACTCTGCACGTTATGTAATTTGGTCGTTTATTGCAATCAGCGTTCCCAATGGGTCTAATGATTGCGTAATCGGTCGACCGATTACCAGATATTGACTTCCCGCCTGAATTGCCTCCGCGGGGGTCATTACTCTTTTCTGATCGGCATGATCACTTCCCGCAGGGCGGATTCCTGGCGTTACCAGACAAAACTGCCTGCCAAGCTCCGCGACTAAGCGAGGTGTTTCCTGAGCCGAACAGACGACACCATCCAGTCCAGAGTTCTGTGTCAACCTGGCGAGTCGCATTACCTGCTCCTCGGGTGTTACGTCTACCCCAATCTCCATCAGGTCCTCTACGCCCATACTGGTGAGCACAGTGACGGCAATTAAGCGCGGTCTTGCCACGGCGTGCTGTTCCAGCGATTCCCGCGCAGCCTCCATCATTTTACGTCCACCGGCGGCGTGTACGTTCATCATCCAGACACCTAGATCTGCCGCCGCATGACATGCTCTGGCAACAGTGTTTGGAATATCATGAAACTTTAAATCCAGAAATACCGCATAGCCACGTTTAACCAATTCCCTCACCAACGACGGTCCTTCACGGGTAAACAGTTCCTTCCCCACTTTTAATTTACACAGCGATGGTTCGATTTTATCAACAAATTGCCAGACTGACTTTGCATCGGGATAATCCAGTGCCACTATCACGCGTGATTCGAGAATGCTCATTCCCCTTCAACCCCCTGAATTGGTTTTACACTATTCCACTGACGACAACCGGGGCATTGCCAGTGCATAGACTTCCCACTAAAACCACAGCTGCGGCATTTATAAACCGGCTTATTCACCAACAACTGTGTTGTGACCTCTTTAAGTACCAGCAGCTTATCCCGTACAGAATCTTTTACATGTGCAAGATTCAGATTAATCAGACGATCCATGCCGCGGACTGATGGCCGTAGCCGAAGGTGCTCTGTGATAAAATCAATGGCCGCTTCATCACCATCGTCGCTTCGAATTAATTCAGCCAGCTTGAGCATAATTGTAATACTGCCATATTCTTTTATAAGGTGGATTAGATATTCCTTCGCCTCATTCATCTTGCCCAAAGTTCGATAGCATTCAATCAAAGGCGTGACAACTTCAGGTAAATAGTCCGTATCCTGTTGTTCAATACGTAAGTACGCCTTTAGGGCTGCTTTATCATTGCCATTACGTTGTTCACTTTGTCCCTCTAATAAACTAGCGCGCACACAATTTCGATCGCTGGCCAGGGCCCGCTTTAGCCACTTGTGCCCCGCACCAATCTCACCCAGGTGAAACGCGGTCTCTGCCATTTCGCAATAATATTGCGAGATAATAGACTGCATATTGTCGCCGGTTTTCATGGACAATAAACGTGCCATTTCAATCGCCTTGGCCCAGTCTTTCTCCTGCTGGTAGATATCGATTAACTGTCGCAGTGCAACTTCGGAATGCGGTGATGCCTCGATTAGTTCTCTAAACAAGGCTTCTGCACGATCCAGCAAGCCTGCCCTCATATAGTCCTCCCCTAATTCGTACAAAGCCTGCGTGCGCTGGCTTTGTGTCAGAGAGGGACGTGCTATGAGATTTTGATGAATACGGATCGCTCTATCCACCTCGCCACGACGACGAAACAGGCTGCCGAGTGCCAAATGTGTTTCGACTGTCTCACTATCGACCTCCAGCATCTGGATAAAGAGTTCGATTGCCTTATCCGGCTGTTCATTCAACAGATAGTTCAATCCCTTGAGATAATCCGGTGGAATCTCAAAGAGTTTTTTTTCTCGACGCGCAGCATTGTTTTTACGCCCCGATAGCCAGCCGGTATAGAACGCGACAGGCAGAAGTAAAAATAATAATGAAAGCGTAAGCTCGATAACCATTTAATGCTTATCCCTGAGGGGTATGGCACGCAAATTCAAAACTTCTTTTTCGGTCATCTCGGCCCGTTTTTTCAGTCGGGACAGTTCATGGCGTGTACGAAGAACGATTCTCAGACTGGCAAGCACACCAAGACAGGCACCAATAAAAAGCGCACCCGCAATGACAAGTGAAATTGCAATATGCACTTCTCCAAAATGATAATTTAGCGTGACTTTATCCGCATTGAGTGCCGCAAAGACAATACCCAGTATGGCCAGCAACAACCAGAATCCAATGTATAGTATTTTCATTCCAGAGTTCCTCCCAGTACCATTTAGCTACCGGTTATAAATTTGTTAAACAAGCAATTAATAGACCAGATACATCGAACTATACCAAAATCACTGACACAAAAAACGGCATGGGTCAAAGACACCATGCCGTCTGAAATTCAATAATTTACACCACAGGACTAATTGGTGATTTCTACTCTTTGCATACTTTCATTAACCCGTTCACGCATCTCCTTGCCTGGCTTGAAATGTGGGACATACTTCTCTTCCAGATCCACAGAGTCACCGGTTTTGGGATTACGCCCCATCCTTGGTGGACGGTGATGTAATGAAAAGCTGCCAAAGCCCCGGATTTCAATTCGCTCACCCGTCGCCAGCGTCAGTGCCATATGTTCCAGCATGGTCTTGACCGCGAGTTCGACGTCCTTGAAAGCCAGTTGCTTCTGCTTTTGTGCGAGGATTTCGATTAATTCCGATTTTGTCATTAGCATTCCCCGTCGCCGGTTAAGGGGCCTACCCAATAGCGGGTAGGCCATATCTAGCCTAACTTTTACTCGGTACCACTTTCAATTTGACCCTTGAGAAGGTCGCCAAGCGTCGTGGTGGCGCCACCTGTACCACGAGTATAGTCTTCAATCGCATTTTTCTCCTCATCTGTATCCTTGGCCTTGATAGACAGGGAAATAGTGCGGTTCTTGCGATCAATGCCCATAAACTTGGCTTCGACTTCCTCACCTTCTTTTAGAATGCTACGTGCATCTTCAATGCGGTCACGCGAAATTTCGGAGGCCCGTAAATAGCCTTCGAGTTCATCACCGAGATCAATAATCGCACCCTTGGCATCCACTTCACGAACCGTACCTTTCACGATACTACCCTTGGGGTTGGCCGCGACAAAGTTTGAAACCGGATCCTGTTCCAGCTGTTTGACACCCAGGGAAATGCGCTCACGCTCAGGGTCAACCGCCAGCACAACGGCCTCAACGACATCACCCTTCTTGTAATCACGGATGACTTCTTCACCGTTCTCGCTCCAGGAAATGTCAGACATATGCACCAGACCGTCGATACCACCGTCCAGACCAATAAAGATACCGAAATCCGTAATCGACTTGATAGCACCAGAGACCTTGTCACCTTTATTAAAGCGGCCAGCGAAGTTTTCCCAGGGATTATCCTGACACTGTTTCATACCCAGTGAAATGCGGCGACGTTCTTCGTCGATGTCGAGCACCATCACCTCGACCTCATCACCCAGCTGGACAACCTTGCTGGGATGAATGTTCTTATTGGTCCAGTCCAGTTCGGAGACATGCACCAGACCTTCGACGCCCTCTTCGATCTCAACAAAACAACCGTAGTCGGCAATGTTAGTGATCTTACCAAACAGGCGTGTATTAACCGGGTAACGACGCGCGATATCAACCCAGGGGTCATCACCCATTTGTTTCAGACCGAGGGAAACGCGCATTTTTTCTTTATCAAATTTCAGGACCTTAACGTCAATCTCGTCACCGACCTGTACGATTTCGCTTGGATGCTTAACACGCTTCCAGGCCATATCCGTAATATGCAGCAGACCATCAATGCCACCCAGGTCGATAAATGCACCGTAGTCGGTCAGGTTCTTGACCACACCCTTGACGACGGCACCCTCTTCCATACTGGCCAGCATGGCTTCGCGCTCTTCGCCGCCTTCTTCTTCCACAACCGCACGGCGTGAAACAACGACATTATTGCGACGACGATCCAGCTTGATAACTTTGAATTCGAGTTCTTTGCCTTCGAGGTAACTGGTGTCGCGTACAGGACGGACATCCACCAGTGAACCTGGCAGGAAGGCGCGGATATTATCCAGCACCACAGTAAAACCACCTTTGACCTTATCGGTAATGATACCGGTAACGATCTCGCCAGCGGCATGCGAGGCTTCCAGGCGGGTCCAGGTTTCGGCACGCTTGGCTTTTTCACGGGACAGACGGGTTTCACCAAAACCGTCTTCGACAGCATCGAGAGCAACATCAACGGCATCACCAACACTAACTTCGAGTTCGCCCGTTTCGCTCATGAATTGATCGATTGGAATCACACCTTCGGATTTCAATCCTGCACTCACAACGACAAAATCATCGCCCACATGGACAACCGTACCGGTGATAATCGAACCGGGCTGCATCTGGGTCTTGGCTAAACTTTCTTCAAATAATTCGGCGAAACTTTCACTCATTTGGGATACTTCCTCGACCTTCTAGGTCATATAAATTAACCACAATCTGGATTGTGGGCTGATAACAAAACGGGGATCGCATCTTGAGGATGTTCACAAACCCCAACCACAAGATTGCACAAGACTAAACGTTGGTCGGTTCCAACCGCTCTTTACAGAGCAGCTCAACCCTCTCGAAAACCGCCTCAATACCCATGTCTGTCGTGTCGATGACAACGGCATCCTGGGCCGGCCTTAAGGGTGATACGGAACGCTGACTGTCTCGTTCATCGCGCTCGGCAATCTCTTTTACAAGGCCGGGGAGACTAACACTTATTCCCTTTTCTTTCAACTGTTTATGTCGGCGTTCGGCGCGAATTTCGGCACTGGCGGTAAGGTATATTTTGAGTAAGGCATCAGGAAAGATCGTGGTGCCCATGTCCCGGCCGTCGGCAACCAGACCCGGATCCTGACAAAAGTCCCGCTGTCTCGCCAATAAGGCCTCACGCACCGCGGGCAGGGCCGCCACCTTCGAGGCATTGTTACCCGCCACTTCCGTACGTATCGTATCCGTAACATCGGCATTTTCCAGCATCACCAGGGGTTCTCCATGGGCCGAATCGGTCAAAAATCGTACCTCCAGGTGCCGGGCATACTCAGCCAGACTTGTCTCATCATCTAGCGCATAGCCGTTGTTTTCGGCACCAAAGGCGACCAGGCGGTACAATGCACCACTATCGAGCATGTGCCAGCCCAGGTTTTTTGCCAGTAAACGACTAATCGTCCCCTTGCCCGTGCCGCTGGGGCCATCAATGGTGATCACTGGAGCGGTCATGCCGACACCTGTGTGACTTTCAGGCCAACCCCCGTGGCCAGGCCGACAAAATCGGGGAATGAGGTGTTGACGTTGGCACAGTCCTCAATTTCAATCGGCCCACTAGCCCTTAATGACGCCATGGCAAACGCCATGGCAATGCGATGGTCGCCGTGGCTCTGCAGTCGGCCGCTGCCAATTTTGCCACCCTGGATGACCATACCATCTTCCGTCGGTGTCGCATCGACACCTAGAATCCGCAGACCATCGGCCATCACCTGTATACGGTCGCTCTCCTTGACCCGTAGCTCACGCGCCCCTGTCAGGACTGTTTCACCCTCGGCACAGGCGGCCGCCACAAACAGGACAGGAAACTCATCAATGGCGAGAGGTACCTGGGCCTCCGGTATCGTGATCCCCTTTAGTGGTGAGTAGCGCACACGGATATCCGCCACCGGCTCGCCTCCCATCTCGCGTCGATTGAGCAGCTCGATGTCTGCGCCCATTAACCTGAGAATATTGATCACCCCGTCACGTGTCGGGTTGATGCCGACGTGTTCCAGCAGCAGGTCCGCGCCAGGACAGATGCTCGCCCCCACCAGGAAAAAGGCCGCCGAAGAGATATCCGCGGGGACATCAATACTGGTGGCCGTCAGCTTGCCGCCGCCTGCCACACAGATTCGCTTGCCGTCAACGTCAACCGGATAGCCAAATCCCATGAGCATGCGCTCGGTATGGTCCCTGGTCGGGGCGGGTTCTATGACACAGGTTTCACCCATGGCAAACAAACCGGCAAGCAATAGACAGGATTTTACCTGAGCGCTTGCCACCGGCATTTCATACTCAAACCCTTTCAGCGCCCGGCCACCATGGCACGTTAAGGGTGGCGTGCCCGTTGCACTGGTTTCGACCTTGGCCCCCATTCGTGCCAGCGGCTCAGTCACCCGGCGCATGGGGCGTGTACTCAAAGAGGCATCACCGGTTAACACACAATCAAAGGCCTGCGCTGCCAACAGACCACACAGAAGCCGCATGGCAGTGCCCGAGTTTCCCAGGTCAAGCGGTGCAGTCGGCGCTTTCAAACCATCCATACCGACACCATGAATCGTCACCTTACCCTTATCCGGCCCCTCAATCTTGACACCCAGGGCACGAAAGGCATTGAGCGTTGCCAGATTGTCTTCGCCCTGCAAAAAACCACTGACCTCCGTCACGCCTTCTGCGAGGGCACCGAGCATAATGCTGCGATGTGAAATCGATTTATCACCGGGGACCCGCAGACTGCCTTGCAGGTTGCCACCCGGTGCGATGGTAAAGATCACGTTATGTTTAGCTGACATGTTGGTTACTTCGGTAGGTTGAACTTACTTGCTGTCACAAAAGGCATCGCGCGCCTTTTTGGCGCGTTCAAAGGTCTCCTGGACAAAGACACTATCATTACTCTCTATGGCCGTAATTAATTGATCCAGGTCGGTACGAAATCGTTTCATCACCTCGACCAGCGCGGTCTGGTTGGCCATGGTGATATCATGCCACATTTGCGGGTCCGATGAGGCGATGCGGGTAAAATCTCGAAAACCGCCGGCCGCATAGTCAAAGATATCCTTACGATCCTCCATGCGTGCCAGCGTATCCACTAATGCATAAGCCAACATATGCGGCAAGTGACTGGTGGCGGCCAACACCTCATCGTGATGCTCCACGGACATCTCAATGACCTCGGCGCCACAGGCCTGCCACATTTGCCGCACGACACCGAGCGCAGTGGCCGAGATGGCGGCATGCGGTGTCAGGATCACACGACGCTGTTGAAACAATTCAGCAAACGATGCCTCGACACCACTCTTTTCGGTACCGGCGATCGGATGGCCTGGCACAAGGTTTTCAATCCTGTCGTTAAAAACCGTCTTCGCATCAGCAAGCACACTGCCTTTGGCGCTACCCACATCGGTGAGAACTGTGCTGACTGAGAGGTGCGGGGCAATGGCCTGCATAATACTTTTCATCGCCCCCAATGGCACGGCCAACACCACCACGTCGGCATCAATCACTGCCAGCGCCGGGTCGGTTTCATAATCATCTATAACACCTAGACCCTTGGCCAATTCCAGATTGGCAACATGACGCCCCACGCCAATCACTTCTTTGACCAATTGTGCACGCCGCAGGGCACGCACCAGCGAACCACCAATCAGGCCCACGCCAATCAATGTGAGTTTATTGATCAAGACAACACCTTCTGTAGCGCTGTCAGTACCCGGGCATTTTGTGCCTCGCTACCAATCGTAATGCGTAAATGATGTGGCATTTGATAATTGGCCACCGGTCGGACAATTACACCTTCATATAGCAATGCGTCATACACAGGGGCGGCCTCTCGGCCCACATCCACGGCAACAAAATTGGCCACCGAAGGAATGTAGTCAAGCCCCTGAGACTTGAACCCCTGAGTTAACTGTTGCATGCCCTGACAATTAATGTCGATGGAACGTTGCAGATGTTCGGTATCATCGAGCGCCGCCACCGCCGCTTCTAATGCCAGTGAATTGACATTAAAGGGTGGACGCACACGGTTTAATAAATCCGCCACCTGAGGGTGTGACACACCATAGCCAATACGCAGTCCCGCCAGACCATACACTTTGGAGAAGGTACGTGACACCACCAGGTTGGGATATCGATCCAGCCACTGAATGGTGTTCGGATAATCTACCGCCATCATCGGCGGAGCGCTGGCATATTCGTAATAGGCTTCATCGACCACGACAATGACATTTTCGGGTACGTCACGAATAAATGCCTCTAGCTCACGCGCAGGCAACCAGGTCCCCGTCGGATTATTGGGATTGGCAATAAAGACGACACGGGTCTTGTCTGTAATCGCGGCACGCATGGCCTGCAGGTCATTGCCCCAGTCTTTGGCCGCCGGCACCACCGCCCTGGCTCCTGCCATTTGCGTCAGAATCGGATAGACCGCAAAAGAGTGCTGCGAGAAAACGACTTCTGAATCGGCTGAGACGAAGGTACGTACTACAAAATCGAGGATATCACTGGAACCATTGCCCAGTGTGATCTGACCAGCCGGGACGCCAAGATACGTCGCCAATCTTTGCTTTAAGGCAAAACCACCGCCATCCGGATAAAGCCAGGTGGAAGTCAGCGCTTTTGACATTGCCTCCACTGCCATCGGACTGGGGCCAAGAGGATTCTCATTAGAGGCGAGCTTATCGGCATTCCTGACACCGTATTCTCGTTCGAGTTCGGCAAGGGGTTTCCCCGGTTGGTAAGGCATTAAACCTCTTACCCCGGAAACGGCCAATTCAGTAAAATCACATGTCATATTTGTTAGCGACTTATTACGATTATTTTGAACGTCCATAGACATCCTCAAAGCGGACGATATCGTCTTCCCCCAGATAACTGCCTGACTGCACCTCAATCATTTCCAGCGGCATGGACCCCTTATTTTCCAGTCGATGCTTAACCCCCAATGGTATATAGGTGGACTGATTTTCTGTGACCAGAAAAACGTCATCGCCACGCGTCACCTGGGCGGTGCCCTTGACCACGATCCAGTGTTCCGCTCGATGGTGGTGCAACTGTAACGACAGTGCGGCACCACAGTTTACGGTGATCCGTTTCACCTGATAACGCTCTCCCAGGTCGATGGTTTCGTAACTCCCCCACGGACGGTGAACGCGACGGTGGGTGAGATGCTCGCTGCGTTTCTGTGTCTTTAACCACTCGACGACCTGCTTGACATCCTGGGTATGGTCTCTATCGGCCACCAATAGGGCATCGGCCGTTTCCACCACGATCGTATTCTTTAGTCCTACCGTCGCCACCAGACGATGACTGGAAAATAATAATGAATTTTCCGTATTCTGCGCCATAACCTCGCCCTTAATGACATTACCCTGGTTATCTTTAACGCCTACCTGCCAGAGTGACGACCACACGCCTACATCCGACCAGCCAGCCGACAAGGGCACCACGGCCGCCGGGTGAGCGGTGGTCTCACCAACGGCCTTTTCCATCACGGCATAGTCAATAGAATCGCTCGGACAGGCAGCAAAGACTTCCGCATCCACACGATAAAAATCGGTATCCTGAATACCCTGACGATAAGCCTGCTCACAGTGTTGATAGATTTCCGGGCAGCGATGCGAAATTTCATTTAACCACACAGCGGCCGTCATCATGAACATACCGCTGTTCCAGTAATAGTCGCCTGAAGCCAGATAGTCCTCGGCGGTAGCCTTATCCGGTTTCTCGACAAAGGTGTTGATTTTGAGTGCCGCATGCCCTGCGATCGGCTCACTGCGTTGGATATAACCATAACCGGTTTCGGCACTCTCAGGCACAATTCCAAATGTCACCAGATAGCCGAGCTGGGCTAATTGCGTACCTTCACTGACCGCCGCCTGAAAAGCCGTTATATCCTGGATCACATGATCTGCCGGCATTACCAGCATGATGGTGTCTTGTTGATCGGCGATTGCCAGGGCCGCCAGTGTTAAGGCCGGGGCGGTGTTTCTGCCGACGGGTTCCAGGATAATTCTGTCCGCCATGTTGTCGATGGCACGGAGTTGCTCGGCCACCAGAAAACGGTGTTCTTCATTACACACCACGAGAGGCGCGGCCAACTGGGGGATACCCTCCAGACGACTCACCGTTTCCTGGAGCATGGTGTCATCGGAGATCAGGGGTAACAATTGCTTCGGATAAAGTTCACGTGATAAAGGCCACAGGCGTGTCCCTGAACCTCCTGAGAGTATGACTGGTTGAATCATAAGACCGCCCTGTTTCCAAGTAAAAGGATTAAAGGATGACAGTCCTGGGATAAGAGCCCAGCACTTTCACCATATTGGCTTCCTGCCTTAACTCACTTAAAGCCTTGGTAACGGTGACATCTGTCTGGTGACCTTCAATATCGATAAAAAAGACATAGTTCCACACCCCCTGACGAGAAGGGCGTGACTCGATACGAGTCATCGAAACATTATTGTTAGCCAATGGTGCCAGGATACGATGCAGAGACCCCGGTTTGTTATCGGCATAAACGAGTATTGAGGTTTTGTCCTTGCCACAGGCCGGCGTCGCTCGTTTACCAATCACCAGAAAACGCGTGGTATTGTTGGTTTCATCTTCAATATTTTTGGCCAGCGTCCGCAGCGCATAAATCTCGGCGGCCATATCACCGGCAATGGCGGCGGTGCCTTTTTCCGCCGCCGCACGTCGGGCGGCCTCCGCATTACTACTGACATCGATGCGTTCAACTGTCGCCAGATTGGCATCCAGCCAGCGATGACATTGCGCGAGGGATTGGCGGTGTGAGTAGACCTTGTGGATCTGCGAGATATCATCGGTTTGTGATAACAGGCAGTGGTGAATGCGTAGCTCGACTTCTCCACAAATATGCAGTGACGAGTTCATGAATTCATCAAGGGTATGGGTCACCATACCTTCCGTCGAATTTTCAATGGGGACCACACCATAGGCCATATTGCCCGATTCCACCTCATGAAAGACATCGGCAATACTTGCCTGAGGAAGGGTCGCCACCGAGTGTCCGAAGTGTTTGAGCGCCGCCGTCTGGGTATAAGTGCCTTCCGGTCCCAGGTAGGCGATCGACATGACCTGTTCCAGGGCCAGACAGGCCGACATGATTTCACGAAACAGACGTGCAATCTCCTGATCCGAAAGTGGACCCTGATTGCGTTCCATGACCTTGCGTAAGACTTCGGCTTCACGCTCGGCACGGTAAAAACTGGGGGCGCTATTTCCACTTGCGGTTTTGGCCTCAGCGACTTCCACCGCCACCTGGGCACGCTGACTGATGAGCGATTGTATTTGCTCATCCAGATCATCGATTTTTTTTCGCAATTTTGGAAGTGTGTCCGACATAACTCGCCAGTAGAAATCTATAGATACTTACCAGTCTACAACGTCCGTACTTTCAAAACACCCTCGATAGACGCTATCTTTGACAGCAAGTCATCACCGGGGGGCTGATCGACATCGATAATGGTGTAGGCAAGGTCACCACGCGAGCGGTTGAGCATATCAACAATATTCAGGCCTTTATCTGCCAGGGCCGTCGATATCTGTCCTACCATGTTAGGGACATTGTTATTGGCAATAGTTAGGCGACTACCTTCACTACGCTGCATTATCATCTCGGGGAAATTGACGGCGTTATGAATATTGCCATTTTCCAGATAGTCCCTGACCTGCTCCGCGACCATTACGGCACAGTTGTCCTCTGCCTCCGTCGTCGATGCCCCCAGATGTGGCAGAGCAATTACGCGTTCATGATCTTTTAGCAGATTACTCGGGAAGTCACAGACATAGGCATAGACCTTGCCAGTCTTGATAGCAGCACATACGGCTTCATCATCAATAATGCCGTTACGTGCAAAATTCAGGATAACGACATTGTCTTTCATGATCTTCAAGCGCTCGGCATTGATCATATTTCTAGTAGCATCAATCAGAGGCACGTGAAACGTCACAAAGTCGGCCTTGGCCAACAAGGCATCAACACTCGTTGCCTTCTCTACCGTTGCCGATAATTGCCAGGCCCCTTCGACCGTCAGGCCAGGGTCAAAACCAATCACGTTCATGCCGAGGTCAATGGCGGCATTGGCAATACTGCGTCCAATGGCACCCAGACCAATCACACCCAGGGTTCGACCTGGTAATTCAAATCCGGCATATTGTTTTTTGCCTGCCTCAACTGCTTTATTAATCGCCTTGTCATCACCGTTTAGCTGTCGGGAGTAATCCCATGCCTGACAAAGGTTACGACAGCCCATCAGCATACCGGCAATCACCAGTTCCTTGACCGCATTGGCGTTGGCCCCGGGGGCATTAAACACCGGGATACCGCGCGCCGACATTTTGTCGACCGGAATATTATTCACGCCTGCCCCGGCACGGCCCACCGCCATAAGACTGTCAGGCAGTTCCATATCATGCATGTTGAAAGAGCGTAATAAGATGCCATCGGGATGCTGGATCTCTGAGGCAACCTCATAGGTAGCACGAGGTAAGCGTTCCAGTCCGGCAATAGCAATATTATTTAGCGTGCGAATCTTGTACATCCATCAATTCCTTATCGTTATGCTTTTTTATTAGCCGTAGCGTTTTTCAAAGTCCTGCATAAATTCAACCAGCGCATCGACGCCAGCCTCTGGCATGGCATTATAAATACTGGCGCGCATACCACCCACAGAGCGGTGACCTTTTAAGGTTTTAAGATTGGCCTTGAGGGCTTCGTCCAGGAAGGTCTTATCCAGATCGGCATTTGCCAGAGTGAACGGAATGTTCATCCAGGAACGACAGTCTACCTGTACAGGATTGGCATAAAAATCTGAATTATCGATCGCGGCATAGAGCTTTTGTGCCTTGCGCTGGTTGATCCTCGCCATACCTTCCAGGCCACCCTGCTCCTGTAGCCACTCGAACACCAGCCCGGCCAGATACCATGCATAGGTAGACGGTGTATTGTACATCGAGTCGTTATCCGCATGGATCTTGTAGTCAAACATGCTCGGCGTACCGGCGAGGGTTTGTCCCATAAGATCCTTGCGAACGATTGCCAGCGTCAGTCCTGCCGGACCGATATTTTTTTGCGCGCCGGCATAGATCACACCAAATTTTGATACCTCAATGGGGCGGGATAAAATTGTCGATGACATATCGGCAACTAAGGGCACATCGCCCGTCTCAGGCACCCAGTGAAACTCAACACCGCCGATTGTTTCATTCGGCGTATAGTGTACAAAGGCGGCATCATTACTCAGCTGCCAGGTATCCTGTGCAGGGGCATAGCTGAACTTTTTATCTTCACTACTGGCCGCCACGTTGACATCACAGAATAATTTAGCTTCGGCAATTGCCTTTTTCGACCAGGCACCGGTATTGATATAATCCGCCTTGCGCTTCCCCCGCAATAGATTCATAGGCACCATAGCAAACTGACTACTGGCACCACCCTGTAAAAACAGGACGGCATAGTCATCGGAAATGTTCATCAGTGAGCGCAGATCCGACTCGGCCTTCTCGGCAACGGACAAATACTCTTTGCCACGATGACTCATTTCCATAATGGACATGCCGCTGCCATGCCAGTCCAGCATTTCGGCTTGCGCCTTTTCCAGTACAGCTTGTGGCAACATGGCGGGGCCAGCACTAAAATTAAACGGGCGAGACATTTAACACACTCCTTACGTCGGCAAATTGTATTTGATCAATCAAAGATAAAATGCAGTTTATGCAACAACACCGGAGCGATACTCCGGTTTACACAGTCTGGAATCTATAATTCTTGTTCGTCTTCCTGGATACCTTCAATACGCTCTATCCCGGAGAGCTTCTCATCCGCGCCCAGACTAATCAATCTGACACCCTGGGTATTTCTTCCCATGACGCTTATTTCGTTAACGCGGGTACGCACCAATGTACCATTGGTCGTGATCAACATGATCTCGTCGTCTTCACCGACCAGTTCGGCTCCCGTCACATCGCCATTGCGTTCCGTCGTCTGAATAGAAATAATCCCCATGCCACCGCGGCCATGACGTGGGTAGTCATCGATAGCAGTACGTTTACCGTAACCATTTTCAGTGGCCGTCAGGACATGTCCCTCACCTTCAATAATCAGGGAAATGACCTTTTGCTCGGCCAGCATTTTAATACCACGGACCCCGACAGAGGCACGCCCCATCGGACGCACATCGGCTTCATTAAATCGAATGCACTTACCGGAACTGGAGAACAGCATGACGTCGCTCTTGCCGCTAGTCAGTTCGGCACCCACCAGGGCATCTCCCTCACGCAGCTCGATCGCAATAATACCGGAGGCGCGTGGACGTGAGAAATCTTTGAGTGGCGTCTTCTTCACGGTACCGCTTTCGGTGGCAAAGAAAATAAAATGTTCGTCGTCATACTCACGGATCGGTAAAATCGCGTTTATGCGCTCACCCTCAGTTAGCGGCAAAAGGTTGACGATAGGTTTACCACGCGCCGTACGGCTGGCCTGCGGCAATTCATAGACCTTAAGCCAGTAAACCTTGCCACGATTCGAGAAACACAAAATCGTGTCGTGGGTATTGGCAACAAACAGTTTATCAATAAAGTCTTCATCTTTAACCGAGGTCGCTGCCTTGCCCTTGCCGCCGCGACGTTGTGCCGTATAGGTCGTTAACGGTTGCGCCTTGGCATAACCTTCATGCGACAGGGTGACGACCACATCTTCTTCGGTAATCAGGTCTTCAATGGTCAGGTCTTCATGACTGGCGATGATTTCCGTACGACGCTTATCACCATACTGCTCGTTCATATCGACCAGCTCATCGCGAATGACCTGCATCAGACGTTCGGGATTAGAAAGGATGTCCAGCAGGTCGGCAATAATCGTGAGAAGTTCTTCATATTCCTTGATGATCTTGTCTTGTTCAAGACCGGTAAGGCGATGCAGACGCATATCCAGAATGGCCTGTGCCTGGACATCCGACAAATGGTATTTATTACTGACCAGCCCGAAGGCTTCAGCGAGACCATCCGGACGTGAAGCCGCGGCACCGGCACGCTCTAACATCTGGATGACAATACCCGGAGCCCAGGCATTGCCCATCAATTTTTCTTTGGCCTCTGCCGGGCTGGCCGCCGCTTTAATCATGGCAATAATCGGATCGATATTGGCCAGGGCAATTGCCAGACCTTCGCGGATGTGCGCCTTTTCACGTGCCTTGCGTAAATCGAAGACGGTGCGTCGGGTAACGACTTCACGACGATGCCGAATAAAGGCCTGCAGGATTTGCTTAATATTCAGCAGACGTGGCCGTCCCTCGACAAGGGCCACCATATTAATTCCAAACACACTCTGCATTTGGGTATGCTGATAGAGATTATTCAATAAGACTTCGGCAACCTCTCCACGACGCAACTCAATGACAACACGCATGCCGTCCTTGTCCGATTCATCGCGCAGGCCGGTAATACCATCGAGTTTTTTCTCTTTCACCAGCTCGGCAATACGTTCGATCAGACGCGCCTTGTTCACCTGGTAGGGCAACTCGGTAATAATAATAGCCTGCTTACCCTTGGCGTCTTCTTCGACTTCGGTGCGGGCACGCACATAGATACGGCCACGACCGGTGGCATAGGCCTCGGCAATGCCGCGGGCGCCATTGATGATACCGGCGGTGGGGAAATCCGGACCAGGAATAATATTCATCATTTCCTGGATCGTCATATCCGGATTATCAATCAGTGCCAGGCAGCCATTAATGACTTCCGAGAGATTATGCGGCGGGATATTAGTCGCCATGCCTACGGCAATGCCGGAAGAACCGTTAATCAGTAGATTGGGGATCCTCGCAGGCAGAATTTCCGGTTCAGACTCGGACTCATCGTAATTTGGAACAAAGTCGACCGTTTCACGTTCAATATCTGCCAGCAGTTCATGGGCGATTTTTGACATACGTACTTCGGTGTAACGCATGGCCGCGGGGGAATCACCATCGACCGAACCGAAATTACCCTGACCATCCACCAGCATGTAGCGCAATGAAAACGGCTGCGCCATACGGACAATCGTATCGTAGACGGCCGTATCACCATGGGGGTGATATTTACCGATAACATCACCGACAACACGGGCCGATTTTTTATAGGGCTTGTTAAAGTCGTTGCCCAGCTCCCGCATGGCGAAAAGCACGCGACGGTGTACCGGTTTGAGGCCATCACGGACATCCGGCAGGGCACGACCCACGATGACGCTCATGGCGTAATCCAGATAGGATTGCTTCATTTCCTCCTCAATATTGACCGGGAGGATTTCTTTGGCAAATTCACTCATAGGGTTATTTCCACCAGACGAAACCAGACAGCTTAAGAGCGGAAATTATATCATAGCCGCCCCCCCACCGCATCACCTAAAGGCAATGCGACAAAGAGAATAGGGACGGCTCATTGGATTTTAGGATTTATACGAACGTGCTTTTTGTAAAAACTCGACAAAAAATGCACCGAATACACCCAGCATCAAGCCCAGGACGATTCCCAGGGCCAGAATTAACTTGATTTTCGGCTTTACACGTTTAGGGGAACTAATACCACCATCAAGATTCAAGGGATGAAAAGTTTCCGGGGTAAACTTGAAGGACTGCAGGCGTTGTAATGCATTCTGTTTTAGACGGAGCCCTTTAATATAGGGATCGCTGGAGGTGCGATTTTGCAGCTGCTCCAGTTCTGCCGTAAGCACCTTTACCCCACGCATATAATCGGGCGTTTTCAGGTCAGACGTTACCACCGTCAGGCTTTGTGGATTTTTTAGTGTCACAAGATGGTTATCGAGAATACCCAACTTCTTCGCAATCGCCAGACTATCTTTAAGGCGGAGAATTTCATCTGCTAATTGGGTCCTGGCCACGGCACGACTGTCCTGGATTTCTGACTCCAAAGAGGCAATATAAAAATTCACCCTCTGGCTGGTCAGGCGCTTTTGCGCCGCAATAAATTCCTTTTCAGTTTCCAGTAAGTATTGATCTAGAATATTGACGATATGATCCCGCTTCTGGTCATCATAAGTAACGAGGATATTCTCGCCGACAAAATCCTTATCGGTGCTAAATTTTAACGGGTTTTCAATAGTGTTTGCACTATCGGTCTGTTGATCTTCAGCCACGAACCAGTCCGGGTGTTTATTAATAAAGCTATTCCACGCCGCATCTGACTGTAATGTCTCTTTAAGAGAATTAAAAATATCTTTAACTGTATGCGCGGGCACAACCACACGCGCGGTATCTTGGGCATCCTCTTTTACGTTATTTCGTGAAAGTAATATTTTGACACCATCAATGTCCGTCAGAAAAATCTGACTCGCGGATGGTGGCAACAGTCGTGCTGAGACCTGATAAACCTTCGGCGAGAGGAATGCGTAGACACCAGAGATAACGAGAACAACTGCAAGCGTCGTCAATATCGTTGTTTTTCTTCTCGCCAGGACCAGATATAGATCCAGCAAACTGATCTCGTCTTCATCCTGGTGATGCTTATTTTCGCGACGGTCGTAATACTCTGTTACTTCAGCCATATATTTTTATCTACCTGCGTATTGTTATTCTGCAAACAGTTGTTGCAGACCGTTATGATCGGGTAACGTAACTATACCACGCTCTGTTACTATCGCGTCTACCATCGCGGCCGGGGTGACATCAAAGACCGGATTCCAGGCACCGGCACCGGGTGCGGCGATAGGCGTTTTGCCACAGGAAAGTATCTCTGCCGTGGCCCGTGTTTCGATGGGGATATCGTTACCCTCGGCAACATTCATATCAATCGTTGATGTCGGTGCCGCCACCATAAATTTTACCCCATGCTGTCTGGCCAGTACCGCCAGGCTATAGGTGCCGATTTTATTCGCCACGTCACCATTGGCGGCAATCCGATCCGAGCCGACAATGACCCACTGTACTTTGCCCTGCTGCATGAGCCAGGCGGCGGCCCCTTCGACGACCATGGTTACCGGGATCTGATCCTGTAATAACTCCCAGGCTGTCAGGCGCGCGCCCTGCAACCAGGGGCGTGTCTCATCGGCATAGACCTGGGTGAGCTTGTTTTGTGCATAGGCACTGCGAATCACACCCAGCGCTGTGCCATACCCCCCCGTGGCCAGCGCACCGGCGTTACAGTGTGTCAGGACAGCACTACCTGGATCGATGAGCGAGGCGCCGAACTCACCCATTTTACGGTTCGCTGCAATATCTTCTTCATGGATAGCCTTTGCCTCTTCCAGCAGAACGTTAACAGGGGCGCCTTGCAAGGCGTCGATACATTTTTGCATCCGTTCCAGGGCCCAAAAAAGATTGACCGCGGTAGGACGCGAACCCGCCAGGGTTTGCATATCCTGCTGGATCAGTGATTTCCACTCTCGAGCAGACTCTGCAAAACGTTGTTGCGCCGCCATCACCACACCATAGGCGGCGCTAATGCCGATAGCGGGTGCGCCACGTACTACCATTTCAGTGATGGCCAATGCCGTCTCAGCAGCTGTACGACAGTGGAGATGCTTAATTTCAAAGGGCAGGATACGTTGGTCGAGTAGCACCAGATGCTCATCCAGCCACTGAATGGCAAGATTATGATTGTCGTTTGTCATCCGGCTACGATAAACAAACTCTTGCCAATTGAACAGTATTGACAAACATCACTTCAACAATACTTGTACTGACCATTCAATCACCGGTATCGTTGCGGCCATGGAAATCGATACGCTGATTAAAGCCCGCTGGATCGTCCCGATCGAACCGGCCGGTACCGTACTGCACGAACACGCCCTGGCCATTCAGGATGGTCATATTGTCGCCATTTGCCCACAGCAGCAGGCCGATCAATTTCAACCGGCGCAGAGCATTCACCTGCCACAGCACTTACTCATGCCTGGTCTGGTGAACGCGCATAACCATGTCGCCATGACCCTGATGCGGGGTATCGCCGATGACCTGTCGCTAATGGACTGGTTACAGAACCACATCTGGCCGACAGAACAGCGTTGGGTCAACAGCGAGTTTGTCTATGATGGCACCTTGTTGGCCTGCGCCGAGATGTTACGCGGCGGCACCACCTGTTTTAACGACATGTACTTTTTCCCGGAAGATACCGTGCGTGCCGCCGAGACCGCGGGCATCCGTGCCACTATTGGCCTGATCCTGATTAACTTCCCCTCGGCCTGGGCGCAAAATGCCGATGAATACATCCATAAGGGCCTGGACCTGCATGATCAGCTCAAAAACCACCCACTGATCTCGACCGCCTTCGCTCCCCATGCCCCCTACACGGTGAGTGACGAACCCCTGCAACGTATCGCCACCCTGGCTGAAGAGCTCGATATCCCCATCCACATGCATATCCACGAAACGGCCTTCGAGGTGGAAGATGCCCTTCGGCAAAATGGCCAGCGCCCCCTGGCGCGCCTACAACAGCTCGGCCTGCTCACGCCGAGACTCCTCGGTGTGCATATGACCCAACTTACCGACACAGAAATTCGTGACTATGCCACCGCCGGTGCCCACGTCATCCATTGCCCGGAATCCAATCTCAAGCTGGCAAGTGGCTTTTGCCCAGTCGACAAACTGTTGCAGGCCGGTGTCAATGTGGCCCTTGGCACCGATGGTGCTGCCAGTAACGATGACCTCGATATGCTGGGTGAAATGCGTACCGCCGCCCTGATTGGTAAGGCCGTCGCCAACGATGCCACTGCCTTATCCGCAGAAACTGTCCTGCGTATGGCCACCATCAATGGCGCCAAAGCCCTGGGCCTGGACGACAAAATCGGTTCACTGGAAAAGGGTAAGGCCGCCGATGTCATTGCGATCAACATGCAAGGCATCGAAACAGAACCACTCTACAACCCCCTGTCACAACTGGTCTATGCTACCGGGAGAGAGCGTGTCACCGATGTCTGGGTCGCGGGGCAACATTTACTGAAAGAACGCCAGCTCACCACGCTGGATGAAAAACAGATTCTCAGCAAGACACGCCAATGGCAGGACAAGTTAAATACACCCATAGCTTAAATCTTGCCGCCGTTCGCGGTATGCTACGCCCATGACTGAGACCACTGCCAACTTCGACCCCCAGGAAATCGCCAAGTTTGAAGCCCTCGCCTCACGCTGGTGGGATCCGCAAAGCGAATTCAAACCCTTGCATGACATTAATCCGCTGCGGCTGGAATATATCGATCGCCGCGCCAGCCTGACAGGCAAAAAGGTCATTGATGTCGGCTGTGGTGGCGGTATCCTCGCCGAAAGCATGGCCGCAAAGGGGGCCAGCGTTACCGGTATCGATATGGGTGAGGCGCCCCTGTCCGTCGCCAGGCTGCACCAACTGGAATCCGGCATCAATGTCGATTACCAGAAAGTTACCGCCGAAGAATATGCCGCAGCGAATGCCGCCAGCTATGATGTCGTTACCTGCATGGAAATGCTCGAGCATGTCCCCGACCCGGCC
Organism: uncultured Gammaproteobacteria bacterium; assembly: GCA_913064945.1. Classification (GTDB taxonomy): domain Bacteria; phylum Pseudomonadota; class Gammaproteobacteria; order UBA6429; family Thiohalophilaceae; genus CAJYAN01. The sequence continues at coordinate 118,002 of CAJYAN010000002.1, read as the reverse complement.
TCGACCATCGCCGCCTGCGCCAAACTGGTCAAACCCGGTGGCAACATCTTCTTTTCGACCATCAACCGCAACCCCAAGGCATTTTTGTTTGCCATTGTCGGCGCTGAATACGTGTTGAATATGCTACCCAAAGGCACCCACGAATATAAAAAGTTTATTCGTCCTTCAGAATTAGAAGCCTGGTGTCGCCAGGCGGGCGTAAACGTCCGTGAAATCACCGGCATGAGCTATAACCCCCTAAGCAAGCGTTACACCCTGGGATATGATGTGAATGTCAATTATCTCGCGCACTGTCAGCGCATTGACTAACTTCGAATACGACATAACAGCCCTGTGAGCCATGCCCTGATTAAAACCGTGCTGTTCGATCTCGACGGCACCCTGGCAGATACTGCCCCCGACCTGGCCGATGCCCTGAATCATGTACTGCATCAACACCAGTGCCCTGAACTATCCCTTGAAACGATTCGTCCCTGGGTCTCGCATGGTGGCCAGATCATGCTCCAAAACGCCTTCCAGATTGAACCGGATGACCCGCAGCTTGAGACACTCCGTCAGGAATTTCTAAATTTTTATCAAGCCAACATCGCCCGCAAGACCAACTTGTTTCCAGGTATGAATGAGGTGCTCGCGGGTATCGAGCAACGCGGCTTTAACTGGGGCGTTGTGACCAATAAACCTTCCTGGCTGACAGACCCGTTAATGACAGCGCTACAGCTGGATAAGCGCAGTATCTGTACCATCAGTGGTGACACCTTAACGCAACGCAAACCACACCCGGCCCCCCTGCTCCACGCCTGCCAGCTTGCAGGCAGTCAAGCCGAACAATGTGTCTATGTAGGTGATGCCGAACGCGATATTACCGCCGGCAAGTCTGCCAATATGAAAACCCTGCTGGCGCTGTTTGGCTATCTGGGTGAAAATGACGTTCCTGAACGCTGGCAGGCCGATACCATGATACAACAGCCGCTTGAAATCCTGCCCTGGCTGGATAAACACAACGAACAGGTCACCTGATTAACGTATGAATGAAATAAACAACATTCTGATTTTTGCGGCTGGCGTCCTGCTCGGTGCCGCAATGGTCTACCTGTGGTTACATAAAAAAATCAGTTCGGCCCAGGCGGAACAAATGCGCCTGCAAACCACCCTGGACATGGAGCGTCAGCAATATCATGAAAAAAGCGCCAGCCTTGAACAGGCCCGCCAGCAATTGGCCGAGACCTTCAATCAATTATCGACCGAGGCCTTAAAGCACAATAGTGAGACCTTCCTGAAACTCGCCGAGGAAAACCTGAAAAAGTTTCAGACCCATGCCGAAGGTCAGCTACAGCAAAAAGAAAAGGCAGTCGAAAATCTGTTAAGACCCATTAAAGAGGCCCTCAGCAAAACCGAGCAGCAGATTCGTGAAGTCGAGAAAGAACGCAAAGAGGCCTATGGCTCTCTGCACAAACATCTGGAAACTATGGCCCAGACTCAGGCCACGCTTCAGGATGAGACACGCAACCTGGTGCAGGCTCTACGCCGTCCGGAAGTACGTGGCCAGTGGGGAGAAATGACCTTGAAACGGCTGGCGGAACTGGCCGGCATGGTGGAACACTGTGACTTTTACGAACAGGAACAGTTCAAAACCAATACTGGCAATCAACGGCCCGACATGATCGTCCGCATGCCGGATCGACGCGACATCGTGGTCGATGCCAAAACGCCTCTGGATGCCTATTTACGGGCCCTGGATGCGCCGACGGATGAACTTCGCCAGCAGGAACTCCAGGCCCACGCCCGTCACGTCCGTGAGCGCGTCAAGGAACTGGCCAGTAAGAGTTACTGGTCCAGCCTGAAAAATACCCCCGACTTCGTTGTACTGTTTATCCCCGGGGATCAATTTCTGTCCGCCGCACTGGACCAGGATAAGGGCTTGCTCGAATTTGCCTTGCAACAAAAGGTCATTCTCTCAACACCGACCAGTCTGGTCGCCCTGCTACGCGCAATTGCCTATGGCTGGCGCCAGGAACAACTGGCGGAAAACGCCGAGCATATTCGTCAGGTCGGCGAAGAACTATATGCACGCCTCGTCACCTATACCGATCACCTAAGCCGTCTGGGCAAAAGCCTGGAAAGCAGTGTCAAACATTATAATAGCGCCGTGGGCTCATACGATAGCCGCATTCTGCCGAGCGCCCGCAAATTTGCAGAGCTTGGTGTGCAGACAGAAAAGAGCCTCGATGGCCCCGACCAGATTGAGACGTCGCCACGGACAGCGGAAAATCATTCGGAATAAGTGAAGCTTACTTTTTTAAACCCTGTTTAATTGCCTTACCCGCGCTCTCCAGCGCCTCGCCACTCTTTTCCAGAGCCCCCTCACCGGCCTGTTTAAATTTCTGCTTCAAACTATTGGCTTCAAAGGGGTTACTGTAAAGGGCTCTATCGCGGCCAATATTAACGCCAAACCATAGTCCTAATATAACCCCCAACAGCAGCCATATAATTGCCAATTTAATCGATTTCATCGTTTATAATCCCCTGATGGATATTGCCAATAAGCGGGACTGTAGCACAGAATCATGACACGAAAATATTCCGTTGATGCCGCCTACCAGTATTGTCTGACAATGGCACAGAGCCATTATGAAAACTTTCCGGTGACCAGTAGTTTACTGCCAAAACACCTGAGACGACCCGTTGCCGCGATCTATGCCTTCGCCCGCACGGCTGATGACTTTGCCGATGAAGGTCACTCAACAGTCTCACAGCGTTTACGACAACTGGATGAATACACCGCCCAGCTCAAGGCGATTGAGCGAAATCAGACAGCTGAATTACCTGTTTTTATTGCACTTCAGGATACCATTGCAAGACACCAGCTGCCGGTTCAACTGTTTCACGACCTGCTCTATGCCTTCAAACAGGATGTAACGACGCATCGTTATGCCACCTATCAGGACGTCTTGTATTATTGCCGGCACTCTGCAAATCCCGTCGGCCGTCTGATATTACATCTGTATAACGCGGCCTCTGCGCCAAACCTGCAACAATCCGATGCCATCTGCACGGCCTTACAACTTATCAATTTTTATCAGGATCTGGCGCAGGACTATCATGAGAATAACCGCATTTACATTCCGCAGGAGGACTGGCAACTGTATGGAGTTACTGAACAACACTTTCAACAACAACGCTCTGATAATGCAATGCGTGAAATGATGCAATTTGAGTATCGACGCACCAGAACACTTTTTAGCGATGGCCACCCATTAGGGCTGTCATTAAAAGGCAGAATCGGTTTTAATATGCGGGCAATCTATCTCGGTGGTATGTGTGTGCTCCAACAGTTGCAGAACAATACGGAAAATGTGTTTCGACGTCCCCGCCTTGGTAAACTCGATGGCCTGTCCATTCTCTGGCATGCCCTGACAAAACAATTACCTACAACATGACCCCTGAAGATTATTGTCAGCACAAAGCCTCGCAAAGCGGTTCCAGTTTTTACTACAGTTTTGTGGTGCTCCCAAAAAAGCAGCGCCAGGCCATCACTGCTTTATACGCATTTTGTCGTGAAGTCGATGATGTCGTCGACAATATTACCGAACCTGCTGTTGCTCAGGCGAAGTTGGACTGGTGGCGCGAGGAGCTTGAACGGCTTTATCGGGGACAGCCCCAACACCCTGTTACGCAGGCGCTCGCCCAGGTCCTCAAACATACTGAACTCCCCAAAGAACAGTTACAGGAGATTCTGGATGGTATGAACATGGATCTGGAGCAAAACCGCTATAGTACTTTTAAAGATCTTTCTCTCTATTGCTATCGCGTTGCCAGTGTTGTCGGTCTGCTGGCTGCCAATATATTTGGTTATCACCATCATCAAACTCAGAAATATGCGCGCGACCTGGGAATGGCCTTTCAACTCACGAATATTATTCGAGATGTTCGGGAAGATGCCGAGCGCAATCGCATTTATCTACCACAGGACATGCTGGTAGAATTTCACGTCAGTGAAGACGACATACTGCAACTCAAACAAACCACTGAACTTAGCCAGCTTCTTGCTGAATTAGCCTCGCAGGCTAAACATTATTATCAAAAGGCATTTACACATTTGCGAAATGAAGACCGTTATGCACAACGTGCTGGATTAATGATGGCCGCCATATATCTGGCTGTGCTAGACGAAGTTGAACGGGATGAATTTCAGGTCATGCAACATCGTATTAGCCTGCCTGCTTCGAGAAAACTCTGGATTGCGATGAAGATCCTGTTCCAGGAAAAATTCCGCCACCTGTTTCATCATTAACACAAAATGGACTCGGCAAAAACAATCGTAATCGGTGGCGGATGGGCCGGGCTTGCTACCATGATTGAACTTAGTCGTCAGCGGCAAACGGCTCACTTACTCGAATCTGCAAAACAATTGGGGGGGCGCGCGCGTCGAGTCCCTTTTGATAAGGACTCCCTCGATAATGGACAACACTTACTCATCGGCGCCTATAAACAGACACTGGCATTACTGAAAACGATTGGGCTGGATAGTGACACGGTTCTACAGCGCCACACGCTCGACTGGCAGGTTTTTTCACCGGTTCATCCGCGCGTACAAGTTCATGGCTATTCAGCACCTGCGCCGTTTCACTTACTGGCAGGTCTATTCACTGCTCGCGGCCTAAGCTGGCACGACAAGTACCGCGCCATTGTACTCGGGCATAAACTCTGGAAGGAAAACAGTATCGCTCACCAGGATATCAGTGTAAGCGACTGGCTACTGCTGCACCAGCAAACCGAGACGCTTAGCCGTGCCTTCTGGGAACCCCTGTGCCTGGCGACACTGAACACCCCTATCCAGGAGGCTTCCGCGAAATGCTTTGTACGTGTACTCACAGATGCCTTTCTTGAGTCTGCCTCGGCGAGTAACTATCTCATTCCACGCCAGGATCTGAGTGGCACCTTTGTTGACCCGGCGATGACCTTTATTGAAAAAAATGCCGGCCGTATTTCCCTCGCCCATCGGGTCGAGAAAATTTTACTGGAGAACGATCGCGTCATTGCCGTCCAATGCCAGGATAACGTTATCGAGGCAGATAATATTGTTATCAGTACTCCGCCTAACCAGGCAGCCAGTCTCCTTTCTGGTATACCTCAGCTCAGTGAACTCAAGAGACAATTATCCGCATTTTCCTATCATCCGATTTGCACCGTCTATTTGCGTTACCCTGAACATACCCGCTTGCCCACGGCCACACCCATCATCGGCATGAGCGACACCCTCAGCCAATGGGTCTTTGATCGACGTGTCTGTCAACAAGCCGGTGTCATTGCGGTCGTTGTCAGTAGCAGCGGTCCCCATATGGGCATGGACAACGAACAGCTCACAGCGACCGTCGCATCTGAATTGGCGCACTGTTTTCCCGACTGGCCTAACCATATCAGCGCTAAAGTCATCCGGGAAAAACGCGCTACCTTTGCATGTCACGTCGGAATTGATAGCATTCGCCCCCAGACGGAAACGGCGATTACCGGTCTGTTTCTGGCGGGTGATTATGTCGACACGGGTTATCCCGCCACGCTGGAAGGCGCTGTCCAGAGTGGATTGACAGCGGCCACTGCGATTTTGAAATCAAATATTACGAGAGCATTATGAACATACCGACTCCCTTGAACACCTATCAATCTCCAGAGACACTTCTAAAAGACCGAATCATTCTGGTCACGGGTGCAGGTGATGGCATTGGCGCAGCTGTCGCTAAAGACTGTGCAGCAAAAGGCGCGACCGTCATTCTCCTCGGCAGAACCGTCAAAAAACTGGAAAAAGTCTACGACGATATTGTCCAGGCCGGCCATCCTGAACCGGCAATTTATCCACTGGATCTGCTACAGGCACGTGAGGATCAATACCAGCAACTGGCGGAAATTATCGAAAAAGAGTTTGGCAAACTGGATGGCCTGGTGCATAACGCCGCCTTATTAGGTGGCTTAACGCCAATGGCGAATCCTTTGATAGAACAATGGGTGAAAGTGATACAGGTCAATCTGCATGCGCCCTACCTGATGACACAGGCATGTCTGCCCATACTCAAGCAATCCGCTAGCGCTTCCGTCATTTTTGTCTCCAGTAGTGTGGGGCGTCATGGCCGCGCCTACTGGGGTGCCTATGCGGCGTCAAAGGCGGCCTGTGAAAACCTGATGCAGACCCTCGCCGACGAGGTGGAGAACAATACAAACATTCGTGTCAACAGCCTCGACCCTGGCGCCACCCGAACCGCCATGCGGCGTATTGCATTCCCTGGTGAGGACCCGAACACACTGCCAAAACCCGCCGCAATTGCACCCGCTTTTTTATATCTGCTCGGTGCCGATAGTGAAGGCGTTACTGGCCAGCAACTCAACGCGCAATAAATGATGACGGTTCGCGGGCTTACTTCATCAGATCGACATGAATACCTTTTGCTTCCAACTCATCCGCGCGTTTGGAGATAAAGCGCTGAAAATTGGGCTGGCTTTTATAGGCCCCAGAGGCCACATAGTCCATGACAGATTGCGTATGAAAGGCCTTTAAATAAGCCTCGATGCGAATGACTTCCTTACCACGATTGTCGAAAAACACCAGACTGGGGGCAAACTGGACCTTGATGTCTCTTGCCCAACGCGCGGGGGTAGTTTTCTTCCCCTGCGGGGTGATCATGCTGTCCTTGCTCCACATATCCAGACGCACCACATTAAATCGACGTATTTGCTCCAGCGTCGCCTGACGTTTGAATATTTCATCATGTAGTTCATCACAGGTCTGGCAGACCTTTTGCTCAAACAGGACGAGCAATGGCTTTTTGTCATCCCCCATCAGTTTACTCAAATCATAGGGAGGCTTAAGAAAAAACGTCTCGGGGTGTAACAGGCCACTGGCCTTAACCGGTGTGCGCTTGGCAAAATAATCATTAAAACTGATTTTGCTTTCATATTTGCCATGTACGTAGTCAAGGGCGGCATCAAACTTGGCAGGATGGTAATAGCCATTGACTCGCAAAGCGATACCACCCTTTTCATTCAGAAATAACAGCGTCGGGGTAAACATGACCCGCTTTTTTTCGGCAAAGGTTTTTTCGGTATATTGTTTGCCGTCGAGATCCGTCACTTCGCGATCACCCCACATATTAAGGGCGATGGTATCGAAATACTTTTGTGTTTTATCCGCGATCGCCTTCTGGCCAAAATTATCGTGTAGCAGTTTGGCACAGTAGGGGCAGCCATCCTGATAAAAATACAGCAACACCCGCTTATGCTGCTTACCGGCCTCCTGCACATCTTCCCGTAAATCCAGAAAGGATTCCTTAAACCAGGCGGGTTTGTCTTCATGGCCGGGATTGACCAGTCCCTGCTCCAGTGACTCAGCGGCGGGCACACTCGTCCAGGCCAGTGGCATCACCAGCACCAATATTCGTAGCAACATCTGACGTTTCAACATAATGCCTATCTCCAATATCCGATGGTGGCTGGCACGGCGAGCCGATATGCCGCCGGTCGGTCTATCTGATTATATTCTGACGAAGTGAAGAATTTAGCAAGTCATCCCGACATACCGGCAAAAAATCACCGCTCGCCGGTCATTTACCGCCCGGAAAAGTGACGGTATTTTGACTTTTATTTTTCAACAGCAGGATACCTACCATATCTTATTGTTTTATATGCTTTTAATTGTTGCTTTATTTTATATTTATGCTGGCACACTTTTCGCATTAGGCAATGTACCGATGTCTTTGAGGTTTTAAGCATGGCGATACAGATTATTAATGATCAGCAGAGTGCAGAAATTACTCCCGTTGATCCCTACCTGGAGCAAACAGGCCTCAGCCTGGATGATCTGCACCGGACCATGGAAATGGCGGGCTTATTGCAGACCAGCCTGGAAGTTGAGACCGTATTACAGCTCTTTCTCGAGTCAGCGCAGAAAACCGTTAAATTTGCTGGTGCGATTTATGAATATGAGTCGCTGGCATTGAATTATGTCTATGGGCGGCGCGAACAGCATCGTTGCCACTATAATATACGCCTATCGGAGGAATATCTCGGTAAACTGACCATTTGTCGACGCAGCCCTTTTACACCGGCCGAGATGGAAACCCTGGAAAATCTGCTCTTCCATCTTATTTATCCCTTACGAAACACATTGATGTATCAGAAGGCCATACGTGCTGCACAGCTAGACCCCTTGACCGGCTCCAACAACCGTGCGGCGATGGATGCGGCCATGAAGCGTGAAATTGAACTGGCCCATCGTCAGCGCAACCCCCTGTCGTTATTAGTCGTTGACCTGGATTTCTTTAAGAAAATCAATGACGAATATGGCCATATTGCCGGTGACTATGTCCTCAAGACCCTCGTCACCTGTCTAAGCGACACCATGCGTTCCAGTGATATGTTGTTTCGTTATGGTGGTGAAGAGTTTACGCTCCTGTTGGCCGGTACGGATAAGGAAGGCGCTTACAAATTTGCCGAGCGTGTCCGTCGCGCCGTGGCGAACTACCCCTTTATCTACAATGGCAAGGAAATCCCGGTCACCGCCAGCATCGGCGTGGCCTCCCTGGCCAGCCAGGATGACGCCAAACAGCTCTTTGAAAAGGCCGATACAGCGCTTTACCAGGCAAAGCACGGTGGACGCAACCAGGTCCAGTTTTTTACCTCGGAGGCCCCGCTACAGCAGGCAAAATAGCAACTTCGACTCAGAATTTAGACCAAGTTCACATTCTGGACATTGATGCTGCAAAGATGGACCCGTCTGACCGACTATAGTTACAATATGTAACGACTCCCGTTAGGAAAGATGGCGATGAAATACCTGGATCAATTGGAAAATATGCTGGATACCGGCTACCGCCTGGTGACCATTGAAACTTATGATCCTGAGCGGGTTGAGGAGCTCTTCACGCAACTCAGTCGATTTAGCAGTCGGGCCTATTATCTGGGGGTCCCCGGCGAGGGCATCCATCGCGTTGGTGCCAACCATATCAAGATCCCCCGCACCCAGAATCCCCGTGAAATGCTCACGCATATCGATAAATGCAAACACTTCGGGATTTATATACTAAAGAACTTCAACCGTGAGATGGAGAATGAAGCCATCGTCAATCAGGTGAAGAAGATCGCCACTGGAGATGCCGATAAGGTGATCATCCTGCTGGGCGAGTTTATCGATCTACCAAAGTCACTCAAACCCTTTACGCTTCGCTCCAAACATCAGATGAAACAAACCGGCTAGACGTCATCGCGTATACCGCGCGAAAGTTTCAGCGCAATGATCATATCCATTACATTCGTCCCTGTAGGACCAGTATTAACCAGGTCACCACTGGCGTCTAAAAATGAACCCGCGTCAGCCCGTCGCAAGACTTCATCAACATCAAAACCGGCACTTGTACCCCGCTCAATAGTGCCGCCATCGATCAGGGCACCCGCATCTTCAGTATTGCCATCTGAGCCATCGGTGCCAATACACAGGATATAATAGTTTTCTGTCTGCTTCATCTTTCGCGCCAGCAACAACGCCAGATGCTGGTTACGACCACCACGCCCCGCCGCCTCGGGGAGTTGTATGGTCGTTTCCCCTCCCCATATATAACAACCTGGGTCCGCTCGATCTAGTAAGACCATAATTTGATCCGCGCAGGTATGTACATCCCCCTGGAGTACGCGCGACACTACCTGACTCTGGTAACCGTAAGTCGTCGCTTGCTGTCTGGCGGCTTCACAGGCAATACTGTTGCTGGCCACTATAGCGGTTTGAATATTTTCATTGCAGGACCCCGTTACCAGCGCCTGTCTTGCCTGAGACTGTATTTGCCGCAGCCAGCCGGGAAGTTCGACAGTCATCCCTGTCTGCCTTGCATCCTCAATAAATAAACCTGAGCCAATAATAGCCGGGTCATCCCCCGGCACATCCGATATCATCAACTGGATTACTGGCCGCACTCCGCCATACATCCGCAGACGTCCACCTTTTAGCATCGAGACCGACTGACGTATATGATTCATTGCTTCAATATTCAAACCCGATGACAACAACCACTGATTCAGCTGCTGCAGATCGGAAAGGGTAAGAGGCGGCGGTAATTTTTCGACCATCGCTGAGGTCCCTCCGGAGATAAGTGCCACGAGGGGCATACCGACAGGTAGTGCCGTTAGCCACTCGATCAATCGATGACCCGCCAGCAGGGAACGCTCATCCGGCACAGGGTGTCCAGCCAGCAGGCATTCGGTTCTGCTAAGTTTTCTGGCATTGCCCAGATAACCATCTCGTGTAATTAGCAGGCCGGTGGCAATCCGGTTTGCCAGGATGTCAGCGGCCCCTTCAAACATGGAAAATGCCGCCTTGCCAATGGCCAGGACCGCAACGTCCTGGCTCACCACGTCATTTCGCTCAACAAACTGGCTCACCGCTTGCCTGCCATTCACGGACTTCAACGTGGCTTCCAGCACCGAGAGCAAATTCTGTCGTTCAATTGAATTATGCATAATATGTAATAACTCTTTGATTTATTATTATTTAACGAGCACCCCAAAAAAACACCCTGCCCGTGGATTTGCTTTAAACACCAGGTCTGGCTATAAAGAACCTACCCCCCAGTCATTAATCATTGGGCCACAGGAATTGATGTGGATTAAAAGTGAGGACTAAGGAGAGATTTATGTTTCTACCATCACCTGTTTATGAAACGTTACCCGCACTATACATTACTGGTGGAGTAACAGCCGCCACTACACTTGACTCGGCTGTTGCCACCCTCTCAGGCACTGTCCTGGGTCTGGCAGGGTTCTTAATCTACTCGTTGCGTCGTAAGTATCGTTTAAGAAAAGCCTACAACAAAAGAAACTAACTCTCATTACAATCATAGGCACTGCATAATCCCTGACACGCTCAGGGATTTTTACAATTATACCCCGACAATAAAACGACCATGAGTAAACTCACAGCAACCCATCCACAAGCAGGCGTCGGTGCCGTCGTATTTCATGACAATAAGGTGCTACTGGTTAAGCGTCTTGCTCCACCCCGCCAGGGAGAGTGGGCCATCCCCGGTGGAAAAATTAATCCCGGTGAGACCTTACAAAAAGCTGCCGAACGCGAGATTCAGGAGGAGACCGGAATTATTATCAGGGCGAGAGACGCGATTTATAGCTTTGATTTAATAGAGAAGGATAGTAACGGCGTGCTTCGGTATCACTATGTAATTGTCGACCTGGCCGCTGACTATGTTCGTGGCGCGCTCAAGGCGGCAAGCGATGCCAGTGCAGCAGGCTGGTTTAGTCAGACCGAACTGGCAACGTTAAATCTGAATAAAACCACCAGACACCTATTGCAACGCTACCCAACATTTGTTCACTAACAACGATCCAGACCTCGCGCCAAATCCATTTTAATGTCGACAATATCTTCGAGGCCCACGGCAACACGTAAAAAACCATCGGTAATACCGGCGGCCTGACGCTCTTCCGCTGACAGTCGACCATGTGTCGTTGATGCGGGGTGCGTAATGGTCGACCTGGTATCACCAAGATTTGCCGTAATGGATAGCAGTCGGGTACTATCCACCACGTTCCAGGCCGCTTCTTTACCGCCCTGCACCTCAAAGGAGACAATACCTCCAAAACCGGATTGTTGTTGTTTTGCCAGCGCGTGTTGGGGGTGTGATATCAGGCCAGGATAGTAAACTCTGGTTACCGCCGGGTGAGCCTCGAGGTACTCCGCCAGACTGGTAGCATTTTCACAGTGCGCCTTCATACGAATATGCAAGGTTTCGAGGCCCTTCAAAAAGACCCAGGCATTAAACGGACTCATGCTCGGCCCCGCCGTTCGCAAAAAACCAAAGACCTCTTCGCCAACGTTCTTTTTATCCCCTACCACAGCGCCCCCCAGACAACGACCCTGGCCATCGAGATATTTAGTTGCCGAATGAATCACAATATCAGCCCCCAGGGCGAGGGGTTTTTGTAAGGCCGGGGTACAGAAGCAGTTATCGACGACCAACAAACAATCATTCGCATGCGCCAGTGCAGCCAGAGCTTTAATGTCGGCAATCTCGGTTAACGGATTTGATGGTGACTCCAAAAATAACAGCCGGGTATTAGGTTTTATAGCTTTTTCCCATTCCAGTAAATTGCTCTGCGCGACATAACTGGTCTCAATACCAGAACGACTAAGGTACTTATTAAACAGAATAACCGTTGAACCAAATATGGCGCGCGAAGAAACAATATGATCACCCTGCTTTAATAATGCCAGGCAGGTACTTAAGATGGCAGACATACCAGAGGACGTCGCGACGCAGGATTCGCCACCCTCCAGGATTGCCAGACGTTCCTCAAAAGTTCTCACCGTCGGATTGGTAAAGCGTGAATAAATATTGCCAGGCTCCTGGCCACTAAAGCGAGCGGCGGCCTCGGCGGCAGAGGAATAGACATAACTTGAGGTAAGAAAGATTGGCTCGGCATGCTCCCCTTCCGCCGTTCGCACCTGTCCAGCTCGAATCGCCTGAGTCGCCTGTGCCCAGTCGTTATTATCATTTGTCATGCTTTTCTCCTTCTACTCAAATCAGGGCATGGTGATGTAGGCAAAAAAAAACCCGCATCAGCAATCGCCAAAGCAGGTTTATCACCGCCGCTTTAGCTGAATTTATTATGCGCCCGCAAGCTGTGAACTCAAATCGGCGCGTAACTAAAGATTAGGTGAACAGTGATAACTTGTCAACCGCACTAGTAATTATTGTGTAACTCCATGACTTCATCATCGGCATTGAGTTTCTTTCTGGCCTTGTCATTACGCCTCGTCTCCAGATGCTTTAAATAAAGATCGTCAATATCTCCTGTCACATACTCACCATTAAAAACCGAAGTATCAAACTGTAACAGCTCTTCACTACTTTCCTGCACGGAGCGAACCAGGTCAGACAGATCCTGATAGATCAGCCAGTCGGCACCAATTTCTCTAGCAATGGCCTTGTCATCACGGCCAAAACCAATCAATTCATTGGCCGAAGGCATATCGATACCATAGACATTGGGATGACGTACCGGCGGTGCAGCCGAGGCGAAATAAACTTTATTGGCACCAGACTCTCGCGCCATTTGAATGATTTGCTGTGACGTCGTGCCCCTGACTATAGAATCATCCACCAGCAGGACATTCAAACCGGCAAACTCACTTTCAATCGGATTCAACTTCTGGCGCACCGATTTTTTACGCTGTTTCTGCCCCGGCATAATAAAGGTTCTACCAATGTAACGATTTTTGATAAAACCCTCGCTATATTTGATGTCCAGGGTATAGGACAACTGTAGCGCTGCCGTACGACTGGTGTCCGGAATCGGCAGGACCACGTCGATATCATGTTCAGGATAGACACGTAGGATTTTTTCTGCCAGATACTGCCCCATACGCATGCGCGACTGGTAAATTGAAATACCATTCATGACGGAGTCAGGCCGGGCAAAATAGACATACTCAAAAATACACGGCGACAGCTTGGCAGAATCGCTACATATTTTTGAGAATAACTCTCCCTGGTGATTAATAAACACGGCCTCTCCAGGGGCAATATCCCGGACCAGTTCATAACCCAGGGCATCAACGGCGACACTCTCTGACGCCACCATGTACTCCTTGCCCTGTTCGGACTGGCGCTCACCAAGCACCAGGGGACGAATCCCATTCGGATCACGAAAAGCGATCAAGCCGCGTCCGGGGACCATCGCCACCACAGCATAGGCCCCGCGGCAGCGTCGATGAACACCACCAATCGCGGTAAATACATCATCGGCTTCAAGATTCAGATTAGTCGAACGTTGTAGTTCGTGAGCGAAGACATTCAGCAGAATTTCAGAGTCAGACTCCGTATTCAGGTGTCGACGATCTTCGACAAAGAGGTCGCGTTTAAGCTCGTCGGCATTGGTCAAATTGCCATTATGCGCCAGGGCAATTCCAAAGGGTGAGTTGACATAGAAAGGCTGAGCCTCTGCCGTCGAAAAACAACCGGCCGTAGGATAACGGACATGCCCAATGCCCATGTTGCCCTGCAGGCGCAACATATGACGAGTATGAAAGACATCACGCACCAGACCATTGGCCTTACGCAAAAAGAGTCGCTCGCCATCGCTGGTCATAATACCGGCGGCATCCTGACCACGATGTTGAAGCACCGTCAAACCATCATAAAGAGACTGGTTTACCGGAGAATTTGCAAGAATGCCAATAATGCCACACATAAAAAACCTACCCGATTACGTTAAATATCTAAAAAGCAAAATGCCTGGCAACATCGCTGGGTAGAACAGACTTTAACCATATTGCCAACGTCTGAAATTGATCCAGCAACAATGCATCATGCCACCAGGCTGCCTTCGGAAGCGTGGTTAAACTGGCGAGTAAGACCAGGGCGGATACCAGCACAATACCACGTAAAAATCCGAACACCACGCCAATAAATCGATCTGTACCTGATAATCCCGTGCGCTGCACGAGTTGACTCGCGAAAAAATTTGCCACTGCGGAAAGAATCAACGTCACGACGAATAACACCACAAAGGCCGCCAGCAGTCGAAACGTTGGATCTTCGATCGAAGTCCTGAAGAAGCGAGAGAAGCCACCCGCAAAGGTCAAGGCAACCCAGAAGGCCAGCACCCAGCCCGTCAGGGATAGCGCTTCCTTAACAAAACCACGCATCAGACTGATCAACACCGAGATCAGTACAATCAGAATAATCCCAACATCAACCCAGCTCATCAGGGATGCTCCATGACGACACCATTGATCTTTAATTTCATGCGTAACGCTTTCTGGGTCGCCTCAGATGAACTACGCCGAACTTCTGGTCCAACCCGCACTCGATAGGTCCAGTTGCCACCTGTCTTGACCGCCTCAACAAAGGCTGGGTATTGTTGTTTACGCAATTTATTACTTAACGCCATGGCATTTTTACGGCTGGTAAAACTCCCAACCTGCACCACCCAGGCCTTTACTGCTTTTTTGGCTACTGGCGTTGTTGCTGTGCGGGTTGCCGATGTTGCTGGCGTCGTCTTCACAACAGCAGTGGTCTCCGGTTTCAGCGTCGCTGTATTCTTATCCACCAACTGGCGTTCAACAATCCCAGGGGGCGGTGGTACAGCCACTGGCGGTATTTTGTCCGCCTCAAGGTCTTTTAAGACAGCAGGCTTCTCCGGGATTGCCTGACCAAAAGGTGGCAGCGTCCGGCCATGCTCCCCGTCAAGAATCATGGGAATAAAAATGACCGCCAGGGCGACCAGAACTATGGCTCCGACGAGACGTTGTTTGAGGCGATCGTCCAACGAAATATTCCTGCAACCGT
The DNA here is from genome assembly GCA_913064945.1 of uncultured Gammaproteobacteria bacterium. Taxonomy (GTDB): domain Bacteria; phylum Pseudomonadota; class Gammaproteobacteria; order UBA6429; family Thiohalophilaceae; genus CAJYAN01. The sequence continues at coordinate 102,661 of CAJYAN010000002.1, read as the reverse complement.
TAAAATCCGCATTATACGGTCTGAAGCATGACCTCTGCCACTGTATAGAACGATCCGAAGACGACAATACGATCCCCGCAGATCGCTTGCGAACGCGCAGCACGATAGGCCTGTGTAACGTCAGGATAGCGCGTCGTGCTGGCCTTCACGCCGGTTAGGGCAGTCTGTAATACTTTAGCCTTCGCACCACGAGAAACCTTGTTAAGCGAGCCTAGAAACCACGCATCGATACCGGGTATAAGTGACCTCAACGTCGCCTCAATGGGCTTATCTGCCAGCATCCCAACGACGGCCAGGGTCCGGCCCTGGCACGGCTGCTCACTAAGCATCTGCGACAAGACCATGGCGGATTGAGGGTTATGCGCCACATCCAGGATAATCGGCACGTCTCCTGGAATGACTTGAAATCGGCCTGGCAGGCTAACCGATAGCAGTCCTTCGCGCAGGGCCTGAGAGGTCACAGACAAGTCCACATCGAGGCACTGTAGTACTTTCAGCACACCAGCGGCATTCTGCAATTGATGCGTACCGCGTAAGGCAGGATGGGGTAACGCATTTCGCTTGACGCGGCCGCTATCGTAAAACGTCCAACCATTCATTTCAGGTTCGGCGGAAAACGCTTTTCCCAGACAATAAAGTGACGCTCCAATCGCCTGCGCGTGCTGGATCACACTCTGCGGTATCGCCGGGTCGCTGCAAATGACGGGGCGCTGCGGACGCATAATTCCGGCCTTTTCGAAACCAATCGTCTCACGATCAGTACCCAGCCATTTTTCGTGATCGATATCAATCGCTGTAATCAATGCCACATCGGCATCCACAATATTGACCGCATCCAGTCGGCCACCCATGCCAACTTCAAGAATGAGCACATCCAGGGGCTGACGATAAAAAATATCCAGTGCTGCGAGGGTACCAAACTCAAAATATGTCAGTGATATCTCGGCACGCGCCTGATCGATTCGTTCAAAGGCATCACAAAGAAACGCATCACTCACCGGCTTGCCCTGAAGGCGGACACGCTCGTTATAGTGCAATAAATGTGGTGATGTATAAGTGCCGACTCGGTAACCGGCGGCAAGCAGAATGGCCTCCAGCATGGCAACACTCGAGCCTTTACCATTCGTGCCTGCCACGGAAATCACTTTACCATCAGGCCGTCCAGAATGAAGCCGCTGGAAGACCTGACAAACACGCTCGAGACCCAGTTCGATCTCCTCGGCGTGGAGTTGCTCTTGCCACAGCAACCAGTCTGTTAGCGTAGAAAAGCGCATGTGTGGCTTTCGCTGCTCAGTCTTGAGTGAAGGGGGATTAATGCGCTGTTTTGTGCGTCATGATCGACAGGATACGGGCAATCTTGTCGCGCATATCACGGCGATCGACGATCATATCGATGGCGCCATGTTCCAGTAAAAACTCACTACGCTGAAAGCCTTCGGGTAGAGTTTCACGCACAGTCTGCTCGATGACCCTCGGCCCGGCAAAGCCTATCAGGGCATTCGGTTCGGCCAGATTCAAATCTCCCAGCATCGCCAGGCTGGCGGAGACGCCACCCATCGTAGGGTCCGTCATAACAGAGATAAAAGGAATGCCGCGTTGACTCAGTTTCGTCAGTGCCGCACTGGTCTTGGCCATTTGCATAAGTGAAAACAGGGCCTCTTGCATACGGGCTCCACCACTGGCTGAAAAACATACCAGAGGAATATTATGTTGCAGACAGAAATTGACCGCGCGTACAAAACGCTCGCCGACCACCGAACCCATCGAGCCACCCATAAACCTGAATTCAAAAGCCGCGACGACCAGCGGCAAGCCTTTCACCTCGCCGTGCATCACAATCAGGGCGTCACTTTCGTTCGTGGTTTTTTGTGCCTGGGTAATGCGATCCTTATATTTTTTCAGGTCTCTGAACTTTAGCGCATCGACCGGTTTTAACTCGGAGCCGATCTCAATGCCAGTGTCTTCATCGAGAAAACTTTCAAGTCGCCGACGTGCGCCGATACGCATATGATGGTCGCACTTGGGACAGACATCATCATTACGTTCCAGCTCGGCACGATAGAGTACGGCACCACAGCAGGTGCATTTTGCCCACAGACCTTCGGGGACGCTCTTTTTAGAGCCGCCTTCGGTACGGATACGGCTTGGTAGTAATTTTGTGAACCAGTTCATATGGTAAATTCTAACGTATTTCTATCGGATTAACATTCGACATAGATCACGATTTTTCGCGATCCATTGCGTTACGCATCGCGCTTAACAGGTCTGCGATCGCCGCTTCAATTTTATCGGTCTGCCCCAGATTTTCCTGAATCTTTTTCACCAGGGCACTGCCCACTACCACACCATCGGCGACCCTGGCAATCTGGCTCGCAGATTCAGCATCCTTAATGCCAAATCCCACACAGACGGGAAGCTGGGCAAAGCGTTTAATGTTGGTGACTTTCTGCGCAACCTCTTGAACATTCAGGTGACCTGCACCCGTCACCCCCTTCAGGGAGACGTAATAGACAAAACCACTCCCCGCGTGAGAGACAAGCTGGATCCGCTCATCCGTCGTTGTGGGCGACACCAGAAATATCACGTCCAGACCCCTGGCCTGTGTCTCGACTAACAGCTCAACAGCCTCTTCCGGGGGCATATCGACAATCAGGACACCATCGACACCCGCTTCGGCTGCATTTTCGGCGAATTGGCGATACCCCATCACCTCAATCGGGTTGGCATACCCCATCAGCAGGACCGGGGTAGCATCATCCTGCTGACGAAAAGTGTTCACCATGCCCAGCACTTCCGTCAAGGTCACATCGTGTGTCAGGGCACGCTCCATGGCCTTCTGAATGACCGGTCCCTCTGCCATCGGGTCGGAAAAGGGTACACCCAGCTCAATGATATCGGCCCCTGCTGCGACCATTTTGTGCATCAGGGGTACAGTGACACTGGGTCCCGGGTCGCCAGCCGTCACATAGGGAATCAGGGCCTTTTTTCCCGCGGCCTTCAGGGAGGCAAAGCGGGTTTCGATTCGACTCATAATTCGATCCCCTCATGGGCGGCCACGGTATGTATGTCCTTATCACCCCGTCCTGACAAGTTGACCACGATAATCTGATCTTTGTTCATGGTCGGTGCCAGCTTTTTGACATACGCCAGGGCATGACTGGACTCTAGCGCCGGAATTATCCCCTCGATACGGGTCAGGTCATGAAAGGCATCCAGTGCCTCGTTATCGGTAACTGCCACGTACTGGGCTCGGCCTGCGTCCTTCAGCCAGGCATGCTCTGGCCCGGCACCCGGATAGTCCAGCCCTGCCGAGACTGAGTGTGTCTCGATAATCTGGCCGTGGGCATCTTCCAACAGGTAGGTACGATTTCCATGCAGTACACCAGGTGCGCCTGCGCACAGTGCCGCCGCATGACGGCCTGTATCCAGTCCATGACCAGCACCCTCTACGCCATACATCGCGACTTCAGTGTCATCGATAAAAGGATAAAAAAGCCCAATCGCATTAGACCCACCACCGACACAGGCAACCAGGGCGTCTGGCTGACGGCCTTCGTGTAACTGAATCTGTTCCCTGGTCTCACGGCCAATGATCGCCTGAAAATCTCTTACCATGGCAGGATAAGGATGTGGTCCAGCAACGGTACCGATGATGTAGAAGGTGTTATCGATATTGGTCACCCAGTCACGCATGGCTTCGTTGAGAGCGTCTTTCAGGGTACGTGAGCCGGTCGTGACCGGCACTACTTTGGCGCCGAGGAGTTTCATCCGATAAACATTCATCGCCTGTCGCTGGGTGTCTTCTTCACCCATATAGACAACGCATTCCATCCCCAGTCGTGCCGCGACCGTCGCCGAGGCCACGCCATGCTGGCCAGCGCCAGTCTCCGCAATGATGCGCGTCTTACCCATGCGTTTCGCCAGTAAGGCCTGGCCAACTGTGTTGTTAATCTTATGCGCGCCGGTGTGATTCAGGTCTTCACGCTTGAGATAGACCTTCGCCCCGCCAAGCATGCTGGACCAGCGTTCGGCGTAATAAAGTGGCGATGGGCGACCTACGTAGTGTTGTAATTCCTTATCCAGTTCGGCCTGAAATACTGGATCCTGCATATAATGGTGATAAGCACGAGTCAGTTCGGCAACTGGTTCCATTAACGTCTCGGCCATAAACTGGCCACCGTACTGACCAAAGTGACCGCGGTCATCGGGTAAATTGTATTTTTCAGTTGACGACACGTTTTACCTCATTCATCAGTGCCGCCATTTTGGCGGCATCTTTAATACCTTTTGCGCTCTCGACCCCGCCACTGACGTCAACGGCATAGGGACGCACACAGCTTATCGCTGCCGCCACATTCGCCACCGTGAGACCACCAGCGAGGATAATCGACACAGGAAGATCGGCTGGCACCAGAGTCCAGTCGAAGACCTGTCCCGTCCCCCCCGCCACGCCCGCCTGATAAGTATCCAGCAAAATCCCAGCGGCATGACGATATTCTTCCGCGGCGGCAGCGACATTAATATTTTCGCGCATACGTAGTGCCTTGATATATGGTATCCCAAACTGTTCACAGTAGTCGGCGGATTCATTTCCATGAAACTGCAGCAAATCCAGTCGGGTATCAATCAGCGTTTGTTCCACCTGTGCTACCGGTGCATCCACAAACAGACCCACCTTACAGATAAAAGGTGGTAAGGCCGAGGTGATTGACCGCGCCTCCAGCGGGCTAACATAACGCGGGCTCTTTTCGTAGAACACTAATCCTATCGCATCAGCGCCCAACTGTGCCGCTGCCAGACCATCTTCCTGACGGGTAATACCACAGATTTTCACTCGCGTGCGCATTGCCGCCCCTGAGGTCTTTAGCAAAGCCGTTGATTTTACAGTATGCCAGGGCAGGAGGCCATTAGCGTAAGCGCAATTAGGCTGACTTTGTTACGGGTCGGGCAGGTTACTAACTAAAAACGTGCTTAGTGTTCACCGGGACACGAAATCTCTCCGGATAGTGCACCTGGGTCAAATACAGCCCGGCTGGCGATGCCGTAATTCCGCCAAGCCTCCGGTCCTGATGTTCAAGGACTTCTTTCGACCAACCTATCTCTGCCTCGCCGGCACCAATGGTCATCAGCACACCGGCAATATTGCGGACCATGTGCTGCAAAAAGGCATTGGCTTCGATGTCCAGAAAAATCATATCGGCCTGTCGTGTCAGTGTGAGTTTGTATATCTCCCGTACCGGGCTTTTGGCCTGACAACCGGCGGCACGATAGGAGGAGAAATCATGTTGACCGAGGAGAAAAGTCGCTGCCGCCTGCATCCGCAGCACATCCAGTGGTTTAAATTGCCAGGTCACCTGTCCATCAAGGATGACTGGTCGTTCACGCCGATTATTGATGATATAGCGATAGGCACGTCGAATGGCACTAAACCGCGCATGAAATTCATCGGGCACCGGTTTCACCCAGAGCACGCCAACCGAACGGGGCAAGTTAGAATTGGTCCCGCGCAACCATGACCAATCACTGCGCTCGGCCTCGGTATCAAAGTGGATCACCTGGCCGGTCGCATGCACCCCCGTATCAGTACGGCCGGCGCAGACAACCTTCACCTCGTGATCGGCAACTATCGAAAGTGCCTGCTCAACTTCCTGCTGTACGGAGGGAGAATGATCCTGCCATTGCCAGCCACAATAAGGTAGACCATTATATTCGATACCCGCGGCAATACGCATGACTAAGCTTGCTCACCAGGGCAACGTAAAAAAGATACACAGGATGAATAGCGGCACTAACCACTGCCATAGCGGCACGACATTATCCGTGTGAATACAAATCGCCTCGTGCGAAACATCTTCAGAATACAAAAGTATTCGGCTAATGGCACTTATCAGTCGCTCTGTAATCCGTTTTAAACGAGAGCCCGTCTTGTCATCCGTTGCGACAGATAATTTAAGAACTGCGGGAAGCTGCTTAACGCTATCCATGGTCAATATTAATCGCATCACCAGTTGCTCACGAGATATACCAATAAAACTTAACGGCAAAAGAACGACATATAAGCCGATGACGATCTCGTCACGCGGCATGTTTAATACCAAAGCCTGCAAGGCAAACAGCATCGTTGCAAGTAATGTCACCCGATGAAATGCCAGCCATAATGATTCTGACAACGTACCTACCGGCATCCAGACATAGATCATTAATATCGATAATATTAACCAGCGTACGCGCCATAATAATTTGACTGCTGCACTGAGTCCGTTGCCAGATTCAAACATAAATGTCAGACCGATAACGCACAACACCCACCCCATTTGCATGGGATGGGCGCGCGCCAACAAAATGGCAATAATTAAAAACGTGATGATCCGGATAACCGGATGCATTGGGCTAAACGATTTGTTGAATCAGTTGTTGTGCTTCCTGCTTCTGGCTGCTATTACCCTCTTCCATTACTTCATCGAGGATACTACGAGCACCCTCCGGGTCACCCATATCAATATAGGCCTTGGCCAGATCCAGCTTGGTACCGACTTCATCGACCGCACCAACGTCATCCATATCTGTCGAGGCATCAGTGGCATCCAGATTAAGATCTAAGCCACCCGCCGTTTCTTCAGCACCAAGGTCCAATGAAAACTCCTCATCGGCCGGCGCTTGTGCGGGCGTCTCTTCCGTCATATCCAGATCGATAGAAGGTGTGCTTTCGCTCGCGGCCTCACCCATATCAAAATCGAGCGACATATCACTTTCATCCAGATCCGGGGCCTTCATGCTCATTGTAGGTTCGTTATTATCAGACTCCATGGAGGAATCAAAATTAAAATCCAGATCCATCTCGGTCGGTTTATCTTCTTCGCTCTCGGCCTCCGTGGCATCCGGTAGGGATGACGGGGCATCCAGGGTTGCCGTATCCTCGTCATCATCACCGAGGTTAAAATCCAGGCTGGCCGTGCTCTCATCGGCCGTAGCATCGCTTTCACCAAAATCGAGATTAAAGTCCAGCGCACCACTGCTCTCATCTTCAGGTGCCGCAGACGACGCCGGTGATCCATCCAGCGCATCAAAATCACTTGTCTGGAAAACACCTGTATCAAGCCCAATGTCCATGACCTGGCTGTCACTCAGGCTGGCGTTGGAGACATCCGAAAAATCTTCTTCCGTCTGGTGCAGAGAGGCCGTCGGGGCATTGCTGAATAACGGATTATCCGCCGCGATCTCAGCACCCATTACCAGCACTTTCTCCCACATCGGGTCGCCATCGGCACTCTCCCCCATGCCGGCATAGAATTCTTCGGCCAATGGTTCAAATGAATCACGATTCTTGGTGGTGTTATAGAGTTCGAGCAATTTAAGCTTTAGCTCTTTACGGTTTGGATCCTGCTTAATCGCCTCTACCAACCGCTCTTCGGCAGCTTCGTGGCGACCATAGGCCATGAAGACATCTGCCTCCGTCAGCGGGTCTACTTCACTATCTTCCGTCTGAATGGCACCTGCACCACTTATCGCAAAATCACTAAGGAACGAGGACTCTTCGGAAAAGTTGGTGTCCAGGGAGGCAGGTTCAGCCGCTGACACTGGCGCGGATTCACTCGCTGTCTCAACGGCAGCCCCGGAAAGGATACTCTCCTGGAAATTATCAGCTGTCTTGCGACGTTTGAGCAGGATAATTGTCAGGATTATCAGCAAGACAACAGCAGCACCGATGACACCGAGATACAGGGGCGCGATTGAGAAGGTACTCAGTGCTCCCCCGGCAGCGGCGATCACGCCACCCAGAGTCGCAATCGCCTTATCCATAAATCCAGGCTCTGGTGGTGTCACCTGCACTGGTGCTATCGGTGGTGTCGGCTGTGCCTCTGGTTTGGCCGCCAGTCCTGACTGTGCCGTCAGGTCTCCAGCAGGTGTTTCTGGCGTCGCCGGTGTCTCAGGTGCCATGGCCGCCTGTGGTGGCGAGGTCTCTACAGGCGGAGTCTCTTTTGCCGGGGATTCATTTTCAGGTGTCGCCGTATCAGTCGCCGCCGTGCTATCTGCGGCCGTTTCATCGGCTACCGATGCTTTTGACTTATTAATGGCACTCAGCTGCTGTTGCAGTGCGGCAAGCTCATCGTCCTTAACCGTCATCGAACGCTGCAGGTTGCTCACTTCACCTTCTAACTCCCGTAAGTGTTCATTTAAGGCCGTGTTTTGACCCTGTTCAGTCTTGGCCTGTGCCAGCGTCTTGCGAACTTCCTCACGCAGGAGATCGGCATCCGATTTGCTGGTCTTAGCGGCCTTCCCTTGAGCCGTACCAACTCCAGCGGTGAGGTCGGGTGCCTCAGGCGCAGATAGCACCAATTCACCCTCAGGTGTATTCGCCTGTTGAGTCTCTGCAGGTGTCTGCTGACCAGCGTCACTGGCCATTTCTGGTTGCGCGGCAGTCTTGGCGGCCGCGACTTGCTGGCGATATTCCTCCCAGGCCTGTGTTTGAGTCGCATATTCCTGCGCCGCCTGTTTCGCACTCATTGCCGTTAACAGGCTCGGGTCCTCAATACGTAACACCTGACCGACTTTCATCCGATGTACATTACCCTTAACAAAGGCGGCCGGATTACTCTTCAAAAGTGCCATCATTACCTGATCAATGGTAACGGATTTATTTTTGCGGAGTTTTGCAGCGATGGTCCACAGACGATCGCCTTTTTGCGTGATGCCATAATCAAGGCTACCCGTTGCCGCTGCCGGTGCCGGTGCTGTAGATCCACCCGTCTGATCGGTTGCCGCAACATCCGTATACGCTGATAGCGGAATCGTCGGGTAGAGTTGATCGACGTCTTCAAATGGCTGCTCTTCAGTCTTCGCCGCCGTCTTCTGCTCATCTTGAGCCATTGGTGCAGCCGAATCAGCCGCTGTTGCCTGCTCTGTCGGGGTCGCCTTTTCAGGCTCCGGGATAAGCGGCTCCATTGCCGGCGCTGGCTTAACAGGTTCCGGTTTCACTTCTGCTACTTCTGGTGTCTGACTCTCGGCGGCTTGAGCATCTTTATCTTTGTATTCCGTTAAGGGAATACTGGGAAAGGGCTTGCCATCATCGACCTGTTGTGTCGGTTCGGGTTTGACAATGGGGGCAGGCACTGGTGCCGGTATGAAAGGCGACTCCTGTTTGGCCGCCGCCATTTTTTCTTCTTTCGCGATACTTGCAGGTGCCTGGGTCTGTGGTGTCGCCACGACTGTCGATTGGCGTTGCATTCGATCCGGGGGATCCAGCAGGACCGTGTATTCACGCAGCATACGGCCATTCTTCCAGTTCATCTCAAGAAGAAAGTTCAGGAAGGGTTCGCGAATATTATCGCTTGATGTCATTTTAATATAGTAAGTACCATTTGAATGGCGCTTGACACTAAAGCTCAATCCTAGAAGCGGTGCACTGCGATCAATCCCCGCTCGCAGAAAAGCATTCTGTGTTGCGAGACCAACTTTCAGGTCTTTCACATCATTAGCCGTTGCACCAAGCAAATCGATTTCAGCATCCATGCGTTCGTTGAGCGCTGAAGTGACTCGAATGTTGCCAAAGCCCAGGGCATTGACTGATAGAGGCATTACCGTAAGGACCGTAGCGGCCAACATGACAAACAGCTTTCGTGCCATTTTTTCTCTCCACTCCATAAATCCCCCCATAGCCGCATGGCACTCAGGGGTGTGAATTATCTTATTTTTCAATAAGTTATCCAATGAAAGCTCGAATAATCTTTATAAGTTTGCAGTAACTATAGCTGAAATCAAAGAAAAATGAAATTTTCTCTTTAAATTTCAATAACTACTTTAGAGGAATGAGCCGCCTGCAACACTATCGGCGAGATTAACCCAATAGCTGATTTTTTAACACTAAAAGACACATCGCGGCAATGAGCTGAATCGGGTCTGCCATGGCGCAAAATGATACGTGTGTGTTGTCCGCAGGTGTTTGCCATGTACGCAGACGGCCCAGATTGATAATACCTTTACCGGATGCCTCAGTAACAGGTGTCTGCAACTGTGTCGCCGAAAAATTTATCAATGGATTCACTTGCCACTGCTCGCCAATATATGCCATGGCAACGCTATCCTGAGTCTGAAGAGAGACGGTAGCCACGTCACCATAAAAGACTGGCGACCAGAGCATGGTGATGTCGATTTCATCGCGCGATAACACAAATAGCCGGGAGATTTGTTGTCGCACCACGGTCTCCATTTCCGTATCACCATTGTCAGTGAGTTCTCCGACCTGAGGAAGTAAATTGAATGCCAACTGCTTTGCAAAAAAGGCGGGGTTGGCGTCCTGAAAATTAAGCAAGCGTGCAGTCTGCTGACCTAGATCATCGAGTGCCGCTTTACCACCCTGTGCGGCACACTGCGCAACAGAAACACTTATACTACTGATGGAGGTTTCCTGTAATAGTGGCTGCAACACAATCCATAACTGTAGTGTGGTGGCTTCAGGAATGGCCACTACCGCAGGAACATGATCGTCCTCTATTAAAGTGGCGAGACTGACATCAGCTTTTTGCCCCAGAAAACTACTTGCATCAATCACTGAACAGCCTGCCCTTTCAATAGCAGGATAAACATTTTCAGTTAATTGGGCATCACCAATAAGCACGACATGCTGCACTTTTGTAAAATCAAAGTCAGCGGCCGATTTTACCAGCTTGTCCTTTCGCCCAAATTCAACATGCTCACCAGCCATGGATTCAGTATCGAGTAAAAACACCTCGCCGAAATCGAGCTCCGCATCAAATAATTTCGATACGAAGGCTTCACCTTTCAGGCTAGTTGCGCCAACAACAGCAAGATTAATTTTATTTGTCATTATGCCGCCAGCAAGATGCGTAACATCCGGCGCAATGGTTCTGCTGCACCCCACAATAGCTGGTCGCCAACAGTAAAGGCTGACAGATAGTCGCTACCCATCGATAACTTGCGCATACGACCGACAGGCACAGTTAAAGTACCAGTTACAGCTGCAGGCGTTAGTTCTTTAACCGTAACCCTGGGTTCATTAGCGATGACTTTGACCCAGTCGTTATGGGCCGCCAGCATGTCATTAATTTCATCCAGCGGAACGTCTTTTTTCATTTTGATCGTCAGTGCCTGTGAGTGACAACGCATCGCGCCAATGCGAACACATAATCCATCAATAGGAACTGGATTGTTTGAGCGACCAAGAATCTTGTTAGTTTCAACCTGCGCCTTCCATTCTTCTTTGCTTTGGCCGCTTTCCAGTGGTACATCGATCCAGGGGATCAGGCTTGCCGCCAGCGGGGCTGGCCATTTTTCCATTGGATAAGCGTCCGAACGTATAAAATCAGTGATCTGTTTGTCGATTTCAAGAATCGCGGTGGCAGGATCATCGTTGAGCGCTTTGACATTGTCATTGATAGCACCCATTTGACGAATCAGTTCACGCATATTCTGTGCACCGGCACCCGAGGCGGCCTGGTAAGTCATCGGCGTAATCCATTCGACCAGGTCATTTTCAAACAAACCACCGATCGCCATCAGCATCAGACTAACAGTACAGTTACCGCCGACGTATGTCTTAATGTCGCTGGCCAGACCATTTTTAATCACCTTTTCGTTGACAGGGTCGAGCACAATGATACTGTCATCTTTCATGCGCAGACTTGAAGCCGCATCGATCCAGTAACCCTTCCAGCCTGACTTACGTAGCTCTGGATAAATCGCATTGGTGTAATCGCCACCCTGGCAGGTAACGATGACTTCCATTGCACTCAATTCCTCAATGCTTTTGGCATCTTTAAGAACGGGCACATCTTTACCCACATCCGGCCCGGCTGAACCAGCCTGGGATGTGGTAAAGAATACTGGTTCAATATCAGCAAAATCATTTGCTTCGCGCATACGTTGCATTAGTACCGAGCCAACCATCCCGCGCCAACCAACAAATCCAACTCTTTTCATTTCTGCATATCCTCTCGAACAATTTTTTTAAAGTGCTGCGCAATATCCAATCACAATTTACAAATTCCAAGATGCGAGGGACATCGCGGGTAATACTCGCAGCTGGCAACTCCTTACTATTGCCGCAACGCGGCAACTACTGCATCACCCATTGCCGCTGTACCGACTTTGCTCATACCGTCTGAATAGATATCTGCAGTACGCAGGCCCTGGTCCAGAACCTTGTCGACTGCCTTTTCAATACGTTCGGCCATGGCATTTTCATTCAACGAATAACGCAGCATCATCGCAACCGACAAAATGGTGGCTAAGGGATTGGCAATGCCCTGACCCGCGATATCCGGTGCCGACCCATGAATGGGTTCGTACATACCCTGACCTTTGGCATTTAATGAGGCTGATGGCAACATGCCGATGGAGCCTGTCAACATCGCAGCGCAATCAGACAGTATGTCGCCAAACATATTCGTCGTCACCATGACGTCAAACTGCTTGGGGGCACGCACCAGCTGCATGGCGGCGTTATCGACATACATGTGTGAGAGCTCGATATCAGGATTGTTTTTATGCAATGCAATCACCGTTTCACGCCACATCTCGGTACATTCCAGCACATTGGCTTTATCCACTGAACAGACTTTGCTGTTACGTTTACGGGCAATATCAAATGCCACCTGTGCAATGCGCTTCACTTCAGATTCACGGTAGATCAGAGTGTTGTACCCTTCACGTTCGCCATTTTTGAGTGTGCGGACACCACGAGGCTTACCAAAATAAATCCCACCAGTTAGTTCGCGAACGATCATTATATCCAGACCCGATACGACTTCCGGCTTCAGTGTCGAAGCATCGGCCAGCTGTGGATATAAAATTGCAGGTCGAAGATTAGCAAACAGATCCAACTCGGCACGCAGGCCAAGCAGTCCTTTTTCCGGACGAACCGAAATATCCAGTGACTCCCATTTATAACCGCCCACGGCACCTAATAACACCGCATCAGATTCTTTCGCGAGCTTGAGTGTCTCTTCTGGCAGTGGTGTGCCGGTAGCATCATACGCCGTACCGCCAACCAGTCCTTCGTGCATTTCCACATCAAGACCATCGGCTTGTAGTGCCTTAATCACTTTTACTGCTTCAGCAACAATCTCCTGACCAATACCATCACCTGGGAGAATTAAGATCTTTTTCGTCATTTCTATTTTCCTGCAATTAGAGAGGTAATACTAACGTTTAGATGTCACGAGTTACGAGCATCGAGGTAAAAGCATTAACACGAACCTCGTCACTCGCACTACGAAACTTGTCACTAAAATAACCACGGCGTCTGCTGTTTGCGTTTTTCTTCGTAGGCTTTAATATCTACTACATGTTGCAGCGTCAGACCAATGTCATCCAGACCTTGCAGCAGACGGTGTTTACGAAATTCATCGATATCAAATTTAATAACGTCTCCATTCGGTTTCGTAATGCTCTGTGCCGCAAGGTCTACTGTTAACTGATAACTGTCAGTGGCGGCGACTTCTTTGAAATACTGGTCAACCACATCAATGTCCAGCTTAATCAGCAGGATGCCATTTTTAAAACTGTTGCTATAAAAGATATCGGCAAAACTTGGTGCAATAATGACTTTAAAACCAAAGTCTGCTAATGCCCATGGCGCATGCTCACGAGATGAACCACAGCCAAAGTTCTCACGGGCAATTAAAATTCTGGCACCCTGATAGCGGGGCTGATTCAAGACAAAGTCAGGATTAATCTGGCGCTTGCTATTGTCCATGCCCGGCTCGCCGTGATCGAGATAGCGCCATTCATCAAACAGGTTTGGTCCAAAGCCACTGCGCTTAATTGATTTTAAAAACTGTTTAGGAATAATCGCATCGGTATCGACATTGGGTCGATCCATCGGTGCGACGATTGCGGTTAGCGTTTCAAATTTTTCCATTTTCTTATTCCTTACAATTCGCGAACGTCGACAAAGTGACCTGTGACGGCCGCCGCTGCCGCCATCGCTGGACTGACTAAATGAGTACGGCCACCCTGCCCCTGTCGGCCTTCAAAGTTACGATTCGAGGTCGAGGCACATCGCTCACCCGGTTCCAGACGATCCGCATTCATAGCCAGACACATAGAGCAACCCGGATCGCGCCATTCAAAACCGGCTTCGATAAAAATCTTATCCAGACCTTCTTTCTCCGCCTGTTGTTTCACCAGACCGGAACCCGGTACGACCATGGCTAACTTCACGTTCGCTACCACCTTGCGACCTTTCGCGACCTCTGCTGCCGCACGCAGGTCTTCAATACGCGAGTTCGTGCATGAACCGATAAACACCTTGTCCACGACAATCTCGGTGATGGGTGTATTGGCCTGTAGCCCCATATAGGCTAAAGCCTTTTGCATTCCATCCTCCTTAACTGCATCGGATTCATTTTTTGGATCAGGCACTTTACCGTTAACCGCCACGACCATTTCAGGTGACGTACCCCAGGTTACTTGTGGTTGTATCGACGCAGCATCCAGATGTACTACGGCATCAAACTTCGCATCGGCATCACTATGTAAATCCTGCCACTGTGCTACTGCTTGCTCCCACTGTTCACCTTTCGGCGCATAGGGACGACCTTTCACATATTCGATAGTCTTGTCATCAACGGCGACCATACCGGCACGCGCCCCACCTTCAATCGCCATATTGCACACCGTCATACGGCCTTCGATAGATAAATCACGAATCGCTTCACCACCAAATTCAATGGCATAACCGGTCCCACCGGCGGTACCAATCTTACCGATAATGGCCAGCACAATATCTTTGGCCGTCACGCCAGTGCCGACTTTTCCATCAACACTGATCAACATAGTTTTAGATTTACTTTGCACCAGGCACTGCGTCGCCAGGACATGCTCAACCTCGGAAGTGCCGATGCCGTGTGCCAAGGCCCCCAGCGCACCATGTGTCGAAGTATGAGAATCCCCACAAACTAAGGTCATACCCGGCAAGGTGGCACCCTGCTCCGGGCTGATGACGTGTACGATCCCCTGGCGGATGTCGTCCATCTTGAATTCGGTAATGCCAAACTCGGTGCAGTTGTCATCCAGCGTTTCTACCTGGATACGCGAGACAGGGTCTGCAATGCCGCTGGCGCGGTCGGTCGTCGGCACATTATGATCCGGTGTTGCGAGATTAGTATCCGTACGCCAGGGTTTACGCCCGGCAAGCCTCAGACCTTCAAAGGCTTGCGGTGAAGTCACCTCATGAACCAGGTGCCTGTCTATATATATAAGTGCGGTGCCATCGCCATTATCACGCACCACATGGGCATCCCACAATTTATCGTATAAAGTTTTCTTAGCCATGCTTACCTCTACTACTTGCTTCAACTTTAAAGGCCTCGACTTCGAGACGCATCATGCCAACACTCGCCATGCCCTGATCATCCAGCGGATAAGCTCGCAAGTAGGCCGTGACCATGTCATCCAGCAGTTCCTCACGCATATCCACGGGGACGCGTCCAGTGTAAGGCATCCAGGTAGTCCGCAACCAACCGGTCAATCCAGCACGCCCCTGATGTTGCATGACCTTCGGGATCAACTCGACACGTTCCGGGCAGAAACCTGCCTTCGGTAGCCAGGATTCATAGTCAGCAGGGGCATAAAAATAATAGGGCTGTGCGAAGTCGGAAAAGTATTTTTGCCACTTCGCCTGCTGTACCAGCTCATCCACAGTGCCAAGCAGTGTTTCCATATTGCCTCGGCCACCCATTTGTCATAATAACCGCCCGCCTGGACGCAATGCCCCCTGGCATCCCGCCAGGACTTGCGGATGTTCCTCAATCCAGTGCAAAACGGCATTGGAGAAAATCACATCAAATTGCCTATCAAAGCTCAGCTCACGTGCGTCCATTTGAACGAAGCGTAAATTAGCGGTATCTTTTTCAGCATGGTAACGACAAGCCAACGCCACCATTTCTGGTGAAGCATCAATACCCGTCACCGATCCCTGCCGAACCCGGCCCGCTAATAATGCCGATACCTTGCCATCACCACAGCCAAGATCAAGTACGTCATGCGACAAGGGCCATTCCAGCTTGACCAACAATTCACTCGCCCAGCGGGCCTGTACCGCAGAGTGCTGGGCATAATCCCCGGCGTCCCAGGGGTATGCCATTGTCGTCATTTGTTCCATCCCGGTGATAGCTGACCCTCATGCTATCGACAAATGTTATATAACTCAAATTCATATTTTTCATATTTATCATTCCGTATAGTTATATTATGCTAGACTTAGCTTAGTCAAAAAAATCATATTACTTGCATGGATATCAATAACTTAAAGACATTTCTGAGTGTTGCCGAGACGGGTTCGTTTTCGATCGCCTCGGAGCACTTGTTCCTGACTCAGCCTGCTATCAGTAAAAGAATCGCTTCACTGGAGGCAGAGCTGGATGTCGCGCTGTTCGACCGCATTGGTCGTCACGTCAGCCTTACCGAGGCAGGCCGGGCTTTATTGCCACGCGCCCGTAAAATTCTGGATGAACTCGAAGATAGTCGCCGGGTCATTCGAAACCTAAGTGGCAAGATTGGCGGTAGACTCAGCCTCGGCACCAGCCATCATATCGGACTACACAGGCTTCCATCAGTATTGAGCGCCTATCATCATCAGTATCCTGACGTAGTACTGGACCTGCATTTCCTCGCCTCGGAGGCGGTCTGGCAACAGGTCATTCATGGCGATGTCGAACTTGGCATTGTCACACTGCCACAGGAAGCAGAATCGGCGCTACGCTATAGAAAGGTCTGGGATGACCCGATGGACATTATGATCAGTGCGAGCAGTCCATTGGCGAAGTGGACCGACCTGAATCTGGAGATACTCCTCGAACAACCGGCGATCCTGCCCGAACATGGAACCTATACCCGAGAAATCATCCAGACGGCCTTCGCGAAAGTCAAAAAACCGCTGTCCACCACGGCCATGTCGACAAACTCACTCGAAACAGTACGCATGCTGGTTAGTATCGGTTTAGGCTGGAGTGTCTTACCGCGCACTATGATCAACCGCTCTTTAAAGGTGTTACGTTTTCCTAACCTGCAATTCAAACGTGAGTTGGGAATAATCTGGCATGCTGGCAGGACGCTATCCAATGCCGCTCAATCCTTTACAACGAGTATTAAATCGTGAAGCTAAGCAATATTAGAAAAGCACCCCGCGACGGCAAGACCAGAGTAGTAGACTTCAACTTAATACCAGATGTAGTCTCAGCCAGGATACCACTCGCTGCTGCTCATTAAGGATAAAATCAACTTATTAGAAGCTGCTTAAAATATCCTGTGCTATGTACTCACCGTTGCATAAGACCATAAGACTGGCTGTGCAGCTAATCAACAGAGTGAACAAAGAATTTTTTGCCCCGATTTATCAGCAGCAAAGACAATATGTCATCTGTAATACGACATAAGCGGACAAATAATACAAAGCTGGTCAGATTAAGCAAGCAGGGGTAGAATCCAGCGGGGTGGGAGATAACCATGAACCAAAAAATAACACACAGAGGCAGCTGTCACTGCGGGGCTGTACGGTACGAGGTGGATGCACCTGCGGAGCTTGAAGTCGATGAGTGTAACTGCTCCATTTGTTCCCGGTCTGGTTACTTACACCTCATTGTCCCCAGTGACAGGTTTCGACTGCTACAGGGCGAAAATAACCTGACGACTTATTCATTCGACAGCCATGAAGCAAAGCACCTGTTTTGTAAGACCTGTGGCATAAAATCGTTTTATATACCGCGCTCACACCCGGATGGCATTAGCATAAATGCACGCTGCCTGGAGAGTGACACCATAACGAACATAAAAATAACGCCGTTCGATGGACGGAACTGGGAGAAAAACATATCCGAACTAAAATCACGGCAACACGATAACTGCTAAAATCATCGCAGGTGTTTACGTAGGCTTGCCGCAAAACAAATTAGCACTTTATAACTTGCGTTCATTATAATCTTTAATAAATGCCAAAAACTCTACATGTGGTAATGGTTTACTGAAAAAAAATCCCTGCACCATATCACAATGATGTTTCTGCAAATACTCAAGTTGTCCCTCAGTCTCCACCCCCTCTGCGACAACTTCAAGATTAAACTTTTGGGCCAGATGGATGCTGGCATCAACAATCGCTGCGTCACTGGAATTGTCATCAAGTTCACTTATGAAGGTCCGATCAATTTTTAGAACATTAAGCGGAAACCGTTTAAGGTAGGCAAGCGAAGAATATCCTGTGCCGAAATCATCGATTACAGTACGCACACCCAGTGCATTAAGAGTCCGTAGTATATCTGTCGCATGATCAGGGTTTTGCATGACAACATTTTCAGTGATTTCCAGCTCCAGTCTATTAGCGGGCATGTTCTCCTCTTCGATAATTCTTCGAACCTTGCTTAAGAAATCCTTATCGGTAAACTGGCAGGCGGAAACATTTACTGAAATACGGAAGTCATCACAACCATAACTCATCCAGTGTTGGTATTGCCTGCAGGCCGCGCGCAACACCCATTCGCCAACATAGATAATTAAACCCGAATTTTCTAGCAAGGGTATGAAATCAAGTGGTGAAACCAACCCTCGCGATGCATGCTGCCAGCGAATCAGCGCTTCAGCGCCAACCACCTTACCAGTCTTTAAGGAAATTTGAGGTTGATAGTATAATCGAAATTCATCGTGCTCCAACGCGTGTTGTAAGTCTGCTTCGAGGCGTAATAGTTCATGCCCGCGAGCGTTCATATCTGGGGCGTAAAATCGATATTGATCTGAGCCTGAAGCCTTCGCCTGATACATCGCTGTGTCAGCATGTCGAAGTAGATCCTTGACATGTTCGCCATCATGTGGAAATAATGAAATGCCTGTGCTAAAGGTAACATAGACCTCATGGACACCAATAATTATGGGGCGTTCGAATGCAGCGCGAAGCTTCGTCAGGATAATCAGAGCCGTTTCCGAACGAGCAAGATCACCGATAATAATTGCAAATTCATCACCACCAAGACGTGCTATCGTATCATTTGGTCTAAGGGTATTCATTAATCGATTGGCTACCTGTTTCAATAAACAATCACCAGCTTCATGTCCAAGACTATCATTAACACGTTTAAAATTATCCAGATCCATGAATAATACCGCTATGCAATTTTGATGGCGGCGTGCATGTCCAAGCATTGTATCAAAGCGATCCCGCAGAAAAAATCGATTAGGCAAACTCGTCAGGCTGTCATGAGTAGCCTGATGCCGAAGTTCTTCTTCAAAGAGTTTTCGTTCAGAGATATCACGGGCAATTGTTGAGAGATATTCAAGCTCACCATTGACATCGTTATGCGCCAGAACAACCAGAGACACAGGCATTTCATGTTTATCCATTACGGTCAGAAGTGATTCGCCGCTCCACGAACCAACGCGCATTACCTCAGGAATAATCTCACTGGCGAGCTGCTGACGAATTTTTTCAGGGAATATATCACCCAATGCGTAGTTCGTAACATCTTCAATAAGACTCAAACCCAGCAATTTACGACCCGAGCAATTTAAGTGTAATAATTGCCCATCGGCTTCGAGAATGGCAACGAGATCAGGTGTTGCCTCCAGTATAGATGCGAACCGAGCTCTGGCCTCTTCGGCATGAACGCGCTCAGTAATATCTCTGCCTGTTGAAACAAAGTGGGTAACAGTACCGGTCTCATCCTTTAGCGCCGTAATTATTTTTTCCTCATGAAATAATTTACCACCCTTATGCTGATTAACCAGCACCCCCTGGTACATATTGCCACTCAAGATCGTTTCCCATAACTGCTTGTAACATGTAGCATCATGATGGCTAGAGCGAAAAAGGGCCGGTGTTTTTCCCATCGCTTCGCTTTCTGTATAACCAGTGAGCTTGATAAATGCCGGGTTAATATATTCAATCCGACCTTTAGGATCAGTAATAAAGACACTGTCTGCAGCCTGACTAACCACCATCGACAATTTTCGTAATGTATCCTCAGACTGTCGCCGTTCACGTCGCATTCTTGCATCACGCAATTCCCGCTCAACGGTCACAGCAAGACGGGACAGGTTACCCTTCATGACATAATCCTGTGCACCGCACTTCATTGCCTGGACAGCAACGTCTTCACCAATTGTGCCTGAAACAAAAATGAGTGGCACATCGAGATCGTGATCTCTCAGAACTCGCAAGGCTCTGTCACCACTAAAAGTTGGCATTGAGAAATCGGAAAAGACAATATCCCAGTCTTGCTGCAATGCAGACTGCATGGCTTTTTCAGTATCGACTCTACACCAGTCAACCTTATAACCACCTGTCTCAAGATTATCAATCAACAACAACGCATCGCTTTCCACATCTTCGACGATAAGTGCGCTAATCGATTTTTTGTCACGGTTCATAGTAGGCACCCAAACTACTGTTTAATAATTATTGCTGAGGTGACTGATTTAATAACAACCAGTACAGTCCCAACTGGCCGGCAGTCCGTATAAATTCGTCAAAATCGACCGGTTTTCGCACATAACTATTGGCGCCCAGGCCATAGCCTTTCAGACGATCCTCGTCTTCATTCGATGAAGTCAATATCACAACCGGCAGCAAATGCGTGCGTTCATCAGCACGAATTCGCCGCAACACTTCCAGGCCATCTATTTTTGGCAACTTCAAATCAAGTAACACAACCGCTGGCAACGCTGTCATACTCTTGCCTTTATACTGCCCCGTAGCAAATAGATAATCCAATGCCTCAACACCATTTCGTGCCACAATAACCTCATTGCCGATATGATTTGCTTCAAGCGCATCGATAGTAAGTACCTCATCATCCGGATTATCTTCTACCAGCAATATTACCTTACTGTTCATT
This sequence comes from uncultured Gammaproteobacteria bacterium, assembly GCA_913064945.1. GTDB lineage: Bacteria > Pseudomonadota > Gammaproteobacteria > UBA6429 > Thiohalophilaceae > CAJYAN01. Next base: position 81,821 of record CAJYAN010000002.1, on the reverse strand, counting down.
AGTAGACTCCTGAGTTAGCGTGAAATGGAATGTCGCACCATGACCAACTGTGCTCTCTGCCCAGATACGCCCACCATGTTTATTAATAATGCGCTGCACTGTCGCCAAACCAATCCCGGTTCCTGGAAACTCGTTATTATCATGTAGTCGTTGAAATGCACCGAATAATTTATCGGCGTATGCCATATCAAAACCGGCACCATTATCACGCACATAAAAATGAGGGTCAGTGTCATTATTAGTAATACCAACTTCGATTTCGGCATTACTTTTCTGGCTGGTGAACTTCCAGGCATTGCCAATCAAATTGACCATGGCAACGCGAAGCAATTGTGGGTCAGCTTTGGTCAACAATGAATCGGTGATAATAAGTTTGACCTTACGCCCCGGTTCAGCCTGTCTTATTTCATCAAACACTGCCGCACTAATCTTAGACAGATCGACCAATTCACAACTTATATCCCGCCGGCTCACACGTGAGAGTTTTAGTAAGTCATCAATAAGGCTTGCCATACGCTGCGCACCGACGCGAATTCTTGAAAGACGATCGCGTCCTTTGTCATCCAGCTTCTCAGCGTAATTATTGATTAGCATATGACTAAAACCGTCTATCGCACGTAGCGGGGCTCGCAAATCATGTGAAACTGAATAGGAGAACGCTTCTAATTCATGATTTATTGTCTCCATCTCAATTGAACGTGCCCGCAAACTGTTATTCAGCTGTTGAATTTTCAATTCATTTTCCTTGCGCCTGCTAATGTCTTCGACCACGCCATCAAAATATATACTGCCATCACTTTGTTGTTTTTTAATAGCGGTAACAGAGGCATAAAATGGTCTACCCGCTAACGTCTTTAAGTGCAATTCTTCACCCGTTACATAACCTTGTAGAGAAATTTTTTCATTAAAATCAATGCGTTCTTTTTCGCTACCGTATAATTCACTCACAGTGTGGCCTAGCAGCTGTTCTACGGAGTCAGCCTCAAATATTGTTGTCATGGCAGGATTGATCTCCAAAAACCGACCATTACCTTCCGATGTATTACGATAGATACCCACCGGAAGATTATTAATCAGATCTTGATAACGAACTTCAAGGTTATGTTTGGCCAGCTCTGCGTCCTTTCTTGCGCTGATGTCACGAATTATGCTGGTCACCAGTAGGCCGCTCTCAGCTTTTAAAGGACTTAGGCTGATTTCTACCGGAAATTCACTACCATCCCGGCGTAGTCCAAACAACTCTTGATCGATGCCCATTGGCCGCGACTGGGGATTATTAAGATAGCCATTTCGACTTTGTATATGAGAACTACCGTAACGTTCCGGAATTAATTTTTCAATTTTCTCACCAATCAACTCACTGCGGGTATAACCGAACCATTTTACGACCTGTTCATTGACATGTTTTATTTTTCCACCAGCATCAATGATAATAATGGCATCAGGGGCTGAGTTCAGCAGACTGCGGAATTGAATCTCACTATCCCTGATTCTTTTTTCTGATGCTTCTTTAATGACTTCCCTGTGCGAGATCAGCCAACTAATGACGGCCAATAACATTGATAACAAAATGTATAACACAACAAAACTTTGCAAATGATTAGCTGTATTTGATAAAAATGTCTTTTCCGGGATATAGGTAACCAGCATCCAGTCCCTTATCCCTGATTCATCGTGCGATTCCCCCGTTCTTATTTTCACATAAGAAAAAAGATTCCCATTTTTCATTATCTGATTGCCGGACTCCATATCATGCATTTCTTCCCAGACAACAGGATATTTTTTGTCAAATCGACTGTCCTTTTTTTCTGCATAGGCAAAACCCCACTCCTCCTTCGGATCAGGACCTAGCAGCCAGTAACCTTGACTATTGAGCAACCAGATCTGTATTGAATTTTTGGTTTTCATCTCATTCAGCTGATCCAGGATTCGTCGCCCAAGATAGTTCAAAAGAAACATACCGCGTTTCTTGCCAGTTGCATCATAGACTGGAGTTCCAATGCGAATCACTGGCTTTAGGGGGATTTCAATTTCTTTATCCTCTATATTTAAATCAAATTTGGACATATATACCGAGCCCCGTTTTAAAGCGAGCGTATTTTTTACATAGTAGCGTTCTGATTTATTTTGCAACTGTTTGTTTGAGACGACTTTTGACCCATCGGTATTCCAGTTTATGCGTATAACTTCATTTCCCGTCATATCAATAAATCGAATCTGATCATAAATGCGACGTTGCTCGGCAAACGACGACAAATCCGCTACCACATGTTTCTTGCTGGACACATCTTTTGTTATTAGCCAGTCATGCAAGAGCGATAATGATGCGAGATAGAGAATATCGCCACGAAGTACCTTCAACTCCGAGTGAATGACTTGTGACGAAATATTTAATACCCGCTCTGCTTTAGCCTTCAGAATCAAATCCTGCGAGTCTCTTTCGTTTGTATACAATAAAAAGAATACCCCTCCTAAAATTACGGATAGGACAATCCACATACGTACCGCATGAGTCACAATCTTCCAGCGGAACTTGTTCTCATTGCGCGCATCGACAATAAAACTATCTTGCTTCTTATACATACGCCATATGTAGCGGCATGCTGCTTTTTTTTCTTTAGACTGTCAGATGAAAATCGATTAATCGTCAACTTGCCACTGATAAAGACAACAACATTTAATATTACCACCATAAAATTTTTTCAGGCTCTTCACACAACTAATCACAGACAAGGTCAATGTCACACTGGAACCAGCAACAGGAATAATTTAAATATTGATAGATTACTGATTCTTACAACATAGCCACACAACGACGCTTATGCACGACAATGGCAACGAGTCATCAAATTCATAAAAAAATGTCATTAATTCAATTTACGATCAGCACGTCACCACACCTAAATTACAGACATAATATTCTGATTAATTATACGTGGAATTAGCGTTCAGTTATTAACGGCAGAAATTTTGTAGGACGAAACCCGACATTTATTTTCCATATGTCTGATCAACGTTAATGATTACAAATGACATTCTCTCAACAGCCATTCCCTACGCGACATCATATTGAGCAGCGCTCTCCATCAACTTAAAAACAACAATCTATAACGCCAACGAATTCTCTCGACAATAGCGCATACCAGTCCTTCGCGACGCGATCGTACGAACCTAATCGACTTTTTTCTCCATCGCAGCACATAAACAATATACACAAAGTATTTTTCTCTGTTGCACTATTTAAAAAATCTCTTCTTCTGTCATTTATAAACAGTAGCAACATTAAACATGCAACATGATATTAGTTCACTTGCGATGCACTTCGACAAAAATTATTTCCAGTTTAAAATATCCACTAGAGAAATTATATTTGAGAACATGACTTTTCGTACTTCCTCTCAACATTCGAGCAAAGCAACGAATATTGTTATAACATTAAATCCATATCCTCAGTAACCCTCATGAAGACATAACCATCCTCACATGATTTTGCTAATTCATGTCTACTAACGACTAGTGATCGTACCAGGCGTACATTTCTAATCACGACTTGACTCCGTGCGGATATACTTTCACCGTTCCTTACACGGGGCGGTAGATATAAAAGTATTCACCTCGTTAACAACTTAATTGTTAACATTACAGTAAGATATCATTTGTTATTTTAGTATGAGTCCACTAGTAAACAGCATAATTACATGTAAATCACCAAGCTCGAAGTTCTACTGAGAATTAGGTGACGTACATATCAACACATAGAATGGCTTGATGTTTTAATCTAAGAATGAAGGTTGTAAGTCAGAAACATGAGGTTTTTAATGAGATCATGAGAACGTACTAGGTCCAATGACGGGGAGCCAAATTTTGCTGTACTAAGCGCCCACTATCTTTCCTGAGCCTTAGTGTTTTAATCTACTGCGATAGAACCTAGTTCTATTTTTTGATTTCGGAGCGGTAAAAAAAAATCCCGTCATATAGACGGGATTCGTACATTATATAACCTGTACTCTTTATTTCTTACGGGAAACGCCGATTGCCGCTAATAACCCAACACCAATGAGTAACCACGTACCTGGTTCTGGTAAGCTCACAGGATTACAAGGTTGGCCAGGAATGCAGGTTGGAGTTGGGTCGGCCATGACAACAGAACTCACTGCCAGTAATGCGATTATATATAATATTTTCATCGTCGAGCCTTCAAATTTATGGATTAATACGTCAGAATTACAGCAAATTTCACGCCAATATAACATGTGTATATTTTACAATAACTTACAATTGCAGTGGCATCTAAAAATAGCAAAACTGTAAAATTTTTCGACTAAATTTTGCTGCCTTAAACACAATTACACTTAAAGTGACTAAAATTCCGACAAAATGACAGATACATGACCCTGCGATAAGCTGTCCGACAACATATCTGTGGCAACGCGCAGATCATTTCTTCTGTGGCACCGAGCCAGCAAATCAACTATTTAATCGAGCAGAGACTATTCTACAATAGCCACTCAGTCACGACGCATATTTTTTTTGGATTTGCTCGTAGCCTGTGCGGTGAAAGGGTCGTCCGGCCAATAATGCCGTTTGTATTTACCACGCAGTTCTTTCTTTACATCATGATATGTGGTCTGCCAGAAACTGTGCAGGTCCTGTGTAACCTGCATGGGCTGTCTCGCCGGTGATAGTAAATGCATCATTAGTCGACATCGCCCATTTAATATCTCAGGAGTCTCATATAGACCAAAGACTTCCTGTAACCTTACGGCGAGTATCGGTTGCGCCGGGTCACTGTAGTCGATGCGTATCGCCGAACCACTGGGGACAGTGATTTTTTCCGGCGCATGTATATTCAGCCATTGAAGTTGCTCCCAACTCAACTGGCATACAAGTATATTATATAGATCCAGCTTCTGGCACTGCTTGATACTGGATTCGTTTGTCAGGTGAGGCTGCAACCAGTCAACCAAAGTGTTGAGCAAGGCCTCTTCTGACAAATCGGCTATCTCACCACCTGGCGGCGGTGCTGTTAAGACAGGATTTTGCTTGAGGTGATAATTGACAAAATTAACCCGTTGTTGCAGACCAATGGCGCCAGCCGTCCAGTTAAGCGACTTCAGGCCGTGCGAGTCAATAGCAGCTAATAAGCATTCCTGTACGGCGACGGTGTTTTCAGGCGCGACAATCGTTTCCAGCAGCGTTATTTTACCCGTTGTTTTGATTTGCCGGGATTCAACACGCTGCCCCGTTTCATTCCATTCAATGATTTCTTTGCACTCGATAAGATCAGCAAAGTACTCCTCAAACTGGGGGAGCTTGATCTCCGCGGCAAGCTGAATAATTGCCTCACCCTGTCTTGCTTTATTATCACTGGCAACATTTCTTCTGACGTCGAGATTGGCGATGACGAGGTATTCATATTGCTGCTGTTCTAAATGAGGTGGGATCACTGCGCCCTTTCCATTACTAAGCAAATAGCGTGCTTCACTTGCATTTCGTCGTTTGGCGATCCTGTCCGGATAGGCATGCGCCAGTAGAACACCACTGAAACTATTATCAGGTTCTTCCTTGCGTGCTCTGCCGCCGTGCTGTTGCAGTCGTTTGAAAAAATCATTAGCGGTTTGCATAATCCGTTCACACTGTTGTACATCAATATCCTGATGACGGTGCCGCGACTTTGAGGATGAGTTAAGCTGTCGCAACACATTAAGACGATCATGAATATCGGCACTTCTCTCGGCCTTCACTCGAAATAGGTCTTTCTCGGTAAGAATCGCGGCAATTAAGCAGGCATGATATATCTGACCATGTTCCCGGGCTGATAACATCATGTGTGCCAGTCGAGGATGCGCTCCCAGACCCAGCATGTCACGTCCATGCTGAGTGATTTTGCCGAATGAATCCAGGGCATGGAGTTGCTGTAAAAGTTCTGCTGCCTGGACGATACTGCTGGCTGGTGGAGTATCCAGCCATTCAAGTTCATCAGGCTGTTGTACTCCCCAATTCGCCAGTTCGAGCATCAACGAGGATAAATCACTTTGTAAAATTTCGGCGGCGGAAGATTTGTGTAACCCCTGCTGTTCCTGCTCTGTCCACAGACGATAACAGATGCCCGGCCCCAGTCGCCCGGCACGACCACTGCGCTGCACAGCAGAATCTTGCGATATTGTTCGTGTATCCAGACCATTCATGCCTGATGCCGGATTATAGTAGGCCACTCGCTCGATGCCGGAATCGATTACGGCACTAACCCCGTTAATCGTTAAACTGGTCTCGGCAATATTCGTTGCAAGGACAATTTTTCGGCTACCCTCCGAGGGTCGTGCAATTGCCGCGTCCTGCTGCTGCTTACTCAAACTGCTATGCAGCGGTGCAAGCAGTATATTCTCCATCGACTCGACTTCAAAACTTGCCTTGAGCTTTTTCGCCAGTTGATTAATTTCTTTCACCCCCGGTAGAAACACCAGACAATTGCCTGTATCCTGCCGGATAAAAGTCTGCACACTCTCGCACAACGCTGATAGCAGTCGCTGTTGATATTGATGGGGACTGCTATTTCGTTTGATCGATTTCTTCAGATATCGAATTTCAACAGGATAGCTACGACCTTCACTCTGGATGACCGGCGCCTTGTTGAGCAGATCGGAAATTGCACTTGTATTTAACGTCGCCGACATCACTAGTATTTTTAAATCCTCACGCAGGACCTGCTGACTTTGCAGACAGAGCGCCAGGGAAAGAGCGGCGTGTAAATTGCGCTCATGAAATTCATCAAAAATAACCAGGGCAATATTCTTTAACTCGGGGTCGGCTTGCAACTTTCGGGTTAGTATGCCTTCCGTCACGACCAGTACTTTAGTATTGGCATTGAAGCAGTGATCCTGTCGTATTTGATAGCCAACGGTCTGCCCTACTTTCTCATTGAGTAGACTTGCCATGTGCGTGGCGGCATTACGTGCCGCAAGACGACGAGGTTCAAGCATCATAATTAGTTTGCTCTGCAACCACGGCTCATTGAGTAAGGCAAGCGGTACAACGGTAGTTTTACCGGCACCGGGCGGTGCCTGCAATACAACACGCGTGTGCGTCATTAAGGTGCTTTTAATTTCATCCAGGACATCATCAATCGGTAACTTCGGCATCGGCAATTGCCTCAGTACTGACACTGTGTTTTTAGACAACAATGCTCACAGGCAGGTTTAGTCTTACAAAAATATTTGGCGTGATTGACAATCAGGGCATGGTATTCATTAAATAATCGAACTTTGTCATTTTGTTTCTGCAACTTGTTTTCAAAGCTTGCCCGCAAGGACTCGTATTTTTCTGCTTCGCTAACATAAGCCAAGCGTGAGAACAGGCGCCTGGTATAGGCATCGATCACAAAAACGGGTCTGTCAAAGGCGTACAGCAATATATCGTCTGCAGTCTCCGGGCCTACACCGTTGACTGATAGTAGACTTTCCCGCAAGGTATGAGTGTCCTGTTTCGCCAGTTCCTCGAACTGTCCTGCATGCAAATACCACGTACAATAATTCTTAAGCCGCCGTGCTTTGACATTGAAATAACCTACCGGGGTCAGCCACTTCGCAAGGCGTTTGGCATGCGTATCGACAATCGCCTGTGGATCTAGCGCCTGGTTGGCCTTAAGATTTTCAATACCCTTGACCACATTGGTCCACGAGGTGTTCTGTGTCAGTACGGCGCCCACCATAATTTCAAATGGCGTGTCACCGGGCCACCATTGCTGTGGCCCGTAAGCTGCATACAGTCTGTCAAAGACCTGCATGAACTTTTTTGGCGTACTCATTTTCTGGGTGGGGATGTCTTTCGAAAGGATTTTTTTCTAGCCAACAAATTCTTGTTTCGTCCATGACTGCTTTTATACACATCGTATACAGCTTCGCGTTTCAACTCGACCAGTTTTAACAATTGGCGAATTTGTACGGGCGTCAGGTCACGCCATTTTTTGCTTTTGATACTTCGATCCAGGCTGATATTGCCGTAACGAACCCGCTGCAGGCGACTAACGGTGTGCCCCACGGCTTCCCATAGTCGTCGCACTTCACGATTACGACCCTCACGTAAAATAACGTGATACCAGTGATTAGCACCCGCACCACCGGCATCGACAATGTGATCAAAATGAGCAGGGCCATCTTCCAGCATCACACCGCTGCGCAACTGTTGCAGTGTTTCGTCACTCACATTACCCAGTATTCGCACGGCATACTCACGCTCAACCTGATAACTCGGGTGCATAAGGCGATTGGCAAGCTCACCATCTGTCGTCAATAAGAGTATGCCTGAAGTATTGATATCCAGACGCCCAATACTTACCCAGCGACCGGTTTTTAATTTGGGTAAGTTTCGGAATACTGTCGGTCGGTTCTCGGGGTCCTTGACGGTACAGATCTCGCCTTCGGGTTTGTGATAGATGATCACCCGGGTAAAATCGTTTTCCTGACTGCGACGTGAAAACGGATGGCCATCGACATCAATGCGATCCGTGAGTGTCACCCGATCGCCGGTCGTCGCCACCTGTCCATTGACCTTAATACGGCCCTGCGCTATCCATGCCTCCATTTCGCGACGCGAACCGAGCCCGCTACTGGCAAGTACCTTTTGTAGTTTCTCATCCATAGCCATAGTCGTCGCATTTTGGTTTCAAAATAGTTTTACTTTTTATAATCATAAAGAAACTATACATCTTTGTAGGCGCGGCGCCCTCGCCACGAATATAGTATACAAAGTGACATCGCGGCGAGGGCGCCGCGCCTACAGTAAAATGACGTGCTTATTACTTGTCCATCGGTAAGGCAGGAATTCAGAATGCTTACATTAGTTTTCGGCAGATAAAGCTTCTTGGGTTTCGCTATTATCTTCTTCGGCAGCCGTTTCAGTTGTTTCCTCTGCACTCTCCAGCGTGACGACAGCGGTATCGTCGGTAGCATCTGACTCAGCAGCTTCTTCGATATTTTCCTTGGGCATATCCGGATAGCGAAGTTCCAGCTCCTCATTAATCTTATCGAGGTCGCGCAACTCGGCCAGAGGTGGCAGGTCTTCAAGACTCTTCAGGTTGAAATAATCCAGAAAGGTCTTGCTGGTCGCATAGATAGCGGGTTTTCCCGGTACATCACGATGGCCAACAACCTTGACCCACTCGCGTTCCAGCAAGGTTTTCATAATAGTACTACTGACACTCACACCACGGACGCCTTCGATCTCGGCACGGGTAATGGGCTGCCGATAGGCCACCAGTGCCAGAGTCTCGAGCAGGGCACGAGAGTAACGTGCCGGGCGTTCTTCCCACAGACGGGAGACATACTCGGTGTAATCTTTCTTCACCTGAAAACGATAGCCACTACTGACCTGCTTGAGTTCGAAACTTTTATCGTTACAATCTTCTGCAAGCCCCTGTAAGGCTGCCTGGATCTCATCACGCTCCGGTTGGGCGTTCTCTGGAAACACCGCCAGAAGCTTATCAATCGTCATCGGTGTACTGGAGGCCATAATGACCGCCTGTAGAATATTTTTTAATTCCTGCTCATTCATGGTGTTAGTCATTTGCCTGTTGTTTCGCTAAATCTACTTTCCGCTCGCTGCCGGCGGCCTTGACATGAATCGGGCCATACAACTCGGTCTGGACCATTTCGATCAGGTGTTGTTTTAACAGTTCCAGAATCGCCAGGAAGGTCACCACAACACCGGAACGCCCCTCTTCCACCGTAAACAATGCGCCAAAATCGGTAAACTGATCGGCCTTGACGGCACCCAGGACCCGCGACATACGTTCGCGTACTGACAACGGTTCCATCTGGATCTGATGATGCGCATATTTTTGCGCCCGATCCATGACCTCTTTCATAGCAAAGAGAATTTCTTTTAAATCAACCCGCGGTGGCAGCTTGACGACCTTGCGGTCCGGGGCCTGGATTTCAATGGTATGGGTATCACGTTCTTCACGTGGTAACGCATCAATGTCTTCCGCCGCCTGTTTGAAGCGTTCGTATTCCTGCAGTCGGCGTATTAGCTCGGCGCGTGGATCGGCCTCGTCCATGTCGTCTTCGACGGGACGGGGCAGCAGCATGCGTGACTTGATTTCGGCCAGCATGGCGGCCATGACCAGATATTCCGCTGCCAGCTCGAGATTAAGCGCCTTCATCAATTCCACATAGACCATATATTGCCGGGTCACCTCGGCGATGGGTATATCAAGCACATCCAGGTTCTGGCGCTTGATCAGATAAAGCAGCATATCCAGCGGGCCTTCAAAGGACTCGGCCAGAAAGATCTCCAGCGCATCCGGCGGAATATATAAATCCTTGGGCAGCGTCATCACCGCCTGACCATGAAAAATGGCAAACGGCATTTCGGTCTGTTCCGGCGCGGGCTGGGGAATGGTTTCAGTCATAGGGCTATACTATCCCAGTCGTTGGGGTTAATGACAAGCTTGACATCACTCGTAGGAAAGTCCCATAGCGGCACGGACTTCTTCCAGGGTCTGACGGGCCACATCACGGGCCTTGTCACTGCCTTCGTGGATAATATTGCGTACCAGACCACGGTCTTTTTCATACTCCCTGGCCCGCTCGCGAATAGGCTCCAGCTCGGTCAGCACGGCCTCAATCAGAGGTCGTTTACAGTCCAGGCAGCCAATACTCCCGGCACGACAACCCTCGCTGACCTCAAGGCGGACCTCATCACTGGTGTAGACCTGATGCAGGCTCCACACGGGACATTTGGCCGGGTCACCGGGGTCGGTCTTGCGTACTCGCGCCGGGTCAGTTGGCATAGTCCGTAGTTTTTGGTCAATGTCCTTGGGGTCCTCGCGCAGGGCGATGGTGTTTTTATAGGATTTGGACATTTTCTGACCATCCAGCCCCGGCATTTTTGAGGCAGGCGTTAGCAGGGCCTCAGGCTCTGGCAGAATAACGCGACCGCCGCCTTCCAGAAAACCAAACAGACGTTCCTTGTCACCCAGGGCGATATTCTGTTGGTCATTGAGCAGGGCGCGGGCGGTTTCGAGGGCACTTTCATCACCCTGTTCCTGGTACTTCTTACGTAACTGGTTGTAGAGCTTGGCATTTTTCTTACCCATCTTGGTAATGGCCTCTTCAGCTTTCGCCTCGAAGCCGGGCTCACGACCATACAGATGATTAAAACGGCGCGCGACCTCTCGGGTCAGCTCCACATGCGCGACCTGATCCTCACCGACAGGCACCATACCGGCGCGATAAATCAGGATATCGGCACTTTGCAGCAGCGGGTAACCGAGAAAGCCGTAGGTGGCCAGGTCTTTCTCCTTGAGTTTTTCCTGCTGGTCCTTATAGCTGGGGACGCGCTCCAACCAGCCCAGAGGCGTCATCATGGACAGCAGCAGGTGTAGCTCGGCGTGTTCCGGGACTTGCGACTGGATGAATAAGGTCGCGGAACCGGGGTTGACCCCGGCCGCCAACCAGTCGATGACCATATCCCAGACGTGCTCCTCCAGCATCTGGACCTCATCATAGTGTGTGGTCAGGGCATGCCAGTCGGCGACAAAAAAATAGCACTGATATTCATGCTGCAACTTGAGCCAGTTCTTCAGAACGCCGTGGTAGTGACCGAGATGCAGGGCGCCGGTAGGTCGCATGCCAGACAGGACGCGCTGCTGCTGATGAGGCAAAGAATTCAAACGGGTTTCTCCTTGGATATAAACCGAAAACGAGATCTGAGATACGAGTAAATAATTTGGATATTCAATATGTTAGAAATTATAGTCGTTATTATACCGTGAACTCGACGCCAGCTCACCATTCAATCCGTCGCAAATGGCGTCGGATCGCCCTTACCCAACCTGATGAGCACGGGCAGCTTGTCGCTCATATCGATCACCGTCGTCGGCTCAAAACCGCAGTTACCACCGTCAATAATCAGGTCCACCTGATTCTCCAGCCGTTCACGAATATCTTCCGCATCGGTCATGGGCAGGTCGTCACCCGCCAGAATCAGGGTACTGCTCATTAACGGCTCTCCCAGCTCCGCCAGCAATGCCTGGGCGATGCGGTTATCCGGCACGCGAATACCAATGGTGCGGCGCTTGGGATGCATCAGCCGACGTGGCACCTCGCTGGTCGCCTGTAAAATAAAGGTATAGGCACCCGGGGTATGTGCCTTCAGGCTTCGATAGACACTATTGTCGACCTTGGCGTAGGTCGCAATCTCTGACAGGTCACGGCAGACCAGGGTGAAATTGTGTCTGGTATCGACGCGACGAATCCGACAAATCTGTTCCAGGGCCTTCTTGTCTCCCACGTGACAGCCCAGCGCATAGGCTGAGTCGGTGGGATAAACAATCACCGCCCCCTCGCGCACCATATCCACGGCCTGTTTTATCAAGCGTGCCTGGGGATTGTCGGGATGAATCTGGAAAAACTGGCTCATTGCCGGATTCCCGCGAGTGCCGCCCTCTCCTGCCAGGCTGCGCTACGCCAAATTGGCGTATTGGCCTGTGGCACTGCCTGTAGACGGCCTAATTCGGTATAGGCCGTCGAAGGGGCATGAAAATCCGAACCGCTGGAGGCATGCAAATCCAGACTCGCGGCCAGACTCGACATGTGCAGAATATTGTCGCGGCTATGACTGCCAGATACGACTTCCATCGCCAGACCGCCAAAGTCTTTGAATTCCTTTAATAATTCCCGCAACTTGGTGCCGCTCATGGGATAACGCGCCGGATGCGCGACGACCGCCAGGCCACCCGCACGATGGATCCAGCCAAGGGCCTCTTCCAGATTAGCCCAATTCCCCGGCACATAGCCGGGTTTGCCACGCACCAGATACTTTTTAAAGACACTGCGAATATCCGGCGCATAACCTGCCTTGACGAGGAATTGGGCAAAATGGGTACGGCTCATGATCTGCCCACCGCAGAATTCCTGAGCCCCCTCAAACGCGCCAGGGATACGCTTCTTCTCCAGGCGCAGGGCAATTTCCTCGGCACGCCAGCGGCGGAAGGCCTGCAAACGTTCAAGTCCCTGTTGTAATTCGATATTTTCGGGATCAATAAAAAGACCAACGATATGAATGGTCTGATTGGCCCAGGTGACTGAAACTTCTATCCCCGAGATGAGGTCCAATCCCTGCCCCCTCGCAGAGGCCTCGGCTTCTGCCAGACCATGAGTCGCATCGTGATCGGTCAGTGCCAGCACATCGACACCCATTTCACGGGCACGCGCAACCAACGCCGTCGGTGACAGACTACCGTCGGAGGCAGTGGAGTGGCAATGCAAGTCATAGCGGATATCCATAGAGCCGGGTAGTGTAACGGAATGTACAAAACGCGCCTAGCGTCACTGTTCCTGTGATTGAAGATTATGGTAGAGTTGATGGGATACGGAGCCGAAGTGATGACAACTATTATTTATTTATGAAATTTTTATTCGATTTTTTCCCGATTGTATTGTTTTTCATTGCCTACAAACTGCATGGCATGTATGTGGCAACGGCCGTGATAATTGCAGCCTCGGCATTGCAGGTCAGCATCCATTGGTTCCGGCACCGCCGCTTTGAGAAAATGCACATTATCACGCTATTGCTGGTGGTGGTCCTGGGGGGGGCAACTTTAATTTTACATGATGAAAACTTTATCAAATGGAAACCAACCGTGGTCAACTGGTTGTTTGCGATAACCTTTCTCGGCAGCCACTTCTTTGGAGAAAAAACTGTCATTCAGCGTATGCTCGACAGTAATATCGCTCTCCCTTCACCTGTTTGGAAGCGGCTGAATATAAGCTGGACCGCTTTTTTTATTCTCATGGGGGTTCTCAATCTTTATGTCGCTTTTTACTATCGGCTAGACCTCTCCGACCAGGCTCGTAATGATAATTGGGTCAATTTCAAACTGTTTGGCATGATGGGGCTAACACTGGCCTTTACCATCGCCCAGGCCTTTTATCTTGCCCGTCATATGCAGGATAAGGATGAAAGCGTGGTGATCGAGCAGTCAGGAGACAATCACTAATGTTGTACGCCATTATTGGCCAGGATATCGACAACAGTCTGGAAAAACGCCTGTCAGCGCGGCCAGACCATCTTGCTCGCCTGCACGACCTGCGTGACGAAGGGCGACTTATCCTGGCCGGTCCCTTCCCCGCTATCGATAGTAATGATCCGGGACCAAATGGCTTTAGTGGCTCGCTGATTGTCGCAGAGTTTAATAATCTTAACGAGGCGCAGGCATGGGCGGATGCGGATCCTTATCTCGCTGCGGGCGTCTACGCTGCCGTTAGTGTCAAACCCTTTAAACAAGTTCTGCCCTAACTAATTTTATCAACCATTAATATCATAAGGAATTGTTATGTTACAACTTCTCAAATCTGCCGCCATTGGCACCTCGTTACTTTTGATCGCCATGCAGGCCAATGCGGCGGCAGTAGCGACCGTTAACGGCAAGGAAATTTCCCAGGAAATGTACCAGGCCTATGTCCGCCAGCTGGAAATGCGCCAACACGATAACAAGGCGCATATTGATCGCAAACGTCTAATCAATGAGCTTGTCAATCGTGAATTATTGCATCAGGCAGCGCTCTCCATGAAGCTGGAGAAGAATCCAGAAATAAAATTTCTGCTTGAGCAACAAAAAATTGACCTGTTGACCAAAGCGGCAATGAAAGAGATTGTCGACAAGACACCCGTAACCGAGAGTGAGATTGAAGCGACCTATAAAAAAATGAGCGCCAACTCCAACCCCATGGAATTCAAGGCACGCCACATTCTGTTAAAGACAGAAGCCGATGCCGATGCTGTTATCAAGAAACTGGATAAGGGTGCTGATTTTGCGACACTGGCCAAAGAAAAATCGACCGGGCCTTCCGCCAAGAAAGGCGGTGACCTCGGCTGGTTTAAACCCGGTCAGATGGTCCCGGAATTCTCCAAGGCAGTCATGGAGCTGAAAAAGGGTGAATACACTAAAAAGCCGGTGAAAACACAGTTCGGCTACCATGTAATTAAGCTTGAAGATACCCGCAAAATCGACCCACCCAAGCTTGATGATGTCAAAAACCAGATCCGCGGTTTGCTACAGCAACAGCGCATCCAGAAATATGTTGCTGACCTCCGTCAAAAAGCGAAAGTCAGTATCAAATAAGCTGGTTCGCTAATAAGTAAAAAAATGCCGCAGTAATGCGGCATTTTTTTACCCCTCACGTACCGACGATGCCGCCCCTGACACCGTCACGATCACCTCACCACTTTATGTCGTAAAACATCTTTCCGTACAGTTAAGATTTGACCTGGACAGTCAACCCTGCCTCTCAAGACAGCAAACGGTAAAACTACTTTGCAATATCCGCTCCATGTCGTGTACCATACATCGAATCGCAGATCCTTAGATGTCTTACCCTTCACAAATCATCTAGCCATTATGAATATTCACACAAGCATATTGTTCTGCGGCCTCTCCTTGACACTTATAGCGCCGCTTAGTGCCGAGACTTGTATTTCCTCAGAACTGACTCAACCTGTACGTGGTATGGCGGTATTGATACCCGAAAACATCATCGCCGATCGACATATAACAAGCGAGCCACCTCCAATTAGTCAGCTGGCCAACATGGCACAGGAGAGCCTTAATCAACTCCAGAGCGAGTCTAAAAATAAGGATGCATTTCATGGCCTTTATGTGATTGGTAGTGCCTCGCAACGCACTACCACAAACACGCATGAGGATTATCTTGGACTGGAGTGGCAACTATTTCGACGCGGATATTTCGAAGGCCAGAAGAAGTCTGAATTAAGTACCAGCCAGACATTACTTGATGGATACCGGCTACGACGCAACCTGCGACAGCAGGCGTTAGACCAGTCGATGTACCAGATCAATCTTATGCAGAATACCATCCGGGCCTATTATTACCATCGGCTTTTCACCGAACAAAGTCATATAACAGATATTTATCGCCGTCGAATGCATGCTGGTTTCACTACGCGAGTAAGTCTTAGCCAGGAGGAATCTCAACTGCAGACGATCCAGGATAAGCGCAGGCTGTATGATTCATTACCCCATGGTCCCATCACTTCCACTACGGCGGAATTACTAAATCACATTGAAAGTCTGGTATTGATGCCGATAGAAAATCTGCAACAACAGGCAATCAAAAATTCTGGCCTGGAAGAAATTCAACAGTTAATTCAACGTCAGGCAAGCCTCAGTATCCCAAGCTGGCGCGACAACCTTAGAGTCGGGGTCTATGCACGACGCTATCATGATTACATCGGCTCACAGGGAAATGAAATTGGCATACAGTTCGACATTCCTGTTGATGGCAACACGAATCATAAGGCAGTAACGCAACACCAGATGCACCTCTTGGCGCTGCAGTATGCGGCTAACAAAACTCGCTTACAGGAACAACTTCTCTCATTAAAACAACAATTTCACTATGCGCAGGACACAGTACGTCAACTTAAAAATGATTATGCACAGTTAATGACTGAGTCGAGCCTCAATTGCAAACAGTTACAACACGTCGTTCCGATGCTAAACGATACGCCTGAAAAGTCACTTGAAAAAATGTCAGTAAAAATTCTTAGTACACAGAGGGATATTCTTATCGCTCGCCTCGAAGCCTATCGACTGCTATTACAGTTACAGGCTAAGGTTCAACCCCTTCCAGGGGTAGACTGGTATTCAATCCAGTAATTACGTTATTATCTCCATCGGGAGGAGCCCAGCGAGCATTTTTTGGTGTACGAAACACTGCTGGCCAGGGGTGTGCAGACGGGATAACCACGTGAGCACCATTAACACGATTATCATGCGAATAACCACCGTGGAAATTTATATCGACATTCGAACGGATATTTTCCAGCACATTGAAGGCAGAGCTCCACTGTATCGCAATATGCCGGACGTTCAATACGGTAATATCACTCAATAACGTATGATAGGTACGCGCAATACGCAAATAGCCATTGCCCTTTTTACCTTTGTTCCAGGCGCCATTAATGTATACCTGCCTCAACGTTCCACCATAACTATTATTTAGCGCTACTGGGTGACTCCCTGCCGCAATAATTCTCAGTTTTTCCAGGACAGCGTTTGTTGTCCAGTCGAGAGAGATACCGTTCACCGCGTACTGGGGATAACGGTTTTGATAAACAAACTGTAAGGGTGCAATCACGGCAGCAGGTACCTTTTGCTGCATAGTAAATTTACGCAGCGCCACATTTTTTACAGGATGAATTCGAAATATTTCTGTTGCGTTGGCGAAAAATTTAACACCTGTAACTCCATCAAACGTAATTTTTTGACCTCGAACAGAGGTTACTTTTACGATCGACTGTCGAAGATAAGGGTACTTCTTACTCCAACGAATAGTACCAAGCGATTTTAAAAAAGCTTCATCATTAGGTTGTCTCAATAAAAGATAATCACCTGCCTGCACACCATGATCCGAGCGCAATCGAATTGAGTGACTATCAGGTACAGCATCCTCTGCCAGATCAGCAAGCCGTTTCCCCCGCTCGCCTTCGATACTAATCACCGCCTTGCCACTACTCGTTTTAAGATGTGAAAGGATATAAGTCTTATTTCCAGGTATACCTTCAATCTCAACGTTATCGCGCCGAATATGTACAGGATAATAGAAGTCAAGTTGTCCGGCCGGTAAGCGGATGACCATCGTCTGCCCATTCGAGGGACGATCTAAAATTGCCTGTAATGCCAGCGCATCGTCACGGCCATCATCCGGAGTCACACCGTACATCTGTGCCAGTATGACAAGTCGCTTTGAATCTGGTTTAAACAGGTCGGCACTTGGCAGTGACAGTGCGCCTTCTGCCACAAGCATCACAAAGCCAAATAGTAAGATCGACGATAAAAACAAGGTCTTTGCCATTGCGGGTGCCCATTTATGAGGAATTGGTACATGATCGTTATTTCCAGTCTGTGTCTCTCCCCCTTTGAACCATTTTTGATCTGCCAGATTAAAATAGGCGCGTATTTTAATAACGGCACCAAACCACTGATTGTAGATCATAAGTGGTATCGTACGCATGCCCACCGGGTGACCACGTAAGGCTATAAAAGAAATCTGTACAACTCGGACCATAAGGATCCAGGCGATATAGAAATAAAAATAAATAAACGACTTGCTGAATGTCAGTATCAATGCACCACTGATACCGACCAGGGCTGTCCACATGTTAATCCGTTGATCCAGGATTGCCCACCAGATAAACCAGCCGATGCGTTTTGGACCCAATGCCAAAGCTCGATTACTATTACGCAGCGTGTTGCCATACCACCGATAAGGCAATGACAAACTCAGATCGAAAAAATCAGTATCACGACTTTCCAGCGAATAGACCATCACATCTGGAAGGTAGAGCATATCCCAGCCCTTTGCCAAGAGATGAAACCAGCTACTCTTGTCGTCACCCATCAAAAATCTAAATTTCCCATGTAGCCAGTGTGTCAGAACATCATTTTCAATTTGGCGAATAAACTTCTCGTTGACCACGGCAGAAGTACGGAAAACAGAAAACCTGCCCGTTAAGGTTAAAACTTTGCGTGACAGACTGTGCGATTGAAACAGGACATGACGCTGACCGAATTTGAGATTAAACCATTCCTTGTACCATGGAGACTTGGTATTAATAAAAGCCAGCTCATTCGTAGTGACGGCGCCCAACCGTGGATAGGCGGCAAAAAAGGGTAACACTCGGTGAAGTGTGTTGGCTTCCAGATAGCTGTCACCATCCATTAAAATGGTGACACTATTCGGTTCATCCTGATATCGTCTTGCTACTGCACGCAACGCATGGCCCATTGCAATTCGCTTGCCTTCTGACTGTCGTTGTAATACCAGGTCGATTTTATAATGTGCAGGATGGGCATTGTAAGCGGCGGCAATCACGGCATCATCCTGGTCCGAGCCACTCGCCACCACAATGGTTGCCGCGCAGGGAATACTTGCCAGTTCGGAAAATAACGACTGAAAGCATTCAACACTGACCCAGGATTCCTCGCAATAAGAAGGAATAACAAAAAAAATACGGTCGGGATATTTATCTTTAGCGGGTAATGTATAGGCCTTTTGTTGTAAACGCGGATATACATACCAGCCGTATAACAAAGAGCGCGAGAAATTTAATATCATCCAGCTATACCGCCACAGCGCGAACGCTCCTAGCAGTAACACGGTTTCATTTTTCACATAATAGAAATAGGGCCACATCAACCATAATATGCCAACACCGAGCAAACCGTAAAACAAGGCAGGTGCGACAAGCGAATGTAAGGCTACTCTGCGTCCATAACGGCGTTCCATACGCCAGTATCCCTACAAAGTCTTAATCCAGACACGTACGCGTGCGTTAAAAGGCAGGCGTACGGACGGATCATCGAACGCCAGAGTTATTAACGTTCCATTTAAACTGGCCTCCATACTTTCGGTGAGTGCCGTATTAATAGCAGCCCGTCCGATAGATGAGATTTCAGCCAGGTAACTTTTTTCCTGGAATGGAACGTAAATTTTGGCTTTCATACCAATATGCAATTTAAGCGCATGTTTATTCTCTACAGAAATGGCAATCTGTGGCACCTTATCATTACGCTGGAGAATAACAATCACGTCATTCGCGGAGACATGGCTTCCTGTCGTTCCCGAAATTGCAACGACCTGTCCGTCATGAGGTGCCCTAATGATCGGATATAATGGTCCACCTTGTTGATGGCCTATTGCCTTACTCTGGGTGTCGACACCATCGAGTAATGTCTTCTGTCGCAGGTAGGCTGTTCGAGATGTCGTATAGCTGTTCTGAACATTCTCCAGATCCTTGCGCGTAATCAGTCGTTGCTGATACAGCATTAAGGCATTGCGATAGCCCTGATGACGAAAGGTCGCTTCGGTCTCAAGACTCTTCAGGAGGGCTCGTTGTATCTCTATGGATGATCTACTCGACGATGCCGCCGTCCCAGATACGGCCATATTTTTCAAACGAAACAGAGGTGTCCCCGCACGTACATAGGTCTCAAGCTTCGTATCGACGCCAAGCAATATGCCATCATAATTCGCTGTAACACGATCAGCATTACCAATAACGACACCGGTGGTTTCAAGGCGATATTGAGTGTTGTAAAAGAGCACAGAGGCAAACACAATCACAAACAACAGGATCAATCCCAACGCGATCATACCTCGATGTTTGAAGCCTTTGACGAGGGCGTCAGTATTTTCCTCGGAAAGCGTCAGTGCCTCATTGAGGGGCGTACTGAACTCGGGGCCTGTTGATATCGCCACCAGGTCTTCAGCATTTTCTAATTTACCATCGACATGGAGCTGGATATAGTGGCGCAGAATACGCCGATTCTTTTCAGATAGTTCGTGAAATTCGTAGCCTATTTCACTCGTCGCCAGACGCCTGATAACAAGTTCAACATCCAGGCTTAATCTAGCATCACCCAACGGCAGTACAACACGCCCGGCAACAATTTGACCAACAACATTCTCATTTTTATCCTGCTGAATCGCCAGACCGCCGATTGACCAGTCAATTGCGCGAAACAACTGGCTATTAATCTCGACAAATAATGGAATATCAACGCGATGGGATTTTCGCTGAAAATTAGGTTCAGTAATTAACATCGTCGTTTTCTAGACCATAGAATGTTCGTATCATGGTCGTGATGACTCTCAGAACTGCGCATATAACACCTGACTCAGTAAGGTGAAACTTCAAAGAATATCCGTATGTTGATGTCATGCCTGATTTGCAGATCAACACAATGGCTATTCTCAATTCCCCCATTAATCGATATCAATGCTCATCATCTGAAGATTGTTTCCGCAGTCTGGAAGCGGAAATTTTTCCATCGAAGAACCTCTTAAGCCTGATATTTGAGCAATTTTACACGCATTGAGGTATAAAATCTCTACACTTACCGTTAAAAATGGCATTTTTAACACTCTGACACAGACCCGTCCCGTAGGTTTGACCGGCTAGCCCGTAGTAACCGATTTAATATCAGAATTCACACAGAATGTTCAAAACCCGCCACATTGAACTCGTCTGCGGCCCAGTTATGGTGTGGTAAATAGCGCCGACAAGCGTTTTTCGTCAATCCGACAGGCCAGGTAATCCGCAATCATACGCATGTCTTTTTCCGCGTTACCCAGACAACTGGTCGCCCCTGGCGACGGGGTCATATTGAAGACAAGACCGTTGCCAGGCGCAATCTTGGCTTCACCCAACAGCAGTTTTCGATTGTTCTTGTCAATCATAACGGGACGAATACCACCAAAGCCATCCGCAAATGTCAGGTCTTCAAGCTTTAATGAAGGCACGATCTTGCGCGCATCTTGTAAGAAAAGTCGTCGACGTATACCTGGCACCTCAAAGAGAAAATTTCGCAGAATATAATTGCGAATATCTTTTACCTTGAACAAATCCCAGAACACATGCAACACTTTGCTATCCAGTTTTAATACCTGTAAGAACTCCGGCATGGTCTTCCAGTTATAGCGTTCCAGTAGTGGTAAAACGAGAGCGGTTGGACCAAACCGAGATTTCCCCTGCATCAGCACATCCGGGTCACCGTGGACTGCCGCGAAAGGAAGCTTATCGTTTTGCATGGTATACACTTTGCCGTTTAGCAACTTGGGGGTGAAGTAAAAGCTGCCTGCCATTGGCAGACAGGAATACTCCAGTCCATAACCCATACGCTGCGCAAACCACAAACTATGTCCACCGGCGCAGACCACCACATAACGAGCGCGGATCTCCTGACCATTCGACCTGATACGAAATTGCTGACCATCAGGCACAATGTCGGTCACCCTGCAATTGAAGGCCAGGGTGATCTTTTTATCGGTAACCAGTTGTGCCTGTTGCACAAATGACTCTGATAAGGCGCCGAAATCGACCGTCGTGACCTGTTCCATTGTCCCCATCGCTACGACCGGCTCCACTCGGTTCGCCACCACCAACGGTTCGACTTCGGCAATTTGATCCGCCTCCCACAATTCCATGTAGGGAAAATGTGGCTGGAACCTTTTAAAGCGCTGACGGAGTTGATCACACTCCTCCTGGCCGACCGCGAGGACCATTTTCGGGCACTTAAAGACAATCTTACTGGCATCGTCCAGGGCATTTGCATATTGCACGACCTTTTGTGCCGTAGCATTTACCTGCAATGCCTTTTCCAGACTGTAATTGGTTTCGATATCGCCGCAATGCAGGGTCTGGCTATTGTGACGACCATTGGAATTGACCTGTGCGACCCCGTTATATTTTTCCAACAGGGTTATAGATGTGAGATCAGTGAAACACGACAACATATAGAGCAGTGCTGTGCCCGAGACACCACCACCAATAATGACAACATCTTGAGTTTGAGTATCCATCAATAAAGTTTACCTAATTTTGAATGCCGCTGTCCGGTATGCCACATATCGACCTTAAAATCTTTTCTAAGCGAGCTGGTTATATGACAGCATAGCCTACCGAATTGCTGCACAGGACGCTATCACAGCGTCGCTTGCTTGTCTCATCTTGTACAATAGGCTAAAATTTAAACAATCAATTGCTCACTCAAGGTAGGCGCATGGCCGCATCGGGATTTAAGGGTCTATTTTCACGAATGCGACACAGCACGGCAAAAGAGCGCCGTCAAGAGCCACGCATTCACCCTCCGGAAGGTACGACCATCCTGATTGTTGACGATTCCCGAACCGCTGTTTTTATGCTCAAAAAAATCCTCAACCAGGGTGGTTACAGGACTATTGAGGCCGATTCAGGAAAGCGTGGAGTTGACCTGGCCCGACAGCGCCATCCCGATTTGATTCTAATGGACGTAGTGATGCCCGGCATGAATGGTTTTCAGGCGACGCGCGAAATCCGTAAAAATCCTGACACAGAAAACATCCCCATTATCATGGTCAGCGCAAACCAGCAAGGTACAGACCAGATATGGGGTTCACGCCTCGGTGCCAATGGCTTTCTCCCAAAACCCATCGATCGTCAGGCGTTGTTTCAGAAGGTCGAGCCACTACTAAATCTTTCACCATAATCCGCTAATACAAATCTATTCACCCTACTATACTCACAACCCGTAACAGACTGGTGTGAAGATTTTGACATAGACAAAATACCCATTACTGCAATGTACGTAGGGGCTCGCTCACTGAAACTAACGTTCGCTATCGCCGTGAATGATACATAGTAGTACGATCACGCTTACTCAACACCAGTTGCCATAGTTGACCCTGACGAGAGCGAAAAAACCCTGCGCAGCTCAACAAATAATATTTCCACATTCGATAGAATCGCGTATCATATTTTTCGGCCAACTGCGGCCATGCGTTGTCAAAATTTTCCCACCAGGCCATTAAAGTACGGTCATAGTCCTGACCAAAATTATGCCAGTCTTCGATCAGAAAACGTTTTTCAATGGCGCTGGTAATTTCACAGGCCGATGGCAACTTACCATTCGGAAAAATATACTTATCGATCCAGGAATCTGCTGTGCGTGAGCTGGCATGGATGCCGATCGTATGCAGCAAAAAAAGGCCGTCGTCCTTTAGCAGTCGCATCGCAGTGTCAAAGTAGGCACGATAATTCTTTGGCCCCACGTGTTCGAACATACCGACGGATACCAGCTTGTCATATTGTCCCTGTAAATCACGATAGTCCATGAGTTCAATATTAACAGGAAGCCCGGCACAGCGTTCCTGCGCCAGCTGTTGCTGCTCTCGAGAGACAGTAATTCCGGTAACCTTGACACCAAAATAGCGGGCCGCATGTCGCGCCAAACCACCCCAGCCACAACCAATCTCAAGCAGGTGTTCGCCGGGGGTTAAATCAAGCTTATGGCAAATTAAATCCAGCTTGTCATGTTGCGCCTGTTCCAGGTTATCTGCGTGCCGCCAGTAACCACAGGAATAGCTCATACTCCGGTCCAGCATGGATCTGAATACATCATTACCAATATCATAGTGTTGTTCGCCAACCTGAAACGCGCGCTGTATCGACTGTAAATTAAAAAGCCAGTGCCGAGCCATGTCACCCAGCAACCTGAAACGGGCCCAGCCGACGAGTTTTTCATCTACATCAGACTGTAAAATCCGGGTAAAAAGCTGATCCAGAGATTCTGACTCCCATAAACCATCCATATAAGCTTCACCAAAACCAAGCGAGCCCTGAGTCAAAATTCGTTTATATACAGTGGGTGACTTAACCTGAATATCCCAGGGCGCATCACCAGAAAAAGTGACGCCAGCCAACGCCGCAAGTTCCTGCAGTGTCGGCGGTGCCGGCGCATAAGACTCTCGCGCCAAATCGGTAATCGAATTGTCTGACAGAACTTCTTCATTCAACATAAAACTTCTCCCCTGTCATAAATCAGCTATATATTGTCTGTTACAACCTTTATTGAAGGCGCGACGAAAATCTGCCCGCGCAAGCAAAAATAATTTCAGCGGTATACTACTATTTGTATAGCGTATGCCTGGATTAGCACACCAGCATCCGCAGTGTATAAGTCATAGCGCCACCACAACGAAACCTATTATTTACTTTTATAAGGACAGGGAAAAAGATATAAGTCTTACTGATGATTGGCAAACGATATATATTGATGTTTGTTATCGGGAATAACGATATGAAAAAACAAGATAAATCCTGTTTAAAATAACACTACAGAAGCATTTTGAAAGCCGCTAATTGACAGCGCTTATGCTGCATCGTATACGGAGCATAGCTCACAAATACCTATATCAAAGCATCCTGCAAGAGTTTTTATGCAATACCATCTCGCAATATACGGGTGCACTCATGGGTCGGCAAAGGATGACTAAAATAATTTCCCTGCCCCTCGTCACAGTGCTGAGTTAAAAGAAATGTATACTGCGCAAGTGTTTCGATGCCCTCGGCAAGCACACAATGATTCAGACTATTACCCATTGATATGACAGCCTTAACCAAAACTGCGTTATCATCTTCATCGGTGAGCTCTTTTACAAACGACTGATCAATTTTGAGCGTGTCGATATCAAACTTATTTAAGTAACTAAGACTAGAATATCCAGCACCAATGTCATCTAATGAAAAAAGCCCGTCATTGCGGAGGAGTGAAGCGACTGACGCAATCTCGTGATACACAGAATATTCTTGAGATTGCCACCTCAACACTGAAAAATAGTCATTATTCAGTATTTCCTCGCAATGACCTGTGGCTAAAATTTTACGGGGATCCCTCAGTCTCTTACTCCATTTTTTTCTCGTCGCTTTTGAAGATCGCTCTACGACCTGCACCACGGTTCATGACATTGCACCAGGCACCGAGATATTCGCCTCGAAGTGGTAGAGCCATATATCAGCGTAGTACAATTTATTTATATTGCTAGATTTGACCCCTTTCCTCCCGATGACAAACTCCCGCTTAAGCAGGTCAGTGGCTGGCTGTAGCGTGTTTTTTGAGTCGGTGGTGATGACAAATTTACGCGCCAGCTTGGATTGAATATCCGCCACTTTCATTAATCTGGCGACTCGTTTCACGTTACACACTTCCCCTTCATCGATTAAATCCTGATGTATCTTGGGAGAACCATAGATCCCACGTGAACGGTGATGATAATCCTTTATCTTTTCCATCAGTCGTCAATTTTCCTGCGCCCGGGTACTTTCAGGTCTATCGTGCCAGTCGTAAAAACCACTCCTCGACACTTCCAGAGCCTCACATAGGCTTACCACTTTGTATTCTTTGCGGTGTTGTTGAATGAAGTTGTACTTCAGTTCAGTTCCTTTGCAAAGAATACGGCGGCCTTTTTTAGGATTTCGTTCTCCTCTTTGAGCCGTTTGTTCTCCTGGCGTAATTTGGCCGTTTCACTTAGGTCTTCTTTCTTTGGCCGTCCACGTTTGGCGGAGGCCACATCACCTTTTGTTGTCATTTGGGGTTTTCGCTTATAAAGCTGGTTTCGTCTGATCCCTAACTGCATGGCAATTTCGCTTGACGGTCGATCAGAGGTCTCCATCAGGCGAAGGGCTTCTAGTTTAAACTCTTTGGTGTACGTCTTATAGGACTTACGTTTCTTGGTCATTGGGACACTCCTTTTAGAGACGCTTGTCGCTGATTAAAAGTGTCCGTTAAACTGGGGGAGGTTCAGCCTGACCCTGTTTTTTTGTTATAAGCGCGGAGTAACAATTTGTGACAACAATACGAGTGTTCGTATTGAAAAAATTGAGGGAGCGGTTCTATCGATAATTCAATCAAAAATATTAACACCGGACATCATTGCATCTATTGTTTCTCGTGCAATGCAATTGGTACGTGAGAAGCAAGAGGAAGAACAAGCAACAGACCGACCTTCTCTTTTAAAAAATGAAGCCCAGAAAATCGAGCGTGAACTAGAAAACTTTATGCGTTTAATCGCCTCTGGTGATACTCCTGAATCCATACTCAATGAAGTAACCCAACGAGAGGAACGACTAAAGTCTTTAAAACCTGAGCTACTTGATGTAACAACTTCAGTCCATAACGAGATAGATGCAAACAAATTAAACGAAGTACTCACTGCCCGTGCGAGCGATTTCAAGACTTTGATATATAGCGATACGGTAAAAGCTAAAAACGCTCTTAAACAGCTACTTGATGGACCATTGATAATTTTACCCGCCGAGGATGGCTGGCGATTTGAAGGGAAAACCCGAATCGGGAATATACTCGATTCGGGTTATACAAATTTGGCGTCCCGTAGGGGAGTACTCGGCGCTTCCCTGCGCCTCGCCCTTCGGGCCGTCGCTATGCGACGTTCAATTTTGTTCCCGACAAAATTGTCGAACTGTTGAATTGCACCCAAAAGTGATCCACCTAGCCCCCTAATTTGCATCTAATTTTGACCCACGTACAACTACTCCTGCAACCCATCAGTGCAGGAGAAATTTGGAGTGATCGACGTGGCATTATTAAGTGTAATCCGACGATGGCATTTCCGGGAAGGCATGCCAATCCGGGAAATTACCCGGCGAACCGGGCTGAGCCGAAATACCGTTCGCAAGTATTTAGCCAGTGGCGTGGTGGAACCCTGCTACCCCAAACGCAAAACCCCATCCAAGCTGGATGACTACGAGCTAACGCTGACCAGCTGGCTGTTTCGTGAGAGTCGGCGACATCGTAAACAGCGCAAATCAGTTAAGCAGTTGCACAGTGATCTGGTGCAGCTGGGCTTCAGCGGTTCCTATGACCGGGTGGCGGCGTTTGCCCGATCATGGAGAAGTGAACAGATCGAGGCTAAACGCACTTCTGCAAATAACACCTATGTCCCCTTAGCCTTTGCACCGGGTGAAGCCTTCCAGTTTGACTGGAGTGAAGACTACGTGGTGATTAATAGTCGCTCGACCAAGTTACAGATCGCGCACTTCAAGCTCAGTCACTCGCGTGCGTTTTTCATGCGCGCCTACCTGCAACAGAGTCACGAGATGTTGTTCAATGCCCATTACCATGCCTTTATGGCCTTTGGTGGGATACCCGAGCGGGGCATCTACGACAACATGAAAACCGCCGTGGATAAAGTCGGACGTGGTAAGCAACGTACCGTGAACAAACGTTTCTTAGCCATGGTCAGTCATTACCTGTTTGAGGCGGAGTTCTGTAACCCGGCAGCCGGTTGGGAGAAAGGCCAGGTGGAGAAGAACGTGCGTGATGCACGTCATCGTATCTGGCAATCCGCTGGGCAGTTTAAAACCCTGGCTGAACTCAATAGCTGGTTGAAACAACGTTGTCTTACACTCTGGCATGAACTCCCGCATCCCCAGGATAAAGCAAGAACACTGCATGACTACTGGCAAGCTGAGCGCGATGGCTTGATGGAGGTGCCTTCTGCCTTCGATGGCTTCGTCGAACATAACAAACGTGTCAGCTCAACGTGTTTAATTACGCATGAACATAATCGCTATAGCGTGCCAGCCAGCTTTGCTAACCGACCGGTGAGTTTACGTGTGTATGCCGAGCGACTGGTGATTGTGGCTGAAGCCAATGTCATAGCGGTGCATGAGCGTGTCTTTAGCCGGGATAAAAGCCAAAGTGGTAAAACCATTTATGACTGGCGGCATTACCTCTCGGTGATTCAACGAAAGCCCGGCGCCTTGCGTAACGGAGCGCCGTTTAATGAACTGCCGGACTGCTTCAAGCAACTGCAAGCCATCCTGCTGAAACGTCCCGGTGGTGACCGTGAAATGGTCGATGTGCTGGCACTGGTGTTACTGCATGATGAACGCCTTGTTGAACAGGCGATTACCGAAGCCCTAAAAGTCGAACAACCGTCCAAGCAACATGTACTGAACTGCCTGGGACGCCTCAGCGATACACCTGTCCCTAAACCTCTGGCACCACCACCGGCGTTAAAGCTGGTGACGGAACCCGTTGCCAATACTAACCGATATGATCAATTACGAAGGAGTAAACCATGAACAATGATGCCATGATGAGTACCCTTAAAAACCTTAAACTCTTCGGCATGGCCGAGACCATCGATAACCTCAGTGAACAGGCGTCACCGGTTTATCAACAGGCCCTGCCTATACTTGAAACCTTACTCAAAGCCGAAGTCGCTGAACGCGAAGTAGGGTCTGGGGTCAGGCCTTACATTTGACATTCATATTCTTTTATGGCTCGGCTGACGGTAGCATAGCTTACGCCAAATGCGTCGCCAACTGTAGACAATGTATAGTGCCCGCTTCGATAAGCTTCTGCCATTGCCCTATTCCTACTTTGGTACTTGTCCTTATAAAAAGTTAAAGGTTTAATCGGGCAATTCTTCTAAGGTAGATATTTTGCTGTGCGTTACCACGCACGGTCACGTGATACAACACACCAGCAAATTCAATTCCGAGTGGTCTAGCCAGCGACTTCCTCCATGAAGTTTGCTTCCATAAAAGACTAGGCCGTCATTAAGGGGAATGTCAAATGTAAGGCCTGACCCTGTTTTTCAGACCCTGTTTTTCAGACCCTGTTTTTCATCGTATATCTCAGATAGTCTGATCAGTAACTCTTCGCCGTTATGCTGAATAACCAATGATTCGCCTTCGAGTCTTTCGAGTGTGAGCATCCTTGTCTCCTGTTTAAAGCCATATATTTAGTATGTACGAAAAATGGGCTGTAATACCAATAAAACAAAATCACTTTTCCGTATAAATTTTCGTACGAACATAAAAAAAGGTCCATAAAGGACCTTTTTCTATGCTGTATTGGCGTCCCGTAGGGGAGTCGAACCCCTGTACTCGCCGTGAAAGGGCGATATCCTAGGCCTCTAGATGAACGGGACGAATTCTTTCTGTCTTGCGACAGTTACAACGGTTCTTTACGTTCCATTGTATTTGTTTCCTTTGTTGCCGGTTTTGATAGCTGTGTGGCTACCGTACCTGCCAGTAAAACAACGAATCCTATCGGTACCAACCCCAGGGCTCTTACCGCGATATTGTCGACATGTTGAAACATGGCACCAAAACCGACGAATAGACCAATGGCAATCAGGAAAATTCCCGTATATACCATCCACCGACCTATTCGCTGATGCATTGTCTTACCTCTATCACAGAAGCCACTCCCTGACCTCCGGTATTCTGGTGGAGCTAGGCGGGATCGAACCGCCGACCTCTTGCATGCCATGCAAGCGCTCTCCCAGCTGAGCTATAGCCCCGAAAGAGGCGGGCATTCTACTGTATGGCACCACCCCAATCAAGCATTTACTAATATTTCTGGGATTATTTTTCTTAATCCAAATAATTGATTTACCAGTAATTTTAACTGTTATTTTCCTGCTCAATCTTTGCCCATGTATCACGCAAAGTCACCGTGCGATTAAAAATAGGCGCACCGTCCGCCGCGCTGGCTGAATCCAGACAGAAATAGCCCTCACGCTCGAACTGGATGGCCTCACCGACCCCGGCGGCACGTAACGCGGGCTCCAGCTTACAGTGCGTCAAGGTTCGTAGCGACTCAGGATTAAGGTAATCCTTATACTCCCTACCCTCCTTGCCCGCGTCAGGGCTAGGGTGGCTAAACAGACGGTCATACAGGCGGACTTCGGCATTGATGGCATGGGCAACGGAGACCCAATGAATCACGCCCTTGACCTTGCGGCCTTCTGGATTGGCACCCAGCGTCGCCGGGTCATAAGCGCAGCGCAGCTCGATAATATCACCCTGCTGGTTCTTGATGACCTCGTCACAGCGAATCACGTAGGCGTTTCGCAGGCGCACTTCCTGGCCCGCAACCAGCCTTTTAAATTTTTTATTGGCCTCTTCGCGGAAGTCATCGACATCGATATAGACTTCACGACTGAATGGCACCGTACGGCTGCCCATACTGTCATCCTGTGGATGATTGGCGACGCTGAGTTCCTCAACCAGTCCTTCTGGATAGTTTTCGATCACCACTTTCAGCGGATGTAACACGGCCATACGACGCGGTGCGTTGGTGTTGAGGTCACTGCGTATACAGTCTTCCAGGACGCCCATCTCCACCAGGTTGTCGGACTTGGTGACACCAATACGTTCGCAAAAATCACGCAGCGCGGCCGGTGGCACGCCGCGGCGACGCAGACCGGCTATGCTCGGCATGCGCGGGTCATCCCAGCCTTCCACATGGCCTTCATCGACCAGCTGCGTCAGCTTGCGCTTGCTCATCACTGTGTATTGCAGGTTCAGACGAGAGAACTCGATCTGCTGTGGATGACAGGGTACCGAGACATTGTCCAGCAACCAGTCATACAGTGGTCGATGGTCGGCAAACTCCAGTGTACAGATCGAATGGGTAATACCTTCCAGCGCATCGGAGATCGGATGGGTAAAATCATACATCGGGTAAATGCACCACTCACTCCCCGTCTGGTGATGGATGACACCATGGCGGATCCGATACAGCGTTGGGTCGCGCAGATTCATATTCGGCGAGGCCATATCAATTTTGGCGCGCAGGACTTTTTCACCGTCCTGAAACTCACCGGCACGCATACGCTGGAACAGGTCGCGATTTTCCTCCACGCTGCGCTGGCGATGGGGACTGTCCTTGCCCGCTGCTTTTAGCGTGCCGCGGTATTCACGGATCTCTTCGGCGTTGAGGTCATCGACATAGGCCAGGCCCTTGTCGATGAGTTCCAGCGCGAAGGTGTACAACGCTTCGAAATAGTTCGAGGCGAAGTAGACCTTGTCATGCCATTGATAGCCGAGCCACTGCACGTCCTTCTGGATGGCCTCGACGAATTCATCGTTTTCTTTATGCGGATTGGTATCGTCAAAACGCAGATTGCAGGTGCCGTTGTAATCCTGGGCGATACCGAAATTCAGCACAATCGACTTGGCGTGGCCAATATGCAGGTAGCCATTGGGCTCCGGCGGAAAGCGTGTCGCGACCCTGCCGTTGTTTTTGTTGCCCGCCAGGTCTTCATCAATGACCTGACGAATAAAGTTGCTGGAACGGGTGTCGTCACTCGACGTCATAAATTAAATATCCTGTGTATTGTCCGGGAGTCAGCTTAGTCATTTTCGACGTTTTGCTGGATATAGGCAATCGCCTGATCGATTCGTCGCAGGCAGGCTGCCTTGCCGACCAGATAGAGCGTCAGGTCGAGGTCCGGTGATGGCGCCCCGCCTGTCACCGCCAGCCGCAGCGGCATCCCCACCTTGCCAAAACCAACCTCCAGCGTTTCAACGGTGTCGGCAATAAGCTGATGCAGGTTCTCGCGATTCCAAGCCTCAAGTGCCGCCATACCCTGTTTCACCTGTTCAAGAATATTGACGGCTTCAGGCTTGAAGGCCTTTTTGGCTGACTTGGCATCGTAACTGTCAAAATCGTGATAATAAAACTGGCAGGAGCCCGCCAGGTCTACCAGGGTCTTGGCACGTTCGCGCTGCGCCACAATGACCTCGGCCAGCGCCGGTCCGTCTGTTGGATCGATGCCCAGTTTACCGAGGAAATAACTTAAATGATGTGCAATGCGCTCCGGCGGGCTTTCTTTCATATAGTGTTGATTGAGCCACTGCAGCTTGCTGGTATTCATGCTGGAGGCAGACTGGTTGATGTCTTCCACATCAAACAGCTGGGTCAACTCATCGACAGTAAATATTTCCTGATCGCCGTGCGACCAGCCGAGACGCGCCAGAAAATTGATCACCGCCTCGGGCAGATAACCGTCTTCACGATACTGGATCACGCTCACCGCCCCATGGCGTTTGGACAGGCGTTTGCCATCGTCGCCGAGAATCATCGGGACATGGGCATAACGTGGTGGCTCGGCCCCCAGGGCCTTGAGGATATTGATCTGCCGTGGTGTATTGTTGAGATGGTCATCACCGCGAATGACGTGGTTGATCTGCATATCCATATCATCGACCACAACGGTCAGATTATAGGTCGGCGTGCCATCGGAGCGGGCAATGATCAAGTCATCCAGTTCGCTATTCTGAAAGACCACTTTGCCCCGAACCATGTCATCCACGATCACCTGTCCCTCGAGAGGATTTTTGAAACGCACCACAGGCGGCACACCTGCCGGGGGTGTTCCAGTACGATGCCGACAGCGGCCATCGTAGCGGGGCTTTTCCTTATTCGCCATTTGCGCCTCGCGCATGGCATCGACCTCTTCCTTACTGCAGTAACAGTGATAGGCATGGCCCGTATCGAGCAACTGTTGAATAATTTCTTTATAGCGGTCAAAACGATGTGTCTGATAAAAGGGACCTTCATCGTATTCCAGGCCCAGCCAGGTCATCCCCTCGAGAATGGCATTAACGGATTCCGCCGTAGAACGTTCCAGATCAGTATCTTCAATACGCAGTATGAATTGACCACCGTGTTTACGGGCGTATAACCAGGAAAACAGCGCCGTCCGTGCGCCCCCGATATGCAGGTATCCCGTGGGGCTGGGGGCAAAGCGTGTACGTATGGTCATGTAGGGGTTCCGTATATCGTCTTGAGGAAAGACGGTATTTTAACGGCATTACAGAAAATTTACATGCCTAATTATAGGACAGGAAAAACCAGGGGCGTTAAAAACCGGTTTTTAATTGATAATCGGCGACCACGATATTGCCTTTGCCCTCGAAGTGAACTGAACAGCCCAGCGAATTCAACAATGCCAGGCCACGCCCATGGTGGGCAAGCGACGCTTCCATGTTGGTCGCCTTGCGGTTTGCATAGTCAAAACCTTCGCCACTATCCTCAATTCTCACCTTGAGATTACCGAAATCGTCATACCATTCACTTTCGACATGGATGTTAATGGAGCCGTCAGTCAGATTCTCCAGGCGGCGCGCCCGTTCTTCATAGTATTCCGAAAAGCCGGTGGCGGTTTTCTTCAAATCGGAATCCAGTTTCAGGACACCGTAATCCAGGGCATTCAAATACAACTCGGCAACGATGAGATAAAGGATTTCATTATGAATATGCAAGCCCTGCATATCATTGATCATCTGCAACAACATCGAGGCCGTGTCGACACACTTGAGGACAGCCGCATTGAGATTTAATGAAAATTGCCAGTGTTTGCCCGTCTGGGCGTCCATATTCTGTAATTGTAGTAGCTCATCAAACTTCTCCTGATCAAAGGTAAATTCAAGCAAGGTCAGGTCATCTGACTGCTTGGCGGCCCCGCGGAACCGCTGCAATTCTCTTTGCATACTCACCGTTAATGGTTCGTCCGCAGGCGTCTCGATGAGTAATAATAAATTTTGCTCTCCAAACATCTCACCCTGATCATTGTTTGTTTCAATAATGCCATCGGTATACATGACCAGCCGTTCCCCAAGTTTCATTATTATCTTTTCGGCTGAGATATCCAGATTATTGGTACGAATAACGCCGAGAGGTGGATGTGAGGAGGCGATACGACGATTTACTTTTCCATCGGTACCAACGATATAGATTTCGGGAAGACCCGCATTCCAGATAACGGTATCGCCAGTGACAGGGTTTATCTGTACCAGAGAAGCGGCCAGAAACATCCCCGTCGGCAACAGGTTGGTCATCCGGGCATTGATTTCAATAATGATCTCGGCAATCGAAAAACCTTTTTTGCACATGGCAGAGAAAATCTGTGCCGCGGGAAAAGCCCCCAGTGCCGATGCCAGTCCGTGTCCGGTAAAATCGCCTACCAACAGACAGATGGCGCCAGTAGGATGTTTGCCCACCAGAACGATGTCTCCATTAAAGGTTTCCGCCGGCTGATGTATCATGTCGATGTAGGGAAGCTCACGCTCACCGTAATTCATGATATTTGAAAAAATCTTCTCCGCGAGTTCCTGTTCGCGCTGGGAATTGTGCTGATAGCGCTCCAGAATATCATTTTGCTTTCTGACGGTCCGATACAGGTCCTGTATCCTGATTAAGGCATCCATCTTTGCCTTAAGAATGATTCTGTTATAGGGCTTAGTTAAAAAATCATCACCACCATTTCGAATACACTCTACCAACGCCTCTTCATCGGTAATTGCGGTCAAAAAGATAATGGGAACAAAGCGCTCACCCGATAATCGTTTTATTTCTTTCGCGGCGGTGTAACCGTCCATTACAGGCATCATGACGTCCATCAGGGCAATATCGATGTCTTCTTCGGTAAATACCTCAATAGCACGCTGCCCATTATCTGCCTGAAAAATATCATGGCCTTCTCTGGACAGCATCGCCTGTAAAATCAGACGATTCGTTGGCTCGTCATCAACGACAAGTATTCTCATTTTATACTAAGCACGAAAAGTTTATACAATAGTAAATAGCCGTTCAAAATTCGCAATTGAGAGAATCTTACGAATTTCGTCTTTACACCCTGATATTGTTATATTGGCTTTATCATTTCCGGCATGCTCACGTAACAACAACAGCATCCCCAATGCCGAACTATCAATATAGTCAGCACCATCCATTTTTATCGTGTATTTAGCTTCTGGTTTTTCGTTTCGATAGGTGTCACGAAAGTTCTGATGCACATTAAAATCAAACTTCCCTGAAATATTAATCACAACTTCATTACCGTTATCTAAAATATTATGCGTCACTGACATTCAAAAAATCCTCCATAAAATAATCAAACAAACCGGTGTCACTGTTTTTATTTACATCGAACCTGTAAACAGATGTATTACATCTTGTATAATCGTGTCAATCAATCTAACTAAAAACTGTATTCAGCTTACCTGCTCATGTCGGCAAAGTTATTCTGTCACGCCAATCTGACAATCAGTATTCAAACTGTTGCAGGCAAATCGATTACCCTCTCTCAACGTCGCACACATTACCGGGCAATCACGATACTCTCTGTGTGCGACGCTGTTTTTACAGGCGTCCGACTAGCTGTCCTTTGATGTTCAAATTCCGCCATGGGTTGTTTTCGCTGCTTCGCCTATTCTATCGGTATTTTACTGAAAAACTTGATCATTTAGCCTCAATCTTATTTCTACACCATCAAGCCTGCAGACAAAAAAATGCCCTGCTCACGCAGGGCCAGAGTGTGTTGCGCATGTCTGCGCAGGGGAGGAACTCATTACAAAAAAAACGTCAATCAACTCAACTCATCAAACAGTACTGCACCGTTGATAGTATATGTGTCGGCCATGCCGGTGCCCGGCTTTAATCTTTTTCGCCTCCCAGGCATAAACCGCAACTACTTGTAAGCGCATGAATTATAAGATAATTAAATTGAGACGCGTCGTATTGACACGGTTATCTCGGCCAGCGCCGCTACGGTGCCACGCTAAAATGGACATTTATTATGTCATGACCATGCTGGATCGTGCGGCGGCGTCAATCAACCACCGTTGACGGGGACCGCTTAACCCGCAGGGTCGTCACGCCAGACGGTTGTCGAATGACTCGATTTATCGATCGCCTGTAGACGCTGCTCGTGTAATTCAAGCTCTGTTTGATTCGCGGGGATAATCCTGAGTTTCTGATGGTCTCGTACCTGCTGTGCAGCCCTGGCCGTCAGTTGCGCCGCCTGTGGGCCGTCAGCATCGCTTGTCTGAAAGGACAGCGCCGTCTGCCCTCCCGTCATTGCTAAATAGACATCGGCGAGTATTTCAGCATCCAGCAGTGCACCGTGAAGTTCACGGTGGGTATTATCGATACCATATCGCTTACACAGGGCATCCAGGCTATTACGTTGACCGGGGTGCATTTGCCGGGCCAGTGTCAGGGTATCGGTAATAACACAGCAGGATTCAATTTTATCGATTGCAGCGTTGACCTGTTTTAATTCGTGATTGATAAAACCGACATCAAAGGGCGCATTATGGATTATCAGCTCGGCACCACGCACAAAGTCGAGAAAATCGTCGACAATTTTAAAAAAGACCGGCTTATCAGCCAAAAACGTCTCGCTTAATCCGTGAACTTGCAATGCGCCTTCATCGATCGCACGCTGCGGATTGATATATTGATGATAACGCTGCTGTGTAATACGACGGCTGATCAGTTCAACACAACCGATTTCAATAATACGGTGCCCCTGGCTTGGCTCCAGCCCGGTGGTTTCTGTATCCAGGACGACTTGGCGCATTAATCTTCTCCTTCCGTATCGTGTGCTGTTCGCGTCAGGGCATCAATAACATTGTGATTGCCCTCAGGCCGAGACCATTTCATCGATGGCGCGGTTGGCCAGTTGATCCGCCCGTTCATTCTCTTCATGCCCAGAATGACCTTTAACCCACTCCCACGTTACCTGGTGTTCTGTTACCAGTGCATCCAGACGTATCCAGAGGTCCTTATTCTTGACGGGTTTTTTTGCCGCCGTTTGCCAGCCACGTTTTTTCCAGTTTACGATCCACTCCGTGATGCCCTGCTGAACATATTTTGAGTCGGTCGTAATTGTGACCTGACACTGCCGTGACAGTGACTCCAGTGCCTTGATTGCCGCCATCAACTCCATGCGATTATTAGTGGTCTCGCGCTCGCCCCCATACAGTTCCTTCTCATGCTGATTATAGCGCAGGACAACACCCCAGCCCCCCGGACCGGGATTACCCCGACAGGCGCCATCGGTAAAGACGTGTATACGAGATGGATCGTTCATGAAACCTTTCGTTGATTCTTATGGCTAGTACAGGGTTCGACCAGACCACCCGCTACCCAGCGGGCTTTATGGCGTTGACGCCAGCCAGGACGAATCGGTGTCAGGGTGGTGACGCGCTTTTTGGCGACCAGTAGCAAACTACCACCGGCAAATGACAGAAATCGTTGCCCGATGCGTTCCAGGCGGTCTTCCAGCGACAGTGTATTTCCCGGTGTCATAAAACCATAGCCCTGCTGTTGCACCATATCAAAGCCCAGCAGGGCCAGCCAGTCGCGCAGGCGGGTGGCGCTCAGAAATTTTCCACACCAGGGGATTTTCCTGCCCCAGGAATATGTCCATCGCCAGCCATTCCAGAAACTAAAGGGATTGAAGGTCAAAATGATCACATGGCCTTCGGGCACCAGGATGCGGTCGACCTCACGTAAGACTTCATGCGGGTAAGGAGAAAATTCCAGCACGTGTGGCAGGACAACGACATCGACACTATCCGTCGCGATGGGTAATCGGCTCGACTCACCACAAAACTGAATAGCGTGTTCTGGCAGAGTACGATCATCCGCTGACATCAGGACACGGTGTGAGATACGACTGGCCGCCGTCAGGTCGGCCTGTCCAACATAACCGATCTGCACCAGATGGTAGCCAAACAGGTCCGGTAATACCTGTTCGAGCTGCTGTCGTTCCAGCTCCTGTAGTCGCTGTCCAGTTGGCGTCTGGTACCAAGTCTGGAGTCGAGACCAGATCTGGGCGGTGCTATCACCACATCGGTGAAGTTTTTCCCGTTTGAATTTCGCCAACAGCCTCACGCCTGTTTGACACCTGATGTTGAGTACCCCATCATGCCGTCCTTGAAAACTGTGTATGAATAGTGGACATTCTCGGCAAAATGGGCCAAATCACCTTGACCCACGCCGATACTTCACATTATATATAGAATAATCACTTAACCTAATAATTTATCAAGTAAAATGACAAAAATTCTGCTGTTGATATGTATGACGTTGCTTGCCACCGGCTGCGCCAGCCTCGGCCTGCAACCCCAGGTCCCCACTGATGTTGCCGATAAAACACCAGAATCCAGCCCCCTGCCAGCACAGCAGGCCGATACACAACCCGCCACGGACGCCCCCACCCCGGCAGCCGTCGCACCAAAAAAGCCGCCGCTACTGGGCCCCCCCACCGTAACCGATCTCTGGGCACGTATTCGCAACCACTTTAGCCTGCCCGCCGTCAACGATCCACGTATAGATGAACAGGTGGCCTGGTACCGACGTCATCAGGAGTATATGAATCGCGTTGCCGAGCGTGCACAACCCTACCTTTACTATATTGTCACTCAGCTGGAACAGGAAAATGTCCCCAGCGAACTCGCTTTGCTGCCAATAGTAGAGAGCGCCTTCCAGCCCTTTGCCTATTCCCATGGTCGTGCGGCCGGCATCTGGCAATTTATCCCCTCGACCGGGCGACGGCTTGGACTGAAACAAAACTGGTGGTATGACGGTCGCCGAGATGTCCATGCCAGCACCATTGCCGCGATTAAACTACTTAAAACCCTGGCCAATGAGTTTAACGGCGACTGGATGCTGGCCCTGGCAGCCTACAACTCTGGCTCGGGCACGGTCATCCGGGCCATTCGCCACAATAAGCGCCGCGGTAAGCCGACCGATTTTTTCTCGCTCGACCTACCGCCGGAAACCCGCGCCTATGTCCCAAAACTGCTTGCCATCAAGCGGATTATTGCCGATCCCCAGGCCTACGGCCTGACACTGGCCCCCATCCCGAATGCACCCTTTTTTAAACTGGTTGATGTCGGCTCACAGATCGACCTTTCGCTGGCTGCTGAGCTGGCCGGCATCCCGCTCAATGAGCTTTATGCCCTCAACCCGGGGCATAACCGCTGGGCCACACCACCCAACGGACCGCACTATCTGCTCCTGCCCAAGGACAAGGCGGAGGCGTTTGAAACCCGCCTCGCCGAGATTCCTGACAGGCAGCTTATCAAATGGGTTAGACACCATATTCGTCGCGGCGAGACGCTGAGCACTATTGCCCGGCAATACCACACCAGTATCAATGTGATTAAACGCGTAAACGGGATTAAAGGCAGGACGATTCGGGCAGGTCACAATCTTACCATCCCCGTCGCCAAGAAAAGCCTGCGCACTTATCAACTCAGCGCCAATCAGCGACGCGCCCGCAAACAGAATATCCACCGCAAGGGGATTAAGGTCACACATATTGTCAGCGCGGGTGATACCTTCTGGGACCTGGCACAGGTCCATAAGGTAGGCGTACGCCAACTGGCCAGCTGGAACAATATGGCACCACGCGACCCGCTCGTCCCTGGTACCAAACTGGTGATCTGGTCACGCAGCAGTGAAAGTGCCTCGGCCACGCAACTGGGTAATATCAACATCCCCCTGCACCGCCAGGTCATGAAACGAATAGGCTATCGCGTACGCAGCGGTGATTCGCTGGCACTCATCTCACAAAAGTTTAAGGTCACAGTGCATCAGTTATTACACTGGAACAAACTGGATCGCGATAAAGTCCTGCAGCCGGGACAGTTCCTGACCCTGTTTGTCGACGTTACGCGCCAATCCGGGACCTAGTAATGCCACGTCATGGTTAGGCTGAATACAGGGAGGCATTCAGCAAAGCCCGGGTATAATCACTCTTTGGCTGCGTAAATAGATCTTCGGTTTTGCCTGCCTCAATCAATTGCCCCTCTTTCATGACCATAACGCGGTGTGCCATGGCACGGATGACGCGTAGGTCATGAGTGATAAACAAATAACTCACCTCATGCCTTTTCTGCAGGTCACGTAATAACGCCAACACCTGTTTCTGCACCGAGACATCCAGGGCACTGGTCGGTTCATCCAGTAAGATTAATTTCGGTTCCAGAATAATGACACGGGCAATGGCGATGCGCTGCCGCTGACCACCAGAGAATTCATGCGGATAACGTGACAGCATATTCTCTTCGAGTCCCACTTCCTGCATTGTCTTCACGATAAGGGCATAACGTTGTGCCTGATTCATTTCCGGAAAGTGTACACGCAGACCTTCACCGATAATCTGCTCCACCGTCATGCGCGGTGACAGTGATGAAAAAGGGTCCTGAAAGACGACCTGAAAATTTTTACGTAGTGGACGCAATTGCCGCGGAGATAGCTGCTGCAGATTCTGACCATTAAGGACAATCGCGCCCTCGCAGTTCTGCAGTCGCAATAGACACATCCCCAAAGTGCTCTTACCTGAACCCGACTCACCGACGATCCCTAATGTCTCACCACGCACCAGGTCCAGGGAGATATGGTCGACGGCTTTAATATCACCGACATGTTTGTTAAAGAATCCGGCCTTGATTGGAAAATAACATTTTATAGCTTCGGCCTGCAGAAGAATTTTGTTATCCTCCAGGGCTTCATTTTCCACCCCCAGACTCTCTGGCTGGCTATTCAGGAGGTGGATCGTATAAGGATGTTGCGGTGCGTCAAATAACACCTGTACGCTATTCTCTTCAACCAGATGCCCCTCTTGCATGACACATATACGATCGGCGAAACGGCGTACCATATTCAGGTCGTGGGTAATCATCAGTACCGACATGCCAAAGTCCTGCTGCAAGTCTTCCAGCAGTTCGAGAATCTGTACCTGAATGGTGACGTCCAGGGCCGTGGTAGGCTCATCGGCGATTAACAGTTTCGGTTTACATGTCAGCGCCATGGCAATCATCGCACGTTGGCGCTGACCACCGGATAACATATGGGGGAAGGCATCAATGCGTTTATGTGGATCCACAATCCCGGTACGATCCAGCAATTCAATGACACGTTTTCGGGCCGCCGAACGATCCAGGCC
This sequence comes from uncultured Gammaproteobacteria bacterium, assembly GCA_913064945.1. GTDB lineage: Bacteria > Pseudomonadota > Gammaproteobacteria > UBA6429 > Thiohalophilaceae > CAJYAN01. The sequence continues at coordinate 40,914 of CAJYAN010000002.1, read as the reverse complement.
CTCATGTATTAATAAGGGTTCAATAAGCTGGTCGCCAATACGATAAACCGGATTAAAGGCCGTCATGGGTTCCTGAAAGATCATCGCAATATCACGGCCCCGGACACCACGCATTTGTGAATCGTTATATGTGAGCAGGTCATTACCTTCAAAAAGGATCTTACCGCTCGCATAACGACAAAGATTAGTTTCGTGCAATTGCAAAACCGAGAGCGCTGTAACTGACTTGCCGGAACCGGATTCACCGACCAGGGCAAGCTTTTCACCACGGCCGACGTTGAGACTGATGTTGTCCACCACACGAGTATAAGGTCCCTCACCGCGGCCAAACTCAACACTCAGTGAATCAATGGACAATAACGGCGTCTCGCTCATCCACCCCTCCGGGTGTCCATTGCCTCTCGCAGCGCTTCACCGATAAAGATTAGTAACATTAAGGTGCCCACCAGGACGACAAAGGTGGTGAGTGATAACCACCAGGATTCAATATTGTCTTTACCCTGCGCCAGTAGTTCGCCGAGACTCGGGGTTGATGGTGGCACGCCTAGTCCGAGAAAATCCAGACTGGTCAATGCCATAATCGCCGCGCTAATGCGAAACGGCATAAAAGTAATCACCGGTGTCAGTCCATTCGGTAACAGGTGTCGCCACATAATGGCACGATCCGACAGACCCATCGCTCGAGCCGCAATCACGTAATCCATGTTACGGCCCTTGAGAAATTCCGCGCGCACATAATCGGCCAGCCCCATCCAGCCAAACAGGGATAAAAGAACGATTAACAATAAGACGCTGGGCTGGAATAACGAGGCAAAAATAATCAACAGGTAGAGTTCTGGCATGGCTGACCAGATCTCGATCAGTCGTTGTGAAATGATATCCACCCTGCCTCCAAAGTAACCCTGAATGGCACCGGCGATCACACCGAGTACCACCCCGATACTGGTCAGAATCAATGCGAATATAACCGACAGGCGAAAACCATAGATCAATCTGGCGAGGACGTCACGGCCACGATCATCGGTACCGAGCAGGTTTTGTGCGGAGGGTGGTGCTGGATTCGGCGCCGTGTTTTGATAATTAATTGTGTCATAGTAAAAGTGATTTAGCGGGTAAATCGCCCAGTTTTTTCCCTGCGTAATCAGTTTCTCTACATACGGATCGACATAATCAGCTTCAGTATCAAAGTCACCGCCAAAGGTCTTCTCTGAATACGATTTCAGTAACGGAAAATAATAACCGCCGTCATAATAAACAATCAGAGGTTTATCGTTGCTCAGGACTTCAGCAAAAAGACTTAGACCAAACAGTAGCACAAAAATAATTAAGCTGTAGTAACCACGTTTATTGGCACGAAAGCGCCGCCAGGCTCGAATTGTCTGTGATGCATTTACTTGACGAAGCTGCTCGTCTCGCGCTGTTGTCAATTTTACCTGTGTCACTGGTTCACCGTCTCAAATTGAATCCGCGGGTCAATCAGCACGTAACACAGATCGGTCAGTAATTTCGCAACCAGTCCCAGTAGCGTAATAATAAAAAGCTCACCTAAAACAACCGGGTAGTCTCTCTTCATAATCGAGTCATACATCAACAGGCCGATGCCATCCAGGGAAAAGATTTGCTCAATCAGAATACTGCCGGCAAAAAACGACATAATGAAGGCACTGGGAAAACCGGTGATCAATGGAATCATCGCATTGCGAAACACGTGTTTGTAGAGGACCTGTCTCTCAGCCAGGCCTTTGGCCCTTGCGGTAACTACATATTGTTTGCGAATTTCTTCCAGAAAACTATTCTTGGTCAGCATGGTCATAATCGCAAAGCTCCCGACCACCAGAGAAGTCACCGGCAGGACCATATGCCATAGATAATCTTTAATTTTGGCAAACCAGCTCAGGGTCGCCCAGTTATCAGAAATAAGCCCACGCAAGGGAAATACATCCCAGAACGAACCGCCACCAAACAACACCACCAGGAAAATACCCAACACAAATCCAGGAATCGCATAACCGACCAAAATGATCGTGCTGCTGGCGACATCAAAACTGGAACCATCTTTGATCGCCTTGCGGATGCCCAGTGGGATACAAGACAGGTAGACAATGAAAAATGTCCACATCCCGAGGCTGATCGAGACCGGCATCTTTGAGGCAATCAGGCTCACCACAGACTGTTGATAATAAAAGCTGTTGCCAAAATCAAAGCGTGCGTAATTGCGAATCATTTCAAAAAACCGCACATAGGCCGGCTTATCGAATCCATACAGCGCCTTGATTTCCTTTATTTTCTCTGGATCCAGACCGGTACTGCCCCGGTAGAGACGCTGTCCTGCCCCCCCCGCCTCGGCACCACCGATGCCCACCGGGGCATGTTGTAGTTGATGGATGAGTTGCTCGACAGGCCCGCCCGGCACAAACTGGGTGACCGTGAACGTCACCAGCATGACCCCGAACAACGTCGGAATCATCAACAGCAGGCGTTTTAGGATATAGGCCCACATTTTATTTCTTCCACCAGGTAGCTAACGCCCATGACTCTGCCTGATAATACAGCGGTAGTTTTTTGGGATAGGAAAATTTGTTCCAGTAGGCAATACGATGCGTCGCGATATACCAGTTGGGAATAAGATACTCACCATGTAACAGGACGCGGTCCAGAGCGTGAGTCGCGATGATTAATGACTTGCGATTCCTGGCAAACACCACCTTGTTAATTAGCGCATCGACGACCGGGTTTTTGATTCCGATCAGGTTTTGCGAACCTTTTTGATCCGCCGCCCGGGATGACCAGTAATCAAATTGTTCGTTGCCCGGTGACTGAGATTCGCCAAATGAAGCAACCACCATATCAAATTTGAAATTCCTCACGCGCTGTTCATACAGAGAGACATCCACTGTGCGGTAATGTACGATAATACCCAGCTTGCGCAGATTGTAGGCGAACGGTGCCAGGATACGTTCAAAGCCCTTTTGCACCAGCATGACACTGAATTCAAATTTTTTACCGTTTGCATTTTGCAGAACACCATCCCTGACCCTCCAGCCTGCTTCATTTAATAGCTTTTGTGCCTTGATCAGGTTCTTACGCAGTGCCCCGGGATAATTGGTTCTTGGCGGATGCCAGACCTGGGTAAAGACATCAGCCGGGAGTTGATCCCGATACTGATTTAAGAGCTTCAGTTCATCGCCTTTGGGGAGTCCACTTGATGCCAGTTCACTATTACTAAAATAGCTATCACAACGTGTGTACTGATTATAAAACAGCTTTTTATTTGACCAGTCAAAATCAAAGGCCAGACTGATGGCGCGCCGCACACGTCGGTCCTTGAAGAGTTCACGTCGTATATTGAAAATAAAGCCCTGCATACCGGCATTATTTTTATGATGGATTTCTTTTTTGATAATACGACCATCATCAAATTGTGGGCCCACATAATCGCGCGCCCACTGTTTGGAATTATTGACGGCAATGAAATCATATTCACCAGCTTTCAGCGCCTCCAGCATCACGGTAAAATCCCTGTAATACTTGAAGACGATATGATCGAAATTATACATCCCCTTTTGGCTGGGTAAGTTACGTGCCCAATAGTTTGGATTTCGCTTGTAGACAATATCCTTACCCAGCTGATATTTTTCAACAGTATAGGGTCCCGTGCCGATGGGCAAAGTACGGTCCAGTTTGTCAAACGATGTGCTGCCGAGCCACTTCGGCGAAAAGACCTGCATTTGTGCAATAATCAGGTGTAACTCAGGATTCACACGTGCAAAATCAAAACGAATGGTGCGTTTGCTCACCACAACGGCCCGGGTAATGTCTCTCCAGTAGAGACGATAACGCGGATGCGCCTTATCACTTTTGAGCGTATCAAAGGTAAACTTCACATCTTTAGCCAGTACCGGGTCACCGTTGGAAAAACGCGCCCGTGGATCGAGATGGAATGTGACGGACAGCTTATTCGGTGCTAACTGGATGTCATCAGCCAGGTTGGCATACAGGCTATAGGCCTCATCCTGGCTCTGCACCATCAACGATTCAAACACGAGTTGAGTCAGTCCGGCAGCCGGCACACCTTTGAGAGTAAACGGGTTAAAGCTGTCATAGTTACCAAAACCCGGCATGGTGATGGTGCCGCCCTTGGGGGCATTCGGATTGACATAATCAAAGTGTTTGAAGTGAGTGGCGTATTTTGGCGTATAGCCGAGGGCGATTGACGACGACGCATACCCGGGGGCGGGGAGAAAAAATAGTAAAAGCCAGACCAGGTATCTCAACGGCACATTATTTCCTGTTTCGCAGGTTATCATTCTTTGCAGACCTGTTCGCGAAGAATTCGTTCCGGACTTGTATTCTCTGCTTAGTGGTAGATAATACCGAAAATTATCAAGATAAACACATACATTGCACATTAAAAATAACAAGGGCGAGAGGAATTACTATGGGTTTTTTACAAGGCAAACGCGCACTCATCGTTGGTCTGGCGAGTAATCGCTCAATCGCCTGGGGGATCGCCCAGGCCATGCATCGTGAGGGCGCCGACCTGGCATTTACCTTTCAAAACGAAAAACTGGAAGACCGTGTTGCCAAAATGGCCTCTGAATTGGGCTCTGAGATTGTTGTCCCCTGTGACGTCAGCAGTGATGAGGAAATCGACAAGGTCTTTGACCATCTCGACAACTACTGGGATGGGCTGGATATCATTATTCACTCCGTCGCCTTCGCGCCGCGCGCGGAGCTGGAAGGTGACTATCTCGACAGCGTGACCCGTGATGGTTTCCGGTTAGCCCATGAAATCAGCTCCTACAGCTTTGCGGCCCTGGCCAAGGCGGGTGTTCGCATGATGGAAGGCCGCAACGGTGCCATGCTAACGCTGAGTTATCTGGGTGCAGAACGCGCTATGCCCAGCTACAACGTTATGGGGCTCGCCAAGGCCAGCCTGGAGGCCAATGTCCGCTATATGTCACAGTGCCTTGGCCCTGACGGTATCCGTGTCAATGCCATTTCTGCGGGACCTATCAAGACCCTGGCCGCCGCCGGTATCAACAACTTCCGCAAGATGCTCGATGAGGTGGAAAAGACCGCCCCACTGCGTCGTAATGTCACTATCGAAGAAGTCGGCAATGCCGCCGCCTTCCTGTGCTCTGACCTGGCCAGTGGTATCACCGGTGAAATCACCTACGTAGATTCCGGCTACAACATCATTGGTATGCGTCCGCTTGACAGCGTCTAGGCAGGTTGCCGCTGAGGGTCTAGCAGCAGGCCCGCTTCGCCTTCAGTACTGGCAATAATCACCGCCCCACAGGAGTCACTAAAGACATTGACCGTGGTCCGGCACATATCCAGTACCCGATCCACCGCCAGAATCAGACCAATCGCCTCCGCCGGCAATCCTATCGCGGCGAGGATAATCGAAATGGCCACCAGGCTGGCTGCCGGGATGCCGGCCACACCAATCGACGTCAACAAGGCAATGGTCACCACCAGGAACTGAGTCGTCAGGCTCAACTCGATACCATAGGCCTGGGCAATAAACATTGCCGCGACGCACTCGTACAACGCCGTGCCGTCCATATTGACGGTGGCCCCCAGCGGCAGGACAAACGACGAAGTCCGGTTGGAGACGCCGGCATTTTTCTCAACACACTCCATCGTCATCGGCAACGTGGCTGAGGAAGACGCCGTGGAAAAGGCCGTGAGCAAGGCCGGTGACATAGCACGAAAATGGCGGCGGGGAGAGACCCGACCGACCAGTTTGAGGAGCAGGGGCAGGCTGACAAACATATGGACGGCCAGTGCCAGCAACACGGTCATAAAAAATGTCCCAAGGGAAGTGGCCAGCGTCGCCAGATCTTCCCCTTGCATCCCGGCAATCACCTTAGCCACCAGGGCAAAGACCCCCAGCGGGGCAAACAGCATCACCCAGTCGGTAATTTTTAACATGGTTTCATGCAGACCATGCCAGAAATTAAACTGGGCTTCAGCATAGGCCTCATTAATTCGCGTCATAAAGAAACCAAACACCAGACTGAAAAAAATCAGCCCCAGCATCTGACCATTGGCCGCCGCCGCAATAATATTAGATGGCACCATCGAGAGAAAAACATCGGCAATATCCGCAATGCCACGGCCGGCGACGCGTTCGGTGACGGCAGCCGCCGCACCACTGTCAAGATTAAAAATACTCTGCAGCGGCACACCGTTAATAATGCCGGGGGTAAACAGGTTGACCAGGACGAGTCCCGTCAAAATTGCCAGCAGACTGGTGATAACATAGTACAACAGCGTTTTACCGCCGATGCGTCCCAGCCCTCGACCACCGCCAATTCCCGCAATCCCGACAATAATTGAAGAGACGATCAACGGTACAATGATCATCTTCAGCGCATTTAAAAATAAGCTGCCAAGAAAAGCGTAGATCGCATAAAAACTGATACTGAAAATGGCGGCATCTTTGCCAGTCAACACCCCGGCTATGACCGCCAGTACCAGGGCGATAAGGATTTGCCAATGTAGTGCCAGTCGAAACATTTGCGATCTCCTTTTTGGGCTTTCAAACTAAAAAAAGGCCCTGCCGGGCCTTTTTAATTCAATCACTACTCCTGGACGTTTTCCATGTGGATATTAATATCCGCCCCCGCCCGGAGTTCCTGGATAAAATCATTATAATCCGCCTGTCCCATCGCTGACTGCAGTTGTTGTCTGTACTGCGTGGACGTGCGCGCATCTACCTCAACATCCTTAATACTGTGTAGCACTAATACTGCCCGATCACCATCGGCCAATGAAACCACCTCAATTGAGGCCTGCCCCTTGCTCGGCTGCGGTAGCTGGAAGGCCTTCCGTCGTAGTGCTGCGGGCAATTCCCTCTTATTTTCCTTCACGGCATGCGGGTCAAGACTGGCTGTTCGACCAATGAAGCCTGCCTCATACCACTGTCCCTTTTTATTTTCTTTCGACCAGGTCGATGGATTCATGCCGCCACGCAAAGCCTGCATGGCGGTATCAGCATCTTTTGTTGCCTGTTGAATCGCGGCCTCAATTTGCAGTTTTTTGACAATGACCGGCCTGACATCACTCAAGGGTTTTTGTTTGGCAAGCTGATGCTCCGCCAGACGCAGAACCAGCAGATGTGTACTGCTAATTTCGATAACGGCGCTGTTATGTCCCTGATTGAGGACATCATCACTGTATGCCGCCTCAATAATTTTTCGATTGGCAAACAAACCCTGACCACCCTGACGTGTGAAAAAATTACTGTGCTCTAATGGCAGACCGAGTTGATCCACGATGGAAGTCAGGCTATTGGCATTATCGTAACTCAGGTTATCCAGTTTTTCGGCATCGACATAGAATTGTTGTTCGACGGCGGCCATTTGCAGCTGGTGTTTAATTTTTGCTTTTACTTCATCCAGCGGCTTATATTGAGCGGGCTTGATATCAGTGACCAGGATCAAATGATAACCAAAACGGGATTTAACCGGCGCACTGACCTCGCCTTTTTTAAGTGAAAAGGCGGCCTTGGTGAAGGCCTTATCCATCATTTTCTGGTCAAAAAATCCCAGATCTCCGCCTTTTTTCGCCGAGCCGGGATCCTGTGAGTATTTTTTTGCCAGCGCGGCAAACGATTTACCTGCCTTGTATTCAGCCAGAATCGTCTGCAATTTTGCCCTGGCGGCGGCATCATCCGTATCTTTATTAACATTAATGAGGATATGACTGGCACGACGCTGCTCCGCCTGTTTCACATAATTTGCCAGATTGGCCTTATAGTATTCCTGGACTTTGGCATCAGCAATCGAGACACCATCGGCACGTTTGGCTAAGTCCAGCTCCACATAATTTACCTTGACCCTTTCCTGCGTCATAAAATCAGCCAGGTGGGCCTGGTAATATTTTTCAATATCCGCATCGTTAACCTTAGTGCCAGACAGATATGCTTTCTTCTCCAGCAATAGGTAGCCGACATCACGCTGTTGATGCTTAAGACGCTGATATAAGGCCAGTTCTTTGGGTGTCACAAATGCCGTTTTAGCTAAAGCCGTGCTAAGTTGCTGGCTGGCAATATCGCGTGCCAGGTCGGCTTCAAAGCCAGCAGGACTCATCCCCTGACGACTCAATAATTCCTGATAACGTTGTTTTGAAAACTGACCCTGCTCGTTTTTGAAGGCCGGGATGTTTTGAATCGCGTCAGCAACCAGTTGGTCGGCCGGGAAAATCTTTTTATCATCCAGGTAACTGGTCAGGAGCCGTTGATTTATCAGCCCATCCAGCACCTGTCGTTTTACCATGGCGGGATTAAACATATCCGCACGATAGCTCGCTCCCAGCATCTGGCGCAGGCGATCCTGATATCGACGATAGGCCTGCTGGAAATCTTTCTGGCTGATATCTTTTCCATCAACACTGGCAATAGCCTTTACGGATGAACCTGAGAGGTATGAGCTCATTCCAAATAAGGCAAAGGTAATGATAATCAAACCGACTATCGTCCATACAATTATGCCCTGCGCGCGATCACGAATTATTTGCAACATGGTTATACACTGAAAGTTGAAGTTGTATTGTGAATTTCCGAAAGCGTACCATAAAAAAAAGGGCGTGCCTTAAATAAAGCAACGCCCTTGATTTATTTGGCGGACCGGACGGGACTCGAACCCGCGACCTCCGGCGTGACAGGCCGGCATTCTAACCAGCTGAACTACCGGTCCGAACTTGGTGGGTGGTGAGGGGATCGAACCCCCGACCCTCGCCTTGTAAGGGCGATGCTCTACCAGCTGAGCTAACCACCCCCTGGAAGGCGCGCTAGTTTACGGCATCCTTTAACGCTTTGCCAGCCTTAAATGCAGGATTCTTTGATGCGGCGATCTGTATGGCTTCACCCGTTTTAGGGTTACGACCAGTACGCGCGGCACGGTCACGTACCTGGAAAGTACCAAAGCCCACCAGCGTTACCTGCTCACCTTTTTTCAATGCTTCAGTGATACCGCCAAAAACGGTATCCAGCGCACGGGTAGCGGCGGCTTTGGAAATATCTGCAGACTCTGCAATCATGTCAATCAATTCAGCTTTATTCACGGAGTGTCTCCCCTTTTTTCTCGTTCGGTAGAATGGACAAAAAAACACCGCCAGTGGTACTGGCGGCTTTTTTAATTCGAAGTGTGGATGAGTTTATACCAATGGCATTGCCAGCAGGTCAAGCAACTTCACCACATTGAGCTCAGTTTTTCTCAATGTGTGTGGATATTGCTACGTTTACCCGCCTTACCTTTCGCTTTTTGCGGTGCGGTGGCGACGGCCTTATTGTCAGGCGTTGGCAGCCTCTCCAGGGCGAGTTCCAGCACCTCATCAATCCAGCGTACTGGTTTGATATCCAGGTCCTGTTGCACGTTCTCCGGAATCTCGGTTAGATCGCGGCGGTTTTCTTCCGGGATTAAGACCGTCTTGATGCCACCACGACGCGCCGCCAGTAATTTTTCCTTCAAACCACCAATCGGCAGGACCTCACCACGCAGGGTAATTTCACCGGTCATCGCGACATCGGCACGCACCGGGATCCTGGTCAGGGCCGAGACCAGGGCCGTGCACATACCAATACCGGCACTGGGGCCATCCTTGGGGATTGCGCCCTCGGGAACGTGGATATGAATATCATTCTTTTCGAATATTTCATTATCAATCCCCAGCACCTCACTCCGGCTACGAACGACAGTCAGCGCGGCCTGAATAGACTCCTTCATGACATCACCCAGCTGACCGGTAATCGAATGCTTGCCCTTGCCCGGCATCACGGCCGTTTCAATGGTTAGTAGCTCACCGCCGACTTCTGTCCAGGCCAGGCCCGTCACCTGCCCTACCTGATTATTCTCTTCCGCCATACCAAAGCGAAAGCGCTTGACGCCCAGATAGGCGTCCAGATTGTCCTCGTTAATGGTCACCTGCTTTTCTGCCGGCTTGAGTAACACTTCTTTGACAACCTTACGGCAAATTTTGGCAATCTCACGTTCAAGATTTCGCACACCGGCCTCGCGTGTGTAGTAGCGAATGATATCGCGAATCGCGCTCTGCTGAATATCAATCTCCTCGCTGTTCAGGCCATTGTTTTTGATCTGCTTGGTCACGAGATAACGCTCGGCAATATTGACCTTTTCATCTTCGGTGTAACCCGATAGGCGAATAACTTCCATACGATCCAGGAGTGGACCGGGAATGTTCATGGTATTAGAGGTGGCAACGAACATGATATCGGACAGGTCAAAATCCACTTCCAGGTAGTGATCGTTGAAGGTGTGATTCTGTTCAGGATCCAGCACTTCCAATAATGCCGAAGCAGGGTCACCACGAAAGTCCATGGCCATCTTGTCGATCTCGTCCAGTAGAAATAGTGGATTGCGTGTTTCGATCTTATTCAGGTTCTGAATAATCTTACCGGGCATCGAACCGATATAGGTACGACGATGACCGCGAATCTCTGCTTCATCACGCACACCACCCAGGGCCATACGCACAAACTTTCGATTCGTGGCACGCGCAATGGACTTGCCCAATGATGTTTTACCAACACCGGGGGGCCCCACCAGACAGAGGATCGGGCCTTTGAGTTTTTTCACGCGCTGCTGTACCGCAAGATACTCGAGAATACGCTCTTTGACTTTTTCCAGGCCGTAATGGTCTTCTTCCAGTACAGCTTCTGCTTTGCTAAGGTCCTGATGAATTTTAGTTTTCTTTTTCCAGGGCACACCCACCAGCCAGTCGAGATAGTTACGGACTACCGTTGCCTCGGCCGACATTGGTGACATCATTTTGAGCTTATTCAACTCGGCAGTGGCTTTAACCTTGGCCTCTTTGGACATACCGGCCTTTTCAATTTTCTTTTCCAGTTCTTCCATTTCATTGGGCACGTCTTCCATTTCGCCCAATTCTTTCTGGATCGCCTTCATTTGTTCGTTGAGATAATACTCGCGCTGACTCTTTTCCATCTGACGTTTGACGCGACCACGGATTCGTTTCTCAACCTGTAAGAGATCAATTTCAGACTCCATCAACCCCATCATGTGTTCAAAACGTTTGGTGAGTTCTTTAATCTCAAGAATATTCTGCTTCTCATCGATTTTCAGCGAGAGATGCGCCGCAATGGTATCCACCAGGCGACCCGGGTCATCAATATTGGCTAGGGAAGTGAGGATCTCCGGCGGTATTTTTTTATTCAGTTTTACATACTGATCGAACTGTGTCGTTAATGAACGTACCAGTACTTCGGACTCGCGTTCGTCCAGCACTTCTTCTTCAAGCCTGACGACCTGCGCCTTGAAAAAATCATCGGCCCCCAGATAATGCACAATGCGTGCTCGATGGTTACCTTCAACCAGAACCTTGACCGTGCCATCAGGGAGTTTGAGTAGCTGTAAAATGGTCGATACGGTACCGATGTTATAGACATCTTCCGGTGTTGGGTCATCCTGTGCGGCGCTCTTTTGCGCAACCAGAAGAATTTGTTTATCGCCTTCCATCGCCTGTTCAAGGGCGTGAATCGATTTCTCGCGACCAACAAACAGAGGAATGACCATATGTGGATAAACGACTACATCGCGAAGAGGTAGGACGGGGATAGCGGCAAGCTGGTCATCAATGACTGTAGACATGTAATTTTTCTCTCGGGTCGCATTTATAACGGTTTACAGAGGCGGGGTTCCCCTTCGTATATAAACAACATAAGGGCAGGCCAGAACAATTTCAATAGGCCGGACGCTGGGGTTATTATTTCCCCAGAGCCCGGTAGATATAGCGGATGAAAACAGAAAAGACTTAAGCGTCGTCAGAGGCGGCGCGCGGTTGCTCCGAACCTTCGTAAATCAGCAGAGGTTTGGCATCAGTCTCGGTGAGCATTGATTCATCAATGACCACTTTTTCGACATTTTCCATGGAAGGCAGGTCATACATGGTGTCCAGCAGAATATGCTCGAGTATTGAGCGAAGACCACGCGCACCGGTCTTACGTTCCATTGCCTTACGTGCCACCGCCCGTAGCGCCTCTTCACGAAATTCCAGCTCACAGCCTTCCATTTCGAACATCTTCTGATACTGCTTGGAAAGTGCATTCTTTGGTTCGGTAAGTATCTGAATTAACGCATCTTCATCGAGCTCGCTCAGGGTGGCGACGACAGGCAGACGGCCGACAAACTCAGGTATCAGACCAAATTTGATGAGGTCTTCCGGCTCGACAGAGTGCAGCACGTCACTAACACTCTTCTTGTCATCCTTACTTTTGACCTGGGCGGCGAAGCCGATGCCACCCTTTTCAGAGCGATCACGAATAATGCGGTCAATACCGGCAAAGGCGCCACCACAGATGAAGAGGATATTACCGGTGTCTACCTGCAGGAATTCCTGCTGGGGATGCTTACGGCCTCCCTGCGGCGGTACCGAGGCGACCGTACCTTCAATGAGTTTCAGCAGGGCCTGCTGCACACCTTCACCCGACACATCCCGGGTAATGGAGGGGTTATCGGATTTGCGGGAGATCTTGTCAATTTCATCGATATAGACAATGCCCGTCTGCGCCTTCTCCACATCATAATCACATTTTTGCAATAATTTCTGGATAATGTTTTCTACATCTTCACCCACATAACCGGCTTCCGTCAGTGTGGTGGCATCGGCGATGGTAAAGGGGACATTCAACAGGCGTGCCAGGGTCTCCGCCAGCAGGGTTTTACCACTACCGGTAGGCCCGATCAGCAGTATATTGCTCTTGGCCAACTCGACATCGTCTTTTTTCTGGCCATTTTCGAGACGCTTGTAGTGGTTATAGACCGCCACCGCCAGGACTCGTTTGGCTCGCTGCTGGCCTATCACATACTCGTCGAGAATATCCTTGATTTCATGGGGTGTCGGTAGATGGTTACCCGAGACTGCGGCCGCCTGTTCCTGGACCTCTTCACGAATAATATCGTTACACAGTTCGACACACTCATCGCATATGAACACCGAAGGTCCGGCAATGAGTTTACGTACCTCATGCTGGCTCTTTCCACAAAAGGAGCAATACAGCAACTTGCCGCTATCACCAGTGGTGTTTTTGTCGTCACTCATTTTGACACCTCAATCAACTGCCGCTATGTGTAGAACATGCAACTTATTTGCCATTATTTCAAGTCACTCGATAGACTTTTTCATCGACACATTATTCCGTATTTAGGCTTAATCGGCGATTTATTCACCGTTTTAATCCTCTTTACCCTCTACAGGGAGGGCTCTTTGCTCCATCACCTTGTCAATCAGGCCATAGTCTACCGATTCTTTGGCGCTCATGAAGAAATCTCTGTCAGTATCCTGACGGATCCGCTCCATGGACTGACCGGAATGATTGGCCAGGATGGTGTTTAAACGCTCACGAATATCAAGGATTTCCTTGGCGTGGATCTCAAAGTCGGATGCCTGCCCCTGAAAACCGCCCAGTGGCTGGTGAATCATAGTCCTTGAATGCGGGAGCGCATACCGCTTACCCGCGGCACCACCCGCCAGTAACACCGCCCCCATGCTCGCCGCCTGGCCAATACACATGGTACTGACATCCGGCTTGATGAACTGCATGGTGTCATAAATAGACAGTCCCGCCGTCACAGACCCGCCGGGTGAATTGATATACAGATGGATATCCTTATCGGGATTTTCTGACTCCAGAAACAGTAACTGGGCGACCACGAGATTGGCCATGTGGTCCTCTACCGGGCCAACCAGAAAAATGACACGTTCTTTGAGAAGCCGTGAGTAGATATCGTAGGCACGCTCACCGCGCGAAGTCTGTTCGACGACCATTGGCACCATCTGACCTACGGGCGCTGTGTACTGTGAATTAGCTGAATTGTCGCTCACTACAAATCCTTTCATTAAAGTCGATTTAGAATAACGCTATTTACCGCTTTGCTGGGAATTCATCAACTCCTTGAATGATGATGCCGTATCTGTCACATTTGCCTGTTGCATAGCCCATTCAACGACCTGCTCCTCCAGGACCAGGGATTCCACCTCAGCCATACGCTGCTTATCGCCACGATACCACTGAACGACCTCCTCCGGGCGGTCATAGGGCTCAGCGATGGAGGCAATCTTGGCCTTGACCTTCTCTTCATCGGCCTTAATCTCATTTGCCTTAACTATCTCGGCCAAAATAAGACCCAGACCCACCCGGCGTTTGGCCTGGTCCGCGAACATGCCGGGTTGTAGACTCCCCATGACCTGCTCCCGGGACATGCCCTGCTGGGCAAAATTATCGGCCATTTGCTCCAGCATGTGCCGTGACTCCTCCTCAATCAGTGCCTCAGGGATGTCAATCGGATTGGCTTCCAGTAGGGCATTCATGACGGCTTCCTTGGTCTTGTTACCAATCGCCGCCGCCATTTCCCGGTTCATATTGTCACGGATCTCCTGGCGCATTTTGTCCATACCGCCATCAATGCCCAGTTTTTTGGCGAATTCATCGTTTACCTCGGGTAAAACAGGTGCCTCGATCTTTTTCAGTGTGATTTCGAACTGAACTGGCTTACCGGCCAGTTCCCTGGCATGGTACTCCACGGGAAAGGTCAGGTTCAGGTTAAAGGCCTCGCCAGGCTTGTTACCGACAATCCCATCTTCAAAACCGGCAATCATACGGCCCTGACCAATCTCTAGCGCCATATCACTACCACTACCGCCTTCAAAGACTTCGCCATCAATAGTACCCTTGAAATCGACTGTCGTGCGGTCATCCTGTTGAGCAGCGCGATCCACCTCGGTCCATACGATATGCTGTTTGCGAATCGTCTCCAGCATATCGTCGACATCGGCGTCGGAGATATCGGCCGTAGGTTTCTCGACCGCAACACCGTCCAGACCTTTGACTTCAAATTCCGGGTAGACCTCAAAACTGGCCGTATAGACAAAACCCTTGCCACGCTCATCGGCAGAGTCTTCGATAGAGGGCATACCGGCTGGTTTGAGCTTTTCCTGACTAATCGCCTGATAAAAGGTCGACTGAATCAGCTCACCGACCACTTCCTGGCGAACTTGTTTGCCATAGTGCTGTTTGACCACTTTGAGCGGTACTTTGCCCTGACGAAAACCCTTGATCTTGGCCGTACGGGTCATGTTTTGCAGACGACTCTCAACCGCCTGACTGATTTGGTCTTCAGGTAGCTCAACTTTCATTCGACGCTGTAAGGCGCCGGTAGACTCAACCGAGACTTGCATGGGAATTCCTTTAAATATTAATTAATTTCAATAAGATATATGATTTTTCATTAAAATTGGTGCGGAAGGAGAGACTCGAACTCTCACGCCTTGCGGCACCAGAACCTAAATCTGGCGTGTATACCAATTTCACCACTCCCGCTTTGGGCTAAAAATAGCCGCATATTATACTCGGTGTAGGAACCCGGATACAGTCACTATTGCAGGATTATCCGGGTCTGGAAATGGTGGGCCGTGAGTGACTCGAACACTCGACCAAGAGATTAAGAGTCTCCTGCTCTACCAACTGAGCTAACGGCCCCGATTCAGCAGTGATGGGAATGCCAATCACCATAAAATGGGATGGTCTGCAGGGGAACCCCCTGTGACGTCCTCCAGTTAGAATCCCCCCCTGGATACGTCAACCACATAACGCGCGGAATTGTATGGCTTTGTTCGATTTTTCACAAGTCCAAATGTCCTGCAGGGGGAGATCCCAAAATGCCGGCCTGACAGACAAAAAAACCGGCCGCATAGCGTCGTCTGGACGCCGGTTTAATCTCAAGCCAATGACATGACTAATGGTGTTTGATTTTCAGGTTGGTTTTGAGATTATTCTTGGCCAGGTGCTTATATCGGTGTGATGCCTGTTCCGCGATCCGCTGTAACACCGCACAGAGATCGCTGGCCTCCAGCGCCTTCATTGCGCTACTGTCGGTCACTTCCGAAGCGAGCATATAGGGGGGCTGTGCATCGGGTATAAGTGAAATGTCCTCATAATTTGCAGATAATGTTCCATCCGTCGCCAGTCCCAGAAATTCCTGAACGGTACCAACAAAAAATTTTTTGACATCTTCAACCGATTCCGCCTGATTAAGTTGCTCGCGAAACTTCGGAATTACCAGATGTTCATACTTGTTCAGTGACATCATTTGCGTCATACGATTACCTCGCTGAGTTTAGTGGCAGGTCATTTATATCTACGTTGTTTGTGTGGCAAAGACATTGTTCCATATCAATCGAAAGTATAGACAATCAGGTGTTCTGTAAGCGTTAATACGAAAATTAAATGCATCATCACTCGCCGACATGCGTGAACAACAACGAAGCTTTGAGCGGTTATCGCAGCAGTAAAGGTCTTGTGCATTCCTCGGCAGACAGGATAAAACGTTTCCCAAGATTGCCATAGAATACCCTGCCTGCACAAATCCACGAAAAACATTACAAACGTTCCTGTCTTACAGTTCAATATAATAATTAGCCGGTTTTTATTCGCCAGGATAAAAATTCGTCCCAATCTTCGATCGCTATCGGCTTGCTGAATAAATAACCCTGGTAGCGCGTGCAGCCGTTATCGCGCAAAAATGCTAATTGCGCCTCAGTTTCCACCCCTTCGGCAATTACCTGCATATCCAGTGACTCGCACATGGCAATAATAGCGCGAACAATGGCTGCATCATTCATGTCAGTGGTGACGTCACGAACAAATGATTTATCGATCTTCACCTGATCCAGTGGTAGGCGTTTGAGATAGGATAGCGATGAAAATCCCGTACCGAAATCGTCCAGTGAAAATGAAACTCCCAGTTCTTTGATCTCCTGCATGCGGCCGATGACATCCTCAATATTTTCAAGGACAACACTTTCTGTCAATTCCAGCTTAAGCATGGCAGGGTTAATACCAGAATGCTGCAGACAATCTTTTAACTGCTCAATGAAACTGGGCAAATGAAACTGGCGGGCGCTGACATTGATCGCAATCTGCAGGTCGCGTGTGCGTGCATTGTCTGACCATACTTTCAGTTGTGCACAGGCGGTTTGCATCACCCACAGGCCTAACGGTACGATAAGGCCCGTCTCCTCTGCTAGTGGAATAAAGTCCACTGGAGAGATAATCGGACTATTCTGTGGTAACCAGCGCGACAACGCCTCTGCACCAATCAAACGTCCCTCCATATCGACCTGCGGTTGGTAATACAACTGAAATTCGCCTTGCTGTAGTCCTCTTCGCATCGCAGACTCCATCGCTGAGCGCGAATCAATTGCTGCCTGCATCTCCGGGTTAAAAAAGCGAATCGTATTTCGCCCCGACCCCTTGGATTGATAGAGGGCGACATCCGCCTGTTTCAACAGGTCATCGACAGAGAGCGTCTGCCCACAAAACAACGTTAAGCCGATACTCGGTGTACTATGGTGAGCCTGCAGACTTTTTGAAATTGCATAGGGCCGATTGAGCTCATGGTGTATCTTTTCGGCAATCACCTTGGCCCTGCTAACCGCCACCGTTTCATCCTCACCTAAATGCTCCACGATGATCACATATTCATCACCGCCCAGACGTGAGACGGTATCCTCCTGTCGAGCGATATCAAGAAGACGTTGTGCAACATCGATCAATAGACGGTCACCAACATCATGCCCCTGGGTATCATTCAACACTTTGAAATTATCGAGATCCAGGATGATCAGGGCACCGAATTCATGTGTTCGACTACTGGCGATAATGGCCTGATTCAATCGGTCCATCAGGAGTCTTCTATTCGGCAGTTTGGTTAATGGATCAAAGTAGGCCAGGCTGCGAATTTGTTCTTCCGCTTGCTTACGTTCGCTGATATCAATAAAGGCAACGACCGTACCGATCAGTTTGTCATCACGATACATGGGGCGGGACCAGTACTCCACCGGGAAACTGCTACCATCCGCACGCCAGTGTACCTCTTCGTCTGTGCGGGTCGATTGACCTTGCAGTGTGGCGAGGCGGATCCTGCACTCCTCCTTCGGATAGTCACGTCCATCCGGAAACGTATGGTGAATCAATTCATGGATACTTTTACCGATGAGATCACTCTCGTGTTCGTAACCAAGCATGCGCAGACAGGCCGGATTTACAAAGGTACAGATCCCCGCGGCATCAACGCCGTAGATCCCTTCTGCCGTGGAGTCGAGGAGAAGTTCAATGTATTCACCTTGCTCACCTAACTGCTGCTCCTTTTCACCAATCACACTCGCCATGCGGTCAACACTCTGGGAAAGTAATGCCACCTCATCACTACCACTCACCTGACTACGAACCGTGTGATCACCGGCCGCAAACCGCCTTGCCGTTTCGGCCACCGTCATTAAGCGACGCGTCAATGCAAAACCGGTGACTAGACCAACTAGGGCAATAATGCTCATACCGGTTAGCGCAATCACCATCGCCAGATTACGCGTCTTGTTATACGACAAGGTCAGGGCAGCGTCGGAATACTGTACCGCCAGTGTACCGAGTGATCCCGCAGGCGTATTCACTGCCTGGACTCTCCAGCCAGGGTCACGCTGTCGTACGACATCCTTAATATTTTGACCAACATCGGTTACCAGACTCGCCGCAACGACCCGCCCGGTATAATCGGCCAGCACTATCCGCTGTAGGGATGGCTGCTTTTGGACGTCCTGAATGTAAAGCTGATAATCGGAATATTCACTCGTCAACAGCGCCGTGATACTCAGATTCGAAAGCAAATCAAAACTGGCTTTCTGACTCGCCGTATTAAAATCACTTGCCGTTTGATGCGACTGGCTGAGTGTCACACTTAATACACTCGCCAGCATGCATGCTTCCAGAATAAAAATAACCAGAGCAATACGATAACGCAGTGACAACTTACCAAACATTAATCAAACCCGGATAATCGTCGATAGAGACTGACGTTTACAGGGACAAATTCACCAAGTCCGATCGAGCGCAGAATTTTCTTACCCTGAATGATGTGATTCCATGACAGGATCTCTGTACGCAGCTGTTCACGCCTATCAGGCGACAGACGTCTGTGTACCATAAACACGGCACCCGGTATTTTTTTGGAAACCCCGACGCTACGCAATCCCTGGCCAATGCTGGCAGGCACCATCGGCAGGACCAGTGTCGATGTGATACAGGCTACCGCCAACTTCTGTTGCACCTGTCGCAGGCAGGAGTCGTGGGTTGGACGATAATTAATCGTAACATCACGTCCTGGGACGAGTCCGGCCTGTCGCAAGGCCAGACGCCCTAGATAACCTTGCGCGGATTCAATGGGCGGCATCGCAATCTCATGCCCCTTAAAATCGGTAATCTGTTTAAAGGGACTATCCCTCAACACAAAGAATGTTCCCTGTGCCGGTTCTTTCATCGCTGCCAGCGGTAGATAACCGTGGTGGGCTGCCGTGGCGTAATCGAAAGGCTGCACCAACACAATATCATAGGCGGCTGACCGTATGGCCTCTCTAAAACTTTCAAAGTTTGTCGCAGTGCGTAAATGTACCATGACATGACTGGCCCGGCTCAAGGCTGGTAGCACCGGCGCAAAATTACGTGCGAGTTGTCGGGCCGTCAGGAAGGGAAACACCCCGAGTACGAGTTGATGATCGATCGCCGATGCTGACATGTGATCAGTACTGCTTATCGCTGCATAGTTATCCATCCTGGCGTACTCTGCGGTTTTTGGCAAAATGAAACCCGGTGAAAAACCCAGGTTCTTTAACAATGCCCGCCCCTGTTCGGTCCTGACCCAGCCCGTAATCACTTGCTGTAACTTGGCGCGTTCATCGGCAGGAACGCGAGAACTGACGACAAATAAGACGTGTGGAATAGGTCGCGCATCGTGAATCGGTCGCAACCTGGCCTGCATGCGTGTCTCAAAAATCTGTACCTGTGAGGCTACCGTGCTACAGGCACTGGCCGTACCCGCCCAGACTTGCTGGAGACAGGAATCATGTGAATTAAAAAACCGTAATTTTACGTCACGTCCGGGGATAAGTTTATTGTCATACAGGACGCGCATTCCAATACGGCTGTTGGCAGAAAGTTCTGCCGGCATAGCAATGGTTGTCCCACGCAGGTCGTCAAGATGATGGTATCGACTATCGTTACGCACGTAGAATTGTGAGACCAGCGGTCTGGAAAATTGCGCCAGCGGTAAATAGCCATATTTATTTACCACTTTGGGAAAGTCGAAAGGTTGTATCAGTGCGATATCATAAACTTGCAGCTTTAATGCACGCTTGAAGGCACTCAGTGTCTGTACACTTTCGAGCCTGATCGGGCGCTTAAGTGCAGCCTCCATACTCGCTGCGACCGGACCAAAAAATTCCACGGTTTGTCGCGGGGCCATGTAGGGAAAGACCCCTAGCCGATAACTTGTCTGCGGCGCTGCGCCACTGGCCACTGGTAACGGTAGCAGCACGAGTAATAAAGTAAATGCAAATACAAATCTTCCCATATATTCTCCGGGGTTAAAAAAGCTATTCTATAGAATTCCGGACTGAAACTATCTATCGGTTAGTTTGCTAAATCTCTGAACCACATTTGCTTTAAGCCTCCATTAAAATCAACTCCAGAATTACTATTTCGTTATAGGTCAACGTTTTTTTAGCCTATATATCGAGTATCAAATAGACTAAACCTCCCCACCACGATATTAAAATCCCTATACCAGTGGCCCTGTCAGACCAAGAAGTCGTGTCTCAGCGATTTTAAAGGGTCGCCCCAGCCGAACCACCAATTCAACAGACACCATAGGGTTATTGGCCGCGCCCAATGTCTGTCTTTTAATAGCGATCGGCACGAGGCTGCGTCACTAAAGACAGCGAGATAACATAATGGTGCAGCAGTGACAGTTGTTCGTGGTAATACTATTAAGTGTCAGTCCAACCACACGGCAGATGTCCCGGGAGCATCGTCATGACCTTGAGGTTATCGCTGTTCTATCGGTATCCAAGCATAATGAAGGGGATGGACAACCTCGATAGCACCGAAGGCAGCAGGTCAAGTCGCCAATCTTGTTGCAGGAGCTCGCCCACCTGTCAGGATGGCGGCCACACCGAAGGCAAGCCAGTCCCATCAGGTTCAGGGTCGTTAGGCCTCCCATTTACATTTTTGATACACCGAGATATCACACACGCAGATCGATTGCCTGACTGGCATACAGATGTATCTTGGAAATGTTTAAAACCCGGCTAGTGGCGGCTTCGGCTTTCTGCATCAACAACCATGTCGATGACGTGAAGGCGCAAACCCTTGCCAGGTCAGAGCAGGCCCGGCCAGAGCTGTTCCAGCCTTTCTCGAATCTTCGGTTCGTTGTCAACCGCGTATTCGAGAAAGGCCTTGGCCACCACCGATAGCTCTTTGCCTTTAGGATGCACAATGTACCACTTACGCTGAATGGGAAAGCCCTCGACATCCAGCACGGCGACCGGACCATCACTCCCCTCCAGGGTCAGGGTATGCAGGGATAGGATCGACAGGCCTAACCCACCGACAATCGAGTGCTTAATGGCCTCGTTACTGCCCAGCTCCATGCGCACCCGGGGGCGCAGCCCCGCCGCGGAAAACAGGCTCAGGGTGGCGTCACGGATACCCGATCCAGGTTCGCGCATGATAAGGGGTTCTTCGGCGATACGGCTAAGCGGGATCTTTTTCTTCCCCACCAGAGGATGATTGCGCGGCGCCAAAATCACCAGAGGATTGGGGGCAAAGGCATAGGCCTCGACCTGCAACTCATCCGTCGGCGCCTGGCCCATGATGTACAGGTCATCTTCATTGGCCTGCATGCGATCCAGTACGCGGTCTCGATTCGTCACTTTGAGTGACACATCGATCCCCTGGTGCATTTGACTGAATTCACCCAGCAATTCCGGGGCGATGTATTTGGCCGTACTCACCACGCACAGGCGCAGGCGCCCGCGTTTGATACCCTTGATGTCGGCAATTTTCATCTCCAGGTTGGCCAGCGTCTCGAAAATATCGCGACAAGCCTCATACAATTCCAGCGCGGCCTCGGTTGGTTTCACCGTGCGTCCGACATGTTCAAACAGCGGCAGGCCCATGGCATCCGCCAGTTTTTTGACTTGCATGGAAACCGTAGGCTGAGTCAGGAAAAGCTCTTCTGAGGCGCGAGTGAAATTACCGTGACGTACAATGGCTTCAAACACCTGTAACTGACGGAGTGTGGCGTGCCGAATCAGGTAATCCGGCATTGAAATTGGGGGGTTGTCATCATTATCTGCCGTCGACATGGTATGGATCCTCGGTTGCACTGATCTGACTGCCAGCCAATGGCTTAGGATACGCCAGCTTTAATATAGTTTTTAATAGATATAATATTTATTATATATTTATTATTATCTATGTATCAGGAAATAGTTAATCCGGCCAGACTCGCCGACCTCCCTGATAGGAATTTGTCTCGCCAGACGCGCCTTTTGCTGTCGCTGCCGTAGTCGTCTTGAGGGATTTTGGGGCGGCAGACTGACGTGGGGGCGCGACTTCCTTTGGCCTGCTCTCGACAGGCTTGGTCTCGGTACTGCTGTCACCAATACCTGCATCAGACTTGGTCTTACGCATGGATCCCATGAGTTTCTGTCGGGTTTTGTCCTTTGCCGTCATTGCCGGGTTACCTCCTGAATGAGTTGATCGAGTTCTGCAGCCGCCTCGGCGCCGCGTTTCCCCATGGCGTACACGCTTCGGCCTTCCAGGGCGCTTGCCCGGTAGACCGCACGTCGTCGAATCGCTGTCTCAGCCACCGGGACATTTATCTCTCCCAGTGCCTCACGCATCAGCTGCGAGAGTGTCGTGCGTGGTTCAAGTTGATTAATGACCAGCAACCCCTGTAATCGAGGATTATGTTGCTGCGCCTGATGAACGGCCTCTTCTATATGTACTGATGCCCACAGATCAAACGGCGAAGGCTGAACCGGGATCAATGCCAGATCCGTCACCTGTAGAATAGATAAGGTTTGTGGTGCCTGTACGGAAGGTGGGCAGTCTACGACGACATACTCATAATCACTTGTCAGGTCGTGTACCTTCGCAATTAACTGATCGCTTGCAGCGAACACACTGGGCAGACTCGTGTCATCTGCAATGGTCCGCCACTGTGCAGATGAACCCTGAGGGTCGGTATCGAGAATAACTGTCCGGCCTAGACGCGCCAGACCGACGGACAGGTTGACCGTCAGCGTCGTTTTACCCGCGCCACCTTTATTACCAACCAGGGCAATAACGGGCATTTAGTCCCCGCTGGCCTGCGCCCCGGTCTCTAGCAAGGCATCGAGTTGTGTGGCTAAACGTCGCTGAGTCTCACCGAGCGTGTCACAATCCTCGTCGGTGTGAATCGTGATGTTGACATAATCACGACCGAATCCCATATCTGGGAATAAACCTTCTCGTTCGGAAACTTCAGCCGCACGATCCAGAAAATCACGCAGACTGGAGTAATCCTCAAAGTCATAGCGACGTTCCAGACGTTGAGGGCGATTTCGCTCTTGCCATTGCTCGCTCATCTTGGTCTCCTTATTTGGCATGCGCCGAATTCTGGCCCGTGCCGGGTTGTTCAAGCTGTTTAAGCCATTGCGTTAAGGCGTCCGAATGTTTCCTCTCTTCATTGAGCAGTGTTTCAAAAAACAGACGACTGTCCTGATCACCAATACGGCTACAGTGATGCGTGGCATTCGAATATAACTTTACCAGTTCGTTTTCGAACTCGTAGTCGTGGACCAGCAGGTCCCGCAAGCTATTTCCCAGTTTTACAGGACGTAGTTGTGAAGCATTTGGCGCCGCCCCGAGGGCGAGCATGCGACCGATAATTCGATCAGCATGCCCGAGTTCTTCACGGGCCTCTTCACTCATGCGATTCGCTGCCTCTGCTAATCCCCAGGCCGCCAGGAGGCGGGCCTGAGTGCTGTACATCTGCACCGCAGACAGCTCCAGACTCAAAGCACGTCCAAGATACCCGAGTACTAGCGGATCAGCATTTGCAACATACATGTCGTGGCCTTACCCTGACTTGCAACAACCAGTCAGTTAACTACGCTGCGGACGGTTGCCCATCGCTTCACCCAGTACGGGTTCGACTTCTTTGTGTGGACGGGCAATGATGTGCGCAGCAACCAGGCCATCACCGACCCGCTCACAGGCATCCGCCCCGGCGCGTACGGCAGCATTCACTGCACCCGTCTCACCGCGGACTAAAATGGTGACATAACCACCACCGACAAATTCACGTCCAATTAGACGTACTTCTGCGGCTTTGGTCATGGCGTCTGCTGCTTCAATAGCAGGTACCAGTCCACGGGTCTCGATCATGCCCAGTGCAATGCCATAACTTTCATTGGCCATGGTGTAATCTCCTGTCTGTTCAGTTAAATTTCAATACCTTGGTTAGGCAGCAGTCTTACTTGCAGCACCACCAGTAGGCAATACAGGTTCAACTTCTTTGTGTGGACGTGCAATGATGTGTGCAGCAACCAGACCATCACCAACGCGTTCGCAGGCATCCGCACCAGCGCGAACTGCAGCGTTGACAGCACCTGTTTCACCACGAACCAGTACGGTAACGTAACCACCGCCAACGAATTCGCGACCAATCAGACGTACTTCTGCGGCTTTGGTCATGGCGTCTGCTGCTTCAATAGCAGGTACCAGTCCACGTGTCTCAATCATACCCAGTGCTATACCATAGTTTTCACTTGCCATTTTCGTGTCTCCTTCTGACTCGGTTGTTTAATTTAAAACTTTTTGTGTTACCCGGAAGATGAACTTACTGCTGTTCCTCTTGCCATGAATCGATAATTCCGCAGATCGTGAGGTCCGTCAGGACTTCAAAATTACCAGCGGCATACCGCGCTGCAGATCCCATAGATGTAAATACCCAGTTCCCCTGTCGACAACCGACCGGATCCACGGCGACCTGTCGTTTGCCGGTTTTCACATCACGCAACACCCTCAGGCTCACGTGTTGCAAGCCTGCCACCCGGTAGGTACAAACCAGCGGTGCTTCGACCTGCATGACTTCCATCAGGCGTTCTCACCCTGAGGTGGCCAGTGATCAATAATCCCAACAATGGTGAGATCACTTGGATATTCTTTACTACCTGCCGCTTCACGTGCTGCCGAACTACCTACGCAGATGACCCAGTCACCGGGTTTGCTGCCTACGGCATCGACGGCGACGGCTGAGGCACTTCCATCCTTAACCACCTGTAAATGTTTATGTTCCAGCCCTGGAATACGATTGGTCGAGACCAGTGGACGAATAACCTGGCAGATCTTCATCAATGTGCTCCCGCTGTATTCTGTGAATAGACTGAAGACTCAATGACTTCAATCTGCTCACCTGCCGCACAATCACGTATCGCCAGCAGTGTGTGTAATAAACCGCTTTGTGCAAGTTCTTCGTATCGTGCGCGCAGGGCCTCAGATACACGTTGACAGTTGGCAACGGCACGATCTCGTGCACCAGGAACGTTGCCGTGATAGTCGAAACGAATCACAATGGGAATTGGTAAGCCGTGCGACACATTCAGTCCCGTAAATATTTTGATACCAACATCCAGATCCGCCGTCGACTCTTCCACGGTATTCATATAGGCAAAGTAGGTCAGATTGCGTAACTGAACTTCCTCAAAGCCAATCCCGGCACCTATAAATCTTTCCGCATGACCGATATCGGAATATTGCTGATTAAAAAACTGCTTCACATAATCGATCTGTGAAATATTTTTTGTCATCAGGCGCACAACCAGTTTTATCATTCCTTCTGTTGCACCCGTACTGACATCCCGCACACGTTGTTCAACAACGCTTGCGGCCTGCGATGCATTCATATTGAAGGTCTCGGCGTACACCTCACCCGCATCCACATAGGTCGACAAATTAATTTCACCATCCTCATCTGGAACATGCACACGAATGGTGTCGGTATCCGTATCCAGCCCCATCAGGAGCAGATCGATGGATGCGCCACAACAAAAACTATTTTCAACCGCTTGCTGAAAACCGCGCAGGCGGGTCACACCAGCCTGTGCCGCTTTGCCGCTGTCAGAACCATGTGCGGCGCAGCCTTCATGATCGGGGTCACTCGAACTGAAGTGATAGACCACCGCTTTCAGATACCTTGTCTGTGCATCGGCGGTGTTTGGCCGTCCTTCCCGAAAGCGTAAAAATTCCGTTTCGGTCCATTTCGCCAGACTGTCTTCGATATCAAACATGGCACCCGCATAGGACTTACGACGAACCTCACGATAGGGCAAGCGCAGCACATAGCTAATGACGTGTGCCAGCCGTCCATCCGCACAGGGAGACACATCCAGCGTATGAAAACCGCATTCCATCAAAAAAGACTGGAAGGTCTGATCTTCAATTAACTGCTGGCCGCTAAAAAATTCATCTGAAAAACGCTGATACGTTTGAAATACGCACCAGGCAAACAATTTACGCAGATCCAGCTGGTCGACCCAGGCATCCGCCAGCGTTTCCTCTGGTAACTCAAAGCCGAGCTGCTCACGCGTAATGGCCTGTGCCTGGCGCTCAAAATCCACCTCGTGCTGAAGGGCCGAGATGCGTTTGAGACTTGGCACAATCGCGTCAAAGGCACTCTTTACACGCTGCTCATATGCATAAAGTTGCTGATTCTCGCTTTGATCCGTTAAGGGATGAAAGCCAGCACGGGTCCTTACAAACTCTGCGACACGCGTCGACATGGCCCTGTCTCCAGAACGCATGGGGGCAGCCTGTCCACTCGCTGGTTGAGACCAGCGAGCTTGGCGTGCAATTTTTCGACGAGTATGCAACATAATAGTGTTTTATCCGTTATAAGCGCAGGTTAACCCCGTGCCCCACCTGAATAAGTAATTAGTGAACCCTTGTCTGTATTACCACTACTACCTGTCACCTTACTATTGGGTACGGGTAGTTCTTCATTTCGCTTTAGCTGAGCCTGTTCCATCGCCATTGCATCCACACTGCCACGACGTGTCGGGTTGCGGCGTGTGGCCGATAACCCTTCGGTGCCGGTTACTCGTTCATTGCGGCCCCAGTCATCACCAGTGATGCGTAAACCTGCATCCAGACCTTCACCCGTAACACGACTCGGCGCACGTTCGTCAACCAGCTGTGCGGTATACGTTTCAACGGGTCCACGTCCACTATTACCAAAACGGGCATCTTCGGTGCCGGTAACCTTGCCACCCGCCATGCCAAAAGGACCTGTAATATGACCTTTCTCATACTGTGTGCCGGTAACAGAACTATGTTCCATTGCGGTCTGTGACGCATGCGTCGGTGCAGTCACACTGAACTGTCCCCAGGGTGTGCCGCCAATCGGCTGCGGGAAATCTGGACTATTGCTATCCGCCGGTACACTTGGGCAGGCATTCGCAAACTGATCGGCGCCAATATAAGGTGTGCCGGTAAGTGGTTCACAGGCACCTTTTGATGCACCCGTCATTTCACCACCAATACCAGGTTGAATACCGGTCATCGGCATTCCCGCCGTGGCACGGCGTGGCTTTGCACGTGCAGCGGCCATGCTCGTCGCTGGTGTATCACAGAAATCTTTATAATTTTCAATTCCCGCATATGGTGTGCCGGTCACGGCCTTACAGGTGCCCGGCTCATCACCAGTGACTTTGCTATCACGACCGGTCATCGTGCCGGTGACTGCTTTATTGTTTAAAGTTACGGAAACACCGACTTTTCGATCAGTAAATTTTGGTGTTGTATCACAGAACGTGCTGTACTGTTCCTGACCCACATAATCATCACCGGTAACGTTGCGACAACTACCCGGTTCATCACCAGTCACATTCTGGTTACGGCCGACCATCGTGCCCGTTACGTTACCACCACGCAGCGTTGCACTTTTACCAACCTTTGCCGGAGCACGTCCTTCACCGGACTGCATTATTGAAGTTCCGGTTAATTCGCGTTTGGAGCCAGACTCATCGCCCGTCACTTTTTCTGAGCGACCGACATTGTTACCGGTCACGGTTTTACCTTTGCGAGTTTCCGCGCTGGAAAATTTTGCCGGGCCCGCTTCAATCGACGTACCACAAAACTCTTGCAGCTGACCTGCGCCGACATACTGGTTGCCAGTCACACGCTTGCAGGTACCAGGTTCATCACCCGTAACTTTCTTACTGCGACCTACTTCATTGCCGCTCACGGTATTGCCTGTGGCTGTCGATGTCACACCAACCTTACGTGGTGACTTTGTTGCATCGCTCTGACAAAACTCGCGAAAGATGTCGGCACCAAGATATTCTGTTCCGGTAATCGGACGACAGGTGCTTGGCTCATCGCCGGTCACACTCGTACTACGACCTACCATAGTGCCGGTGACAGTTTGCCCATGCGTGGTCTCACCCGCACCTACTTTCCATGGTTGATCTTCGGCGGCGCCAGGTTGCTCTTTGCCTGGACGCATACGACCTGTGGGTCGGCATTTGCCCGTGGCTGTTTTGCACTTGCCTTTGTGACTACGTTCTTCGCGAACAGTTTGTGCCAGCTCACGACTTGAAATATTGGGGTTACTGGCACGGGCGGTTTGCGCCGCGCTGGGGCCTTTAGCCGAAATGGCTGCCTTGCCTTTTGTTGACAGTGCCACACGACGTGCAAGCGATGCCGCACGTGTCGGATTAATAATCTTTTTCCCTGGACGCGTCTTGATGGCAACAGGACTCGTCGCAAGTGAGGCGGCAGGCCGCTCAGACTTGCTTGCACCACAACCACATCCACAATCACGTTTTTCTGCTGCTGTCTCTGTCGATGGTGTGATGACCGGTGCAGCTGAAGTGGCCTGCGTTATTCCGCTCATCTCGTCACCACGAGTCCGATCCTTGCTGACAATTGATGCCTTACCACCCGCTGACATTGCCAGCCGGCGTACCAGCGAAGCCTTTCTGGCCGTAGAGGTACCACTCGTCGTCATTGCACGTGCGGGAGCCGTCGATGTAGAAGTTGCAACAATCGAACTGACGCCACCACCTTGCATTTTGTGAAGGCCCGCCTTGCCGCTTTCATAAGAAAGACGACGACGTTCCATTGCAATTTCGCGCGCTGTCTTTTTAGCAGTCTCTGCCATGTTTATCTCCGCTGCATCAATGTCTTGATTGAACCTATGTCCGGCTGCCTGCTAATCCAGGCAGCCGTTCACAGTTTTGTTTACCTGGCCTCGTATACCACAAAGCATGAACCCTGGCCTTGCGTGTAGTTGTCATAACCTGTCAACCGAATATGGTGATCAGGATATGAACGACGGCAGGCATCAAGTTCTTCAACAACATTATTCAGGTTGGTCTCACCGAAGAAAGGAAGCTTCCACATTGTCCAGTAGTGATCGAAAGCACGACTCGGATGTTCGTGTTCAATCGCTGGCGTCCAACCCTGCGCAATAATGTAATTAATTTGCGCGTAGATCTCGTCCTGCGTTAACTTGGGCAGAAAACCGAAAGTTTCCAGCGTATTTAAGGTTTGGTAGTCACCTGTTGTTTGCTGTGCCATTTATTTATCCTCTAAAAATAGACGTATGAATTTACTAACCGTGATAGACAGTGGCCTTAGCCAACGTCCAACTTGTCAACAGTTTCAAATTCAAACTTGATTTCTTTCCAGGTTTCCATTGCGATGGCGAGTTCCGGGCTATGTCTTGCCGCTTCCATCAGAATGTCCTTGCCCTCTTTCTCAATCTGGCGACCTTCGTTACGGGCCTTGACACTGGCTTCCAGTGCAACGCGGTTAGCCGCTGCACCTGCAGCATTACCCCATGGATGACCCTGCGTACCACCACCAAACTGCAGAACCGAGTCATCACCAAAGATGGTCACCAGCGCCGGCATGTGCCATACGTGAATACCACCTGAAGCAACGGCAAAGACGCCGGGCAGTGAACCCCAGTCCTGGTCGAAGAACACACCACGGGCACGATCTTCAGGAACAAACGATTCACGCAACTGGTCAACGAAACCCAGTGTTGAGTTACGATCACCTTCGAGCTTACCGACAACCGTACCAGTGTGCAGATGATCACCACCGGACAGACGTAGGCACTTGGCCAGTACACGGAAGTGAATACCATGTTTTGGATGACGGTCGATGACCGCGTGCATGGCGCGGTGAATGTGTAACAGCATGCCGTTTTTACGACACCAGTTAGCCAGGCCCGTGTTCGCTGTAAAACCACCGGTCAGGAAGTCGTGCATGATGATGGGGCAACCGACTTCTTTGGCAAATTCAGCGCGCTCATACATATCTTCAGGCGTTGCTGCGGTAACATTAAGGTAGTGTCCCTTACGCTCACCAGTCTCGCGCTCAGCTTTATCGATCGCCATGGCGACGAATTCAAAACGATCACGCCAGCGCATAAAGGGCTGAGAGTTGACGTTCTCATCATCTTTGGTTAAATCGAGACCACCGCGCAAACACTCATAGACCGCGCGACCATAGTTCTTGGCTGACAGACCCAGTTTCGGCTTGATGGTGGCACCGAGCATTGGGCGACCGTACTTGTTCAGACGGTCACGCTCGACCTGGATACCGGCGGGAGGACCACCGCAGGTCTTAATATAAGCAATCGGGAAGCGGATATCTTCAAGTCGCAGGTGCTTGAGCGCCTTGAAACCAAAGACATTACCCACGAGCGAAGTCAATACGTTTACAATTGAACCTTCTTCGAACAGGTCGATAGGATAGGCGATAAACGCATAGAATGATTCAGAGTCACCGGGGACGTCTTCGATGCGATAGGCGCGGCCCTTGTAATATTCGAGGTCAGTCAGCAATTCTGACCATACTGTACTCCAGGTACCGGTTGAAGATTCGGCGGCTACTGCGGCGGCGACTTCTTCACGAGGTACGCCAGGCTGACCGGTGCACTTGAAACATGCCAGCAGGTCTGTGTCCAAGGGCACATAGTCGGGGGTCCAGTACTTTTCGCGGTACTCCTTGACACCCGCTTCGTATTGTTTAGCCATGATCTACTCCTGATTCAGTTTTCATAAAAAAATGTTGAGCGTATTTTGCGTGGGATGAAGAGTACGTCGATCCAGGGATAGCATACCAATCGAAGTTTTATTGATTTCTCATTGATAAAAATCTATGACTATCGCGGGCGGTTGATGCGTGGGGTTATCATTCAAAAGCCGGTACAAGTTTATGCTATTTCGGCAAATTAGCGGTCCATTTGTCAATCTGAGCCAACCACGCATGTTATATAACCATGCAAATCGCTATTGATAGAGTTTTATCTATGTAAACCCATCGCTTTTCGAATTATCAGAGATACCTTACCAGCCTGTAGAATCACCCCATCAAAAAGTCAGGTAAGTGATGAATGAGTATCTATAGTAGTGCACAGGCCCGGATGAAGCTGAGGACGTATGTCTTTATCGACTCGCTGCAGCCGCAACTGGCCGAGTACATGGCCACCGTTTCACAGGGTTTTCCTCCCGTCCCCGGTGATGCCTGTCTGTGGGTCGAGGTGTCACCCGGTATGGCCATTCATCGAGTCACCGATATTGCACTCAAGGCGACCCAGGTTCACCTGACCCAGAAAATTGTCGAACGGGAATACGGTTCGATGGTGATCCATCACCGTGATCAAAGCGATGTCATTTCTGCCGGACAGACGCTGCTGGGCAGAATGAATGCCCAGGTGGATGACCGTTCGAAGCCGACTATCGCCTGGACTGAGATCATCCGTGGCATGAGTCCTGAGCACTGCGTGCTGATTAATCGGCAAAATCGCATGGGTTCCATGATCCTGCCTGAACAAAGCATGTTCATTCTTGAGACAGAACCTGCCGGCTATATTGTCTATGCCGCCAACCAGGCGGAAAAAGCGGCCAATATCACCTTGATCGATGTCCGTGCTGTCGGCGCTTATGGCCGTCTGCTCTTATCAGGCCGCGAAGCCGATGTCGATGAAGCCGCCGCGGCGGCGATTGCGGCGGTAGAGAATCCCTCGCGGACTTAAGTCATGCATCGCGCCGAGTTACTCAACTTACTCACCTCTCACCATTCTCGCTTCATGGACGAGGTTGCCTATGTCAGACGGGCCATCGACTTTATTCATGCACATGAGAAAATTTTCGACCGCGAAACCCCCATCCACGTCACCGGTTCAGCCTGGGTCGTCAGTCCCGACCGTGAGCAGGTATTACTACTCCATCATCGCAAACTCAACCGATGGTTTCAGCCGGGAGGACACGCCGACGGCGACAACGATATCCTGCGTGTCGCCTTGCGAGAATGTGCAGAAGAAACCGGACTTGAGCCAGGACAGATACGTCTCATTGAGACGTCTATTTTCGATGTCGATATTCATCGTACTCCCGCGATGGGGGCAATACCTTTGCATGAACACATCGATATTCGTTTCATCGTCGAGATCGATGATCGTCTGAACATCCCGGGCAACGACGAATCACTCGACATCGCATGGTTTTCGCTGCACGACGTCATGCACTACAACAATTTCCGTTCTACCTACCGCATGCTGGAGAAGACGCGCGCCATGCGTAACCCGGTCAACGCCCTGCGTCAGCGTTACGCCTAAGCCAGCATTCTATCGCCTGAAGCGGGTCTCCGTTATCGAGGCTTAATGACGAAACTTGACCATGCGCGTGACTTCTATACCCGTGATAAATACCACCCCGGAGTGTTCACTATAGAAGGGTGCCAGTCCTTCCAGAATCGGATTCACCAAATCTTCCGGCACGGCCACAATCACCATGATCAGGACATCGTCCTCATTGAACATCAGATGGCCCTCATGAAAACCATGACTGCCCTTGCCCGACAGATTATTAATGATCGTATACCCGGTTACCCCGCTACGGTCGAGCAAGTCTGTGACAAAGGCCTGATGCTCACCTTCGAGGATGATTTCAAGTTTTTTGAGAGTACTGAAGTTAAGATTTTTCATGATGACATACGCTCCTTTGGCGATTCTGTAGAGACGGCGCCTGTGCAAGCCTGCTCAGACCAGTCGCCATCGTCATAAACAAATACCGTTTGTGATTCCGGGTCCATGACCATCAGTCGAATCCAGCCATTGCGAACCAGGTACTTCACCGAGACAACGGACTCGACCGCACGTCGTGCGTGTTCGAATGGAGCCTCGATAACGGTAATCAATCGCAGCGGTTGATGGTATGGCTGGCCCTGTTCATGCACAGTCTGTGAAGGCAGGCCAGTTCGTAGATCACTGAGGTTACCGGTCATGACCCCAAAGCGGCCAGCGACGTTATGGTAGACCTTACTGCCACTGCCAAAGCGTTCGTTGTCGACCGCTGAAAAGTAATGTTCCATATTGATCCACTGCCCCACCACCAACGGACCCGTGAGAATGTTCTCCAGCAACTGCCGTTTGCTATCGAGACGATAATCGTAGGAATGTAAAAAGGCCCGGCCATTGAGTTTCATCTGACGGGTCAGGGTACGATTACCAATAATGAAATAGGCATTACCGGAGAGTCCCCACTCCGGCCGCACCTGCGACCAGTCCAGGGAATTGCGTTGCGTCATACGAAACGCCGCCTCAGGCGTCTCCGTATTACCCCGTACTAACTGCAGGCTGGGCAAACGTTCCTGCGCGCACAACCGTGATGCGGCCGTCAGGCCTTTACGTAGTCGATCCAGATAGACCAGATGAGATGACGGCAGCAAGTCCAGGTCGGATACGCTGATTTCATCGGTCGTGGTGTTATGCAACGCCGATACGAACCAGGTGTCTTCCGGGATCTGAAAACCCTTTTCATTTAGACGTTTACGCACATCCGCTTTATTGGCCATTTGTGCCAGTACCCGCGCACTGACCAGGCCGTGATTACCGCCACAGGCACCACAATCCAGCGCGGATTCATAAGGATTATTCTCGGAGCTACTTCCATGCCCGACCAACAACACAAAACGGGAGAAGCCCTTTGTCAGGCCGATAGACTTGAGTGCCTGGCTGACAAAGCGCACCTGCTCATCGAGGGTAAAACCGATGCGGCCAAGTTGTTCCAGCTGGATCTGTGCAAATGCCGCATTGATCCGATAACCCTCGCGCAGGCGCTGGATAAAGTCATCCAGTTGAGCCTCGCTGACATCGAGTTCTCTGGCATGCTGTCGATACTGACAATCGTGCCCCATGGCCGCTTCACGCAGGTCGCGGATCAATTCATCATTCAGTTTTTCGGTCGCCTGTCCCAGTTCCTGCTCCAGCGCCTTGACAATAACGGCTCGCTGCACGGCACGCACAATGGAGTCCGCCTGTTCACGTGTCAGTTTGTCGAGCAACAGGCGAGTCACCGGTTTTTGTGGATGCAGGCCATGACGCCAGTGGTTATAGACACGCGGCGCGAGGGTCTTACCGACCATGTCAAAGCCAAACAACAGGCCGATAGCCTCGACGGTGACGAACGGCGTCAGCACGGATTCCTTGAGCGCATGCAGGCCCTTTTCCAGAACCCCCAGGGCAGCAGGTTTCTGTTCGCCATTCATGGACATTTCCAGGACCACGTTTTTTGGCGTTAACAACACCGGACACAGGTGCGTCTCACTCCCCTTGCCAAGCTCCATAAAGCTGACCGGTACGCCGAAAAATCCGGCAATGCCAAAGGTCTGATAATCACCAATGCCTTCCAGCTGGCGGCGGATCCGTTCGGAGCGCGTATCGATACAGAACAACGCCTGTGCAA
The DNA here is from genome assembly GCA_913064945.1 of uncultured Gammaproteobacteria bacterium. Classification (GTDB taxonomy): domain Bacteria; phylum Pseudomonadota; class Gammaproteobacteria; order UBA6429; family Thiohalophilaceae; genus CAJYAN01. The sequence continues at coordinate 6,228 of CAJYAN010000002.1, read as the reverse complement.
AGGGGCGTTTCTCACGTGTCTCGACAGTCATCAGGTTAACGCCATGTAACAACGCCTGCATGGCATGTGTTTCCATAGCACGTAACCAGCACATGCCTTCCTGACGTTCGAATTCACGCAGCAATGCCATCGTACTGGCAAAGTCCTGTGCTGGCAGTTGTGCCAGGTCAGCACCGGCATCGCATTGTGACAGCCAACGATGCAAATGTTCACTCTGCTGCTGTGCCTCCTGCTGACGTTTATGTTGCAGGTAATCCGTAAACGTCTGTTTGATTAACGTATCACGGCCCCGCAACAGTGCCGTCTCGATGCGATGTGCGAAGGATGGAACCACAGCACCGCTATAAAGCTCGTAGCGTAAATAGGCCTCGTGGGTGCGCGTCGCGATGAGTTCATTAATGGATTCGGCGGTACAGGCCACCCGCCGACGGCTACATTCACTCAATAGTGCCAGCGCCAGTGTCAGGCGGATCGCCATGTAATCCACCAGGTCGCCGGGGAAACGCTGCGTCCAGTGATAGTGCTTGGCCGTGGCACGCCAGCGAATAAAACCGGCCCAACCATGCAGGCGTGCCAACTCCTGGGTGAAATAATCTACCCAGCTCTCCTGCGGGATCTGCAGCGTTGTCATCACATAATCGATAACACCTTCCGGTGTCTCGTCGACGGCAAGAATATCGTTGATGTGTAAACCGCGCAGGAATAAACGGATATTCCTTTTTGCCACCTGTCGCCAGGCGGCAAAAAATCCCTGTTCGCGATTGGGCATGCGCCAGACGGACTGGCCTTCATCAAAAAAATCCAGACAACTCTTGATCACCAGCTCATCGAGGCTGCTACTAATGTCCGTACCATACATGCTGTCCACGGCTTCGTAGATCGGCCGGCCACCCAACAGGTTTTGGCGCAGGCGTTCACGGATGGAATCCTCGACGGCCGTCGCGGAGGTATTCCTCGCATCGAGCGGACGCCCCTGCAGGGCTGACTGGATGTCCGCATCACTGGCCAGTGCCGTCGGCAGCATAACCGGCGATTCCATTTGTGTTAGCAGGTTCATTAATCTGTCCGGCATCCCGGTAGAAACCGCGCCTGTATGTTGCTCCAGAAAACGCTCCACCTCCTGACGTAGATGCTGACGTTCAATCTTGCCGTCACGTAAATACCGCTGATAGACCGTTCGTGGTAGATAGGCCTGGCCATGAAACAACTTCGCACCTTTATCCAGCGCCTCCGAGAAGGACATGTCTTCAAGACCATGCAATGGGTTGTGATGGATAAAAGACCGCATTGGCCAGAAATATGGCACGGGTTCGGCCGCCACATAGATCATGCTGCGAATTTTTAACTGCTGACCCAGCGCGACGCTCATAGCATTCCTCCTAACCCGTAGACACCGCTAACGATCAATCCAGCCAGCAGCAGAAGATAAAGCCATAGACTTGCCTGCTTCAGGTCGACAACATCCCGATGCCCTGGACCGATAATCAATCCCTGCAATACTCTCGCCCCGGCCCAGCTCCATAACAGCCAGACAACACCAACACCAATGGCCATAGAAGGTCTGACCGGGAAGACCTTGATGATTATTGACAACATGGCAAAGAAGGTAGGAAACAACGGGCTGGCAATAATGGCCAGTATGACTATTACCAGCACGGTCGTGTAACGCGGAATGGTTTGTGCCAGACCACCGTACAGATCGAGGTATGCGGCACCGAAACGATGTTCCAGACCGGCAACCAGAAAGGCCATCAGTAGCAACGGGGCACTAATTCCCAAACCAACCCATTGCAGTTGTGTCATGCTCGCACCGCTACTAAGGACAATCCACACTAATGCCCAGGCCGAGGTTGCGATAAAACTGGTCCATAAACCCAACTCACGCAAGGCCAGGGCTCGCAAGGCATAGAGCAGTGACGTCAACAGTGCCCACACCGGCAGCCATGGCGGTATCGATGCGCTGGACATGAGTATTATCGCCAGACCAATCTGCGGCCAGACAAGTAGCAACACCCCGCGCAATACCGGATGCCGTACACGCGCATACAGCACATTAAATAGCATGCTAAAGGGAAATAGCGGCAGAAACAGGCCAGCAACTAACAGCACAGGCAACGACATATCAGGCCCACCTTAACCAGACGTTGAGAGATTCCGCGAACCGCAATGTCACCCGTGTTAACCAGGCATAGACATCGGCAATGTAGAATTCACGGGAGATCAAGGCATAAAAACTCAACCAGACACGTTTCGGCTGGCGACGAACCCGCTTCCCGTTACGTTCCGAGTAATAGGTCAGTAACCAGCCGAGGACGATCACGACGGTGGTTACAATGACCATGATGTCAAACCACAACACATTAAAGCTGGACGCGCTATGCATCAGCTCACGGAAGTACGCCTGCGGATATAAAAACAGCTCAAAGGCGTGGGCGATCAGGGTATAGCCAACCACCACCACGGTGAAAGAGGCTAACACCATGGTCAACAGCCGTCCGGTACTCTCGGCACGCATACGATAAGTTGAAAAGATCAGTTGCGCCCCAGTCACCCAACCAAAAAACAACAGCACGATCACGCCCTGCTTCTGGAAAAAGTCCTGCGATACCAGCCAGTGTGCCATGAATAAAACAGATGCCGGGACTATCAGGGTAATGGCGGCCATCAGTAACCATGGCGGACGCTGCTGTGCCGGTCGACGCTCCACGACAAATTTATACAGATCATTTTTCGGCACACCATCATCACCCCGCGCGGCATTAATGACACTCCCCGCGCTGAGGAACAGCGTCCCCTTAAACAGACCGTGTGCGATAAGGTGATATATCGCCAACGAGAAGGCGCCGACGCCACACTCCATGATCATGAAGCCCATCTGGCCCATGGTGGAGTAGCCTAGTGACTTCTTAACGTCATTCTGTGTCAGCATCAGCACCGAACCGATGACAGCTGTAACCAGACCTACAATAAACAGACCATGTAGCACATCACCGGCCTGGACAAACACCGGCGCAAAACGATTAATCAAAAAACCACCGGCATTGACAATACCGGCGTGCATCAGCGCCGACACCGGTGTCGGCCCATCCATCGAATACGGTAACCAGTTATGCAGGAAGAACTGCGCGGAACGAGCAAACGCCGCCAAAGCAAGCAATACGGCTGCCGTCTGCACGGCGGTCATCCCCATCAGGCCGGAAACGTTTGGATTATTCTGAATACCGGAAAAAATATCGGTTAGTGACCACGATCCATACGCGTAATACAAGATCGCCGCCGCCGCGACCATTGCAATATCGCCAATACGATAGGTAATAAAAGTCCAGAAGGCATAACGAAAAGGACTCTGACGGCGCATGTCATAGCCCAACAGAAAATACAGCAGTATTCCGATAAAGTGCCAGGCCACCAACAACGTGATCAAGTCACCTGCAGCAACCATCACCAGCAGGCTTGCTGTCATTAAATCGAGCAGGACAAAAAAACGGGCATATCCCGGTTCTTCCGCCATATAACGTACTGAGTAGATGTGCACGATTAAACTAATGCCAGAGATCAGCACACCCATGATCGCACTCAGGGGGTCATTGAGTAAGATACCCCAGCTATGTGTCGCACCAACGACCTGACTGTCAAACCCCGCCAGGTGCGCTACCAATATCACAACCGTCAATGCAAACGTGAGCGCCAACATCGTTACGCTCAACCAGGCAACCCGTCGATCAAGTCGGCTTGCCAGGGCCTGTGTCAGGATGGCTGAGATAATCGGCAGTGCCGGTATACTCGTAATCAGCTGTTCCATAGATTCGCCTTCATTTCATCACCAGGCGAGTCTACACGGGCAGAGGTGACTGACATATCGAACTTACGCATAGCAGTAATAGGCGAAAAGCTATGCCATCCTCATCGAACAGACGACCGCATATCTTCATCGCTGAAAATGACTAAGAATAATGACTACCGAAAAAATGCGCCGTTCAGGCACGAAACTGCCGAGCCAGCTCCATGTCATCAATAATCTCATAATCGTTAGTAACGCGATCCACGGCGAGGGGACGAAAATAACTATCGGCAAACTCAACATGCACAGGATGATTTTTATAATTTTCTATCACGTTTTCATGGGCAAAACGCACCAGCCAGCAGTACCGATACTTACTCTTATCGTCAGTCGCTCGACCAATACGGACCTCCAGCACACCCGGAATACTACTGAGCTTTTGTTTACCTTTACGTAGCATAATTTGGGTAACGGTGGGATCGTTGTCATTGGTGTTATACACAATGACGTGCTCGACATTATTCCAGGTACTGCATTGAATCAGGATCTCTGCGGCACGCCCGGCGCTACGCCAGACCTGCATGACTCGCTTCACCTCAGCGACCAGTGCCTCATGAACATTGGCAAACATCCCCCGATAGCCTACTTCTTTTTTCGAGAGATTTTTTTGCGTCTGAGCAACAATCAGTTCTGCGAGGGCCGTAAAGTAATTGATCTTCGCCACACCTTGATCGATGAGCTTATGATACTGCTGATCCGTTAACCCGGTACCGCCATGAATCACCAGAGGAATATTCACAGCTTCATTGATTTTTGACAGTCGATTATAGTCCAGACGCAGTTTACCGTTGGCGACCCCATGCATCGTACCAATAGAGACTGCCAGAAAGTCCACGTTAGTGCGTTCGACAAAAACCCTGGCCTCATTGGCCGAGGTCTGTACCGATTTAGCATCATCGTCAATATCGGGTTTCATGCCGGGAACATGCCCCAATTCACCCTCGACCGGTACGCCGCAGCCATGCGCCAGAGTAACAACCTCACGGGTTTTATTGATATTGTCAGGCAATTCATCTTGTGCGCCATCGACCATCACGCCATTGCAGCCCAGACGAATGGCGGACTGTACCGATGCCAGGCTTTCGCAGTGATCCATGTGCACGGCCACCGGCACGCTTGCGCGCCTGGCAACATCGACAACGGAGGGCATTAACAGCTCGACATCGAACAGGTCAAAATGCGGCTCAACAATATTCAGAATTACTGGTGAACGGGTTTGCTCTGCAGCCGTAATCACCGCATGCAGGAGCTTCAGACTGACGATCTCAAACGCACCAACCGCATAGTGATTAGCATAGGCATGATTGAGCAAATCTTTCATGTTAACCAACGCCATTGCGATGCCCTTGTTATCCGAGTGTTAACCCTATCCGGGCCGTATATCAGACATACGGCTCCCCGGATTATGAAGGCACAGCATGCAACCATTTCGATACAATTTAAAATTGCATTTATAGATGTCGACCATAGATATCTATTGATACAAACAAACGCTACTATCGACAATGACTTAATCACTGCTCACACAGGTGAAAGTAGTATTCCCAGGCACAGCAGAACCCACATACTATATATAGCTAAGTCATAACGGGAGCGAACAAACGGAATCGTCTGCTCACCTCAAGGACCTTGCAGACGCCGCAAGGCAGTAAACTAACCTCGCCTCCGGCAGACCCTGTTACAACAGGCAAATTTGCTCATTAACGTGACGTCCCCGAAACACGACCGCACCGACTGACAAGCCGGCCCATCAGACTTAATGGGAATATGGAACGTGTTGGGACGATGCTGAAACACAGGATGAATACTGGCAAGGAAAAGACATATCGTCTTTTATGACCGGGTTATTGATTGCCATCACATAACCCAAAAAAAATGGGGTGGCTAAAGGGACTCGAACCCTCGACGACCGGAATCACAATCCGGGGCTCTACCAACTGAGCTATAGCCACCATAGTAGATAGTTACGAGGGACGAGTATCGAGGGTCAAGGCTATGTTTCTCGGAACTCGTCACTCGTTCCTCGACCCTATAATCTATTCCGCGCCCGGCAGGATTGATTCGTCTCTTCGAGACTCACCCCTCCGGGGCGCACTTCGTGCGTCCCAATCGGCGCTGCCGATTGGTCAAACCTGCTGAATTTATTTCGTCGCAGGTTCGAAAAGTACTTTTATCTGCCGTGCCCAGAGGAGACGACAGTGTTCTTTCAATGTTTGGCGCGCCCGGCAGGATTGATTCGTCTCTTCGAGACTCACCCCTGCGGGGCGCACTTCGTGCGTCCCAATCGGCGCTGCCGATTGGTCAAACCTGCTGAATTTATTTCGTCGCAGGTTCGAAAAGTACTTTTATCTGCCGTGCCCAGAGGAGACGACAGTGTTCTTTCAATG
>CAJYAN010000001.1 GCA_913064945.1 uncultured Gammaproteobacteria bacterium | reverse complement strand
GCCCGTAGGTTGGGGTGAATTGTTACGACCCCCAACAGACACTCAATGAATTGCTCCGCAATGCCTGGTGGGTTACGCAAACACACGCTTACCCACCCTACATTGATCTGGATGGCCCAGGCCAGTTCTCGACAACCAGTCTCGCCTTCTTCCCTTTCCAACGGGAATGACGGGCATTAGCCTGGTAGGGTGGGCATCGCCCACCATGATGAGATCTCAAGAATCTATTGGTGGGCAGTGCCCACCCTACAAATAATGACTTCGCGTTCTCTGCGCCTCTGCTAAGTAAAAGACTTTATCGCCTTTTACTTAGCAGCCAGTTTACCTTCCATAAACGTCGCGACTTCGGTAATGGTCTGGTATTCAAACAGGTCGACGACATCGACCACACCCGGATAGGCGTCATCGATACGTTGATGCACTTCGGCGAGGGCGAGGGAGCTGATACCGATATCAAAGAAGTTTTCGTGCAGGCCAATGGGTTTATCGGTCACGACCGCCGTGAAGATGGTCTTTAATTCTTTTTGTAACGGCGTTAAGTCACCCTCATCATCGGCTTCAATGGCGGCTTCGTGCAGCGCCCTGATATCCTTGAGCACCTCATCGTATTCGCCATTGACATAATCATCGGCCAGCAACCGGCGCTGTACCTTGCCGCTGGTCGTCTTGGGGATACGTTTGACCGGGATGACCTGGCTGACTTCAAGGCCGACCTGTTCGTTGATCAAGTGCGTCGCCTGTTGCGCCAGGGGCATGAAGTCTTCCAGTCCGCCACGATGCAGGATAAACAACAGGAGTTCATCGCTCTGTTGCTGCTCGCTCCACACGCCATAGGCCACGACCTTGCCGAGTTCCAGTGACGGGATCTGCTGGACAATGTCTTCGAGGTCATGCGGATAGTAATTCAACCCGTGGGCAAAAATAATATCTTTGCTTCGGCCGGTGATCGTGAGCTGGCCGCTGTGAATAAAACCCAGGTCACCGGTATTCAACCAGCCGTCACCGGTCAGGGCCCTGGCGTTGGCCTCGGGGTTGTGATAGTAACCGGCGGTGACGTTGGGACCCTTGATCTGGATATCACCCACAAAGTCTTCCGCCAGGGTTTCGTTTTTGTCATTGGTGATCTTGACTTCGCAATCGAGGACCGGTGAACCGACCACGGCAAAGCTGACGGCATCGGCATCAGACGCAGCGACAAAGCGCACCGCATCGCCCGTACGCATGGCCTTGCGGTCGACATGTACGGCCTGATACGTGGTATCGCGCCTGGGAAAGGCCACCGCCAGCGTCGCCTCGGCCAGACCGTAGACGGTAAACATGGTGGTCTCTCTCAGACCATACGGCTTCATCGCACTAAGAAATTGATCACACAGCTCGGTGGAGATCGGTTCGGCCCCGTTATAGATCAGCCGTACCCTCGACAGGTCAACGCCGTCGAGGGTCTTGTCACCCATGGCCTTGAGAAAATGTTTGTAACCAAAGTTCGGCGAACACAGCACCGTGGCCTGGTGCTCGCTGGCCTTTTGTAGCCAGAGTAGTGGTCGACGACTAAACAGGTCCGTCGGCATCAGGCACTGGCGCATGTTGCAGACCAGCATATTCAGGTGAAAACCGATCAGGCCCATGTCGTGCGTCAACGGCATCCAGCTCACCGTAACATCGGTATCGGTATAGCCACCACCGGCGGCGATGGCATCGATGTTGGTCATCAGGTTGCGATGCGTTAACACCACACCCTTCGGGTCACTGGTGGATCCGGAAGAGAATTGTATGAAGGCCGTATCATCCGGCTGCGGTATGTGTTGTCGACCTTTTTGCTCGCGGCCCCGTAGTTGTTCCGGCAACAGTGTCTTTCCATTAATATTGTGAAATTCATCCGCCGCGACATGCGCTTCGACAAATTTCTTCAGCAATTCCCAACTGGCTTCATCGGTATACAGGTAAGGGCGTCGCAGGGTATTAAAGACTCTGACCAGTTTGGCGCGGTGTTCATCGCTGATGCCCGGCGCAATCGGCACGGGCACCATGCCGCCAAGGACACAGGCCCAGAACATCTCGATAAAGGTCTGGTTATTTCTCAGGAACAGGATGACCTCATCACCGGCAGTCAGGCCGCGTTGCTGCAAGTGGTGTAACAGGCCGAGGGCATTGGTCTGCAGGTCTGCATAGGTCAGGCTATTTTCCACTGACTTGCCTTCGATGAAGGTAATGTCGCGTTCCGTTGTTGCGTTGGCGTTGAGGGCCTCGACCAGGGTAGTGTGTTTTGTCATGCTTGGATTTTTACGTCAATTTTAGGGGCGCAGGCTCAGGCGCATTTCAAAGGGCTGTTTACTGCGCAGATTCACATCGGGGGCCAATGCTAACGTCTGCGGAGAGATCAGTTCCAGGGATATCTGTTTTGCCACCATCGCCAGATGCATTTGCATCTCCACCATGGCGAAGTAATCACCGATACAGCGACGTGGACCGGCGGAAAAAGGAATATGCACAAACTTGTGGCGTGCCTTGATGGCCTCATCAGTAAATCGCTCGGGGCGAAAGGCCTCGGGTGCCTGCCAGAAATCGGGGTGGCGATGTAAATAATAAGGTGTAATAAAAATATTAGTGCCCGCCGGAATATCGTGGGGACCGATCTTGTCATCGTGGATCGCCTTGCGTGTAAACAACCACACCGGCGGGTACAGGCGCAGCGTTTCATCCAGAATTTGTCTGGCGAGCGGCAATTTTTCCAGCTGTTCGAATGCGGGGACATCGGCAAAACCGGCGGCATCGACCTCGTCACAGAGCTCCTGCATCTCGGCGGGGTGCTGTGCCAGCAGGTACCAGGCCCAGTTCAGGGTGCCGGCACTGGTCTCGTGACCGGCCACGATCAGGGTCATCACCTCATCGATGAGTTCCTTGTCGGTCATGGGCTCACCGGTGTCTTTGTCGACCGCCGCCATGAAGCTGGAGAGAAAGTCTTCGCCCTCGACCGGGTGCGCGCGACGGTGATCGATAATGCCCTGAATAATCCCGGTCAGGGCGCGATACTTGAGGACCAGCTTCATATCGCGGCTCGGGTCCTGGGTCAGGATGGCAAAGGGATTCTCACCCAGCTCTTCGAGAATACGGTCATAGTCTGCGGCCAGCAGTACCCGCAGGATGATCTCCAGCGACAGCTCGCTCATTTCCTCAGTGATATCGACCACTTCATTGTTTTTGGCCTTTTGCCGCCAACGCTCGAGCAGACGCCGGTTACAGGCCTTCACCTCATCCATCATGCCGGCAATGATCTGGCGACTGAAGCCAGGCTGGATCATACGTCGCTGACGACGCCAGAAGACGCCGTCACTGACAATAATACCATTGCCCAGCAACATCTTGACCCGCTCGAAGCCCGGGCCTTTGTTATAATTCTGGTGGTTGTTGACCAGGATGTGCTTGATATAGTCAGGGTGATTGACCAGATAACTGTCTGACTGGCGAATGGCCGAGTGCAGGCAGCTCACATCGCCGTACTCCTGCAGCAGGTCGGCAACACGATAAAAGGATTCTTCCGTGGTATGCAGATCACATTTGTCTGCCGGGCCCGGCGGCATTTGATACGATTCTTTAACTGTCACTGACATAACGTGCTGGTCTTACCCCGGGTATGCTGGCCACTCACTAGCGAGCCCTGTTGAATGTGGATACTATATTATAAATCGCCAAATGATGACATCGATGCGACCCGGATCTCGCAGTGGCAGGCTCAATTACCCGAGCAAAAGCGACTGGCTGTACAGCGTCGACTACGCCACGACAAGCGCCAGCTCTCCCTGATCGGCTGGCAATTGTTGCGCTATGGCATGCGGCAGGCGGGACATTCTTCGTTCAGTCTTCTGCAAATAGCATTCCCCGAACACGGCAAACCCCAGATTCCCGGCGACTGGGATTTTAATATCAGCCACAGTGGTGACATCGTGACCTGTGCCATTAGTCAAACGGGACGTATCGGCATCGATGTCGAGCGCCATCGAGAGCTTGAGCCGCAACGCTTTAAACGCTATTTCTCCACCGACGAGCTGGCCTGGATGGGGCATGATGCGAAGCGTTTTATTCAGCTCTGGACACAAAAAGAAGCCATCATCAAGGCATCAGGGGTGGGCCTCAAAGGGCTGAGCAAGGTCGAGACACAACATGGCCGCACCGCCTGTGATCCACAGGGCGATTGGTTCCTGCACGCACTGACACTGGACCCTGACTATAGTGCCCATGTGGCAACCGATATCGCCAATGCCTGCGTAACCTCGCCACAACGGATTGAGTTACAGCAGCTTTGTGATATCTAACTTGCGCTCGTCCCACGGTATTCCTGATAATGATGACAGATAATCAATAAAAATTAAGGCCAGCGCATGCGTCAGTTATTTCGAAAACCGGAAATGGGCAAACAGATTGCCAGTCTGTTACTCAGAGGTCTGTTGAAATTATTATGGGCGACCTGTCGTGTACACACCGTTATCGGCAGACAGCATGCCGAACAACTCATGCAGTCGGGCAAGGCCTTTATCCCCTGCTACTGGCACCAGCAACACATCTTTTGTTCCTACTATCTTTTTCAATTAAAACAGCAGGGACTCAAACTGGGATTTCTGATTAGCCCTTCCGCCGATGGCGAGATTGCCTCGCGGGTGGTGGAGTCCTGGGGCGCTCAGGCCATTCGCGGCTCCGCTACGCGGACCGGCGCCAAGGCCATGCGTGATATGTATAACATCGTCTGCAAGGAGGGCATTTCACCCGCCACGACCTCGGATGGTCCGCAGGGTCCGGCACAAAAATTTAAACCCGGCGCCATTATGCTGGCCCAGCTGACGCAGGCCCCCATGTTGCCCATGGCCTATGCCGCCAGCCGTGCCTGGCATTTAAAGTCCTGGGACCGTTTTATGATCCCCAAACCTTTTAGCCGAATCGTCATCGCCATCGGCTCGCCACAAACCGTGGACAAGGCCCAGGGTTTCGAGAATCTGCAACCTCTGCAGGATAATATGGAGACCGCGATTAATGCGTTAATGTCCCAGGCACAACACGCATTAGACCATGCTTAATCGAAGACTGTCGGTTATCATTGCCTGCTGGCTCTGTACAGGCCTGCCCTGCACCGGCAATGCCGCCACCAGTGACGGGATTGAGCAGGTCAGCACACCGGCCGATAGCAGCGCCACAAATAGCCCCCCACCTGCTCCTGCTCCAACAACGACAAAGGATGCTAGTGATACGTCTGAAAGCCCCAAAGCAGTCATTAACGTAAAAAAAGATAAAACCTCTGTCTTTGATTTTCTCGATGTACCACAAAAAAATATCTCCAGTGGCCTCGAGTGGCTATCCAAGCGTATCGACGTCTTTTTTGCCAATGAAAATGTCTACGCTGAATCGACCGGCAGCTATGCCCGCCTGTCAGGGACGACCATTCTACGCGACGGTGGCAGAAAAAGTTTTCTCGGCGACTTGAATATACGTGTGGAATTGCCCCACACACAGAAGAAGCTCAACCTGATTATCGAAAGCGATGCCGACAAAAACCTGGCGCAGCGCCCCGACCAACAAAGCCAACCGACACCCAATCAGGCATTAAGTGCGACCACATATTTTGCCGGGCTGGATAAAAAGCTGGCGGAAAAAAGCGCCTGGGATATCCATCGTTCTATTGGTATCAAGCTACATGTTCCACTGGACCCGTTTATTCGTCTTCGCATGAGTCGTGACGTTCTATTTAATAAATGGAAAATTCATTTCACCGAGACCCTCTTTCATTTTCATTCCCGGGGTAGCGGCTACGATACCACCCTGGAATGGGATCGTGCCTTGAGCAAAACCGATTTGTTTCGCATCCATACCGCCGCTACCTGGTGGGATGACACGGACACATATGATTTAAATCACAGCTTTACCATCTTTCATGAATTCACCGAACGCCGGGCACTCTCCTACTCAATCAGTGTCTTTGGTAAAAATAAACCCATTATGCAGGCCGATACCTATTTAATCGATATCCGTTATCGACAACTGCTGCATAAAGACTGGCTGTTTTATGAAATCAATCCCCAGATAATCTACCAAAGAACCAACCAGTTCCGGCCCGAACACAGCGTGGCGCTAAAAATAGAAATGATTTTTGGTGCAGACCATTTCTAAACTTATACGTGCCTTAGCAAGGAAGATAAAAAAATACTCAACGCAGAGTCGCTGAGGCGCAAAAAATACATACATCGCGTTGCGTCACCGCGCCTTTGCGTTCAGTGGTTCTTATCTGAAAATCTTTTTAAAGAACTTTTTCATACCCTTCCAGGATTTTTCATCGGCGGCTTTATTATAGGCCAGCGGCAGGCCAAACTCCTTGCCATACTTATCTGCATCCGGATTGGTGAAGCTGTGCCTGGCGCCGGGTAAATTGACAAATTTAAAATGCACACCCGCTGCCTTCATCTCCTGTTTGAATGCCTTGATGCCCTCGGGCTTGGTAAACGGGTCTTCGGCACCGTTGTAAACCAGTACCCTGGCCTTAACCTTGCCCTTTTGCGCCGGGGCACCCGCGCCCAGGCTACCGTGGAAACTCACCACACCTTTCAGATCCACACCGCGTCGCGCCATCGCCAGGACCACGCCACCGCCAAAGCAATAACCGATTGCCGCGATTTTATGCGGGTCGACATCATCACGTGCCTTTAACACCGACATCGCCGCTTCAAAACGTTTTTGTGCTTCGGGAAGTCTTTTCATAACGGCGGAAGAAAAGGCACCCGCATCCCTGGGATGAGTCGCGGTCTTGCCACTGCCATACATATCGACCGCCAGGGCAACATAACCAAGACGGGCCAGCATACGCGCGCGATGACGTGCATATTCGTTCTGGCCCCACCATTCGTGTACCACCAGGACCCCGGGGCGCTTGCCTTTCACGGCGTCATCCCAGGCCAGGTAACCCTTCATCACCGTATCGCCGCTGCGGTAATCCACGGTCTGTGTCTTAATGGCGGCCTGGACAGTCCCTGCCAATAAGCTGCATAACATAAAACCAATCAGTCTTTTCATGCCTCTCTCCTCCTGAAAAATCTTCAACAACGAGCGTAAACCTGGCGCACATCGGTGTCCAGACATGTTTATAATTGGCGTATGACAAACCACAAAGATAATAAACCTGTAAAACATCAGGGCAGTGAGAGCACTTCTCCCTATCCCGTCAGTCGCCTGTCTGCCCACATGCCGCTGGTTGACCTGGCAAAGGAAATCAGTCAGGCCGATAACATGGTCAACACCCGCGTCACCGGCCAACTAAAGGTTATCGCCGAACAAATCCGCCAGTTACAGGCCACCGCTCGCAAGGTGCTGGAAGATGGCCAGCGCGACCAGGCGTTACATCACGCCCAATGCAACTTTAAACGCCAGCCGGGCAAGACCTATTACCTGTATAAAAAATCGACTGGTCAGACCTACTTTTCGATGCTGTCTCCAGAGGAATGGGGCGGCCAGCCACCACATCGTTTTATTGCGGCCTACCGCCTGGAGGCCGATATGTCCTGGACGGCAGCTGCGGATATCAATAGCCCGCAGGAGACCGACAGCCTGCTTGCCCGATTATTGTCATCACAGGAGATTGATTTCGAACATTAGTCACGCGAATTATCGCTCATCGCTCCGCAATTGTGCTTATACACATTGCCACTGAACCTGCATCCTAATATAAAATGGCCTGCCCTTAATTTGAGTCCTGTTGTGAAACCGCTAACCCATTATCAGTTGACCTGCCTGCTGCGATCGCTACTCGCCGCCGTATTGTTGTTGTCCTTCACGCCGGTATTTGCCTCCAGCCAGCAAAGCCTGCTACTGCCCGACAAAAATGAAATTACTGCGGAAGTCTTTGGCCATACGAGTCAGACACGGGTCCTGTGGATTGCGCCAAACTATGGTTTTCATCCTAGACATCAGCAGGTCGCCAGAGACCTGGCCAAACTTGGAATGGAAGTTTGGCAAATTGACCTCGCCGATGCGTTATTTTTAACGCGTGGCGCTAACACCATGCGAAATATTCCGCCAGGCGTTGTAGCCGAGATCATCAGACAATTGAGCCGCCATAATCATCGACTGCTGATCATCAGCAGCAGCTATGGCAGCATCCCGGCGCTCCGGGGGGTGCAACAGTGGCAGGCGCAACAGCCCGCAAAACGCAGCGTCCTCGGGGTGGTATTATTTTCTCCTTCGCTCTATACCCGCGTCCCACCACTGGGACAGGCCCCTGATTTCATTTCTATTGAAACCAGCGTACCTATTTATATTTTTCAGGCGGAGAAAAACAGCAACCGTTGGCACTTTCCTGAGCAACTGCAGCACCTGCAGAGACACGCCACCGTCTTTAGTGAAATTTTAAAAGGCGTTACCTCACTTTATTATGATGAGGATAATAGTCCGGCGACCAAAACCGTACTTTCATCCATCGCCCGGCGTATCCAGCAACGAAGCCACTTACTCGCCCGCTATCACTATGCGCTGTCCGCCCCGGCCGTCAGCATCGAACCTGTCTCGAAATTAGCCGTCGACGAGAAACTCAAGGCGTACCGTGGAACAGTACAACCCCTGAGCTTCTCACTTCAGGATGTCAATGGTCAGCGTGTTAGTCGCTCGCACTTCAAGGGAAAGGTCACCATCATCAATTTCTGGGCCAGCTGGTGTCATCCCTGCGTTGAAGAAATTCCCTCACTTAATCGCCTGCGTAAAAAATTGCAGGGAGAAAAATTTGAATTGATTTCCATCAATTACGCCGAATCGCCTCAACGTGTCCGCCAATTTATGCAGCAGGTTGCGGTGAATTATCCGGTGCTAATCGACCCCGCCGGAAAAGTGGCGGGGCAGTGGCAGGTAGTTGCCTTTCCCTCCACTTTCGTGATTGGGCCTGATGGCAGGATACGCTATGGGGTTAACGCGGCAATCCACTGGGATGACCCTGCTGTAATAAAACTTATCAGGCGACTCAACCAGTAACCATGGCTGCCTTCGATAAGCGTTAAATTTTTGCCACATGTTTTCTCACGAAACGCCCCGCCAGGATCGCTGTCGGGAAAGTAGCTGGTGGCTCTCGTCCCCTTCAGCTAAACGTTATTTAACTAACGAAACCAAAGTCACCGCACCACTCGCCGTTAGTAAAATCGATTTTTAACCATTTGGGAATAAATTTTTCCGCCTTGCGAATGGGGAAATCCGTTAAAGGTGGTTCATCACCTTCATAATTGGTACCACAGACTTTCGTCATCACCGGCCGAAAACTGACACCAAGCTTGTCCGTGACATAGACGATATCAACCGCCATTTGTGAATCATAAAAGCGAACCTTTTTACGAATCAGACAGCTAAAGTACAGTTCCATCTCGGCGAAGACTACCTGCTCCTGCTGCGCCAGCGCTCTTTGCGCCGCACGGCTTAAATCCACCTCGACGCAGTGACCTGATATCTCAATTTGACTGTGCATAACGCCTCCACTGGATTCTAACGTGCCCTCATCATGTCACTGCGACTCACTGTTTTCTAGCTTCTTCTCGTCCAGGCCACACAGGGCTGAATTAAATGCCGGCGCAGCAGGTCCGCCATCTTTTCAGACACCACGCGCTCGACGGCGGCGATAAAATCTATAACTCATTGAAATTAGACAATAAGATGTCCTGTCTGCACCAGCCTCCCGGCGATAAACCGTGACAGCATTGACTCACTAGACCGTGTTGCGAACATGCTACTTAGCCTTGTCGCCTGCCTGGTCTTGCAATGAGCGGCATGCCAGTTCGCCGCAAATCACCGTGGCCGACAACCTACCACCACGCCTCCCCCGCCCCCTCCGCGCTCAACCCGGGCCCACTCGACAAGCTATTGATTCGTTGTGCTTTTTACGGCTTTGACGGTACACTCCGCTCATGGCAGCCAAAAAAACCGCACAACGCATTTCTTCCTTTGACCTGGCCCCGGGACGCATCCTGGCGCGCAAATACGAGGTGTTGAGTCTATTGGGGGCTGGTTGGGAGGGCGAGGTCTACCATATCCGCGAGCTGGCCACGGGGATTGAGCGTACCGCCAAACTGTACTTTCCGCATCGCAACCTCAAGGACAAGTCGGCCCAGCGGTATGCCAAGAAAATGCATGACCTGCGCCACTGTCCCATTGTCATCCAGTACAGCACACAGGAGGTCTTGCTGGTCAAGGGGCTGCCCGTCACAGTTCTGATTTCGGAATATATTGAGGGCGAACTCCTCAGCCAGTTTATCGTCCGGCAAAAGCGCAAACGGCTTTCGGCGTTTATGGCCTTGCACCTGTTGCATACTCTCGCCCGCGGCATGGCCTGTGTGCACGACCTCGGCGACTATCATGGTGACCTTCACTCCGACAATATCATCATGCAGCGCTACGGCCTGAGTTTTGACCTGAAACTGGTTGACCTGTTCAGTGCCAGTGGCAGTATTCGGGAAAATATCCAGAGTGACACGGTCGACCTGATACATATCTTTCATGAGGCGCTCGGTGGCGCGAAACACTACGCCAGCCATCCTCAGGTCATCAAAGATATTTGTTGTGGACTAAAGCGTTCACTCATTTTGAAAAAATTTAAAACCGCCGGCCAGCTGACACGTCATTTGGAAACCATGCAGTGGAGTAAATGAGTTTGCCCCTATCAACAACGCAATCCCTTAGCGCCACCGACCTGGAGTCACCCCAGTCTGACACCTTCACCGGTGGTACGGCGGTTTGGTATAGTCACCGTTCGCCCGACAAGACCACCGAGAATGAGGATAGCCTGACCCTTATCCCGATCAATTCAAGTACCGGTATTCTGGCGGTGGCCGATGGCCTGGGCGGTCATGTCAATGGTGCCGCCGCATCGCGCACTGTCGTCGAGTCATTTCAGTCGATCATGCAAGCGGCCGATCCAACCGACCTGCGCACAGCCATTCTCAATGCCATTGAATTATCGAATCAGGAAATTTTGCAAAACATTCCGGGGGCCGCGACCACGCTGGCCGTGGTTGAACTCTGTGGTAGACAGATCCGCACATATCATGCCGGAGACTCCATTATTCTCGTCACCGGTCAACGTGGTAAAAGAAAGTACATGAGCATGGCGCATTCTCCCGTCGGCTATGCGGTGGAATCCGGGATGCTGGATGAAGATGATGCGGTACACCATGAGGCGCGACATCTCGTTTCCAATGTGATCGGCTCACCGGAAATGAGTATCGAGATGGGGGCGGGTATCGAGCTCGCGGCGCGTGATACCTTGCTCATCGCCAGTGATGGCCTGCCGGATAATCTGTATCTGGAGGAGATCATCAACACCATTCGTAGTGGCCCCCTCGAGGCCTGTGCCCTGTCGCTCATCGCAC
Organism: uncultured Gammaproteobacteria bacterium; assembly: GCA_913064945.1. Taxonomy (GTDB): domain Bacteria; phylum Pseudomonadota; class Gammaproteobacteria; order UBA6429; family Thiohalophilaceae; genus CAJYAN01. The sequence goes on along the minus strand of CAJYAN010000001.1, from coordinate 353,588 downwards.
AGGCACAACAACGTATGCACAGTGAAGATACGACACATCCCCATCATCCGGACGATCTGAGTTTTATTCTCTACCGTCCCGCTTGAATTAAAAGGTTCTTTACGACGGTGGCGTGGCGACGGCCCGCAGGAGAAACCCGTCATTTACGACACAAACAAAAACGCACGCGTCCGATGCGTGCGTCAAATTCAGTTGGATATTATTATTATTCTAATCACGTCGGTCAGGACAGGCCATGCGACGTGTTCCCCCCCAAGCATTGATTGAATCGTTGTCCAGTACGACGAGCGTAACAAAAGCAACATTCCAATGTACCCATTTAGCAAATGCTATGCCAACCTATAGGAGGCTTTGTTTTCAAGTGCTTACGACGCTGACTCGAGACGACAGGTAGTTTTGTGTAAAGTATCCCGACAAAAAAAACGGCTTTCCGCTCCGCCTTCCGAATGGTTTACAACAATTTATTTTTCACTGAGCAGCCATTTATCGAGGCGCTGTGATTCTTCCCGCAAAATTTCCTGATTGAGTAGACCACGGTCAAGCGCAATCGCTACTGTACGTGAACGTAAATTAATCGTATCTGCCAGACGATCATCGATCGCCGAATGCTGATCGGCTCCGAGTTTTTGATACAGCGATTTAAGCCGACTCTGTGCCCCACGGCGTGACAGGTAATGACGCCGGGCGATGGCATTGTCCGTCAGCCCCAGGGCAATATCGATCAGGACTTCGAATTCGGCATCGGTAATATTGCCATCACTGGCCGCCATGCGCGCCTGCACCGGACGGACCTTGGGATCAATCCAGCACTGGCAATCATGGAACACCGCCTGAATTGCCTTCTCAATGGTTTCGAACAGGTTACTCTTTAGGACATAACCGTAGACGGTCTCGGCCGGAATGATCCGCGCTAGTGCACGGACATACATTTCATCATCATACTGTGTCCAGAATAAAATTCGTGCCGCGGGATTCTTCTGCCAGAGCGCTCGCGCAAAATCGATACCATTCATGCGTGGCATTTGAATATCGCTAATCACAAAGGGCTCGGCAAATTGATCCGCCAGCATTAACGCCTCTTCGCCATCGACCGCCTGCTGCAGTTGTATATTTTCCAGACGCTCGACCAGAAACTCACGATCCCGCGGGTTGTCTTCAGCAATAATAATGGTCAGGTCAGACACTGAGAGATCCCTATAAAATTTTAGCGCTTGTCATTGCGAGGCAACACTGAAAAACCGTCATTTTTCAATATTGGCGTGACAATATCGAGAAGATACCCTGCATCACGAGATTGCATCAATCGCTTCACTCCTCCGTAATAACGCGCCTTTTGATTGTGTTTACGTTGATATCTAAGTAAGCCACTGTTTTTGATCGCAATTTTATGGACAGACCTCAGGTTTTACCCACCGGCAACGATATACGCAGACGCGTGCCCGAGGTAAACCGTGATGCCTCCCAATCGATACCGGCACCAATGGCCTGGGCACGTTGTTGTAAGTTACGCAGCCCATGACCGGGTTTATTGAGTGCCTCTGCATAATCAAAACCTACGCCGTTATCTTCAATGCTCAATATCCAGTATTTATCCAGGCGGCGCAATTCGATCTCGAAATGACTGCAATTGGCATAACGCAGCAAATTATTTACCGACTCAATAATCATACGATACAGCATCACGCACTTGAATTCGTCCAGTTGCTGGCAAACTTCAGTATCCAGCTTTAACTGGTATTCCGGCATACCGGCACCGGTGGCGTTCTTTTTGAGATACGACATAACCGCCACATCCAGACCTAGGACATCGAGCGTCTGCGGGTGCAAATTTTCAATCACCCGCCGCAGGTTCTCACTAATTTCCATGACACGTTCTGTCAGCTCTTTTGCCTCGGCCACACAGCCACTCTCTTTTTGCTGACTCAATCTTTCCAGACGCCGCTGCAGGCCGGTCAGGTCCGACAGAGTTTGATCGTGCATATCCATGGCGATACGCTTGCGTTCATCTTCCGCCCCCTGCAAAACTTTTTCCACTGCAATGACATTGCTCAAACGCTGACTCATTACCGACAGACTCTCGGTCAGTTCATCCAGTTCATCACGCACCTCCGCCGGTGACGTCAGCGCCTGCCACTGGCCTCGCGCAATACCCCTGGCATGCCCTACGAGTGAAGACACCCGACGGCGTAAAATATGCCAGGTCCAGTAGGTGAGAATGCTGGCGCTGACAACACAAATCACCAGAATCGTCAGACCCCATATCAGTAATCGATACCGATCTTTTTCCAGAGTGGCGTAGTAATCAAGAAACTGGCTGCGCTTGCGGGCACGAAAGACTTTATACTGATACTCCAGTCGCGGTAGTAAGTTTGTCAGCTGCTCAATGACGACCTCAGATTGCAGGTCTTCGCGGTGCTTCAACTTTGGCTGGGCGGCTTCCAGGTCAAACATCAAGGTATCCTGGATCACATTTCGGCAGTCAGCGCAAAAAACATTGTCAAAAAAGATGCGCGACTGTTCCAGGTATTCAAAGTGCAGGTCATCCTGATTGGGGGTTTTCTCCAGGGCCTTCGCCGTTTTGCGCATACGTTCGCCTGCACCAATGGCGATCTGCAGACTGTCGGAGACCCGACCCCAGCGCTGGATCTCGTTGCTCTGTTGATGCATCTGATAGAGTGAAAAGCTGGTCAGACCAATCAGACCGATCAGCATAACGATGACCACCACGGGGGGGAGTGCAATGAGATATCGAAAAGAGGGTGTTTTGCGCATGAATTTTTCAGTTGTTTGTTGCTCCAGTATAGCAAATGCCATGCTCACTCCACTGTGCATATGCACATTGTATGCTGGGCGCAACAGGGTAAATCTTTGCCCGCCCCTGAGAATTGCACTACTATAGCGACCGCAATTTCAGCAGGAGAAAATCATGGCGGAAGTCACTATCTATAGCACCGGGACCTGTCCCATCTGTGATAAAACCAAGACCCTCTTTACCAAATGGGGTCTGGCGTATAATGAAGTCCGTGTTGACCAGGACTCGGCGGGGCTAAAAGAAATGCTACGTATCAGTAATCATGCCCGTACGGTGCCACAGATTGCCATTCAGGGTAAGTGGATTGGTGGCTTTACGGAGTTAACCGAGTTGCACATGGACGGTGAGCTCGATGCGCTCATCGCGGCGGCAAAGGCCTGATCAATATTTTGATCTTCTGATTTCTATCGGCCCGCTGGATACCACTCTGCCTGTTGTAGGATCACTGGCCCCGAGAGCCTTGCATACAGAAAATCGCCCGGGGCGGCGCTCCGACACGAGAGCTCAGGCCGACTCGGCAATCACTACGGCGCGGCGCGGCGCCGGATATCCCTCAATCGTTTTGCCGCTATCCTGCGGGTCCAGAAATGTCTTTAACGAATCAAAACGCATCCAGTCGGTTGAGCGTTGTTCTTCCAGGCTGGTGACGCTCACATCGACCACGCGAATATTTTGATAGCCGGTGCGTTGCAACCAGCGCTGTAATAAATTAATCCCCGGGATAAACCAGACATTCCGCATCTTGGCATAGCGCCCTTCCGGCACCAGCACATCACCCTCGGCATCATCAATAATTAACGTCTCCAGCACCAACTCACCGCCCGGCTTTAGACAAGCCTGTAATTCCAGCAGATGGTCAATGGGTGAACGCCGATGATAGAGTACGCCCATGGAGAACACGCTATCAAAGCCTTTGCAGCTCTGCGGCAACTGCTCAACCCCAACGGGCAACAAATGGGCGTTAACGTCACCGGCAAAATGCTTAATCGTATAGAACTGGTGAACATATAAGGGGCTTGGGTCAATCCCCAGGACGAACTCCGCACCGGCCCCCAGCATACGCCAGAGGTGATAACCACTACCGCACCCTATATCGAGTACCGTTCGGCCCTGTAATGGTGACAGGTGTGGCACGACGCGTTGCCACTTCCAGTCGGAGTGCCATTCGGTATCAATATGAATACCAAACAGGTTAAATGGACCTTTGCGCCAGGGGTGTAATTGTCGGAGTTGCTGTTCCAGCGCACGTTGTTGCTCGACCGTCACTTCGCTCGCCTGGCCGAGGGTAATACAATCCATATCGAATTTTTTATCGTCGGTAACAAGGTCAGGCAAGTTCTGCAACACCTGCTGCCACTTTGGTAGATCGCCGTAACGACCACTGTTAAAGACATACTCCAACTGCGCGGGTAAATCAGACCAGTCGGCCAGATTGACCTTATGCAGTTGTGAATAAAGGGACTGATAATCGATCATTTGATAGCCAACAGGGCGGCAAAGTTATAACAGTGAAACCAGACCGCGCTTTGGCTAAAGCCAGCCGTCTGCAGGCGTTGTTGATGTGTTGGCAGCGATTCGCTAACCAGCACGTTTTCCAGCGACGAGCGCTTCTGGCTAATCTCAATATCGCTATAACCCTGGGCACGTTTAAAATCGGTGTGCAGGGACTGAAATAATGCTTCCTGAGTCGAGGACGACTCCATGACCTTCTCTGCCAGGATTAAGACACCACCGGGCAACAGACCATCGTAAATGGTACGCATCAGCGCCTCGCGTTCTAGCGGGGCGATGAATTGTAATGTGTAATTCATTACCACCACCGAGGCATTGCTGATCGACACGTCACGTATATCCTGACACAGGGTCTGTACGGGCAGGCTCGCCGAGTCTTTATCCAGATATTCCTGACAACGATCGATCATCGCCGGGGCATTATCAATGGCAATAATCTCACAGCCTGCGGTCTCGACGCGATGGCGCATGGACAGGGTTGCCGCCCCCAGTGAACAGCCCAGGTCATAGAGCCGGGAATCTGGCAGCGCATAGTGACGCGCCAGCACACCGATCTGATCGACCACCAGGCCGTAGCCGGGGACGGAGCGGTTGATCATATCGGCAAAGACACTGGCCACGGCCTGATCGAACTTAAAATCCGCGATCTCCGCCAGAGGGGAGGCGTATAGGGTATCTTTTTCCCGCACAAAAATTCCTGTAACTTATTGATAGTATTTAAAGTATTTGGTTATCCGTGCCCGGTGGCCGTCAAACTTAAAGTCGCGCACCATTTTGGACGATACACCTACACAATTCAGGCGCATCATCCCATATTGAACACGACGGAGTCCCCATGTTCTTCCCCAGGCAACCCAGTATACTGCGAAAACTTCTACTCTCCTTTCTCGCCTTTGGCCTCGCGATGGGGATTGTCTTCCCCTATTATGCGCAGCTCTTTGTGGTATGGAAACCCGGTATGCAGACCTGGTTTGTCATCGGTTGCCTACTGGCAGGGACGACCATCGGTATCGTCAATTATTATCTGACCCGCGTCATTCTGCTCCAACGCCTGCAACAAATGGCGATTGTCACCACTGCACTCAGCCAGAAAGACCTGACCAAACGCTGCATCATCCAAAGTGATGATCTCCTTGGCAAGCTGGTTGAAGGCTTTAACAATATGGCGGATAACCTGCACTCCGTGTTGCAGTCCATGTCGACACAGACCGAGCACGTCAACCAGGCCACTCACCAATTGAACCGGATATCCGAAAGTTCACAGGAGGATGCCCAGGCCCAGCATCAGCACGCCGACACAGCGAATCAACTCATGCAACAAATGACACGCACGCTACAGGAAATGATGAATGCCTCACAGCAAGCGGCTGAAGTCGCCAGCCATACCAAGTCTCAAACTCAGGCAGGCGTGCGTAGCGTACAGAAGACGACCCACGTCGTAGACCAGACACAGGCGTCCGTTGAGAAGGCCTCACAGGTGATTCAGCAATTAGCCGAGGAGACAAAGAATATCGAAGGCGTGCTTGGTGTCATCACTGACATTGCCGAACAGACTAACCTGCTGGCGTTAAATGCGGCGATAGAGGCCGCACGTGCCGGTGAACAGGGACGCGGCTTTGCCGTCGTCGCTGACGAGGTCAGGACCCTGGCCACCCGCACGCAGCATTCCACCCAGGAAATTAAAGACATGATTGAACACCTGCAGAATGGCGCCAGTCAGGCAATGCAGACCATTGGCATCACCCAGGAGTATGCACAAAATGGCGCACAGCTGGCAGAACAGACCGGCACGGCACTGGCCTCAATTCAACAACTGGTCGATAGTACGCAGCAGTGGAATGACCAGATATCACAGGCGACCAATGACTATCATCACTATCTACAGGAGATGCAGGCCGCCGTCGCCACGCTGGATCAATTATCAGAACACTCGCTGGCCAATACCGTAAAAACGCGCGAGTCCAGTGGTGATCTCACGGAACTCTCAAACGAACTGAAGACCATTGTCAATCAGTTTCAGCTACACTAATGCTCATCGAGCACCGGTTCCATTTGTTGCGCGCTGACTGGCTGCTGTAGTACGGCATGGATTGGGAATAGTGCCTTCAATTTATCAACATACTGACGTTCAGATTTATCCACCAGTACAATCACCTTTGCCTTGGGCGCGTAGCGTTGCAGGCTATGGAGGAAGACATCCAGATTACTGATATTAACCCCGGCATAGTTATTCCCGTAGCCATAAAAAAATTCCGCAACAACGTAGTCGGGGATTTGTTTTTTCAGCTCGGTCATGGCCTTACGCATAGAGGTGAGTTTCACCTGCTGCAGGCCCCGACGTTGATACAGACTGGAAAGATCGGGGTGCAGCGGAGATTCAATTATCGAAAAGAGTATGGACATAAGACCTTGTTTCTCAAAACACTAAATCTGATTATAACAGCATCCAGTGAGTATCTTAAGCCTCGATTCCCGACCCCGCGTTATGCACGTTTGTCACAGACAGGTCCTCAGGGACACACCATAAACGGCCGCTTAATGATACTGCCGCATACCATGATAGAAGTCACCAATGGCGAAACCCCGTAATACCCTGGTGGCACACGGAGTCTTCCGTTATGGGATTAATTTCATGACACGATTAAAAAGCAGGCTCCGGACTACGCAGGCGATGACGTGATGAACGCCCACGAGGCACATGACTTTGAGTTTAGCAAATGTATTCTGGGACGAGCCTGACTTAAGCTTCGGGACTTGACGGCAATTGTTCCTCGTTGGCCACGACGCGATTTCGCCCCTCAGCCTTGGCCTGGTAGAGTGCCTGATCGGCACAGCTCACCAGTTTTTCAAAATTCAGGACATTGACGGGCCATGCGGTTCCGGTGCCGATACTAACGGTCACAAACTCTGAGGTGACCGACACATTCGGAATTTCCAGTTCCAGCACGGCCTGTCGGATGTTCTCCGCCACCTGCAGTGCCCCTGCCGAGTCCGTGTCGGGTAAGATAGCGATAAATTCTTCACCACCATAACGCGCCAGCTCATCCGTGGGTCGGCTAAGAACCGATTTCATTTTAGTAGCGACGCGATGCAGACAGGTATCCCCCGACTGGTGGCCGTAGTGATCGTTGTATTTTTTAAAGTGATCGACATCAATCATAAGAAGGGAAATTGCACCTTTCATCCGCACGGCACGGTTCCATTCGCGCAACAGGATCTCATCTGCCGTACGACGATTATGTAAACCCGTCATACTATCGTGCGAAGACAGGTATTCCAGCTCGTTGTTCTTGATCCTTAGTGCCTCCATCGTATTATGCTGTTCAGTGATATCCCGCATAACCGCCGTAAAGATACGTCGATTGGCTATCATATTGTCGGAGACAGAAATCGATACCGGGAAGATCGTACCATCCTTGCGCATGCCCTTAGTATCAAGCATGCGGGCCGAAAGTAGCCGCCCGGATTCATTCATATAGCTATCCACCCATTGCTGATGCCTGTTGGCAATAGACTCGGGCATTAACCGCACGATCTGCTCACCGACCAGTTCCTCTGGCGGATAACCAAACATTGACTCTACGGCAGAGTTAATCACTTCGATTTTTCCGCTGGCATCCATCGTCAGAATCACTTCACTTGTTGCATCCATGATCGATTGCAGATAGGTCTCTTTTTCCTCAATCGCCTGTTGCGCCTGCTTTTTTACGGTGACATCGATCACGGCAAGCAACAGACACATCACCTTGCCATCAACATCCAGTAACGGTTGTAGTGACCAGTCCCAATAGCAGATACCAAGTACGGGATGGTGAAAGGCGCTATCTTCAGTCTGTAATCCCTGACCGCTATTTCTCACCTGTTCAAAAAGTTTTTTGTTCACTTCATCCGGGTATAAATCGAAATAGTGCTTACCTACGATCGCTTCCTGACGCACACCATTCCTGTTGGCATAGGCCTTATTCACCCGCAAATAATTAAAATCTTTATCCAGATAGGCATACATCACATGGGTCGTGTCAAAGGCCACCTCAAAAAATTCATTGGCGCGGCGTAGACTGTCCTGAGTCTCCAGGATTCGCTCATGTTGCTCTGCCATTTCCTCAATCTGACGTTCAATAGAAAAAGACATTGCCTCACGTTCAAAACGCATGTGGATCGTTTTATCGATATCCCGATTTGAGCGTCTTGATAGCTGTATCGTCAGCCCCAAATACAGCAGGATCAGAACACCCATCAACTTATTGTATTCGGCAACACCACCCAGCAGCAAAATCGCCATCGGCAGCAGTGCAGGAACGGCAAAAAGGACATAGGCGAAATAAAACGCCGACAGTGTTGCTAATGCCATGCCCACCAGGCCGACCAGCACAAACAATACCAGAAACCAGTAATACACCTCGACAATCGGCGAAAACAATGTCCCCAGAAGTCCCCAGAGTAAACCCGACAAAAACGTCTCGCCGAGAAAGAGTCGCAACCAGAGGGTCTCAGAGAATCGTTTAGGGGCACGGTTGAATCGCTGAAGGAAATAATATCGAACTGCGGTCAACGATAAAATTGCAAGTAACCATGCCGTCAGAAAGTTGATATGTGTCTCGCGCCATAACGCCATAGTCATTGTAGGGGCAATCACGGCGGTCGCCAGCAAGGAAATACCGACATAGCTATACAGGTGCTTGAGTTGTTCACTACTCACTGCCTGGAGAAGTTTTGTATTCATACGGCTTTCCAGATTATGGGGGGATAACCTTTGAAGCCTGATTTTATTGTCTACTGTGAATAAAAGACAGGCTATTTAGCCGTGATAATGTAAATACTTATAAAAACATACACGAAATTGCCGTGGAAAAATAATCAAACAAAAAATGCCCCTTTATAGAAAGGGGCATTGACGTCGCAATGGGACTAAATGAGTTTGAGCGAATTAATGATCGATACGATTTATGTAAACCATAGCTACCGGACCACGCCAGTCCAGGTGCTTCGGATTGAGATCTCCACCACCATGAATTCCATTATGAAAACTCACATAGCCTTCGCCCGCATCGGAGGCATTTCCAGAATCGGCGGTACAGGGAGGACCCGGTACATAGGCACAACTTTCATTATTTGTCTCGGAGCCTGCATCATAAACATAGGCGGCATAACGACCCTGTTTGCGTGGCATGGCCATATCATTGATGGCAACAAAACCGTCGTTGGTACTGGCAAGCATACCGGCCAAACTGATATGTGCACTTTTAGGTGCGCGAATATCAAAGCTGGCACTCTCGCCAGGCGGAATCACACTGCTACCCGCCACGACATCGAAGACACCACGGGTTGAGCCAACCTCGCCGAGTAGAGGTTGATTATTCCCGGTCTCGGCCAACGTCGCTAACGCTTCACTGGCGGGCTGGCCAATCTGAAATAATTGAAAATTTCCCCGGTGAGTCACGATCAACGGTGGGGTAATAACCTGGTGCAGCGTGCCATTCGTAATCGTCACACGATAAGTAGACATTTGATCGGCGACAGCGATGGACATACCACAGAGCATTAAACACAGTGTCGTAATTATTTTTTTCATGACGTTCTTCCTTGGTTAGTTGGTGGAAGCAACAGCATGACAATATCACATCACAGACGGGTCACAAGAAAGTCACTTTTTTATCACGACGATGATTTAATATGTGAACCTTTCACCGCTAAGTACGCAAAGCATTATCAATACATTACAACACAAGGTTGGTTCTGATTTATTACGACGCTGTGGTGATGTTTTCTAAAGCATTGCTTTGCGCCCTCGGCATCTTTGCGGTGAAACAAATCATCAAATATGACCGCAAGGCAACGGAAAAGAAAACGTTGTACCGAGATTAAGCCTGGACTGCACATCAATCGAACTGTTATGCAATTGCATTATACGCTTTGCAATCGCCAGACCCAGACCGGTACCGTCCAGGTTACGATGTTTCTCGACGCGATAAAACCGTTCAAAGATATGTGGAATATCCTCAGCAGCGATGCCCTGGCCGGTGTCGGTAATTTGGGTAGTAATGGTTTTACTAGCGATGATTAATGATACCGCGACCTGGCCACCATCGGGGGTGTACTTAATCGCATTTTCGATCAGGTTTTCCAGCACTCGCTGTATTAGACCGATATCCGCCGAGACGAAGGTGGGCTGGGTGGTGATGGCGGTTGATAGTTGCAGACCTTTCTTTTCCGCTTCCAGACGAAACTTCTGACAGACGTCCTGCACCAGTTCACTCATGGAAAATGGTTCAAAGTGCAGGCGGGCATCCTGATTTTCCAGCGTCGATAGTTCGAAGAGTTCTGACACCAGCTTGCGTAGCCGCTCACTATGCTTATAGGCAATATCAATATATTCATGGCGCTGTTCGTCACTAAGTTGTTCGGCCTTCAACATCAGTGTTTCCAGATAACCCTGTAACGAGGCGAGTGGTGTACGCAGGTCATGTGAGACATTGGCTACCATTTCACGTCGTGAAGCATCGTTATGTTGCAGTAGTTTGACCTGATGAATAATACGTTCCGACATTTCACGAAACGTCGATCCCAGCTGGTCGATCTCATCACCACGGCGTCCATCAAAACGATCCAGGTGTTCGATGCTCTGCTGAAAATCACTCTGCTTAAACCGTTCCATACTCCCCGCCAGTAACTGCACGCGACGACTAATATGTCGCAGCACCAAAAATCCGGCAATCAGGGCTACCAGCAAACTCACCACGACAGCCGCGGTCCACAGACGCAGGATGTAACTGGACTGAAGTAATGCCACAACCGAATCGTAGGCCTGCCCACCCAATACTATATATAGATAACCTTGCAGTTTTTGCTTCTCATAAATAGGCGCGGCGGAAAAGACCTTGTCACGCGTGAGGTCGCGCGGGTCATTACCCAGAACCGGGAAGTGTTCTTTTTTCTCTAAAAAACATCGGATGGGTTCCAGGTCTATGCGCTGACGTTTCACCACCCCTTTTGGCGCAGAGTAAGCCAGCAGATTCCCCTGGGGGTCGGTAAGATAGACTTCAATCGCCGGATTCACCAACATCAGTCCCATAAAGACAGTCTGCATGGCATCATGATTCACCTGCGTATCGAGCATTAAATGTTTTTCTTTAACGATGTTTTGCGCCAGGTCCAGATTGAGCTTCTGGTTCAACTCCTCCAGAAACATCGGTGCCATCCACAGGGCAAAGGCAATAAAACTGGCCGACATTAACAACAACAGGCCAAAGAGGGTGACAATGAGTTTGGTAGAGAGACGCTTAAACATGCTGTGATAAAGGCCTTGCCGTAAGATTAATGGATTCAAGTTACTGGCGTTACATCATCAGCGCATCGTTGAATTTATAGCCGACACCCCAGACGGTGAGGATATATTCCGGATGTGCCGGGTCGGTTTCGATCTTGCCGCGCAGACGATTGATGTGTGAGTTGACTGTATGTTCATAACCATCGTGTCCATAGCCCCAGACCAGGTCCAGCAACTGTGCCCGCGAATAGACACGCCCCGGGTGATAGATAAATTGCATGAGCAACTCAAACTCCTTGGCGGTGAGATCGACATAGCGCTCACCCAGCATGACCTTGCGCTTTTCAATATCAATACTCAGTTCACCAAATTTTTGGCTAATCTTGTCTTCGACCGACTCACCACCCATCGCCTCGACACGACGGAACAGGGCCTTGACCCTCGCCATCAACTCGCGAATGCTAAAGGGCTTGGTGACATAATCGTCCGCACCAACTTCCAGACCCAGGACGCGATCCAGCTCGGCAGATTTTGAGGTCAACATCAGTACCGGGGTATAGTCAGATTGTTTGCGAATGCGGCGGCAGATCTCCAGGCCATCCATGCCGGGCAACATCAGGTCGAGAATAATCAGGTCAAAGCGTTTGGCCTCGACCTGCTGCAAACCCTCATTACCATTAGCGGCGTGGATAACGCTGCACTGCATATCGCTCAAATGCATTTTTACCAGATTGGCAATATCCTGCTGGTCTTCAATAATCAAAACATTCTTCATCAACATGCACCACAGTATAGGTAGAAGGCATCACAATTTTGTCACAAACCCGGCCCTACTTTTGCGCGACAAAACCTATATTAAAAAACACTAATTAACCTACTGAAAAATATAGCAAAAAATAAGGTTTTTGCGCCCTGCCTTGGCCACCGGCCTGACGAAAAAAGGGTAGCCTTTTTTGGGGGGCTGAAGTAAAGTTTAAAGCAACTGCGGTTTATAGAGTGGGACTTACATGGTGATTCAGCCATCTGTAAATACCTGTTCATATCCGTAGTCGTTACGTGTTTTATTTTCTATAAGGTAAGTGTTATGGCAACTGGTACAGTTAAGTGGTTCAATGAGTCTAAAGGCTATGGCTTCCTTTCTCAGGATAATGGGGGTAAGGATGTTTTCGTTCATTTCAGCGCGATCCAGGGCGACGGTTTTCGTACCTTAAAAGAAAACCAGGCAGTCACTTTCGACGTTGAAGACGGCCCTAAAGGTCCACAGGCCAGCAACGTCGTACCTCAGTAATCGGCGAGTTAGCCACACTCTCTGTAAGCTGAGGTAAAAAGAACCCTGCCGCGGCAGGGTTCTTCGTCTCTATTTTTTACCCGCTTTGTCTTTCGAGGCGCGCTTGTCTTTTGACTTTTTCTTTTTTGCCGCGGCCTTTTTCCTGGCGGTTTTTGGCTTGCGCTCTGACTTTGCCGGGCCTTGTTCTCTGGATTTGGCCTTGTGCAAGGTGCCTTCTTTGCGACCTGGTTTTGCCTTTTCACCACGGGGTGCTTTCGCATCCAGACGCGAAATATTCAGTGGCTGGCTGGCCACCCAGACCTTCCGCAAGGTACGTATGGTTTCATCGGATAAATTCTTCGGCAGGTCTACAGTACTGTAATCATCGTATATCTTGATATGGCCAATATACTGGCTATCGATACCGGCCTCGTTGGCAATGGCACCGACAATATTGCCAGGCTTGACGCCGTGGTCATTGCCTACCTCGATACGATAGCGTTGCAGGTCCGCTTCGTCCTGCCGATTATCACGACGACGTTTGTCACGTCCGTCCGGGCGGTCACCACGGTCTCTTGAGCTCCTGCGGGAATCGTCGCGATCCTGATATTTATCCCGTGGTGCGCGCTGCTCTTTTTGCGCGCTCAGTAACATTGGCTCATCACCCTGCAACAGTCTAGCCAGGGCGGCGGCAATCTCCAGCGCCGGGACATTATGTTCCTGCTGATACTGCTCCAGTAACTGATAGAAAAAGCCCAGTTCCTCGGTCGCCAGGGTATCGCTAATGTGTTGCTTAAAATCGGCAACACGCTTGTCGTTAATGACCTCGGTGGACGGCAGCTCCATGGGGTCAATCTTCTGCCGGGTTGATTTTTCAATCGCCGCCAACAGGCGTCTTTCCCGGGGTGCGACAAACAGAATCGCATCGCCGCTGCGACCCGCACGTCCGGTACGACCGATACGGTGGACATAGGCCTCGGGGTCATACGGTATGTCATAATTGATAACGTGACTAATACGTTCTACATCCAGGCCACGGGCAGCAACGTCTGTGGCGATCAGGATATCGATCTTGCCGGACTTGAGTTGATCAATTGTTTTCTCACGCTGATTCTGCGCAATATCACCACTCAGCGGTGCCGTTGAATAACCACGGGCCTCCAGCTTTTCGGCCAGCTCCGTGGTCGCGGTCTTGGTACGCACGAAAATGATCATGGCGTCAAAGGTCTCCGCCTCAAGAATGCGGCTCAGGGCATCGAGCTTATGCAGGCCACTGACCATCCAGAAACGCTGGCGAATGGTGCTGGCGGTGGTGGTGGTGACTTTAATGGTGATCTCTTCGGGCTCGTGCAAGTGCTTCTGCGCAATGCGGCGGATCACGGCGGGCATGGTGGCGGAAAACAGTGCAATCTGGCGCGTCTTCGGCGTCTGTTCCAGCACCCACTCGACGTCATCGATAAACCCCATACGCAACATCTCGTCGGCTTCATCCAATACCAGGGTGGTAAGACCCTCCAGTTTCAACGTGCCACGGCGCATATGGTCCATGACTCGACCCGGGGTGCCGACCACGACATGCACACCACGTTGCAACAGTTGCACCTGGCGACGATGATCCTGGCCACCGTAAATGGGGACGACGTGGAAGCCCTTCAATTTCGTGGCATAGCGCTGAAAGGCCTCAGCGACCTGGATCGCCAACTCACGGGTCGGGGCCAGCACCAGCACCTGGGGTAATTTCTTACTGAGGTCAATTTTTGACAGCAGCGGCAGGGCAAAGGCCGCCGTCTTGCCGGTACCGGTCTGGGCCTGACCCAGGACATCCTTGCCGGCTAGTAAAAGAGGAATCGTTGCGGCCTGAATCGGTGAGGGTGTCTCGTAACCGACCTCGTCCAGGGTCTGTAAAAGCGGTTCGATAAGGTTGAGCTCACGAAAACTCGTGGTCACATCGTTGTTTGCTGACATTTGGTAAGTACCTGTAACTGACCGGGACGATGGGGCACACCGAGCGGCGGATAGAAAAATTCATGAAATGAATAGGAGGCGTAGTATACCCTTAGACCATAGGGTTTGCATTGACTATTTTGTGCTCATATAGGCTTCGCCGTGACTCGTGCAAGAATGCGATGACCCCACACAAAATCCAAAGCCTGTCGATCCCGCCAATAATGCAATTGTAGATATATTAGAAGATGCCCCTGCCGAGCCATTATTTTAACAGACACACTATATGAATAAGCACATGCAACGATAAAATCCGCCTCACAAATAATCTCAGCACAATAAACTGAATGTCCGCAAATATGACATCGTATCGTTAACATGATGCCCGACGTCAGACACCGCATCGGGACCTCCTCATAACTTGCGACAATATTGTTATAGTATAGCCACTACTCCCCCAGTATATTGTCCGAATCTCTCGTCGCATTTCCCGTTAAACTCACTACCCTCGCGGTGATATACATGGTCAGGATCACCGATGCGGCGAAGGCATACAGGCCATAGTGCAATTCCACGCTAACGATTGCACCGAGCTTGACGGCGACAATCAATACGGCAACGACAAACACATCCAGCATGGCCCACTTACCATACAGGTGCATCCAGTGTAAGTAGCGTTCAAGTTGCGCAGCTTTATTCCCTTGCAAGCTTAGTAATTTATACAAGACAGCGATTTTGAGTAAAGGCAGGACAATGCTGAAACCGGCAATCAGGATAAACAGGAAAATATGGTTTTCATTTATTAAGCCAATCGCCCCGCTGAATACCGAAAAGGTATTTTCGATCAGGATAAACTTCTTCAACGTAATAATCGGTGCGACCAGGCCAACAGCTAATAACACTAAATTTATTAACAATATCACTCGCAGCCACATTGTCTGCTTTGGATATCTATCGGAAATAGTTCGTGCCCGTTCAGTCATATCAGTTACAGGTTGCTAAACATCACCATAGCCTAGAGTTTCTTTAACAGCCCAACCACATATAACAACACAATGGCACCAACGGTGGCGGTAATTAAAGAGCCAACTAAACCTCCTGCCCAAATCCCCAGGAGGCCAAATAAATATTTACCCAGTACGGCGCCAAGGATACCTACAACAATGTTGCCGACGGCACCGAAGCCTCTCCCCTTCATGATTTTACCCGCGAGCCAACCGGCCACGGCACCGATAATAAGTATCAGTATTAAACTTTTTATTGCCATGCTGTCCCTCATTGACTTGTAGATAAATAGTATATGCCAAACACGTACATATCGCGCACTGTTATACGCCTTAGCGGATGTTGCCTCAACTTTTGGTGCAATTACCATCCCCAAGGCTGCATGACTATCGTATAATTCCTGAAATTTTTGACACAGGAATCAGGCTATGACTCGTATCGGAACGCCCCTCTCCCCTACTGCCACCCGCGTGATGTTGCTTGGTTGCGGCGAACTGGGCAAAGAGGTGATCATCGCCCTGCAACGTCTCGGTGTAGAGGTCATTGGTGTCGACCGTTATGAGAACGCCCCTGGTCAGCAGGTGGCACACCGTTTTCATGTCATCGATATGACCGATGCCAAAGCCTTGCGTGCCGTGATTGAGAAAGAGCAGCCGCATGTTATTGTTCCCGAGATCGAGGCGATTGCCACCGATGAACTGGCACGTATCGAGGCCGATGGCCTGGCCACGGTCGTGCCGGTGGCGCGTGCTACACAACTCACCATGAACCGCGAAGGTATTCGTCGCCTTGCCGCCGAAGCATTGGGCCTGGCGACTTCCAAATATGCCTTTGCAGAATCACTCACTGAATTACAGACCTCGATTGATAACGGTATCGGCTATCCCTGTATCGTCAAGCCGGTGATGTCCTCTTCGGGCAAGGGCCAGTCGACGATTAACGGGCCAGACGACGTGCAAACAGCCTGGGACTATGCCAAGACTGGTGGCCGTGTCGATCAGGGGCGCATCATTGTCGAAGAGATGATCAAATTTGATTATGAAATTACCTTGCTGACGGTCCGCGCGCGCAATGCTACAGGCGACATTGAAACACAGTTTTGTGACCCCGTTGGTCACATCCAGGTCAAAGGTGATTATGTCGAGAGCTGGCAGCCGCAGCCCATGAGTGATGTCGCCATCAAAAAGGCCCGGCACATTGCAGAGGCCGTCACCAGCAATCTTGGTGGTCTGGGCCTGTTTGGCGTCGAGCTTTTTATTAAGGGTGATGAAGTCTGGTTTAGTGAAGTCAGTCCGCGGCCACATGACACCGGCATGGTCACCATGATCACGCAAATGCAAAACGAATTTGAGCTACATGCCCGCGCCATTCTTGGCCTGCCGGTGAATACTGCGCTGCGCACTCCCGGTGCCAGCGCCGTCATCTATGGCGGCATGGATGCCCAGGGCATTGCCTTTGACCATATCGACAAGGCGCTGGCGGTACCGCAGACCGATATTCGCCTGTTCGGCAAACCCGAGTCCTTTACGCGCCGCCGCATGGGCGTGGCCCTGGCCTACGGTGATGAGATTGAAGACTGTCGCCAGCGCGCCAAACAGGCTGCGGCTTGCGTGGAAACAATCCCACCTGCAGCCAGTTAACCTCACAGCATTGTGTTACCCATTGTACTTCGCCATCAGCAATAAGTACTGACGCACTGTTTGTAACCAGAACTTGCGGTGAGCGTGATATGCGGGAAGAAAAATTCCAGTCTTATCGGTGCGGCTGACAAACCCAGTGGCTATAACGGCCAAGACGGTTATAAGGTGCCTGCAGCGAGAACTGCATTTCCATCTCGATAATATCTTCCAGCGAACGTTCTGTGGCGATGGCGCGTGGCAGGTAATCATAGACTACGCGAATACCACTTTGTTGCTTGACATCCAGATTGGCACTGGCAAGCCAGGTCTCGACGGCCTCTGGCAGCAGTGGCTGCGCCGGTGTCAGGCCACGCTGATCACCGGCAAAGTCACCACGCCTGACCTTGCGAAAATTGCCGCGTACCAGATTGCGCATGACAATGCCGTTGAGGTTATAGACCATCAGTGACAGATAGGCATCTGCCTTTAACCAGTGACGCAGTAATTCGATGGCCTGTTCAGGATTTGCCAGCCATTCCAGTACGGCGTGACAGATCACCAGGTCAAATTTTTCGTTCAGGTGTTGTGGCAAATTCTGCAACGAGGATTCGATAAAGCCTAACGACGAATGCGGCAGTGCCGCCGCGATATTCTGTTGCGCCTGTTGCATCATTTCAGCAGAGGGTTCAACGCAGGTTACCGCATGACCCTGGGCGGCCAGTTTAATGGCCAGGTGTCCAAGACCGGCACCGATATCGAGAATTTTTTTTGGCTCAGCCGTCTGCAGCCAGGGAATCGTTTTCTGCAGGTCACGCCACAGAATGGCCAGGCGGATCTCGCCCTTGGGTGTACCGTAAATATTATTGGCAAAGCGTACTGCGCGGGCATCGAAGTACTGATCCGTCATGCCGGTTTATCGAACCACTCAATAATATAGTAAACACGCAGGCCCTCTGATGAACGCGATGGACCAGCGACCCTGGCAGCATAGCGTTGCCTCTCCGGCTGTGATTGCTGCATGGCTTCTTCCTGGCTTTCGACGATGTGTACCGTTGTTTCCGGCACGCGTTCACGCAAGCGCCGTCCTACCTTCACCACGGCAAACTGTTCTGAAACAACATCCGGGTCGAGCGACATACCTTTCATCCGTATCACCATTACAAGGTTTATTTTTGAGCCTTACCCATCGCCCACGGGCAGAGAAATTTCGGGACCAGGCGACAATCTATGTCTGGCAACAACCAGGAAGTGGCCTACTGACTGAATCGGCCAGCCTCTTGCAGTGATATCAACGCCAGTATTCAGCCAGTATTCAGCTATTCGCCGGTAAACTTTCTCCAGGCTCATAAAACACCAGAGGAGACCGACATGAATCGTAAGACATTACTCCGTTACTCAGGCGGTACCGTACTACTCTTTGCCATGCTGTTGCCACTCACTTCACAGGCCGATGTCATCTGGTCGATTCGTCTTGGCCAGGGCCTGTATATTGACCGCGATTATCACCCCCGCTATGAACGACATGAACGCTATGAAGCGAATCGCCGTGCTCATCGCTATGAGCGACGCGAGGCTTTACATGAATACTATTCGCGTCACCGTGCCCGTGCACGGGGCTTTTATGATAACGACTATCGCTATAAATTTACACCGCGTTATCGTGCTGAGCATCGTCACAGGTACCATTACTAGAGGTTGTTTTTTTCGTGGCCGCCGCCATGACGACAACGTGCGCGGCGGCAGAGTACCATGGAGGACATTGCAATCAAAATACGACTGTGTATGCTATCGGTATGAATAAACTACGACTGTATATCTTTGCTTTCTGGCTGAGCCTGTTAGCGGTGGTACCGGCAGCAGGGCTGGCCAGTGTCACATCACAACAGGCCAGTGACATTGCCCGCCAACAGGTCCCTGGTCGAGTGCTTGCCATTAAGCAGGTGCAATCTCAGGGGCGGCCGGTGTATCAGGTCAAAATTCTCAACACGCGTGGCGAAGTGCACCTGATATTGATCGATGCCAACAGCGGCAAGACCATTGGTAGGCCATGATATGCGTATCCTAATCATCGAAGATGAACAGGCACTACGCGAGCAGCTGACGCAACAGTTACAGCAACAACACTATACCGTCGATGCCACCGGCGACGGTCAGGAGGGGCTTTTTTTTGCCCAGGAGTATCCACTCGACGCCGCCATTATTGACCTTGGCCTGCCTGGTCTATCGGGCATTGAAATCATCCAGCAGTTGCGTAAGGCGGGGCAAACCCTGCCGATATTGATTTTGACGGCACGGGATCGCTGGCAGGATAAGGTCAATGGTCTGGAGGCCGGTGGCGATGACTACCTGACTAAGCCCTTTCAGATTGAAGAGTTACTGGCGCGACTCAAGGCCCTACTACGGCGCGCCAGCGGTAGCCCGGACAATTCCCTGCAGGCGGGTCCAATTCTTGTCCAGCCGGATCAGCAGCAGGTCTTTCTTCATCAACAGGTACTGGAACTGACCAGTTTTGAATACCGGCTCCTCGAGTACATGGTCAGACAGCAGGGACAGGTCCTGTCCAAAAACAACCTGGCCGATTATCTGTACCCGCATGATGAAGACCGCGACAGTAATGTCATTGAAGTGATGATCGGTCGTCTTCGAAAAAAACTGGACCCCGACGGGCAACTCCAGCCTATCGAAACCCTGCGCGGTCGTGGTTATCGCTTGCAATGTGAATAGATGCGCCGCTGGTCACTAAAAAGCCGCATGCTAATCAGCACCGGCATTGTCCTGCTGGTGTTTCTGTTAGTAACCGCCACGGCTCTCGATCGTGCTTATTACAAGAGCGCCCACATCGCCCTGGAAGAACGCTTACTCAGCCAACTCTATTTATTACTCGCCGCCGCCGATGTGGATGCCGATGGCAAGCTGACGATGCCCGCCCGCCTGCTGGAGACCCGCTTTAGCCTGCCCAGTTCCGGTCTGTATGCCCATGTCACCAATCAAGAGGGCAAGGTGATCTGGAAATCACTGTCGACCTTAAGCGTACGTGTCCCCAAACCCCTCAGCCTGCCACCCGGTGAACAACGTTTTCATGAAGTCACCCTCCACACCGATCACTTTTATGTCCTCAGTTACGGCATCCAGTGGAGCCTGGCCGATAAGTCGGTACCCCTGACGTTTAATATCGCCCTCGACCTCAACAGTTTCAATCAGCAGATAAATAGCTACCGTACGACGCTATGGGGCTGGTTGGGCGGCATGTCCATTTTATTATTAATCAGTTTACTCCTGACGCTGCGCTGGGGTCTGCGACCACTCCAGCGGGTCAGCAACGAACTGCATAAAATTGATCAGGGTCTGTCGAACAAAATTGCCGGCCACTATCCACAGGAAATTCAGCAACTCACTTCCAATCTCAATGGCTTATTGGAACACCAGCAACAGCAACAAAATCGCTATCGCCATGCCCTGGCGGACCTGGCGCATAGCCTGAAGACACCGCTGGCGGTCATGCGGGGTAATTTGGCTGCGTATAAATCACCACACGAGAACGCGGAGCAGATTGATCGTATGGACAAAATCGTTGCCTATCAGCTACAACGGGCATCTACCGCCGGTCCGGCTATGGCACAACAATATATCGCCATACGACCGCTGGTCGAAAAGATCACGCATGCTCTTGGCAAAGTCTATCGCGATAAACAGCTTAACTTTGAACTCCACATCAATGCCGATACCACCCTGCGTATGGATGAAGGCGACTTTATGGAGTGTATGGGTAATCTACTGGATAACGCTGGCAAGTGGTGTCGGCAACACATCCGTGTCTCTAGCCGAATGGAGCCTGATGACATTATAATTTCCATTGAGGATGATGGCCAAGGCATCCCCGCAGAGGTACGTCAGGCCATCCTGCAAAGAGGTCAGCGCGCCGATAGTAAAATACCCGGGCAGGGGATTGGCCTGGCCGTCGTGGTCGATATCGTCGGCGCCTACAGGGGAAATTTATCCGTCGGCGAAAGCAGTCTTGGTGGGGCGTGTTTTACCATTGAGCTTCCCCGGAAAAGTTAGCACCCTTTTAATCGATCTCGATCCATTCAATAATGTGCTGAACAAATTGTTGACGGTGTACGAACTCTTCCGAAATCACCTTGCCAATCACCGTAATCCCCGCCTCATTCACTGTCGCCTTATCACCTGAAATCAACGGGTGCCACTCCGGTAGCGGCTTGCCCTGTGAACGCAGTCGGTAGGCGCAGCTATTGGGTAAAAAGCTCAGGTCTTTTTCATCTTTCAGATTGAGACAATCCGGCACTCGTCGCTGTCGATTGGCATAATCACCACAGCGGCCTGTGCGTTGATCCCAGAGCTGGCAAATGACATTAGTGTAGTAATACCTGCCGGTGTCTTCATCCTCGAACTTGATCATGCAACAACGGCCACAACCATCACAGAGCGACTCCCACTCCTGCTGATTTAATTTATGTAGGGGTTTATCCAGTACTGACATACGAGGTAGATTTCCAGTAAGATGTTCTCAGACACCACAGATTTTACCAGCTTTGTGGGGAACACAAGCCAGTTTATTTTGTCATATCAGTGCCGCGAACCGAGACAGCTCAGTAAAATCGCCACAACAGGAAGCTTACTATGGATCCCAAACACGCCGACGATATCCGCAACCATGTCCGTGACAGCTACCGCCAGGTTGCGGAGGCCAGTAACACGGGGAGTCACTGCGGCGAGGCCAGTAGCTGCTGTGGCGTCTCGGACGATAGCGCCCTCAATACCCTGATCTCAACCCGCCTGGGCTACTCGCAGACTGACCTCGACAACGTTCCCAGTGGCGCCGATATGGGCCTGGGTTGCGGTAACCCACGCGCGATTGCCAGCCTGCAACCGGGTGATGTCGTCGTCGACCTTGGCAGCGGCGGTGGCTTTGACGCTTTTCTTGCCGCACATGAAGTCGGTCAGTCCGGACAGGTTATTGGTGTCGACATGACGCCGGAGATGATCTCCAAGGCCCGTGCCAACGCACACAAGGGCAACTTTAACCAGGTGGAATTTCGCCTGGGTGAGATCGAAAACCTGCCGCTGGCCGATAATACGGCAGACGTCATCATCTCCAATTGTGTCATCAATCTCTCCACCAACAAGCCGCGCGTCTTTGCCGAGACCTTTCGCATTCTTAAACCCGGTGGCCGTCTCGCCATTTCTGATACCGTCAAGACGACCGAATTACCCGATGACCTGAAAAATGACCCCCAACTCTATGCTGGCTGTATGGCCGGGGCGTTATTAATTAAAGAATTACAGCAAATCCTGAAAGATACTGGTTTTAGCGATATCCACATCACACCGAAAGATGACTCTCGTGATTTCATCAAGGACTGGGCTCCAGGTCGAGGTGTAGAGGACTATGTCCTATCCGCCAGTATCGAGGCGGTTAAACCCAACCAGCCAATTTAATTATGAAAAAATCGCTTATCTACGTGATACACATGCAACACCGGTCAATGACACTTCGGCGATCAGCAATTTAAAATATCCTGACATACCCTAACCAGGCGGCATATCTTCAGCATCGATACTTTCAATAATGGGACAACCTTCTTCACTACCCTTGCAAAGACCCAGCAAGAGTTGCAACTCATTGCGAAGCGTAATCAGGTCGTCAAGTTGATTTTCAATATCTTTAAGCTTATCGGCGGTGAGCTGACGAACACTGTCCTTGGTTTGTCGTGGATCTTCTCGCATGCCAAGCAAATGCTTTATTTCATTCAGGCTAAAATCCATGCGCTGCGCCCGCTTAATAAATTTTAACCGGGAAATATCCTTGTCACTGTATTGACGGACACCTGAATCATCCCGAGAAATATTCATTAGTAGACCAAATTTTTCATAATAGCGCAGCGTATCAACCGATATATCTGTCCGCTTCGCTACTTCGCCTATTTTATACATTATTTTTCTCATTAAACGCCTATTCTAAAACAGACAGGGTACTCAAGCTAATGACATCAAACAAACATGAAATATTCATTAAGTAAATAAATCCCACTTAAAATTAATACCAGCCCTGCCATTATTTCAAGCCCCCTCTGATAACGCGATAGTATCTTCAACGACTCCAACCATCCCATACTCCATGCACCTAACATAACAGGAATGCTACGGCCTAAAGCAAAAGCAAATAATAAGGAAATACCGAAACCAACTGAACCAATCGCCGCACTGGCCGTCAATACTACCAATAACGCGGGGGTGCAAAATGGGCATACAGCGACTGAAAAAGGAATGCCGAGCAAAAACGCTCCCCCGATCCCTGTAACCCTACGCCCCTTAACACCAAACCAGGGTAGACGGATATTTAACCAGCCTGACCACATAAAACCCATCACAATCAGTAATGGCCCAAGAAATAGCCCCCACTCTCTGCCCATTATTCCCTTTACCCAGTCGCCCCCTAACGCGGCTGCCACCCCCAGCACCACATGCGTTACCATCATACCCGCAACAAAAGCTCCGCCCATTAGTACCGCACGTCGCTCTTCGTGCGCTTTTGTCACATAAGCCAGCATTACGGGCACTGAGGCAAACGAAACAGGATTAAAACTGAATACAAAACCTGCCAGAAAGGCCAGGCCAAGCCCTAGCCAACTCGCCTGAGTCAATGCACCTTTCAGCTCTGTGAAGTTAATTTCAAAGGAAGGAACCAACAAATACAACGCCAGGCTAAATAATAAGATGGCCGTGAGATACGGACTACTCTTTGCGGCACGGTTTAGAAAATCCAGGCTATCATTATCCAGCCCTCGGGACGTGGTCATTACCAGGGGGATAGTAAAAAATGCCGCAAATAAAATTCCGGCCAGTGCGGCAAAGGTTATCGAAGCCACCGTTATCGCAATACCGGCAACAATAATAATAAGTGGCAATGTACAGGCGGGTAACGTTAGTCCCAGTTTAAGGCTGTACGGAAATTGCTTTGCACCCGGAAAGAGTTTAAAAATCTCCAGATGCGGTACCGGAATATATATTAAACGCGACACAAGATAAATGATCGCTATCGCTGATAATAAAATACTCGGCAGTTTCGACCCCCAAACAGGTGGGCTTATAAAGAGCACAGCGACAACAAATAGAATGACGAATAACAGACTACGGACCAGCCAGATTGTACTCAGATTTTTCCAGCTCGTTTTTTTATCTCCATCTCGGCTAATCTTAATCGAATATAAAGTATGAGTAGCGATCGTGCAGGGTTCAAAAAATGCTAATAACCCTAATAGTGATGCACTAAGAAATAACAATAACACCATCATTAGTTGCTCTCCTCCAGACGCCTGAGTAATTCTGCTCGAAGCCTCTTTGCCGAGGGCAAGCTTACAAACGTCAACTCATCATCAATCGCAATGGCGGGCGTCGACAACACACCCAGCGCCACTGCATAGTCCAGTTCTTCCAGAATATTCACTTCCCGCCAGTGAATACGATCGCCACCCAGCTCGTCAGCCAATCGATGCAGTACATCCCTGGCATGCCCACACTTCCCACAACCAGGAGACGAAAACACCTCTACCTTAATCGTCATATTTAAAACTCCAATGTCGCCCGTATTAATTGGCATTCCTTAACAATACAGCCTTGAGTCAACTCCAGGTCAAGAAATAACTTGCTGCCTGTGCTAAACTCTGTACCTTACAACGGACTTAGAATGTGGAAATCATATATGGCTAAACCGCTTACGATTGGTCATCTCGCCGACACCACTGGAGTGCATGTCGAAACAGTTCGCTACTACCAGCGATTCGGCATCATCAAAGAACCTACGAAGCCGGTTAAAGGTTACCGAATCTACCCAGCGGATACAGTAGACCGTATCCGCTTTATTAAACGAGCCCAGCAATTGGGGTTCAGTCTGCGGGAAATTACCGAGCTTTTGCAGCTAGGCGAGGGGCACTGTGATGATGTAAGACAGCGGGCCGAGGAGAAAATGGCGAATATCGACATACAAATCAAAGATTTGAAAAAGCTCCGCCATACACTGGAAACGCTAATCAAGACCTGCCAAACCGACAACGACCCTGCACGTTGCCCTATTGTCGAGACCCTGGCAGGTAAGCGACTCTAAGGTCTTCCCCTCAATTCAATCGTCGCGCAGCGGTCCCCCAACCCCCTCCCTGTTATCGAAAATACTACTTGACTCTGTACCCACGTACAGAGTCTAAGCTTATGACACGCTGGAAATAATGAGAGGAATGGATATGGCAGATACGCCCAGCCCCACAACATCAACAACCAGAAATCGTTCCATAATCGCGGCGGTGCTTGCCGCTATAGGTGCATCCTTATGCTGTGTGGCACCGCTAGTGCTATTGGCCCTCGGTATTAGTGGCGCCTGGATCAGTTACCTGACGGCACTAGAACCCTATCGACCAATCTTCGTCAGTATCACCCTGATTTTTCTATTCCTGGCCTTTCGCAAACTTTATTTGCTGCCACAACAGTGTGCCCCAGATGACGCCTGCGCCATCCCCAGTACCTTACGTAACCAACGTATAATTTTCTGGGTGGTGTCGCTACTACTCGTCGCCTTACTGGCCTTCCCCGACTATGGCCCAGCCTTTTTTGCATAGACACATGAACCCACTATATCCCAGGAGTAATGCAATGATCCGTACAATCTTTTTTTCAATGAGCATTATCTTTGCCATGCTGTTGTCTCCTCTCGCAGCAACTGCCGCCGATACCCAGACCGCCACACTTGATGTGCCAGGCATGACGTGCGGATTCTGTCCTATCACGGTGAGAAAGGCATTGCAAAAGGTGCCCGGCGTGGTCAAGGTTCAATCCAGTTTTGAGACAAAAACGGCTACCGTTACATTTGATCCAACTAAAACATCCGTTAAAGCATTGACCGAAGCAACAGCCGATGCCGGATATCCCTCAAGTCTAAAACAAAAATAGGCGCATAAAAAAGACCACATAGGTAAATCATTGCTTGTATACAAGCAATGACCAGTAGACAGCTTGCGGTCCTAACGACATCTACTGTCGCACAGGTACAACTCGTTAATAAGAAGGTGCGTCGATGACCTGAAGTCTCTGCCTTACAGATTCAGATCATAATGTACATTTCTATCGCTGATGTTGTTGTATGTCGCCACAAAAAATTTTTCGCTGTTGCAAGCAGGTCACTCATTAAAGATGTAAATTGAGGATGATAAAGATGAATACTATCAACATAAAAATTACAGGCATGACCTGTGACCATTGCGCCCAAAACACACAGGATGCCTTGAATAAACTCAACGGCGTTAATGCCACCGTTTCGTACGCTGAAGGATTGGCCAGGGTCGTGAGTCAGGGTGTAGTCGATAGTAAACAGCTACTTAAAGCTATCGAATCTAAAGGCTATGCGGCAAGTCTACTGGATAATAAAGACACGCTTTCTTCCAGCAATGACAGTGGTTTACATATTGCAATCGTAGGGACCGGTTCAGGTGCCTTTGCCGCCGCCATAAAAGCGGTCGAACAAGGTGCAACCGTGACCATCATTGAAGGCAGTGATGTCATAGGTGGGACCTGCGTCAATATCGGCTGTGTCCCATCAAAGATATTTATTCGTGGCGCGAACATAGCCAACATACAGGCCCATCATGGTATTAAAGGGGTTGCCCTTAGCACACCGACCATTGATCGCATGATGATGGTCGCGCAACAACAGGAATGGGTAGATAAACTACGTCATGCAAAATATGAAAGCATCCTGGAAAGTAATCCTGGAATTACGCTCGTCCGGGGTATGGCGCGATTTAAGGACACCAACACATTGATCATTACTAGTGCCGATGGCACGAACAGGGAAATTCAAGCCAACCGCATTTTACTGGCCGTCGGTGCCAGTGCATCGATACCCAATGTATCCGGGTTGAAAGATACGCCCTATTGGACCTCGACGCAGGCTCTCGTTGCAGAGAGCGTACCGAAACATTTGATTGTTTTAGGTGCGTCAGTAATCGCGCTTGAACTTGCACAGGCATTTCATCATCTGGGTTCGGACGTAACAGTCTTAGCACGTTCGACTCTGTTATCAAAGGAAGATACTGAAATAGGAGAAGCCATAAGAAAACTGTTTTCTGAGGAAGGTATAGAGGTCATGCTCAGCACCTCAGTCGAATCAATCAGCTATGCCGAGCAACAATTTAGTCTGCAAACCAATAATGGTAAAGTCGTTGGCGATCAGTTGCTGATTGCAACCGGTCGCGCCCCTAACACGGCAGCGCTAGATCTGAAAAAGGTTGGTATCAAGATAGATAACCGTGGCAGCATTATTGTGGACGATCACATGCGTACGAATGTTGAAAACATATACGCTGCCGGTGATTGCACTAATCAACCTCAATTTGTTTATGTGGCAGCGTCAGCAGGTACCCGTGCGGCACGGAATATGACTGGCGATGATGTGGCCATCGATCTATCTGTGATGCCTGCCGTCGTGTTTACCGATCCCCAAGTCGCTACAGTGGGATTATCAGAACAACAGGCTCGAGAGCAGGGATATGATACAGATAGCAGGACGCTGGCTCTGGAAAACGTACCACGCGCTTTAGCCAATATGGACACACGAGGTTTCATTAAACTGGTAGCGGAAAAAGACAGTGGCCGTATCATCGGCTGCCAGGTCCTGGCACATGAAGGTGGTGAAATTATTCAAACTGCTGCGCTGGCAATCCGCAGCCGCATGACCATTCAGGATCTAGCCGAGCAATTATTCCCTTACCTGACTATGGTCGAAGGATTAAAACTCACAGCACAGACTTTTAATAAAGATGTGAAACAACTTTCATGCTGTGCGGGCTAGGCGTGGTACTCTCTATCCACTACTGTTCCCAATATATCTAAAAACACCTGTCCAGTAGCCTGATCATACGTTAACATCAGGTTTGACAGTAACCTGTAATACTAACTTAGGTTTTCTATCAAGGACTGGGCTCCAGGTCGAGGTGTAGAGGACTATGTCCTATCCGCCAGTATCGAGGCGGTTAAAGCATTGGTCTGAAACGCTAAAATGTCTAATGTCTGGATGAAGTAGGTTCTCTAACTTTTTACTTCGTACGCACTTCAGTGGGTACTGTCTTTGACAGAGGCACTTTAAGCCAGAAACAGCTGCCCTTACCCACTTCACTTTCAAATCCGATACGACCCTGCATTTTTTCGATTAAATCCTTGGCGATCGCCAGCCCCAGACCGGTACCGGGTATGTTGGAATTTTCCGCGCCAGCCCTTTCGAATCGTTTAAATATCCGTTGCTGTTGCTCTGGCGTAATACCTTTACCGGTATCCGTTATTAAAAGACAGAGCATGTTGTCAGTCCCAATCATGTAATCAATGGTAATGCGGCCATTCTCTTCATTATATTTGATAGCATTCGTTAATAAATTCAGCAACACTTCCTGAAATCTTGCTTTATCGACATCGACACTCAATATAGCTGTAGTATCTATCTTGCAGTCTATTGTAATACCATTTTTGGCCGCGATGTGGCTGATGGTTGACAAGCTATTCTCTAAAAGACCTTTCAGTTCCCAGCTGTCAATTGATAATGATAATACTCCCGCTTCTATTTTAGATATATCCAGTAGCTGGTCGATAATCTCCAGCAAGCTATTCCCTGCATTAATAATCGCACTTAGATGCTCATTTGCTTCATCTTCCGTACAATTCATTTGTAGAATCTGTGAAAATCCCAGTATAGCATTTAATGGTGTACGCAAATCATGACTCATAGAGGCAAGAAAGTGTGATTTTTCAAGGCTGGCCTGTTCTGCTTTTTGCTTTTCAATAATCAAACTATCATTTGCCGAACGCAGGCGATATAAAAAGACTATCAGGAATGTCAACATTGACACAATAAATACAATAATTAATAACCCGCCAAACTGCAAGACATGAAGCGCTGATACCTCTTGATGCAATGTCGTCCTCTCAACCTCATGTGCTCGTTGCCGCGTTTTTAAGGACAGGGTTCTTATGGCTGCCAGCGCAGCCGTATCCGACACTTTAACAACAGTATCGATTTCTTCTGTACTTTTATTTTTCATTATCAGTTCTTTTGCAATCTGAAATTTTGCTTCATATTCGTCAAACGTTTTATGTAGTTGACGGAGCGCAGCCTTTTCTTCATCCGAGCTAACGAGACCCTCAATCTTATCCAGCTGATAATTTAATTGACTGATATTGTATTCAATAACGCCTCGATAACGTTCGAGATCACGACGTAGTACCAGATTTTTAAAGTTGTGAATAAAACCGCCATAACCGATGTTCTGATTTAAAATCGCTAACGCGTTGGCGATGGATGCCTCTTTTTGAATATAACTTTCCCAGTAACCATGTGTTGTTTCGAAATGAGTGAAAACTGAAAAACCAAACATAATGATCACTGCCGTCATCACTATACCGGCGGTAACAATGGCGTATACTTTATATTTCAACGAATCAGTGATTTTCTGCATAATCATCTAGTATATTTTGTTTACATTGACTTCCAGAAAATTATTCAAACTACAACATTAGACATCCTGTAAAGCATCTAGCCTTGCATAATACAGTATATCCATATTGTTGTTTCGAGATTTTTTGTTAAATACTGGGTGAAAAATATCTATAACTTCATACCGCTGCCTGCCATTCAGCTTTTAATGACATAAAGTTTATTTACATTAAATACTTCTGTGCCCTCAATAATGCAATAATAGTCTTTGCATCAGTCAAATTACCATTTAATGCCCATGCACAGGCCTCGGCAAGGGGTATCCAGTGCACATTGATGACTTCCTCTGTTTCATGCGCCGTGGTGATTGTCGTTAAACCCTGAGCCAGATAAAGATGCACCACCTCTGTAAACACCCCCGGCGATGACTGTACACTCCCCAGGGCTTGCCAGTGTGCCGCCTTCACACCGGCCTCTTCCTGCAGCTCTTTTTTTGCCGTCACTATCAGGGTATCGCCTGGCTCGTGTTTGCCCGCCGGCAGTTCCCATAACCATCCGCCGGTGACATGGCGATACTGTTCCAGTAAGCAGACTTCCTGCCGGTCATTAATCGCCACCACGGCACTACCGCCAGGATGGTGGACGATTTCAAGCTCACAAATGACCCCATTCGGCAGCTCTACCTGGTCGAGTGTCAACCGGATAACCCGACCGGAATAGATTTCTTTTTGTTTCATACAGCATCGCCCATTGGTGTGTACACCTACTTTTACAGCAGCATTTTCAGTATATAAGAAATATCATATGTTAATTTTTAACATTAATTTGATTTATTATTACTTTGATATTTAAGTAAATAACAAATAATTTAGGTATATCTACCTACCTAAATTTTAACCAACTATTTTCACAATGTGCCATACAAACCAGCATATATTCGTTAGAATAGACCCACAATAAAACGTCGCTCCTCCCCCCCTATAGCGACGTTAGCGACAACGATTTGGTAGGTTCATGCCTACAGGGATAATTCTAAGGGACTATAACAAAGGATTCTGTGCCAGTAGGCACAGGGCTGTTGTATAGCAGTGCCTGCCTTCTGGAATGACGATAAAAAACCGGGGCGACTGTTCGTTCATGATTGAGCAGAAGAAAAATTTAAGTAGTGTGATTGACGCCGATGGAATAGACCATATTCTTCGTTTGCTCGATCCGCTAAAGGGTAGTCCCGCCGGTAAAATTATATTTGACCAGATTAGTCGCGCCCTGCAGGATCAGGTCCGTCAACAGAATAATATGATTCGTGGCTATGCCGCCCTGAGCCAAACCCTGTTGAGTGCCTTTCGCAAAAACCTGCCGAAGAAGTCTCTGCTCTATCTGGAGCTCAAGCTAATTCAAAAACGCATGATGCCCCCCATCTCGCTCTCGGAACTGTCCAACCTGCAATCCTATTTGCATAATGCCACGGCCTTAGTCAATAAGGTCACCGATCCTGATCAGCAACTAATACGCGAGGCGCTTGCACCGTTAATGGGAAATACCGCCGAGGCCGAGGCATTGCCGGAATCCATCGATATCCCCCTGGATGAAAGAACCTATCAGCTGGATGAACTACAAAATTCAATTCACGATCGTGTCTCCACAACGGCACAGACTCAGGAAAAACTCAGTAGTGTTTTATCCGATATGTTAAATCGCGTGAATCATCAGAGCCCTGATAGTGACTGGCAGACGCAACGAAAGTGGTTTATCGACCGGTTGAATTTTTTGCACGACAACCAGAGTCAACTGCTTACTTCGCTAAATGATACGCAAAGTTTTCTCAACCTGATGGGGCATAGTAGTCGACAGTTACATGAAGAGCTGGATCAGGCCCGCGTCCTCAGCATGACCGATGACCTGACTCGTCTACCGAATCGCCGCGCCTTTATGCAACGCCTGGAGGATGAAATTGTCCGTAGCGATCGAGAGAAGACTTCACTCACGGTGGCAATGATCGATCTCGACAATTTTAAACAGATCAATGACCAGTACGGTCATGTCATTGGTGACGATATACTGCGCCTGTATGCCAAGGAAATTTTATCTGTCTTTAGACGCTATGACATGGTGGCGCGCTATGGAGGCGAAGAATTTGCCGTTATCCTCCCCAATACCGACAAAGTCGAAGCCTTACAGGCTTTCTACAAAGTCCAGCACAAGGCCGCTGCCAGTCAGTACCGCACCGACAGTACGATCAATAAGGCCCCGACTTTTTCCGCCGGACTTGCCATTCATCGTCCAGGAGAATCGATTCAGGCACTCATTGATCGTGCCGATCATATGATGTATCGCGCCAAGCAACTAGGTAAGAACCGTATTGAATTTGATAACAGCTATCTAACGGATCAGGCCGCCCACCATGCCTAGCCCATAGGGGCTTGGTGCTTTTGTGACAACCTGGCAACACCGCTCGCATGATAATTGACCTGCTCCATCAAATCGACCCCGCACTGTAAACTTTCAAACCAGTCCAGAAACTGTGCAACCATGGCCTTACCTTTGAATGATGGCCCATGTTGAGGGACGATCCATTCCACATCCAGCGTCCGGATCATATTGACCCACAGACGACACACCTTATTGGCATTCATATAACGCTGATGGAAGGCTTTCATTCTTGGCACATGTATTAAAAAATCTTTTACCGGTGTTGATAACTCATTTTGATCCACATGCGAGGCACCGACATCCCCGGTGAACAGAATCTTGCTCTGTAAATCATAAAAATGGAAATTTCCCTCGGAGTGCAAAAAATGCGCTGGCACCGCCAGCAGGACACTATTACCAATCTCGATTTCAATGCCTTCATCCGGTATACCGAGCAGTCGGCCGTCCGTCGCCCCCGGACTGCAGAAATGGGGTACGAAACGCTCCCAGAGTTTTGGAACAATAACATTACAATTTGAGCCAACGAGCCATTTGTTTAATGAACCGACCACGTCAGGATCCTGATGCGAGGCAA
Source organism: uncultured Gammaproteobacteria bacterium (assembly GCA_913064945.1). Lineage (GTDB taxonomy): Bacteria > Pseudomonadota > Gammaproteobacteria > UBA6429 > Thiohalophilaceae > CAJYAN01. The sequence continues at coordinate 320,671 of CAJYAN010000001.1, read as the reverse complement.
TCACGTAGTCGAGGTCACGGATGTTGGCATATTGTCGCAGGCTCATAAATAAACGGTTGTAAGTAAGATTACCACCCGGGTCGAGCAGCGCCGCGTGACCGTTATCAACTATGAGAAACTGGTTCGACTGGATGGTATGACAAATATCTTCTTCTCGCGTATTACTATATGGTCGGGAACAACTTACCAGGTCCTCAAACAGCAGACACCGGTGGTTACCATTGTTGAACAACTCAATTGCCATACCTTTACCCTCATCCATTTCCAGGGTTAACCATAGCGGCTGTTCGCCAATATTAATTTGATCCAGATCAAGTTGAGCCTGTTAGAAATTTACAATATTCAACGGCTTGGTTTAAAAAAACACTTGCAGACCCAATGTCAGGCCCTGACGCGTTGTCCGCATCTCCAGTAATGGGGCCCGTGAGGCTCCCGATTTAGAATAGGAATACCAGTCACCGTTCGTCACTTTTCGGTCCCAATAACGATAACCAATACTTAACTCGGCCTGTTCAAAAATACGATAACGCCAATCCAGTTGCAGGTCGACGGCCTGACCAAAGCCGGTCATCGAAAAACTGGGGTCCTGATGCAGGTCAGAGCGTAAGTGATGGACGTCTTCATTCGATAAATAGGTAATGGGCGAGTAGTTGAGCATCAGCCCCAGCGACATCGACTGGCTCAGTTCAAACCGGCTGCTGATACCGACATAAAACGTCGTCCAGCTGAGTATATTCGAAATCACATATTCATTCGTGTAGCCCGTATAACCTACCGGGTTACAAAAAGTCGGGGGACCGGTTGAATCAGTACACTCAATTTGCCGAACCCCTTTGGCATTATAGCGTTCATGCCAGTATTGCATACCGGCATATAATTGTATCGCAGCACCGGCAATATCAAACCTGAATCCGTCGGATGAATATTCGGCGTTCACATAATACAGACCGCTATCCTGGATATCACTATTAGTGCGTGAAATACGGTGTGCCCCGCTCACCGTTGCGCCGTAGTACGCCGCTCCAGTCGCGCTGACATAATCATCATCAACCAGAAGACCGCTGCCAATCGCGCCCCCACCGATCATAAGACGCAGACCGCCGTTATTCATTGAGTGATTGATTGATATCTCGACAATGTTACTATCGACATTCTCGTAGTGCAGCTCTGAAGTGGGATTCCCCAAATACGTACTCAGGACCGATGCATTATGTGACCATCGGCTATCGCCCTGACTCTGCCAGCGGGTCACGGTCACTCCTGGTTCCGCGGCCAAGACTGATTCAATTAAGAGACTGAAAATTATCAACACACAACTACAGGGACGAACGAACTTCATGAGCATCACCGATACGAAAAGAATGACTTTATTGGTATGCTTTCATCATACCTGCATCCATATTCTGGTCAATCTCTATTCTCGGCTGTGCTGAAGACAAGTCTGGTATAGAATACTGGTTATTCATACAGTCACCTCCGTTAAGTCCAAACACATAGGAGAACATAATGCGTCTTCTTCACACGATGCTCCGCGTTGGCAACCTGCAAGACTCTATCCAGTTTTATACCGAGATACTGGGTATGAAACTGCTACGACAAAAAGAATACCCAGACGGCGAGTTTACTCTGGCCTTTGTAGGCTATGGCGATGAAAGTCATCACTCCGTGATTGAACTCACCTACAACTGGGGGACGGAAGCTTATGACGTGGGAACTGGCTTTGGCCATCTGGCCATTGAGGTGGATGACGTCTACCAGGCCACCGAGGCCATACGTCAGCGCGGCGGTAAAATCCTGCGTGACGCTGGCCCCATGAATGCCGGTAGCACGATCATCGCCTTTGTCGAAGACCCCGATGGCTATCAGATCGAACTGATTGGCAAGCGTCGATAGCATGCCGATGCGCCGACATAAACTTATAATCGTCGCGGTGGCCATTGTCATCGTCATCGTCGCGTCTCTTTATCTCCGCCAGGCCAAGCCCGTCAGCGTCATAGTGCAGACCGCCGAGAAGGGTTCCATCGAGGCAATTATCACCAACACACGCGCCGGCACCGTTAAGGCCTGCCGCCGGGCACAAATGTCACCTGCCGTCGGTGGCCAAATCTCGGCCCTGCCAGTGAAGGTCGGTGATACCGTTAAGCAGGGCCAGTTACTGCTTTCCATGTGGAACGAGGATCTACAGGCACAACGACTGCTGGCCAAACGCCAGGCGGAGGCCGAGGCAGCGCGTTCTCAGCAAGCCTGCGTCAGCGCTCAGGTTGCCCAGCAGGAAGCGGCCCGATCCCGCAAGCTGTTCAAACAGGGACTCGCCTCCACCGAGGCGACCGAACGTGCCGAAGGCAATGCCAAGGCGCAGCAGGCAGGATGCCGTGCGGCACAGGCGATTGCTAAAGTCAGCGTTGCCCAGATCGATGTGGTAAAGGCCAATCTGCGCCGGACCCAGCTGGTGGCCCCCTTTAATGGCATCATCGCTGATATTAATGGCGAGCTGGGTGAGTTCGTGACCCCTTCCCCCATTGGTATTCCCACACCGCCAGCCATTGACCTGATCGATATGCAGTGCCTGTATGTGACAGCACCGATTGATGAGGTCGATGCGCCGCATGTTCATATCGGCATGCCGGTGCGAATTAGTCTGGATGCCTTTCATGGTCGCGCCTTTAATGGCAAGGTCAAAACTGTCGCCAATTACGTGCAGGACAGGGAAAAACAGGCCCGCACCGTGGATATTGATGTCGACTTTGATGAGAATGAAAAACCACCTCGACTACTACCGGGCTATAGTGCCGATGTTGAAATTATTACTTCTCGTCAAACGGACACTCTGCGTATACCGACCGAAGCCATTATCGATAATCAGTACGTCCTTGTCTTTGACCCAGATAGTCATGAACTTAAAAAAGTCGAGATCGGCATGGGGCTGCAGAACTGGAAATTCACCCAGATCAACACTGGCCTCAAACCCGGTGATCTGGTGGTGACCTCACTGGATCGGACCGGCGTCGTTGCCGGTGCCCCTGCCAAACGGGAGCCGGTAAATAACGACCAGACCAAACCATGATCCAGTTACAACACATTCAACGTGACTACGTCATGGGCGACCAAATCCTGCATGCCCTGCAGGATGTCAGTCTCGATATCAACGACGGTGAATATATTTCAATCATGGGTGCCTCAGGTTCCGGTAAATCAACTTTATTAAATGTTATTGGCTTACTGGACCGCCCCACCGCAGGGCAATATTTTATCGATAATCAAGAGGTCACTTCCTTAGACGATACCCAGCTGGCTAATATTCGGAGCACCTATATTGGTTTTGTATTTCAGTTCTTTCACCTCGTGCCTCGCCTCACCGCCGCGGAAAATGTCGAATTACCACTCATGCTCGCCGGTGTACCGCAGGCGGAAAGAAAACAGCGTGTCGCGGAAGTCTTAAAGACTCTCGAAATAAGCAATCGCGCCCACCACAAACCCCAGGAACTCTCCGGCGGCCAGCGTCAACGTGTCGCCATTGCACGCGCGACGATTATGCGCCCACGCGTTATTCTTGCCGATGAGCCTACCGGCAACCTGGATCATCGTTCCGGAGGAGAAGTCATCGCACTGCTTGAATCCCTGCAACAAAAGGGTATCAGTCTGATCGTTGTCACGCATGACCCGGAGATAGGCCAGCGCGCGACACGTCACATCACCATGCTCGACGGCAAGATCATCAAGGACGAGCTTGAGAGTGCAGGCCAGGGCCATGCGCCTGTCTGATCTGTTTCTGTCAACGTTAAAGAGTTTTCGCGGCCATAAAACCCGTACCCTGCTGATCGTCATCGCCGTCGCCATCGGCGTGGCTGCCGTCATTATTTTAACCTCCTTAGGGGAAGGCGCACGCCGTTATGTTCAGAGTGAATTTTCCTCGCTGGGGACTGAGCTGTTAATTATTTTTCCGGGTCGCAGTGAAACGGCCGGCACCGGTGCCCTGATTAGCACGGCGGCACGTGACCTGACACTAAGTGACACCCGGGCTATTCAGCGCAATACCCGCGTTCGCCATCTAGCGCCGATAGCCGTTGGTGCCGCCGCTGCGGGCTGGAAGTCCCGTGAACGGAATATCACCGTACTCGGTTCTAATCACGATTTGCTCAGCATACGGCATTGGAAACTGGCACAGGGACAATTTTTACCGGAGATGGAATTACAACGCTCCCTGCCGGTCTGCGTCATTGGTAAAAAACTTAAGACCGAATTGTTTGATCACCAATCAGCCATCGGTGAATGGTTAAAGCTGGATAATTATCGTTGTCGTATTATTGGCATCCTGGCGACAGAGGGCCGCTCTATCGGTACGGATGTTGATGAGTTGGTAATTGTGCCCGTCGCCTTTGCCCAGCAGATGTTTAATGCCTCGTCGCTGTTTCGTATAATTGCTGAAAATCCGTCACCCGCCTCTATTGAAAAGACCAGGGCCGATATTCTGCGCGTCATTCGCCAGCAACATCAGGGTGAGGAAGATGTCACCGTTATCACGCAGGATGCCGTACTGGCGACCTTTAATAAAATCTTTGACACGCTCACTCTCACCGTGGCGGGCATTGCCGCCATCAGTTTATTAGTCGCGGGGATCCTGATCATGAATGTCATTCTGGTCTCCGTCTATCAACGCACTTCCGAGATCGGTTTACTCAAGGCCATTGGTGCGCCGCCACGCATTATTCTCAGTTTGTTTATCGCCGAAGGTGTTGCGCTCTGCCTGATCGGTGCCGTCCTGGGTTGGGGGCTCAGCCTGATTGGCCGGCAAGCCATTCATTGGTGGCTACCCTTGTTTAATCCCGTGCCACCACTCTGGGCAGTCGTCGCCGCTATCGGTCTGGCGCTGCTATTGGGAATCCTTTTTAGTTACTGGCCGGCCAGGCGTGCCTCACGCCTGGACCCGGTCGTTGCATTGAGTCAACACTAGCATGCAACGTGGCGAACTTATTCGCTTTTCAATCTCTGCCTTGCTGGAGAAAAAATTGCGTACCAGTCTTTCCATGCTGGGAATCGCCATTGGTATAAGCGCCGTCGTGTTACTAACCTCACTGGGAGAGGGTGTACGTCATTATGTGATTGCTGAATTCACCCAGTTTGGTACCACCATCCTCGCCATCAACCCCGGCCGCACGACCACGCTCGGTACCGCGGTGGGAATTTTCGGTAGTACCAAACCGTTAACGATTAGTGATAGCGAGGCCTTACGCCGACTCAGTGGCGTGCAGGCCGTGGTCCCTATTGTGCAGGGCAATGCCGAAGTAAAATATTATAAACGCACCCGTCGTACGACAGTCCTGGGGGCCGGTGCCGATCTGCCACAGGCCTTTCGTATGAAAATCGGCAGCGGTAATTTTTTGCCTGCCGACGACCCCTACTCACCACGGGCCTTTGCCGTCTTAGGCAGCCGTGTACGAAATGAACTGTTTTCCGCCAGCGAAAGTCCACTGGGAAAACGTATTCACATTGGTGGCGAACGCTTTCAGGTCATCGGCGTCATGGAACCAAAAGGCCAGATCATCGGCTTTGATATGGACGTTACTGTTTATATTCCGGCCGCACGTGGTCTGAGTATGTTTAATCGTGAAGGTTTGATGGAAGTTGACGTACTCTACTCAGAAAAGACAGAGGTTAGTCATCTGCTTAAACTTATCCGCCAGACCTTTGTTAAGCGTCATGCCAAGGATGATGTCACGATTACTACACAACAACAAATGATGGAGGTCATGAGCTCCATACTGGATCTACTGACCTTTGCCATTGGCGCGATGGGCGGTATTTCATTGTTCGTTGGTGCCATTGGTATTCTGACGATCATGACCATCTCCGTCAGCGAGCGACGTCATGAGGTTGGTTTGTTACGCGCCCTCGGCAGCAAACGTACCGATGTGATGTCGCTCTTTTTAACCGAGGCCATCATGCTCGCCAGCCTGGGCGGAATATTCGGTCTGTTACTTGGACTCGTGCTTGGCTTACTCCTGCACCTCGTTGTACCACAACTACCTTTACATCCATCGCTGATGTATGTGCTAATGGCGGAGGCTACCGCGATTGTCATCGGCATCATCTCCGGCATATTCCCCGCCTGGCAGGCCGCGCGCCTGGACCCGGCACAGGTTTTACATTCAGAATAAGGTTCGAACCTCGATCTAGGGTCTATTTTTATTCATATTCGGTGTACTTTTTTGAGCTACCGCGTACTTTATCCGCCGGATATTTCTTTTCATTAATAACAATCTTCTCGTCAACGGCTTTTGGCAGGTCAACACCGAGCTTATCGGCAAGTCGCAGACAATAAATGAAGACATCGGCCAGCTCATAGGAAACTTCTTTTAATTTCTCTGCAGATAATTCTGAACTCTGTTGCTCCGACATCCATTGAAAGTGTTCGGCAAGCTCGGCGGCTTCAACAATGAGTGCCATCGACAAATTCTTGGGGGCATGAAACTGGTCCCAGTCACGGTCATCCGCAAACTGACGTAGTCGTTTGGTAAGCGCTTCAATTTGCATGGCAGTATCCTTTTTCGTAAATCATAAAAAAACCCGACAGGGTCGGGTCTCATCATACAATAATTTACGATTATTTAATGCTGGAACAGGACGCTGCCACTGCGATTGAGATGATGATTCAATTCCAGACAGGACCACTCGCCAATACCAACAATCTGTCGACCACCATCCAGGTATTCGATCATAACCGCCGAGGGCTTGCTTTGCCGGTAAACCATCAGCTTGACTTTCATCAACTTACCCGTCGCATTGACGTACCAGGCACCAATCGTTGGTTCGATTTTTATTTGCATAGACGACACCTCACACCCCAGATTCTGTCAAAAAATAGTAACAAATCCAGCGGATGATCGGCAGTAAAAATCCATTATTTTTCGAGGTTGCACGAGGCCCTGTTAGTTTTACCCGAATGACAGTAGCATTAAATATCAATATCTTAGGCGTAAGGCATCACATGCACTGTAAAAAAAACCGACAAATCAGATGTCGGTTTTTTTACTTGCTATGACTACTGGGTCTTACTCGTCGGTGACACAACCTTCGGAGGCATTCTTAACGTTCTTGATATACTTATACAAAGTGCCACGGTTCGCCTTGTATGCCGGCATCACCCAGGCGGCGCGGCGCTGCTGCATTTCAGTCTCACTAACATTGACGTCGAGAATATTCTTTTCCGCATCGATGTTGATCACATCACCGTTTTTGATCAGGCCTATCGGTCCCCCTTCCTGAGCTTCAGGCACCACATGACCAATAATAAAACCGTGTGAACCACCGGAGAAACGTCCATCGGTAATCATCGCCACGTCACTGCCAAGTCCCGCACCCATGATCGCCGAGGTCGGTGTCAACATCTCCGGCATACCAGGTCCACCTTTTGGACCTTCATAGCGGATGACAATAACATCACCCTTCTGGATGTCGCCATCCTCGAGACCTTTTAACATATCTTCTTCACAGTCATAAACCCGTGCCGGACCGGTGAATTGCAGACCCTCCTTGCCGGTAATCTTGGCGACGGAGCCACCGGGGGCCAGGCTACCTTTTAGGATACGGATATGGCCGGAGTCCTTGATGGGCTTTTCTACCGACAGGATCACATCCTGACCTTCTGTCAGGCCCGGCAGTTCCTGCAGGTTTTCGGCTACCGTCTTACCCGTCACTGTCATGCAGGTGCCATCGAGCAAACCCTTTTCCAGCAGGTATTTCATTACGGCCGGCGTTCCGCCAACGTTATGCAGGTCTTCCATGACATAGCGACCACTGGGTTTCAGATCAGCAATAAACGGGATGCGGTCACTGACGCTCTGAAAATCATCCGGCGATAACTCGACATCACAGGCACGCGCCATGGCAATTAAATGCAGCACGGCATTGGTCGAACCACCCAGGGCCATGACAATGACCATGGCATTTTCAAACGCCGCGCGGGTCATGATGTCGCGTGGCTTAATATCATTTTCCAGCAGGTGTCGAATGGCATGGCCGGCCTGACGACACTCCTCCCACTTGCCCGGGTCAACCGCGGGCACCGAGGAGCTATACGGCAGTGACATGCCCATGGCTTCGATGGCCGAGGCCATGGTATTGGCGGTATACATGCCGCCACAGGCGCCAGCGCCGGGGCAGGAATTTTTGACAATCGCCTGACGCTCTTCCTCGTCAATCGTACCGGCAATAAAGGCACCATAGCTCTGAAACGCAGAAATAATATCCAGGCTCTGATTATTGACGTGCCCTGGTTTAATCGTGCCACCGTAGACCATGAGCGAGGGACGATTAAACCGCGCCATGGCGATCAGCACCCCGGGCATATTTTTGTCACAACCGGGGATCGAGATATTGGCGTCATACCACTGGCCGTTCATCACCGTTTCGACAGAATCGGCAATAATATCCCGTGATTGCAGAGAATAACTCATGCCATCGGTGCCCATAGAGATACCATCTGAGACACCGATCGTATTGAAGCGCATCCCGACCAGACCAGCCTCGACCACGCCTTTTTTGACCTCGGCGGCAAGGTCATTGAGATGCATATTGCAGGTATTACCCTCCCACCAGACGCTGGAAATACCCACTTCAGCCTTATTCATATCGGTCTCGGTCAAACCAGTCCCATAGAGCATCGCCTGGGAGGCACCCTGGGACTTGGGCTGAGTGATTCGGGCACTATAACGATTGAGTTTCTTTTCCATTAGCGGCTCCATAGGTGGTTCTACCCCAGGTCAGGGTGCAGACCAGTGTCGTCAAATAATAAATTGCGGGCTTCCCCGTCGCAGAAGACATGAATTATAAAGCATGTGGAAATGATTGTGCCATTTTGTGTACTACGACAGAAAGATTTTGCCCTTTCGGGTCTTTAGCCCGGACGGTGATTATCCGATAACAAGGTATCCATAGATAAAGGTGTCACTGCCACATTCACTGCTTTAATATGTGGAAAGCGAAGTCCAGCAAGGGAAGACGAAATTGCGACAGGCCGTTCTCATTATCACCATATTGTTTGCCGGTGGCGGGTTATCAAACAGCCAGGCGGCGCAGGCCTATAATCGTGATGAATTTCATCAACAGCGACTCCAGTTTCTGGCCGCTGAACAGGCGGCCCGCCTACACCACTGGACGCGTTATAAAACCCTTGCCGCGTCGTTGCGTCACTATCCGCTTTTTCCCTACCTGGAATATGAATATTTAAGTCAACACCTGACGCAAACCAAAGAGACCGTTATCCAGAAGTTTCTCAGCGACAACGCTGGTGCCCCTGTTGCGGTAAAACTGCAAAAGAAATGGCTGTTATCGCTGGCACAACACCGCCGTTGGCAAACCCTGGCCAGTAATTTCGCCTATAGCCACGACATCGCCTTACAGTGCACTTATATCAAGGCACTTATCCATCTCGGAGAGACAGAGCGTGCCTTCACCATGCTCGAAGCAACCTGGCTGACGGGCAAATCTCTCCCCCGTTACTGTGACCAGCCCGTGACGGAGTGGCAGAAACAGGGGGGACTAACGACCGAACGTGTCTGGCAACGCATTCGCCTCGCCATGCAGGCAGGGCGTTCCAGCCTGGCTCGCTATTTGGCACGACACTACCTGCCCGAAAAAGATCGATACTGGATTGCCATGTGGTCCAAGGTTAGACGGCAACCGAATTATGTCGTCAACATTAATGAGCGTTATCAAAAGACATCGAAACAGCAACCGGCCGTACTACGCTGGCTGCTTATCGATGGGCTACGTCGCATGGCCTATCAGAACCCTGAGCAGTCGGCCGGGCTCTGGCACACCATACAGACCCGGTATGCCTTCACGAGCGCAGAGACACAACGTCTGGAACGACGTTTGGCCACCAAACTGGTCGAGGCCAACACCGATGAGGCACATCAATGGCTAAAACAACTCAAACTCTCCACCAACGATAACCATATGCGGGAACTGTTTGCCCTCTCCGCCCTGCGTGATCAGGACTGGTCAGCCGCGCTCTCCTGGCTCAACCGGATTGAGGTCACAGACGACAACGTCGAGCGCTGGCGTTACTGGCGTGCCCGGACCCTGGAATTTCTGGGACATCCCGATGAGGCCCGTCAGCTGTACTTGCAGAATACGGAGGCACGCAGCTATTACAGCTTTCTCGCCGCGGATCGCACGGGGCTGCCCTATCGTCTGTCCAACCACCCATTACAGATGCACGGCAGTGAGCTGGACAGCGCCAACACGAATCCGGCCGTACTCCGTGCCGCCGAGTTGTATTGGCTGAAGCGTATTGTCCAGGCACGGCGGGAGTGGCGTTTTGCCCTGCAAACCATGAATCAACGGGAGATGCTGGAGTCCGCTCAGCTTGCTTACCGTTGGGGCTGGCATGATCGCAGCATTGTCACCCTGTCACAGGCCAACTACTGGGATGACCTGGATAAGCGTTTTCCCCTGGTGCACCGTGACGTGGTGGAAAAATACGCCAGCAGAAATCAGGTCAATCCCGCCTGGGCCTATGCCATTATCCGTCAGGAAAGCGCCTTCATTACTGACGTTAAGTCCCACGCCGGTGCCCTGGGACTAATGCAACTGCTGCCTCGTACGGCACGTCAGATCGCACGCTACCTGCGGATCCGCCGCCCGAAACAGCATGAACTGCTCAAAGCCAATACTAATATCCGCCTCGGAATTGGTTACCTGAACAAGATACAGAAGCGTTTTCACGGCAACGCCGTACTAGCCACGGCCGCTTACAATGCCGGCGGGCAACGCGTGAAGTCCTGGCTGCCGGAAGAAGGCAGTATCCCGGCGGATCTGTGGGTAGAGTTAGTGCCTTTCGATGAGACGCGCGATTATCTACAGCGCGTCATGACCTATACGGTCATCTACGAACAACGCCTTGGCATGGCACCCCGGACATTGCTGGAGCGCATGCTCCCTATCCACGGCCCGGTCACGGTGATGTCGAAGGATGATAAATCCGCCGTGAAACCCCTAACCAAAAGCTAAGTAACCACTCACTCCAAAACCGGCACAACGCCTTGTATTTACGATAAAAAATAAATTTTTAATTCTGCAACAGAAGCGCCGATAACTTAACTTAGATAACTTAAGTAATGGTGGTTGAAATGAGTGTCTTAATATTCCTGACGATTAGCCTGCTGCTATTTGCCCTGGGTTACCACCTTGGCAATCAGTACGGCCGCACGGCAAAAGTACGCGATGAATTGGACCGGGCACGCGCCTCCCGGTCATAATCCCCCCCCCCACGTCATCTGTAGACAAACACCAGGCTAACCCCTGGTGTTTTGCTTTACATCAGCATTATTTAATACATTAGAATCAGTAACTTGCAAATACTTCTTGATATTATGCATGATAAAGTCTATATAACTACATAATAAATGGGAGGTATAAGAATGAACGACAAAAATCTGCCGACCTATGAAGTTGTTGAGTTGAGTTTTGAGGAAGCGGTCTTGCTACTTTCCAGTGAACAGGAACGGTATGACACCATTTTCACCAAGACGTCAGAAAAACTCATGGAGCTCATAGCCGCATAAAGTATGGACAAATCGCTCATGGATGAGCTCCTTTAGCCACGACCCCATCTACCGAGCCAGCCGCCCTGACACATATCAGCTCACCGGTAATACGGCACGCATGAGCCGGTGCCTAGAGTGCCTTTTTCGCCATCGCTGAAATCACTTCGTCTTCCAGGACAATGCGATCCGCCAGCAGCTCACCCAGGCGTGACAGATCGGTATCCAGATGACTTAGATTATTGCAGTGTTCTTCACAGTCGTACTTTTCATTAAAATCTAGAAACACGCGTGTCGACTCGGCAATACGCGGATAGACCTGCTCCGCAACCTCCAGTACCGCCGCACGACGCTCATTTTTGTCTTCAAGATAGCGATACAACTGAAAGTGGGCACTGGCGGAGTAGTCCACCAGGGCCTCACAGAATTCCTGGATCATCAACTGCATCTCGCGGTCGAGCTCAAAAGGCCGCATATTGGCAAGCTGACTATAGAGTGACAAGGTTTCAGTTCGCGTCTCCAGCAGGGTCTTGAGTTGATTCTGTGCGCTGGAACGTCTTTCGGCTACACTGGCTTGCATTTGCATTATTCCCCCTATCCCCAATGGACATAACCACTATGCCCTGTCGCCAGACCGCTTTTCAAGTCTTTCTCGCAAAATAATCGCTGGCGTAACAAACTGTAACATAGTGATATGCTATCTCCTGAAATCGTATATAAAGTATTTCACAATCATATTAGGCTCTTCTAAGATACGCACATGAAAAAATCACCCGAACTCCTCCTCCCCGCCGGTTCTCTCAAGCACCTGCATTATGCCTATGCCTTCGGTGCCGATGCCGTCTACGCCGGCCAGCCACGCTACAGTCTGCGGGTACGCAACAATGACTTCGACCTGGCCACGCTGGATGAGGGCATCAAAACGGCCCATAGTCTGGGGAAGCAGTTTTTTGTCGCCAGCAATATCTCGCCTCACAACCGTAAGGTCGATACCTATCTTAAGGATATGGCACCGGTCATCGCCCTGGGCCCTGATGCCCTCATCATGGCCGACCCCGGCCTGATTATGCTGGTACGGGAAAAATGGCCAGACGTACCGATACATCTGTCGGTCCAGTCCAATACTGTGAACTATGCCACCGTGAAATTCTGGCAATCACTGGGCCTGACGCGGATTATCCTGTCGCGAGAATTATCACTGGATGAGGTCCAGGATATTCGCCAGCGCTGCCCGGAGATGGAGCTGGAAGTCTTTGTCCACGGCGCACTGTGTATCGCCTACTCCGGCCGTTGTCTGCTGTCGGGTTATTTCAACCACCGTGACCCGAACCAGGGAAGTTGTACCAATGCCTGTCGCTGGAATTACAAGGTCCATGGCAGTGAAGACAATGATGCCGGTGACGTACAAAAAATCGAGTTTGATGCCTTTGGTGCGATGAAACAGGAAGAGAGCTTTCCCGATATTGGCAGCACCCAGCGTCACCCACTGGCTGACCAGGTTTATTTGATCGAGGAGGCCAATCGGCCCGGCGACCTGATGCCCATCCTGGAAGATGAACATGGCACGTACATTATGAACTCCAAGGACCTGCGCGCTATCCAGCATATCCAGCGCCTGGTCGACATCGGTATCGACTCACTCAAAATCGAAGGCCGCACCAAGTCGCAATACTATGTTGCGCGTACGGCCCAGCTTTACCGTCAGGCCATTGATGATGCCGTCGCCGGTCGTGAATTCAATCCCGAGCTGTATCGCAAGCTGGATGCACTGGCCAATCGCGGTTATACCGACGGCTTTTATGAGCGCCACCCCGACAAGGACTACCAGAACTATTTACAGGGCCACTCGCTCAGTACCACACAACGCTTTGTCGGCGAGATCAAATCCTACGATAGCGTAAAAGGTCTGGCCGAAATTGATGTCAAAAATAAATTTGCTGTTGGTGACAAACTGGAAGTAATCAGCCCGCAAGGTAATCAGACCCTCGAACTACAACACATGGAAGACCTGAAAGGTAATAGCATGCACGAGGCCCTGGGGGGTGGTTATCAGGTACGGATAGCACTGCCCCCGGCGGATTATCAATTGAGCCTGCTGGCGCGTTTTCAGGAAACCACCACGGCTCCATGAATGCATCGATCTACCTGACAGACCGACTCTATCTGGCCATTGATCAGGGCGGACACGCCAGTCGTGCCATGGTCTTTGATTACCAGGGCGGACTGCTTTATGAGTCCCATCGTGACATCCGCGCCACACACCCGGCCACTGACTTTGTCGAATACGACGCCGAGACATTATTGCAATCCATCCTCAGCGTCATTGAAGACATTGGCCAACTACTGGGCGAACAGACGCGTTATCTGTACGCAGCCGGACTGGCAACCCAACGCTCCAACTGCCTCTGCTGGCACAGGCAAACGGGCGAGGCCCTGACGCCCATCATCAGCTGGCAGGACCGGCGCAACGCAGACTGGCTGCAATGCCTGAGCAAGCAACAAGATACGATTCATAAACACACTGGCCTGTTTCTCTCCCCCCACTATGGCGCCAGTAAAATTCGCTGGTGCCTGGACAACCTCGCCAAGGTCCAGCTGGCTCAACAACAGGGCATGTTGGCCTATGGACCCATGTCCAGTTATCTGACACAACGCCTGACCGGACTGGTTGCCAGGGCCGATGCCGTCAATGCCTCTCGAACGCAATTATGGAACATCCACTCGCACAAATGGGACGCCGCCTTACTGGAAAAATTTGGTCTGGAGAAACAATCCCTGCCTGAATGCGTACCTAATCAATTTCTGTTTGGCAAAATCTCCGTCGATCAACATCAGGTTCCCCTGACTTGTGTCACCGGCGATCAATCCGCCGCATTATTTGCCTATGGGCAGATTCAACCGGAGACTGCCTATGTCAATGTAGGCACCGGTGCCTTTGTCTCACGTCCTTCCGGTTATGCCAAAGTATATGGCCGCCGCTTATTAACCAGCGTCGTACATCAGTTTGAAAACCAGGATTGCCTGTATGTGCTTGAAGGCACGATCAATGGTGCAGGTAGTGCCCTGCAATGGTTAATCGAGCAGGAAAAAGTCGAAGACCTTTTTTCAAAGCTACCCGACTGGTTGATGAATGAAACCTCGCCGTTGTTATTTCTAAACGCTATTTCAGGACTAGCCGCACCATTTTGGCATAGTCACTTTACCTCGCAATTTATTGGTGAAGGCACAATCGCACAAAAGGCCGTGGCCATTATTGAGAGTATCGTGTTTTTGATAACGAGTAATATTGAGGAAATGCAAAAGACCGCCTCACCCTCAGAGCAAATACAACTGACAGGAAGACTGGGGCAACTCGATGGTCTCTGCCAACGACTGGCCGACATCACCGGGCTGGCGGTCTACCGTCCACAGGAATGTGAGGCCACGGCCCGTGGTCTGGCTTACTTACTCGCCGGGCAACCCAACCATTGGCTCGAAGAACATGCGGGACAATGGTTTAAGCCTAAGCATAACCCTGCGATCAAAACACGTTACACACTCTGGCTGGAGGCAATGCTTGGTGCCATGCGTAAGACGTAATAAACCAGACTGCCTGGCTCGACACCAGGATGCATCCGGCTGATAATCGCCGACAATGGCCGTGCTAAAAAAACCTACCGTCAAACACGTAGTGAATCTTTGTGCTATTGTATTGTCAGATGTAATTCTGCTTTTAGGTCAACAGGCATAACCATACAGATTTGAAACAATGCTGAAGCGTAATAATCATTTGCTGGCCTATCTACTGGCATTTGGGGTCCTGATAGCCCAATGCGCGATCTTCTTCACGCATTACGAGCATGAACTAAGTCAACCAGATTGTAAGTGCGCGGTCTGCGTAGTCGCCAACCAACTAGCACATGCCGTCACCAGTAGTGGCCTCACCTTCAATCTTGGTCGTTATATCCCCCTGCTCTATCACGAGACAGTGGTATTCCATACTGTTCTCGTTTCTACTGTTTATTCCATTCGCGCTCCACCCCTGTCTTTGTCGTAACCGTTTTTACTCCGGTGCTTCATCCACTGGTTTCACGCCTGACCTCTGTGTTTCATTAAATTCGTCACCACGAGTGTCTGCCGGCAATACCGATCTGTGCTGATGAGGCCCTGAATAAAAGCACCAGACATTCTGTCTTCGTACGACGGCTCAAGCACGTTCCTGCTACTGTGGAACGATTCGTACGTGCGCTAGACCACTATCAGGATATTTAACAATTCGATGTGTCGGCTGCCTCACGCAGGTATCGGCATACTCTTATGGAGAACATTATGAAACACATTGTATTAGCCACCTGGATCACCGGTGCGCTGCTAACGACCGGCCTATCCACCAACGTCAATGCCGCCGGCGCCGGCCAACCCAGCAATGCCTTTAACCCTGAGATCAGCCTGATCCTCAACGGCACGTATGCACAATTTTCACGTGACCCGGCAAACTATTCGATTGCCGGTTTTCCCTTAGCCAGTGGTAGCGACCCGGGTAGTCGGGGATTCTCCATTGGTGAGTCAGAACTTGGCCTGCGTGCCAATATCGATCCCGACTGGTACGGCGTCTTCACCTTTTCCATGGCCAACGATGGCACTTCCAGCGTGGAGAATGCCTTTGTACAAAATACCAATCTGGGCCATGGACTCACCTTACGCCTGGGTCGCTTTTTCTCCGGGATCGGATACCTGAATGAACAGCACTCACATACCTGGGATTTTGTCGATACCGCCCTGGCGTATCGCGCCCTGTTAGGCACGCAATATCGTGATGATGGTGTCCAGGTGCGTTGGCTGGCACCAACAGATCTCTTTGTGGAGGTCGGCGCAGAATGGCTACGCGGTGATGCGTTCCCGGCAGGCGGCGCTGCCGATAAGGGGCGCGGCACCTGGACTGGCTTTGTCCACGTCGGTGATGACCTCGACGATAGCAATAGCTGGCGCGCCGGTCTGTCTTATTTGTCGGCGGATGCTGTCAAGCGTAAGACTGGCACAAACGATTTATTCAGTGGTAGCAGCGATATAGTCATTGCCGATTTTGTCTGGAAGTGGGCACCGAACGGTAATCCTTACAAGCATAACTTCAAGTTCCAGGCTGAATATCTGCAAAGCAATAACGACGGCCTTTTTACACCAGTCGGGGGCAGCGCCACGGCCTATTCCGCAACGCCCAGCGGTTGGTATGCTCAGGGGATCTATCAATTCATGCCACGCTGGCGCGTCGGCCTGCGCCATGATCAGCTTAACCCGGATAACGCCGGCGCGGCGTATAGCGGCACGGTACTGGACAGTCTTGGTCATACCCCCAAACGCGACAGCGCCATGCTGGATTATTCCAATAGCGAATTCAGTCGGGTGCGTCTGCAATACAACCGCGACCAGTCACGACCACAGACAGACAACCAGTGGTTTGTGCAATACATCATGAGTCTTGGCGCGCATGGCGCACATATTTTCTAGGAGTGACCTGTCATGAAAAAACTTAAAAATATATTCAACCTACTCTGTATCCTGATCCCACTGAGCCTCGTAATACAACCCGCCAGCGCGGCCATCCGCGTCTTCGCCTGCGAACCGGAATGGGGGGCACTGGCGAAACAACTCGGCGGTAATGATGTATCGGTCTATACCGCCACCAATGCCTTTCAGGATCCGCATCATATCCAGGCACGTCCCAGCCTGATTGCCAAATTGCGTCGTGCCGACCTGCTGATCTGTACCGGCTCACAACTGGAGATCGGCTGGCTACCCGTATTGCTGCGTCAGTCAGGTAACGACCATGTACAACCGGGACAGCCGGGCAATTTCGCCGCCACTGACTATGTCACGATGCTGGAGAAGGGTGCCAGTATCGATCGCTCACAGGGTGACGTACACCCCGGCGGTAATCCGCATATCCAGACCGACCCGCGCAATATTGGTAAAGTTGCCACCGCCCTGGCCAAACGACTGGCACAGATTGATCTGCCAAACGCTACCGACTATGCCAAGCGCTATCAGGCCTTTCACGCCAAATGGCAGACGGCTATCCAGCACTGGCAAAAACAGGCGGCACCACTGCGCGGTGTCAAAATCGTGGTTCACCATAAGGCCTGGATCTATTTGACGCACTGGCTAGGAATGCAGGAAGTTGCCGCACTGGAACCGAAACCCGGTGTCCCGCCCAGTGCCGGACATTTGGCCGAGGTCCTGCGACAGTTACGTAACCAGCCTGCAAAAATGGTGATCCGCGCGGCCTATCAGGAAGCGCGCCCGGATGAGTGGTTATCAGAGCACGCGCATATCCCGGCGGTAGTACTACCGTTCACCGTCGGTGGTACTGATGGGGCGAAGGATTTGTTTGGCCTCTACGACGTGACCATCACGAATCTATTGAAAGGTGCAAAATGAATTTTGAGGGATTGGATCTCAGCATCCTCGGCCCGGCCTTTGTCGCCGGGCTGTTGGTGCTTGCTACACACGTCCCCATGGGACAGCAGGTGCTGTCCCGTGGGATTATTTTTATCGACCTGGCGATTGCCCAGATCGCCGGACTCGGTATTATTGCCGCGCACAGCTTTGGCTGGGAGCCGGATGGCTGGGCGGTCCAGGTGGTCGCCGTGACGGCCGCCCTGTTCGGTGCCCTGTTGCTGAACTGGACCGAACGACATTTTCGGCATATCCAGGAGGCGCTGATTGGCGTGCTGTTTGTAGTGGCGGCCACTGGCGGGATTTTACTGCTCAGTCATAACCCTCATGGCGGTGAGCACCTTAAGGAATTACTGGTCGGACAAATACTCTGGGTCAGCTACCATCAGCTTATTCCTGTGGCGATCGTCTATGCCCTGGTCCTCTCCATCTGGTTCAGCACACGCCATACACGCTCGCTTTTGTTTTACGTTTTGTTTGCATTGACCGTGACAGCTTCGGTGCAAATGGTCGGTGTCTATCTGGTCTTTTCGAGCTTGATTATCCCCGCCCTCGCCGTACGGCAGAGCCGCCGTTACAGTCTAGTGATCGCCTATGGCATGGGTGCCGCCGCGTACGCTCTGGGACTGGTGGCCTCGGCACTCTTTGATCTGCCGACCGGTGCGGTCATTGTCTGGTCATTGGGTTCGCTGGCCATAATCACGGCATGGCTGATTCATCGATGCAGCAAGGCCATCGTCACTGAGCCGGTTCAAAGTGCCGCCTGACATCAGAAGAGCAATTTAAAAAGTAGGGCGGGTAGTGACAGTAACTACCCGTTCTCATCTTTTCATTCTTTTCCGCTCCAGGGAAATGGTGTGCGTTATTCATGGTCCAGGCAGCACAAGCCGCTCACCTCAGCGTTGTAATTCCGAAGTGCAATACGGGCAGCGAGTGGCCTTGATGTCAATTTTTGAATAACAAAAGGCGCACTCCTTCGTTGTCGCTTCAGCCGCCGGAGCCTCTTTTTCGCGTTCCAGTTTATTAAGTCCCTTAATTAATAAAAACACCGCAAAGGCAACAATCAAAAAACTGATCACAGCATTCAGGAACAAACCATAGCCGATAGTAACCGCACCCGCCTTTTGTGCTATTGCCAAGGTCGCATACGGGCCAGCGATGCTGCCGGCCTTAAGCGTGATAAAAAGATCTGAAAAATCCACACCACCGAGCAATAAACCGATTGGCGGCATGAGAACGTCTGAGACCAGACTCTTTACAATAGTGCCAAATGCCCCGCCGATAATAATCCCCACCGCCATGTCCACAACATTGCCACGCATCGCAAACTTTTTAAATTCCTTAAACATGCTGATCACTCCCTGGATGAAACTTAGAAAATCAATCGCCTATGCCAGTCTTACCCGCAGGCCAGCGTAATATTAGATTGAAGTGTGTTCAGTCTTTGACGTCATACTCAAAGCGCCTCGCAATATCTTATACGGTAATGCCTGAATGAAAGATATAAGCAAAATCACGCAATTTTGGCAGCCTTTCACTCCCGGCCATGTTGCTGAAGGCTTCCCTAGTCAAATACTTATCTGTAGAATTTGCGCCTCCACGTCATTTACCGAGGGCAGTAATCTAATGGGCAGAGCCTACCAAAATCGCAAAGTATCCATGGCAAAAACAGCCGACGCCAAGGCTAAAGTCTATAGTCGCTATGGCCGTGAGATTTATGTCTGCGCCAAGGCCGGTGGGGTTGACCCGGATGGAAATCTGGCATTGCGCGGCTTAATTGACCGCGCCAAGAAAGATCAGGTCCCGACACACGTTATTGAAAAAGCAATCGCCAAGGCCAAGGGCGGAGGCGGTGAAGACTTCTCTCCTGCCCGCTATGAAGGTTTTGGTCCCGGTGGTGCCATGGTGATTGTCGACTGCCTCACCGATAACCCCAATCGCACCTTTGGCGATGTGCGCCAGTGTTTTACTAAAACCAGGTGCAAGATAGGCACCCCCGGCAGCGTTGCACACATGTTTGATCATGCCTGCATTCTTGTCTTTAAAAATGATGACGAAGAGGCGGTGCTGGAGGCATTAATGAATGCTGAGGTCGGTGTTACCGACATTGAAAGTGAGGAAGCAAAAATCACCGTCTTCGCACCTCATACTGAATACTTCAAGGCCAAACAGGCCCTGACGGATGCCTTTGGTGAGATTGATTTTGAAGTCGATGAAATACAATTCCTGCCACAAAAGGCCACCCCTATTTCCACTGACGATGTTGAGATGTTTGATAAGTTCCTGGACCTACTGAATGACCTGGATGATGTGCAAAACGTTTATCACGATGCCGAATATTAGGCCCCACCTCGAAACAAACAGTTAATACATCTCTTATACGTCTCGATGTCGCTATCGATTTTTCGAACAGCTTCAGCGTTCAACTTTGTTCTGCACCATTCACCGCCATGGGTGTGTCTATTGTATTTTACGATAGACGCGCCTGAGCGCTTCGTCCGTCATGTTTGTCCACAGCAATCAACACTATGTCAATTCCAGACTTCGTGTATCCGCCTTTTTCATTTTTTCTGGCAGGACGCTGTCTAACCTCTGCATCACTTCCTCCGCCGTCGCTCGATAACCCGTTAATTTTCCGCCATACAATGTCAGTAATCCAGGCAGCGATGGATCGCTATGGATGAACGTATCCCTGGGACGTTTAAAAAAATTGTTATCCTGATGGAGCAATACCCGCAGCCCGGCAAAAGCATCGATCAGTTTGCCGCGCCGTTGCGGAAAGTATTGATGATAGACCTGCAGCAAATATTCGATTTCGTCCTGCCGTGGTTGCACCGCCGCCGGATCAGTTCCCATGTATCGGTGCTCTGTCGTACCGACCATTGTTTTGCCCTGCCAGGGCATAATAAAGACGGCACGGCGATCCTGCGGGGCTTCTACATAATAAATACCACTGGGTGCGTCATCGTCGACGATAATATGTGTCCCCTGTACCAGATCGATATCAAGTGTGGCTGACATGGGTTCAATAAGATTCAATACCTGATTGACCCAGGGTCCCGCCGCATTGACCAGCGCCTTACAGGCAAAGCGGCTTGTTTGCGCCTCAAGTTCCACCGTCACTTCATAGACATTATCCAGGTACTTCACGCCACCGACTCTTGCCGGACAATATACTTCTGCACCGAGCGATTTTGCAGATTGCATCACGGCTCTCGTTAAGGCCGCGTCATCGGTTTGAGCATCCCAATATTGATAGAGTCCTTGTAGATCCGTTGTTATCAGACCATCTTTTTCGGCAAGGTAGTGACTGCTGATTTTTTTAAAGCCCGTATAAGGTTGCAGTTTACCCAGTAAGGCGTATAGCGAAAGACCGAAACGGACCTGCCAGGGACGACGTTGGGTGGCAGGATAAACCGGAATATAGAACGGCACTGGCCGGACTAAGCCTGGTGCATTTTTTAAGAGCAGGCTACGCTCTGCCAGTGACTTTCTCACCAGGCTAAACTGCCCGGTCTCCAGGTAGCGCAGACCACCATGAATCAACTTACTGGATCGACTGGAGGTGCCGCTGGCAATGGCCGCCTGTTCCCACACTGCTACGGTATGACCTGCCGCCGCTGCCGCCTGTGCGACAGCCACGCCCTGGATGCCGCCGCCAATAATACCGACATCCAGCGTCACGCCCATGGCGGCAGGTCTTCCAGATGCTCACCGCGAATCATTTCACCAATAGCGAAAGTTTCAATAAGGTTTACCCCCTGCCTGACGAGTCGCTGCGCCGCCACGGGGTCGGTACATTCATACACCGCCAGTTGCCCCCAGGGATTACTGACATGCCTCCAGCGCGGCAGGCGATGCCAGTCGCAGAACAGGTATTCCGGTTCTAACTGTTCGATAGTCTTTTGTGGACGTGTTTTCCAGTCATCAAACACTACTCCAATCGGGAATTGCCCGGCGGATCGTATATCTGCCAGTACCTCCAGGTCATAGGAAATAATGACGACCTGTTGTTGCATGGGACTGAGTAAAGGTGTCACCGCATCCAGTACCGCCTGACGACCAAACTGCTGTAGGCTGATTCGCTTCAACTCAACAAAGGCGGTCACTTGTGGCCGCTTGGATAACCAGGCGCAAAACTGCCGTAGTGACATAACAGGATTTTGTGCGTAACGATAACCAAAGCGGTGTGTGTCAGACACCTTTAGTGTCTGTAACTCGTTCCGGTTTAATTGATGCATAGCACCCGCACGACCACATAATCTTTCCAGGCTGCGGTCATGAAACAAGACCGGCTCACCGTCTGCGGTTAACTGCACATCAATTTCGACGTAACGCGCGCCCGCCTTCGCTGCCGCTGTCAGACCGACTTCGGTATTTTCCGGGTAATGGTAGGTGTAACCGCGATGTGCTACCCATTCAACCTCATGCCGCATGCAAGTTACTCCAATAAATAAAAAATTCCTGGCCTGTTTTTCAAACTTCACATGGCGTGACCCGATATTACTATGCCTTCAAATAATTCAGGTCATTGGCAGGGCTTAAGTGAAGGCCAACGAAACTATATGGTGAGTGCCGTACCAACCGTCAGTTGCGTCATCGCCTGCAGGAATCTGGCGACACCCGGTGTATTTTCCTCTGGTGCCCATTCTGCGAACGCCGCATTACTGGCGGCATCAAATGGCCCCTGTTTTACCTCGAAAAAAACCGTATCCGGCTGTCCTATAATCAGGCTGTGCCAGGTACCTGCCGGAAATTCAATGGCGCTTGTGTCATCACCGGCCCGCAGAGAGAGTCGTTGTTCCAGAACACCCCCGGCAGTGAATTGCAGGAAATCCATGGCACCGCGAACGATAGAAATGTATTCCCATTTGTGTTTCTGCATATGGGCGTGTGGCCGGATATAGGTGCCCGGTTGCGCACCGATGTAGATACGTTGCACCAGTTCCTCATGTGAGGCATGCAGGTTAAAGTGGCTACGCAGGCGAGGAGAGTTCCTGGCTTGTGCGGTCAGGTCATCCATAAATTTTTTATTGATTAGCATTGTCATGATTCTTCTGCTTTGTAGTGTGATTCCGCTTCAGAGAAAATACGTTTTACTTCCGGAAAGGCATTACGAATCGTACTTTCCATGCGGGCAATAGTCGACTCGATCTCGCTTGCCGTTGTCTGTGGTTTAAACTTTAGACTGAGATTGACCAGGATATAGTCCGGTCCCATGTGCATCGTCAGCAACTCATTGACGAGTTCAATACTATCATATTGCATGGTAATCACCCGGATGCCCTCCCTGACGCGACGGTTGGCACTTTCACCAATTAATAAGCCCTTGGTTTCATAAGCGAGCCATATCGCCGTTAAACCAAGAATCATACCGATGATTACCGAGGCACCACCGTCAAAAATTGCATTGCCCGTCCACTGTGTCAGGGCAATCCCGGCAAGTGCGATCAGCAGGCCAAGAATGGCCGCCGAATCTTCAAACAGGACCACAAACAGAGACGGGTCCTTGCCCCGCTGGACAGCCTCAATATACCCCATCTTACCCTTGGTCCGACGAAACGCCTTCAGGGCAAAGAGCCAGGCCGCTCCCTCAAACACGATGGCCAGGCCAAGGACAACATAATTTACCACGGGATTCTGTATTGTCTGTGGTTGCAGAATGTGTCGGATACCTTCATAGATAGAGACACCGGCACCGACGGCAAAAATCAAAATAGCGACCACAAAGCTCCAGAAATAGACTTCTTTGCCATGGCCGAAGGGAAAATCCTTATCGGCCGGACGTTGCGCCCGTTTCATGCCATAGAGTAATAATACCTGATTACCCGTATCGACCACCGAATGGATGCCTTCCGACAGCATGGCAGAACTACCGGTGATGGCCGCCGCAACAAACTTGGTCACTGCAATAAGAAGGTTGCCCAACAATGCAGCAACAATGACTTTCCTGGATGAGGATGTGGACATACTAGGGAGATTCACTGTGTCCCGGTTAACATGACAGGAATTCTAATCGATAGCCGCTGCCCTTGTCTGCATTAGCCTGCAGAAACCGGATTTAGTTAAACAGAAGTTTACGAATGGTTTCTTCTTCTTCCAGCGCGGTATGTATTGCGACTTGCAGGTCATCAACGCTGATACCTGCTTTTTGCAGCACTTCTGCAGAGAATATTTCCTGCCAATCCTTCTCTGAATCCTCGCTATACGGTAGTGAGGCAACACAATTGGCAATGTGAATCAGAAAGACCTCCTGGGAAAACGTGGTCGCTTTTTCGGGCTCATGATGAAACTCAATGGTCTCCTGCAATACCGGAGGCAAATTCCACAAGTGTGCCAACGCCGCACCGACTTCGGTATGGTCAAAGCCGAGGTCGCGGCGCTCAATTTTATACAGCTCTTCTGCGTCTGGTTGCAGTGTCTCCAGTAATATCTGGTGGATCTGCTCCGGTATCTGATTAAACATAATGAGGTGACCAATATCATGCAGTAGACCCGCCATGAACATGGTTTCGGCATGTGGTGTCCTGGTCATACTGGCGATCTGTTTAGCCAGCAGACCACAGTAGATACTGTGATGCCAGAAGTCATCAATGGAGATCAGTGTCGTAGGAATATTTTCAAAGGTCTTGGCGGCTGCCGTTGTCAAAATGATATCTCGAATCTGTCGCGTGCCCAGGACAGTGATGGCGCGTGTCACCGTGTTGATTTCCTTGCTGTAACCGTACATGGCGCTATTGGCAATACCCAGCATGCGGGCACTCAGACCGGGGTCCGTCTCAATGACTTTTGCCACATCTTCAGCGGTACAGTCGGGATCCTCAACCATGGCGTTGACCCGTATTGCCACCTCCGGTAATGAAATTAGACCGGAGACGTTACTCATTAATGATTCGACAGAAACAGACATAGGCTAATAATTATTCCCTTTAGTCTAGTGGGTATCGGCTAGGCGAGGCTAATTCTGAACTATTTTTTGTTATTCTGGCGACTTAAGCATGTGAAATTGTAGGTCTTTTAACCTTAAGGTGACCACCAGCCCGACCGCAGGCCTTTCGCTAGTCCCGGCCTTGTTTATGGCTTAACTCGCCACCTCGGCAACTCTGTCTTACGGTGCCCGGACCGCAGCAGAGGCGACTACGACCGATAGCGACGAATAATGCGATATAGAAACACGACGCGTATAGCAAGCCAGCGATAACGTCTCGTCTGCATTATGGGATTTTTGCATGCCTTTCACCGATGTCCGGACACGTTAGGCCTGTTGCACCCACATCTTTATCCACTAGAGGACATAGACCTCCGCGGCGAGGCACTGATCCCTGCAGATCGCCAGCAGAAGATTGTATTGGCCATGCAGTATAAGTCGTGCATCGCTTGTATAAGCAACGTTCGGTCCAATCGTATCTTGCTCATACCTGTCTATTCATCATTATATAAATCTATTCTAATAAACTGTGTTCACCGGATACGATCACCCGGCAGGCACGTGGGGGGAAAATATTTGCCGTTGGCGCGTCGATTGTTTATTGTCTATTGGGGGACAATAATAGGAAAACACAATGCATTACCATTTTTTAACGGGGCTCTGTCTCATGCTGTTATTCAGTCAGCCTGCGGCAGCAGAGGCCATGACCTACGAACTGGCCCAGCAGCGTCTGGAGGTATTATCCCAGCAGCTTTCTGCCAAACCGGGGGATAGTCAGTTATTACTCAAACGGGGTGATCTTCACTTTCAGATACATGATTTTGATAAAGCGATAGCCGACTACAGCGCCGCCCTGGCCACCAGTCCTGAACTGGCCGAGGCCTATTTTGGAAGAGGCATGGCCTTGGGGCGAGCAGGCCAGATAAAAGAAGGCATTGCCGACCTGACTCGCTTTTTAAAACAACGGCCAGACAGTTCGCTAGGCTATACCAAGCGTGGCGTGCGTTATTTGTGGCTTGGAGAGCGTGACCACGCCGAAAAAGATTTACTTCAGGCCGTTGCCCTGAATCCGCGTAATGCCGAGGCGCACGATGACCTCGGCGTCATCTACGCACAAAAGGGAGAACTAAAAAAAGCCCTCTCGCATTTTAAACAGACCATCACCTATGACCCAAACTACCAGAAGGGTTATCACAACCTCGCCCTGGGATATTTTCTCTCAACGGACGCCGAGACCGCATTGCACTACATTAATCAGGCCCTGCATCTACAACCCAAAAATCGAAATTCACTCATGCTCAAGGCCGAAATACTTGGCCATCTCGGGCGAGTGAATGAGGCCAAAGTGGCTCAGGAAGAGGCCGATTATCTCCCCGAAGGCAACTGGTCGGAAGAAGCCCCGACACCAAAAAATTAAAAATAAGGTACCCGCCATGAAAAAACTTCTGCTGTTATTATCACTAACAATGATTTCCCCTGTGTCACAGGCCCAGAGCAATATAAAGCCCATGTCAGAAGATGCTCAACATATTCAGCGCTGGAATAAATTTTTTAATTCATTACTCGATATGCATAAACAATATCTACACAGTCATGAAATTGAAACGACGGAGTCACTGGGTGGCTACGCCGGGCTACCAAAGTTTTATCGAGAAGTACGTTATAGTGATAAAAAGACCCATCGACTCCTCAGCCGCATTCAGTGGGAACAGAAAAAACCGCACCAGGCACACACCGTCGAAATTTTCGCCTATGACGATCAAGGTCGTATCGATCGGGATTATCTGGCAGCCTACCTGCCACGATCACGCAACGCACCCATTCAGACACTAATCAATTTACACCACTATTCCGGCGACCTGCATAGCTATCGTCAGTTTGATGCCTCCGGTAATCGTATCTACGAACACTGCGAGCGCGGCGCAAAAAACCAGCATATCCTGATACAGATGGATGAAGACGCGATTATCGCTTATCACAATGGGTTGAATAAATCCGTCAATACGAAGACCTATCAACAGTGCTTTGCCGGACTGGAAGAAACAGCCGTTAATTATTTGCAGCCTTTTTAACGTTTTTTGTTCTAACTACACAGTTTTTACATGGGAAAACGCACCCAAACTTTAGATGCAGTGCATCGGAAAATTGAGCGATGGCTCATGTCGCGTGCTACCCATCCCTAAACAAAAATGATATGCTCACCACATGATCTTGTTGCGAAGCCATATTCACCTATTATATAGACCTGTCAGCTGGCTACTGGTTGCGGCCGTCTTAATGGTAACCCTGGTGCCGACGCACATGCATTTGCATCACCTTGATTCCTCAACATCACAAGCTCATGAACATCGGATTGATTTTCACTTTACCACTGATAATTTTGCATCAGAACATCATGAGAATGCGACAATTTTTCCAACGACCCCAGATGTACTGATTAAAAAATTAAGTGACCAGCCATTAATAGCCGTTTTCTTAATTATACTCGCTGGTTTTCTACTACCTGCTGCCAACAGCATCTTGCTTCGTCGTTTTAATCACAACAATCAGATTCCAGTATCATTTTATAATGTCACCCCTCCCCTGCGCGCACCTCCCCTGTAACTAGCATTCATTCTGCTGAATTTCTTCAGCATATTCACCTGATTTTCTGAGTCGATTTATTCGTACACTCAGCCAGATTATTATACATCGGACAACGGCCACTGGTCTGCCTGTCCGGGAGAAAACACTATGCGATATTGGATTCTTCTGATTGCATCATCACTTAGTACATCCATAGTTTACGCGACGGATGTGCCGACGAATAATCACATAGCACTCAATCAAGCAATCGTTAATGTACTCGAGAAAAACCCACTATTAAAAGCCAATGGCTATACCGCACGCGCTACTGCTGCACGTATAAAACAGGCAAGACAGTCAACGCCCGTCAACATTAAAATTGAGATGCAAAATTTTTCCGGTTCGGGAGTTTACCGTGGCAGCGACAGCATGGAGACCACACTGAGTTTTGCGACCGTTCTTGAGCTTGGCAACAAGGCCCGGTTGCGTGGTAATGTAGCACGACAGGAAACAAGCCTCTTGCAAAGCACACAAGATGCTGTGCGTCTTGATTTATTAGCAAAAACAGCGCGGCGCTTTCTGCATGTCGTAGTCGATCAGCAACGCCTGGTGATTGCCAACGACAAACTAATCTTAATGCAGCATACACTCAAGACCGTTTCACAACGGGTCAATGCAGGTCGTAGTCCTGTTTCAGAACGAAGAAAAGTTGCCATCGCTTATGCTCGCGCTGAAATGGAACTGGAGCATGCCGAGCATGAGCTTGCCACTTCGCGGCTAAAGCTAAGCAGTCTGTGGGGAGAAACCAGGCCTACTTTTGCAAAGGCGCAGGCTGAATTGTTTGACCTGCCCAAGGTAGAAGACTTCACCGCGCTAGTGGATCAACTACAGTACAATCCTGACATTGTTCGTTTTGCCACACAAACTCGACTTGCTGAAGCACGCCTGCGAGTCGCGCATGCCCGTAGTCGATCGAATATCGAAGTCTCTGCAGGCATTCGTCATTACAGGGAAAACGATGATCAAGCCTTTGTGCTATCTGCATCCATGCCAATCGGTTCAGGTTCTCGCGCCGCACCCTACATTGAAGAAGAAAGCTTGCTAGGTCAACGTGGATCGTTTGATTTTCAAGAGCGTCGCCTTGAACTGCACACTAAATTATTCGAAATTTATCAAGAATTACTACACGCCGAGACTGCACTTTTTACTTTACAGAAAAAAATTATTCCACAAGCGCAGTACGTCTTACGTGCCTACGATAAAGGATACTCAGCCGGGCGATATTCGTTACTCGAACTCACTGACGCACAGCGGACATTACTCGATGCACGACTCGAAGCGGTAATGGCCGCAGCCGATTATCACCGTTATCAAATTGAAATTGAACGTCTGACCGGGGCAAGACTGCCTATAATCAAGTCCGCAGGAGTAGCGCAATGATTCACACATCCAGCCGAAACCCACTTTATATTGGCATCGTCATTGGTGTCACTCTCATACTTGCTATCTGGTTGTTACTTAACGACGCCACTAACCATTCGACAGGACAGGATGAGCATGACAATGAACTTGAGACTCCCAAAGGTCCGCGGGGAGGGCGTTTGTTAACACAGAATAACTTCTCTATTGAGGTCACCATATTCGAAAGAGGTACTCCTCCCGAGTTTCATGTCTATGCCTATAGTCATAACAAGCCTCTTCCTCCCGGGGAGGTTAGTTTAAGCATCGAACTCACGCGTCTTGATGGACAAATCGACTTGTTTAATTTTAGACCGCAAGCCAACTACCTGCGCAGCAATGGTACCGTGACCGAACCCCATTCCTTTGACGTCACCATTAAAGCAAGTTATCAAGGTAATAATTATCAATGGCAATATGATAACTATGAAGGTCGTACCAGGATCGTTAGAAGCATGGCCGTTGAATCCGGTATCGAAACCGCTACCGCTGGTCCTGCTACTATTCACGAAACATTAACACTTACCGGACGTGTACAAGTCGACCCAAATCGCATGGCGCATATTCGAGCACGGTTTCCGGGCTTGGTAAAATCAGTCAAAGCGGAACTGGGTTCAACCGTGCTTACAGGAGATGTTCTCGCCACTGTGCAAAGTAATGAAAGCCTGCAAACTTATTCAGTGAAGGCGCCTATAAGTGGTGTCGTTATTCTTCGTGATATTCAGACAGGAGCAGCAACCAGTAGTAAACCATTATACACCATTGTCGATTTATCAGAAGTTTGGGTTGAACTTGACCTCTTTGGTCACGATCTGGACCGCGTGCAGGTAGGGCAATCAGTCACGATCGAAACGCTGGCAGGACAATCCACCGAGGGAAAAATAAGCTGGATTTCACCTTTGGCCACACATAATAGTCAGAGTGTATGGGCGCGTGTAGTCGTTGCAAATCAAGAAGGACGACTTAGGCCGGGACAGTTTGTTCGTGCTCAGGTCACCATTGCAGATCACAGTGTTCGACTTGCCGTACAGCAATCCGCGATACAGGATTTTCGGGACTTCAAAGTTGTATTCGCCCGCTTTAATGAAATCTATGAGGTGCGTATGCTAAAACTGGGGCGACATGACAAAAACTGGGTGGAAGTGCTCGGCGGTCTAAAGGCTGGTACCGAGTACGTTAATAAAAACAGTTACCTGATAAAAGCCGACATTGAAAAGTCCGGTGCCAGTCACGACCACTAGGGGTAACAGGATCATGTTAAATCGATTAATAGGTTTCTCTCTTGCTCATCGCTGGCTAGTGCTAATTGGCGCTTTTGGTTTTGCCGCCATGGGTTTGTATCACTATCAACAATTACCAATTGATGCAGTACCTGATATTACCAATATCCAGGTACAGATCAATACAGAAGCAGCCGGTTATTCACCATTGGAAGCTGAACAACGCATAACCTTCCCTATTGAAACCGTCATGACCGGCCTGCCGCGCCTGGACTACACCCGCTCAGTATCACGTTATGGTTTGTCACAGGTCACCATCGTCTTCAAGGACGGTACAGATATTTATCTCGCACGACAGCTGATCAATGAACGCCTCGCAGAAGTCAAGGAACGATTACCACAGGGAATTGAACCCGCCATGGGTCCTATCGCCACCGGACTTGGTGAAATTTTTATGTACACCGTCACCAGTGATAATGGCGTTGGTTATAATGCGATGGACTTACGTACCATCCAGGACTGGATTGTCAAACCACAGCTAAGACAAACCTCCGGTGTTGTAGAAGTGAATACCATAGGTGGCTATAGCAAACAGTTCCACGTCTTGCCCGACCCGGACAAGTTACTGGCCTACGATCTAACCTTGCAGGATGTCATGTCCGCACTCGCACGTAACAACAGTAATACCGGTGCCGGTTATATAGAACGCTTCGGCGCACAGTATCTTATCCGTTCACCAGGTCAGGTATCGACTCTGGAAGATATACGGAAGATGGTCGTCGCCAAGCGTAATGGTGTACCGATTCGCATGCAAAATATTGCCCGCATAGACCTCGGTAGTGAACTCCGCACCGGCGCTGCAACCCAGAATGGTAAAGAAGTAGTGCTTGGCACGGTGTTTATGCTGATGGGCGAAAATAGTCGTCTTGTAGCGCGTGCGGCGGCCAAACGTCTAGAAGCCATCAAACCCTCGCTACCAGATGGTGTTCATCTCAATCCACTCTACGATCGCACGACACTGGTCGACAAGACGATTGCCACTGTTCAGAAGAATCTGGCTGAAGGCGCGCTCCTGGTCATCATGGTGTTACTATTATTACTCGGCAACTGGCGTGCAGCATTGATTACTGCCGCCGTAATTCCACTTGCCATGCTGATGACCATCTCCGGTATGGTACAGTCCAAAGTCTCCGGTAATTTAATGAGTCTTGGTGCACTGGATTTCGGTTTGATCGTTGACGGTGCTGTCATCATTGTTGAAAATTGTCTGCGTCGACTCGGCGATTATCAACGTATGCACAGGGGCTTACCAGTTCTAGCCGATCGGCTACGAATTGTGCGTGAAGCTACCGTTGAGGTAATACGCCCGAGTGTCTTTGGTGTCATTATTATTATGATCGTGTACGTTCCTATCTTCGCACTCAGCGGTGTTGAAGGAAAAATGTTTCATCCTATGGCCTTTACCGTAGTGACCGCTTTATTTGCGGCATTAATTTTATCATTAACTGCCGTACCCGCCGCCGTAGCTCTGTTTGTTCGAGGACCCATCAACGAAAACGAAAATCGTTTCATGATATGGATGCGAAGATACTATAAATCTATGTTGCACTGGGTCATGGCTCACCGCTGGCCGGTTGTCACCTCGGCGATGGCGCTGGTGCTATTAGCCGGTTTACAAACCACACGCATGGGGACCGAGTTTGTCCCTAGCCTGGATGAAGGTGATATTGCCCTGCATGCCCTACGTATCCCTGGTACCAGTCTGACACAGGCGGTTGAGATGCAAACTACTCTCGAGGCAGAACTTCGTCACGTCGCCGAAGTCTCACACGTCTTCACCAAGATAGGTACAGCCGAAATCGCTACTGACCCAATGCCACCCAGTGTCGCCGATACTTTTATTATGATCAAACCTCGCGCAGAGTGGCCAAATCCAGACAAGCCTAAAGCAACACTTATCAAGGAAATGGAAACAATCGCACAACGTATCCCTGGTAACCGTTATGAATTCACCCAACCGATCCAGATGCGTTTCAATGAACTCATCTCAGGTGTGCGCTCCGATCTGGCCGTAAAAGTCTATGGTGATGATCTGGAGACCCTGGTCAAAATCGCAAAGCGCATAGAATCCGTGACAACTAATGTTTCAGGCGCAGCGGATGTGCGTACAGAACAGGTTAACGGTTTGCCCATTTTAACGGTAACCCCGGATCGAGATCGTCTGGCTTATTATGGTCTCGACGTCGCAACCGTACAGAAGACTTTGCGGACGGCCATTGGTGGCGATACCGTTGGCCAGGTATTCGAAGGTGACCGTCGTTTTGATCTGGTCGTACGTCTGCCCGAAGTCCTGCGTACCGATATAGACGTCCTGAAACGTTTACCCATACGCTTACCAGATGAACCACAACCGGAGATCCGTGGTGATGCTGATTCTCTGGGAATTGTACGAACCCCTCCCCATACGATCCCACTAAATGAAGTGGCTAATATTGAATTCACAATTGGTCCTAATCAGATCAGTCGTGAAAATGGTAAACGTTTTGTCGTCGTCACCGCCAATGTCCGTGGGCGTGACCTGGGCAGCTTTGTTGACGATGTTCAGTCCGCTATGACGCGTCAAATCACATTACCGTCTGGCTACTGGCTGGATTATGGCGGTACTTTTGAGCAGTTAATCTCCGCTTCTAAGCGTTTGTCAATTGTCGTACCACTGACCTTATTGATCATTTTTGGCCTCTTGTTCATGGCCTTTAACTCCGCCAAAGATGCCGCACTCGTCTTTACCGGCGTACCTTTGGCCCTAACTGGCGGAATTGCTGCACTCGCATTACGCGACCTGCCACTATCGATATCTGCTGCTGTCGGCTTTATTGCCCTTTCCGGTGTCGCCGTATTAAACGGCGTGGTGATGTTATCATTCATTCGTGACCTACGAGTCAAAGGCATGCCGCTCGAACAGGCCATCTTTGAAGGTGCCTTGACTCGCCTACGTCCGGTATTAATGACTGCGCTGGTAGCCAGCCTGGGATTCATTCCTATGGCACTCAATATCGGCACTGGAGCCGAAGTACAACGACCATTAGCTACCGTAGTAATCGGTGGGATTATCTCTTCAACGGTCCTTACATTACTGATATTACCTGTACTCTATCGGTTAGCCTATCAACGCCAGGAATAGTGCATACTCGATATCGTTTTTATCAACTTGGCCTGAAGATTGCTACTTGATGTTTTCAGCATACCGTCCTGTGTAATGGTAGCGACTTATTCTAACCTATCGCCTACACTAGACGAGCCTTGTGAGCAGTAGACTGGAGCCATATAATACAGCATACCAAAAACTTAACTGCGTCATAATGTCAAACGCATGGCCGATAACAAATACCAGGCTTTAAAAATACACATGTGGAACAAGCCTTCGAGCCATCGTTTGCTATAACTTTATCCCCAGTTTATTTAACAGGGTAACCATAATGATATAACTGATCACTGTCACTAACAGTGCCATCCCCAGACTAATATAGAAATTGACTTCTCTTTTTAGCAGCACTGGCAATACAACGAACAAGGCTAATGAAGGGATCACCAGCCAAAAAACACTATAAGACAGGTCCACTATTTTCTGCACGTCTCTTGTCTCAACATACAGCCAAATAAGTGCCAACACAGAGACCAAGGGTACTGAGGCGAGGATACCACCCATTAACGTGCTACGTTTAGCAACTTCAGAAATGACGACAATCAAGAGAACCGTTACGGTGATTTTTGACATGTAATATAGCATGATGATATCTCTGGCAACAAATGACTAAATCATACTCTACACTTCACTCTCTTCTAATCAAAGACCAATAAAAGAGAAATATCGATACGAAAACTAAATACAAATCAATTTTTGTGATTGTGTTTCTTTCTCTTAAAAATACGTGTAGACCATAACCAAAATCCACTGAGAACAAGAAATAACATAAAGATAGCGACAAGATCCATGAAAAATACACCGCCGTGGCCCAGAAACCTGCCACTGTGCAAGTCAAGAATCACACGCTCCAGTTTGAGACCTTTTCCCCGGTATCTCTCCAGGATCTTTTGATACAATATGTGTGGTAGCGAGGCAGCTCCTGACCAGACACTATCTGCAACTGGTGTTTTCTGCCAGATTACAAACTCCTCATTAGAGGTATAAATACTATTTTCAGTTCTTAAAGCAAGTTTATAATTACTAGTTATACCAATTGCTTCAATACCCTCAGGAACACCATTACTGCCTGTCATGCGCTCCACTAACTCACCTTGGTTGGTGTAAGCAAACAGGCTATTTCTGTCCGCAATAATCACCATATTTTGATAGTATACTGCACCGATCAAATGGTTACTTAATTCATCAATGACATGATCATCCAGAAACAATTTGTCAGCCCAAAGACTTACCCAGTGTTTACCTACATGAAAACTTATCACGTTTTGTGGTGCTATAATTCCATAATGATTCAGTAACCAGTTCGATTGTATATATTGTTTGTCAAGCTCAAGTCGCTCTGTATGATTTAACATAATACCAGTCAAGGCAAGAATAATTATAAATACAGCAATACTGACTCCAATATAACGGTGCCATTGATATATGGATCGCATTTTAAAACTATTTTTTTTATGCCGAGACATGACTATTTAATTTTAGAGGATAACAATAACGCCAAACGAGACAACTTGGTCAGCGCACGAACAGACATCGTTGCCCCGGAAATACCATCGATAGGGCGGTCTAACTGTGTGTCAGAGTGAATCTCAGCCTTCTTAAATTGTTGGGTGAAAAATGCATGACGAATTTCATCACCACGACTTTCACGAAATATTAGGACTTTGACTTTTTCTATTTTATTCTTATTTACGATGACTCCAACTGTAATTGGCTTTTCCTTGCCTATTTCATTAAGAATCCACGCGCTGCGTTGACCCTTCTGCCAATATCTGACACGTAATTGGTCAGGCTTATGCTGTAATATTTTAGTCGCGTCTGCACGAATTTGCCCCGTAAGCCAAATCACTTTAGCCTGCGGAAGTCCTTTTTTAAATGTCTCATTTAAAAACTCAGCTGGCTCCTGATAAATACCACGAGCCTGTATCGATGATACAGACAACAGTAGTACAAAATAGATTACGATCTTTTGTTTCATAACACCTTGTCACATAAAAAATCTGGTCCCAATACAGGAACCAGATATTAAATCTCCTGACTCGTTCAGTTAAAACTGATAGCCGATACCAACATTAAATCCGTTTTGATTCTGCTTATTGGCATTGTCTTGAGTTTGATAATCTACTTTAATTACCACATCCTCGTGTGGCCAGTAATTAAGGCCTATATCTGTTTGTTGTTTTTCGCTATTTCCAGGCCCGCCAGATCCGGCCTGATTATCATATTTATTATAACGAGCGAACACTCCAAACCTTGGATTTATCTTATAGGATGGTTCCACATACCAGCCTGTTTGCCTGTTATAACCTGAATTTTTTCCAGCAAGATTCCATGTTGCATACAAGGCACGAAGTCCAAATGCGCCTTTGTTATATATTGCATGCGTTTCCACCATGGTCGCACCATTTTTTATACCTAGCCCCTGAGTATAATCACGTGTGTTCGCCAGACTTACAGCAAGCTCTACACCCGGAGTTCCTGTATATTTCATACGACCTGTTACCATTGGTGAATTTGCACGGGCCTCGGCAACTTTCTGCCTACCATCCCGAACCTT
This sequence comes from uncultured Gammaproteobacteria bacterium, assembly GCA_913064945.1. Taxonomy (GTDB): domain Bacteria; phylum Pseudomonadota; class Gammaproteobacteria; order UBA6429; family Thiohalophilaceae; genus CAJYAN01. The sequence goes on along the minus strand of CAJYAN010000001.1, from coordinate 284,763 downwards.
GTTCTTGGCGTTAAGATTTAAACCGGATGTCAGGGCAATATCGTAGGATATACCCTTAACGACTTCTCCACTCAATGCCGCACCTCCTTCCCACCAGGTAGCAGGAATTATATTCTTCTCTACCGGATTGCGTTCTGTCCCATAAAATACATTTGGTTCATGTGTTTCATTAATAATACCTACTGGCATCAGAAACAAACCACCTTTAGCGCGCATTTTTTCACTGATATCAAATTCAATGTATGCTTGCTCAAGTTCGATCTCACCCACTTGAGATTCACCGGCGATAGAATGTTCAAGTTCTACCTCGGAAAAAAAGCGGATATCCTTGTTGAATTCATGTCCGATGAATAGGACAAAACGATGGAAATCGATCTCTTTTTTGTCTACGGCGCCGCCCTTACCACTTAGGTTGTTATAGTGAAGCTCACCATAACCCCCGATTGAAGTTTTTCCACCTTCACCATGCCCAGCCCCAGAATTTTTGCTCTCCAGCATTTCCATAGATGCATCCAAACGCTCGAGGATAACCCTGTTCTGTCTCTTTAGTTCATTTACCTCATTTTGAAGTTGGTCATCACTGGTCCCCGCCAGCGCCACGACTGGAATATTCAGTAACGTTGTTATTAATAGCAGTTTGTTCATTGCTTCCTCGTCAATTTAATGTTTCATCTCAAGAAGAAAGCCAATATACACAAACTTTAATCTAAATGCAAATCATTCTCATTTAGATTGATATTCATGCAACAGACTGATTTTATTAATATCTTTTATTTTTTATACCCCCTCCATCAATTTATCTTCAGCTGATCCAGTCCAGACGTAACTCATACTGCATTGTCTTTAACAAATGGTTAACGGCTAAATCTGACCTCAGGTCAGTAGTGACTACACCCTCTATACCTCCTCAACGGCTTCATTGCTCATCGTCACCTTTTTTCATACCGACACACTCATCGTCCACCACCGCGATTGCTCGCTTATCTTTCCAGCAACATGCTTTGCCGGTTCGGGGGAGATGACCTTATAGATTTCGTTCTTGTCTTCGGCCATCAGAGGTCAGAGAGAACCGTGACACGAGCAGGCAGTGTTATGACTTAGCTCACCTCGATTTTTATTTCGTCGAAATTACTCAGTACCACTGTCTTGCCAGTGAATGCCATCAGAAAACAACTTTGCCACGAAGGCCGATCACGGTCGCATCCCTTAGCGTCTGGTTCGTACCGGGATTTTTAATCCATTGGATATCTGGCTGTAGTGTCAACCAGGGTAATACCGTGCTGCGATAGGATAACTCGACCGTGGTCTCGCTCGCGTCAACCGCCGTGCCGCTATTCCATTGTTTTTGAATATACTTATCACCGTTATAAGCTATCGCCACCGCCAGACCAAGTTGGTCCTTGTCACGCCCAGCAAACAACCCCGTATACACCAGTCCTGCACCGAGGTAGTGGCTAATGCGGTTAATATTCTGATTGGCCACACCGTAACGCGCAAACACTGCAAGTCCCTGCGGAGAATTAGCGTGTTCACGATAAACCTGGAACTCGCCCAGGACATACGCTCCCTGATTATTGTGGCGCTTGACCGGGTTACCACTGGCATTCGTGTCCAGCAGGTCATCAAAACTGGCCGTATAGTGCCATACACCCACCGCCAGCTTTCCATAGGGGGACGCTACATCATCGGTACCGCCCTGTTGATAACCATACTCTGCAGAGGTCAGCAAACCATCACCTGCATTAAATTGAATATGCGTACCCTGATCATTATTGGGATCGCCGGGTACACCATCCAGTACGGCAAGCTGCAGGTAGTAATTTTTTGCCGTCTGATAAGCCAAACGTAGCGCCACCGAAGTCGTCGGGAAAATTGACGGCCCGTTTTGGCCTGATTGAGAATAATCCGGTCCTATACCAAAGGATGAATTAATAAACAGACCCGCTGTCTCAATCACATCAAATTCAGAATTGAGATCGTATAAACCAAATCGAAAGGAGGCGGCGTCGTTTGCAAATTTCTGTTCATACCATGCCTCATAAATCTTGATCGCATTGGGGGCCTCGATATTACTCACCCCCTGAAAATCACCTGCCTGCTGTCCGAGACCACCATTCTGATGGTGACCGTGATCTGCCAATATATAGAGAAAAAAACTCGCCCCCGGCCATTTAAAGAGCTTATCGCCATCAAAACTGGCTGTCAGATCCAGATTAGCCAAAAGCGCTCCTTCCTGGCGAACACCACCCGATACGACGCTAAAATAGTCAGCCGTATAAATAGCCCCAAGCTCCACCCCGGCACCGCCCCAACGACTGCGCGTCCCCCCCCAATCGCCACTTAGATAATCCTGCGCAAATACCGGCGAACCCAGCCAGACCAGGCCCAGAAAAATGAGCAGGCAAATTTTTTCCACCACCAACCTCTTATTATTATTGATATTTTTAATCATCAGTATTCTCATTACCACGTTCAACACTCTCAGCTGCTGAAGGGATGCCCGTTTTAGGGGACCGTCGCCAACACCTGGGAAGTACCAATGGCTAACCCAGAATTATCACAGAGATTTTCTCTACTGAGACTATCATCAGGACCACCCCAGCAATAGACCCGATAGGTCCCTCGCGTACTGTGGCTTCGCTGAACACCGGGATGGTCGGACAAGGGAGGAAAATGGTGGTTACACCTGGATTCGACCATTTTGTCTGGACACAAAACGGGACGCACGAAGGGTAAGGGCCATGGATAGCCCGAGTCACCTGGCTCCAGCTATAAAATTCAGTGGGGGACCCGATCCAGGACAGAGGCGATGCTTTTGAAAAAGCGGGAACAAAGAAAATGGTGGCTACACCTAGATTCGAACTAGGGACCCCAGCATTATGAGTGCTGTGCTCTAACCAGCTGAGCTATGTAGCCATATAAGGGAAGGCGCGCATTTTGGGCATTTGTGCCGTAATTGTCAAGGTAAACGACTTCAGGGGCCAAAATCCACAAAATAGAATCTAACCAGCTATCAATAACTTAATATCACTTTAGACATTAAAACGAAAATGCATGACGTCACCATCCTGAACGATATAGTCCTTGCCCTCCAGACGCAGGCGACCGGCCTCTTTGGCACCCTGCTCACCGTTGAACTGGATAAAATCGTCATAGGCCATGACTTCTGCCCGGATAAAACCCTTCTGAAAATCGGTGTGAATGACACCAGCCGCCTCGGGGGCCGTAGCACCGACCTTCACGGTCCAGGCGCGCACCTCTTTCACCCCGGCGGTGAAATAGGTCTGCAGGCCCAGCAAGGTGTAACCGGCACGAATGACTCGATTGAGTCCCGGCTCTTCAAGCCCCAGTTCGGTTAAAAATTCATTCAGCTCGGCCTCGTCCAGCTCGACCATTTCTGATTCTATCGAGGCGCAGACCGGTACGACCGGCGCACCTTCTGCCGTGGCAAATTCAATGACCTTCTCCAGCAACGGATTATTCTCGAAACCGTCTTCGGCGACATTGGCGATATACATGGTCGGTTTGATAGTCAAGAAGAAAAACTCGTGCAGCAATTTCTTTTGTTCTTTATCGAGATCCATTGTGCGTACAGGATGGCCGGCATCCAGATGGGCTTTAACCTTTTCCAGCAGTTCGACCCTGATCTTGGCCTCTTTATCACCCGACTTTGCTACCTTGCTATATCGATGCAGGGCTTTGTCGACAGAATCCATATCGGCCAGCGCCAGCTCGGTGTTGATAATCTCAATGTCGTCCAGCGGGCTGATCTTGCCGGCGACGTGCACCACATCATCATTCTCGAAGCAGCGCACCACGTGGGCAATGGCATCGGTCTCGCGGATATTGGCCAGAAATTTATTCCCCAGCCCTTCCCCCTTGGAGGCACCTTCCACCAGACCGGCGATATCGACGAACTCCATCGTGGTTGGCAGGACACGCTCGGGATTCACAATCGCGGCAAGTTTTTCCAGTCGTGGATCGGGCATGGGTACGACGCCGACATTGGGCTCGATGGTACAGAAGGGATAATTTTCTGCCTGGATACCTGCCCTGGTCAGGGCATTGAATAGCGTAGACTTGCCCACGTTGGGTAAACCCACAATTCCGCATTTAAATCCCATAATTTCAGTTCCTGGTATCTAGGTCCTAGGACCTGGTTATTCTATTTTGAATGCAGCTGATGCATGGCCTTTTGAATTTCACCACCAACAATGTCTGGCAAAACGCGTAATGCATCATTAATCGCATCTTCAATGGCGCGTTCATCATCTGCTGAAACTTTATTTAAAACATGAGCCGTGACTTTGGCTTTGTCACCGGGATGACCGATGCCCAGACGCAGTCGGTAAAAATCTTTTCCCAGCCGCGACATAATATCGCGCAGACCATTATGGCCACCGTGACCACCGCCCTTTTTCAGTCGAGCAATGCCTGGCTCAAGATCTAATTCATCGTGTGCAACAAGAATTCTCTCTAAGGGAATTTTATAAAACTGGCAAACGGCCTGCACGGCCTGGCCACTGAGGTTCATAAAGGTGTCCGGCTTTAACAACCAGACATCTTCCCCTGCCTGCGTATAACGCGCCAGCTGTCCATGGAATTTTTTTTCAGTCTTAAAGCTAATCTGTTGTTGACGCGCGAGGGCGTCGACAAACCAAAAACCGGCGTTGTGGCGGGTTGCTTCGTATTCCTTACCTGGATTTCCCAGGCCAACAATGAGTGCAATTCCGCCAGACAACGCCGGTCCCTGTCATCAGTGAGGTGATTAAGCCTCGCCGCCTTCTTCTGCTGCTGCTGCTTCACCAGCCTCTTCGTCTGCATCCTTGGCACCACGCGGTAAGTGGATAGAGGCTACAGGCTGATCATGGTCAGCGCCGTGTGTCAGTTCAAACAGCTCAACACCTTTGGGGGCAACGATATCGGTCATATGAAAAATACCGTCCATTTCCAGTGCACCCAGATCGACTTCGATAAATTCGGGCAGGTCTTTTGGCAAACACTGAACTTCCACTTCAATCACACTGTGAGCCACCATGCCGCCTTCCTTCACACCGGGTGCCACATCTTCATTAATGAAGTGTAGTGGTACATGGAGGCGAATCTTTTCTTTCGCGCTGACACGTTGCAAATCGATATGATTAATGGTGGGTTTGCTCGGGTGACGCTGAACCGCCTTTAGAATCGCGTTCTCTTCCTGACCACCGAGTTTGACGGTGAGGATATGGGAAAAGAAGGCTTCATTCTCCAGGTGATGGATCAGTGCATTCTGGTTCAACGAGATCGAAGTGGGTTCCTTACCGGCACCATACATAATGGCAGGTACCTGTCCTGTGCGACGCAGGCGGCGGCTCGCACCCTTCCCCAGGTCATCGCGTGGTTCTGCTTCGAGAATAAAATTCTCAGCCATGGTAGTACTCCTCTAAAAGGATTAAAAAAATACAGTCACCTGGTGACTGCCCTCCCCCGCGACCAGGAGAGGTTACTTAAATTGAAGCACCCGCCGAGGCAGGTGCTTCAAAATCTAGTCGACAAATAAACTACTCACCGATTCTTCGTTACTCACGCGGCGCATGGTCTCGGCCAGCAGCTCGGCAATACTCAGCTGACGAATCTTGTTACAGGCCTGCGCGGCCTCCGATAACGGAATGGTGTCGGTCACCACAATCTCGTCCAGAGCCGAGTTGGCAATATTGTCCACCGCCGGACCGGAGAATACCGGGTGTGTACAGTAGGCCACGACCTTCTTCGCACCGTGTTCTTTTAACGCTCGCGCCGCCTGCGACAGCGTGCCCGCCGTGTCGACCAGGTCATCGACGATGACGCAGGTGCGGTCTTCGACATCACCGATAATATTCATGACCAGGGCCACATTGGCGCGCGGTCGGCGTTTATCAATAATCGCCAGGTCCGCATCATCCAGACGCTTGGCCAGGGCCCGCGCTCTTACTACCCCGCCCACATCCGGTGAGACCACCATCAGGTCCGGGTGCTTCTGCCGCCAGACATCGCCCAGCAAAATAGGCGAGGCATAGACATTATCGACCGGGATATCGAAAAACCCCTGGATCTGGTCGGCGTGTAAATCGACCGTCAGGACACGATCCGCACCGACGGCACCAATCATATCGGCAATTACCTTGGCCGTAATCGGCACACGTGCTGAACGTGGGCGGCGGTCCTGCCGGGCATAACCAAAATAAGGGATGACGGCGGTGACACGTGCCGCCGAGGAACGCCGCATGGCATCGATCATGACCAGCAGTTCCATCAGGTTTTCATTGGTCGGCGCACAGGTCGGCTGCACAATGAAGACGTCACGACCGCGGACGTTCTCCATTACCTCGACCATCACCTCGCCATCACTAAAGCGGCCCACAATGACCTTGCCCAGGGACATATGCAAATGCCCGGCAATGCTTTGTGCCAGCTGCGGATTGGCATTCCCCGCAAAGACCATCATGCTGCTGTCGGCCACGTTAACCCCTTCGGTTAAAAAAACAGGTTCTAGTATCGAGGTACTAGATTCTAGGTTCTAGGTTCTAGGGTAAACAGCATACCGGCTGACGCCGTTACTACGTTTTTGTTCCTAGATCCTCGTCCCTCGGACCTAGGCCCTATCTTTATTTGGCTGGGCCGCCAGGATTCGAACCTGGGGATGCAGGGATCAAAACCCTGTGCCTTACCGCTTGGCGACGGCCCAATAAAAAATTCGAGGAATGAGTAAGGTCATAAACAGCCCTCGCTACTCCCCCCTCGCTACCCGACCCTGTGTATAAAGAGGTGACGTGTTACAACCTCGGGCCACAAATCCCTGCCAGTCTACTGACAATGCTGTCCAGGCCTGTCGGGCTGCCTGTTCGGATGCAAAGGCGCAAAAGACGCAAGCCCCGGTGCCGGTCATCCGCGCCGCCCCATATTGGGAGAGTGCGCTCAGGGCCGCGGCGACTTCAGGATAATGGCGGCACACCACCGCCTCACAGACATTGCCCGCTCGCCCGGCCAGAAAGTCGCGTATTGTAATGGCTGGACAGGATCGGTTCAATTGCGAATCTGAAAAAACCTTGGCAGTCGAGACACTTACTCCGGGGATCAGGACCACATACCAGGGTTCAGGCAGGTCCGGCAGAGGCTGTAATTGCTCACCCACACCCTCTGCCCAGGCGGCCTGACCCTGGACAAAGACCGGCACATCCGCACCCAGTTGCAGGCCCAGCCTGGCCAGGGCCGCTTTGTCCAGACCACAGCCCCAGAGCTGATTGAGTGCCACCAGGGTGGTGGCGGCATCGGAACTACCCCCGCCCAGGCCACCGCCCATGGGAAGTCTTTTCTCGATACTCAGTTGAACACCTTGCCTGACGCTGCAATGTTGCTGTAGCAATCGTGCCGCACGGTAAATCAGGTCCTGTTCCAGTGGCAGATGTTCATTTCCCGCTAAACGCTGGATTGCCTCTGTCTCTGTGATGCGAAAGTTAAGCGCATCACCATAGTCCAGAAACTGAAATATGCTCTGCAACAGGTGAAAGCCATCCTCTCGTCGGGCCGTAATATGCAAAAAAAGATTCAGCTTGGCCGGGGCGAACCAGGTCTGTGTTGAGGATGGCGTTGTCATTCTGGCTTTGCTGTCTTTCCCGGCTGCAGGAGGAGCTCGTGATTATTCTGCCATTCATAGGCCAGGCTTGGTAAATCCCGTTGCCGGGCCACCCCCGTGCCGGGCCAGCGTCTGCCCCTGACATCAAAACCGGCATTAAAACAGGGCTCGACAAAGCGCATGGCCTTGCTCATGTTGTCCTGCAGATGCACGCGACAGCCCCGATACGGCTCATAGGGAATCAGGACCGACCACGCCTGCCTGTCATCTCGCACATTGCCACGCCGTCGGTCTTTTGCTGACCAGTGGTAGACCCAAAACTCCCGACCGGCGTACTCAATGCTTTGATAGTGCCCGGGCTGAATCTGGCGCGTGTCGACCAGAATGCCCTTTGCAACTGAACCCGTCGTATCGAAAATCCCCGTACTCAACAACATCGGCACCCCGAGCAGGGCGGCCCCGATAAGTGATAGCAATTTAAAGACTCCAAGGAGTTGACGACGTTGCAACGGTTTTGCCCGGCAGTATAAATCAAACGGTCTTTACGAATTCGGCAGACCCAGCTGCCACTGATCAATCATCAGCCTTACTTCCAGGTCGCCTCGCTGCATAAAGAGTTTTTGTGGCAACACCGTAGTCTTCACCTGCTGGTAGCGACGAAACTGGAGTTGCCAGCCTGCCTGATGTAATTGCGTTAACCTGCCGGCGACCAGAGCCCGCGAATCTTCGTGCATTTGCGGCGCCGGCAGGCCACGCACCCAGAAACGCATACCATTGACCGGTATTTTCAGGCCGGTATTGTCGTAGAGCAAACTATCGGGGTTTTCCGCATATTGGGGATGATGCTCACCATCCTCCAGGACCACACCATCTTGATCACCACGCAGTTGAATTTGTCCTGCACCCAGAGGTCCGGTCAGCTTAATAAAGTAGGCATCACCCTGTTGCTGCCATAACACGTCGAGATTCCAGGACTCGCTGCCATGACTCACCGCCAGACGCCCAGTGATGGTCCAGTATTGCAGCTGAGCGACCTGATGCTGATGCGCCTGCCAGGAGATATTCTCCCGGGTCGGCGGTGGGGCGATGGTGCTACAGGCCGTTGAAACAAACAGGATTGTCAGGCAAAGCAGCGCGCCCCTCATTGGGTAAATCGTTTAATCACGTCGCGCAAAGTCTTGTGCTGCGGCTGTGTCTGCAAGGCCTCTTTCCAGACCTGCCGAGCCTGTTGCTGCTTACCCGTGACCCACAGGACTTCACCCAGGTGGGCGCCAATCTCAGGATCTTTTAGCAGGGCGAAGGCCTGCTGAAGATAGTGCAATGCCTTATCGTGATTCCCCATACGGTAGTAAACCCAGCCCAGGCTGTCGATAATGGCCGGGTCCGTCGAGTTGAGCTTATAGGCGGCTTCGATATATTTCAGGGCCTCCTTATAATGCTTGGTACGATCCGCCAGGGTATAGCCCAGGGCATTCAGCGCCTGCACATTATTCGGCTCCTGTTTGACAATCGTCTTCAGGTCCTGCACCGCAACGTCGAGATGCTCCAGTTTTTCCGCCGTTAGCGCGCGAGCATATAACAACTGGCTATTCCCCGGCATTTTCAACAGGGCCTTGCTATAAAGGTCAAAGGCCTCCTGAGAGCGATTGGCCGTGCGCAGGAGCTCACCTTCTGCCAGGTATAGGCGCAATTCGATGCTGGGGGAGGTCGCCTCGATATTATGCAGACGCTTGCGGGCCGCCTCCAGGTCACCCGCCTGTGCCAGGGTCATGGCAATACGAATCTGTGCCCCGACATAGTGCTGCCCATCACTCACCAGCGAATACCAGTGAATGGCATCCTTATCTTTATGCCGTTGTTCGGCAATTTGACCCAGGTAAAAGGCGGCTTCACCGGACCGCTCCTGGTCGGCGTAGAGCGCCTTGAAATAGCCCTCGGCATCGTCCAGGTGATTCATTTCCAGTGACAACAGGCCCAGGGCATAGCGGGCATCCATATTGGTGTTGTCCTGCTCCAGCAGAATCTTGAATTGCTCGAACGCATCGGCCAGACGTTTTTCATCGACCAGCTTGCGGGCATAATACATACGCATGGCTTGATTCTGCGGGTACTTCGCCACGGTTTTTGCCAGAAAATCCAGCGCCTCGGTATCCTTGCCCTGACGAATTAACAAGTTGACCCACAATTGCTGGGCATCTTCCCACTCCGGCTTGAGTACCAGCAGATGCTTAACCGCTGTGGTCGCCTTGTCCAGCTCTCCGACCAGTAACGCCAGTCGACCATAGGCAAACAGGGCATCCGCTGTCTGGCCATGTTTTTTCATCAGCTTGTCGAGCAGGTCGAGGGCGGCCTGTTTATCCCGCTGCCGCCCAAGTAAACTGAAAATAAAGTGATAACCACGCTGGCCATGTTGTTCGGTCAGCGTGAGCAGGTGATCCAGTGTCTGCAGGGCGGCATCATATTGCGCCTGTTTGATCTGCGCCGTGGCAATCACCGTATAGGCCTGCACACTATCGGGTTCCAGTTGCAGCCACAGCTTACCTATCTTAAGGGCGATCACGTCATCCCGGGCATAGATGGCGATCCGGGCCGCCCGTTCGACAACATCCGGGTCGCGTGAAAGCAGGGCGGCCTGATAATATTGCTGAACCGCGATCGCCAGTTGGCCGCGCTGGCCTGCAATCTCGGCCACCATTAGGTGGTACAACAACTCACTACTCAGCGGCGTCGTTTTTTTCGCCGGAGGAGTGGTTGCTGCGTGCCGGGCAGTCACCGCAGGTGCTTGAGTAGCCGCGACTTCCGATGTTCTGGTCGGCTGGCCGATACAGGCCGCCAGCAGGAGTGGCGACAGGAAAACAATCAATTTTTTCATCATCTTGGAGACAACCTTAAATTACAGGGCAGGAATTTTACTCATTCGCCCGTTTAATATAACCGACTTTTATGACTTTTACCTTTATAATACGCCCCCTCATGTAGCACATGGGGCTGACCGACACCAAGTCCAAGGGCGAGAATCAACTTTTCAACAAGGCAAGACAGCGTGACTTTACTGGCATTTGGCATTAATCACAAAACCGCCCCCGTGGATATCCGTGGGAAGGTCGCGTTTGTGCCGGAAAAATTATGCACCGCGCTGCAGGAACTTACCCGCCAGACCCCCATTACCGAGGCCGCCATTGTCTCGACCTGCAATCGTACCGAACTCTACTGCGGCGGTCTCGAAGATGGTGATTTACAGACCCTGATTGACTGGTTTAGTCACTATCATCACTTAACGGCCGAAGACGTCAAACCCTATATTTATACCCATACCGACAGCGCGGCGGTACAGCATATTCTACGCGTTGCCAGTGGCCTCGATTCACTGGTCCTGGGCGAGCCGCAGATTCTTGGCCAGATAAAAGATGCCTATAGCGTAGCCAATGATGCCGGCACTCTGGGGCAGCAACTCAATCGCCTGTTTCAACATACCTTTGCCGTGGCCAAAAAGGTCCGCACCGATACGGCCATTGGTGCCAGCGCCGTCTCGGTGGCCTTTGCTGCTGTCAGCCTGTCCAAACAGATCTTTTCTAACCTCTCGGAACATACCGCCCTGCTCATTGGGGCCGGTGAGACCATTGAGCTGGTGGCCCGCCACCTGAGTGAACAAAAAGTCCATAAAATGATCGTGGCCAATCGTACCGTGGAGCGCGCCGAAATCCTCGCCAGACAATTTAATGCCGAGGCCATTGCCCTCGCCGAAATGCCGGATCGGCTGGTCGATGCAGATATTGTCATTTCATCGACCGCCAGCCAGTTACCTATTTTGGGCAAGGGTGCGGTCGAACGTGCCTTAAAAAAACGTAAGCACCGCCCCATGTTCATGGTCGATATCGCCGTGCCTCGCGACATTGAACCGGAAGTGGGTGAGTTCAATGATGTCTATTTATATACGGTCGATGACCTGCAGAATGTCATCGAAGAAAATATGAAATCCCGCCAGGAGGCCGCAGAACAGGCCGAGGAAATCATCCAGCTACAGACACAGCATTTTATGGGCTGGCTGCGTTCACGACATGTGGTCGATGCCATTCGGCGCTATCGTGACCAGGCCGAGGAGCTGCGCGATGCCGCCCTGACCCAGGCACAACGTCAGCTCGCCAGTGGCCGGGATGTCGACGAGGTCATGACTGAGCTGGCTCGCACCCTGACCAACAAGTTAATCCACATCCCAACGAGTCGAATGAAACAGGCGGCACATGAAGGCCGCGACATCTGGTTGCGGCACGCCCGTGAGTGTCTGGGCATCAAAGAACAGGACGAATAACGGTAATCACCTATGAAAACCTCGATCCAGAACAAACTGGAAGGCCTTTCTGAACGCCTCGAAGAAATTAATGCCCTGCTGGCCGACCCCGGCGTGATTGGCGATCAAAACCAGTTCCGCGCCCTGTCGCAGGAGTACGCACAGATCAACCCGGTCGTCACCACCTTTCGCGACTACCAGAAAATCATCGCCAGCATGGACGAGGCCAGATTGATGCTGGAAGAAGACGACGCCGAAATGCGCGAAATGGCACAGGAAGAACTAAAAACCGGCAAAGTGCAAATTGATCAGCTGGAGCAGGCGCTACAGACACTCATGCTGCCAACCGACCCTAACGATGATAAAAATATATTTCTCGAAGTCCGCGCCGGTACCGGTGGTGATGAAGCCGCCATCTTTGCCGGTGACCTGTTTCGCATGTATGCCCGTTATGCAGAACGTCGCCGCTGGCAACTGGAGATTATGAGTGAACACGAAGGCGAACACGGCGGTTATAAAGAAATTATCGCGCGCATTGTGGGACAGGGTGCCTATTCAAAATTAAAGTTTGAGTCCGGTGTCCATCGCGTCCAACGTGTCCCCGAGACCGAGTCTCAGGGTCGCATCCACACCTCGGCCTGTACCGTGGCCATCATGCCCGAGGCCGATGAACTGGAAAAGATTGAAATCAACCCAGCAGACCTCAAGGTCGACACCTTTCGTGCCTCCGGCGCCGGTGGACAACACGTCAACAAAACGGACTCGGCCATTCGTTTGACTCACCTGCCCACAGGCATAGTGGTCGAGTGCCAGGACGAACGTTCACAGCACAAGAACCGCGCAAGCGCCATGAGTGTCCTGCAGGCCAAACTCAATCAGCAGGAGATCGACAAACGACAGGCCGAACAGGCCCAGACGCGCAAGTCATTAGTGGGCAGTGGGGACCGCTCGGAGCGTATACGCACCTATAACTATCCTCAGGGGCGCATCACCGATCACCGTATTGGCCTGACCATCTATCAGCTGGATGAAGTCATGCAGGGCAATCTCGATGATGTGATTGAGCCGCTAATCAGTGAGTATCAGGCCGATTTACTCGCCGCCATGGGTGATGAGTAACACCTCACACCCAACAGGTTTTTCACGACACTTCCCGCGCGATCAAAAACCCCACAACGACCAGGGGAGTGATTAGCTGGTTTTATGCTATGCTCAATTTTGATGAATCATAAATTAAGTACTGACTCTTAATGCGCAAGAAAATTAGTGTTCAGGACCTGCAGCTGGGGATGTTTGTTGACGAACTCTGCGGTAGCTGGATGGAACACCCCTTCCTGAGATCATCCTTCAAGCTCACCAATACCAAAGACCTGGAGACGCTACAGCACTGTGGTATCACCGAGGTATGGATCGATAGCGCACAGGGGCTCGATGTCGCCGTGCGGGTAAACGCCATTTCCGAGACCGACGAACAGCAGAAAACCAACGCCGCCCTGCTGCGTGCGACTAAAAATCAACACGCCATGGAGGCGCGCGTTTCACTGGATGAAGAGCTGGATACGGCTCGCAAGATACAGGCGAAGGCAAAGCTGGCCATTACCTCCATGTTTCAGGAGGCACGCATGGGTAATGCGCTGCCCATTGGTGAAACCGTCTCTCTGGTCGAGGAAATCTCCCAGTCGATCACACGTAATCCGGGGGCGCTCCTGAGTCTGGCCCGCCTGAAAACCAAGGATGACTATACCTACCTGCACTCGGTTGCCGTCTGCGCCCTGATGATCGCCCTGGGTAAACAGCTAAACGTCGAAGATGACTTGTTACAATCGCTGGGCATGGCCGGTCTGCTACACGATATTGGCAAAATGGCCATCCCCGATGACATCCTGAATAAACCGGGCAGACTCACCGATCCGGAATTCGATGTCATCAAGACACACCCCGTGCGAGGCTGGGAGGTACTCAAAGCCGCTGACGATGTTGATGATATCGCGCTTGACGTCTGTCGGCATCATCATGAACGTATCGACGGTAATGGCTATCCGGACAGACTTTCCACTGAAGACTTATCGCTCTACGCCAAAATGGGCGCGGTTTGCGATGTCTATGATGCCATTACCTCGAACCGCAGTTATAAAGACGGCTGGGAACCTGCCGACTCGATTCGGAAAATGGCAGAATGGAAGAATGGCCACTTTGATGAGGCCGTCTTTAATGCCTTCGTTAAAACGGTCGGTATCTACCCGACCGGGACGCTGGTCAAGCTGCAATCCGGCCGCCTCGGCGTGGTGACCGATCAATCCACCAAGAGTCTGTTGACACCAAAGGTTAAGGTATTTTTCTCCAGTAACGCAAAAACGCCTATCCCGATGCAGATCATCGACCTTGCCCGGTCACAGGAGAGTATTGCCAACGTAGAAGATCCCGCCCTGTGGGGCTTTGACCTGCGAAAAATTACGGGGCTTTAGCCCGTCGCTTTTCCATCCGCCCGACAGACCGCCAGGTCAACATAACGGTCACTGAATATTTCACTCCCTGCCTTCAGGGCAATGACAGCTAAAGCCTGCCTCCCTATAATCTGCCAATGAAAAACAGTCTTTCTTACCTGCTGCAATTTGGCAATGAACAACTCTCCGTCACTTCGGACTCGGCGCGCCTGGATAGCGAAATTCTTCTCGCCTATGTCCTGCAGGAAAACCGTACGTATCTTTTTACCTGGCCGGAAAAAACCATTACCTCGACACAATATCAATACTTCATCGACCTACTCGAGCGCCGCCGCCGGGGTGAACCCATTGCCTACATCGTGGGCGAACAGGAGTTCTGGTCCATGCCACTAAAGGTCACAGCGGACACCCTAATCCCCCGCCCCGAAACCGAGCTTCTCGTTGAACTAAGCCTGGAAAAAATTCCCCCTGGTACACATAAAAAAATTCTCGACCTGGGTACGGGGAGTGGTGCCATTGCCCTGGCGATTGCCCGGGAGCGACCCGCCTGTTCGGTAACAGGTATTGAACAATCCAGACAGGCTTTAATTGTCGCCACAGAGAATGCACAGAGCTTAAAAATTAAAAACGTTCACTTTCAACATGGCCACTGGTTCCAACCGCTTGGCACCGAAGTCAACTTCGATATGATTGTCTCCAACCCCCCCTATATTGCCTTGCACGACCCGCATCTTTCTCGCGGTGATGTTCGCTTTGAGCCCGCAACGGCACTCTCCAGTGGTGTCGATGGACTGGATGATATACGTGAAATCGCCACTCAGGCCCGTCAGTTTCTGACGACAGATGGCTGGCTCATACTGGAACATGGCTATGACCAAAGCACCTTAATCACAGAATTGCTCCGCTCACTGAATTACAAAAATATTACGGGGCACAACGACCTGGCAAACCTGCCCCGCGTCGTTATGGCGCAATACCACTAAATAAGCATTCAATGATATTAAAACTTTTTACTTGACCCGTCATGATTGCGCGTTAGCATTAGGCGAGAGGTATTAAATTTGGAAACCACGCTTAGACATCGCGAAATTATCTTTGCCACACCTCACCCCGATGCCCATCAGGCACAATCGGCCATGGTGATGCTGGTTGACGTGCAAGGTATTGAACAGGTCACGGCCATCAGCGCCACGCAGCTCAGCATCAGTTATGATATCACCTACGTCACACTGAATATTATCGAACAGGCCCTGATCGAACTGGGCTATCACCTCGATAACAGTCTGCTGAGTAAAATGAAACGTGCACTCTATTACTACAGCGAAGAAACCCTGCGTATCAACCTCGGATACAATAACGTCAGCCGTGATGTCTCGATTAATCGTTATGAAAAGCAGGTACACGGCTGTCGTGACGAGCGCCCCCAACATTGGCGGCATTACTTCTAGGTGCTAGGTTCTCAGACGCCAGCGTTGATTTTTATCACATCACCGATTTCCAATGTTTACTTTATTCCGATATTCGATACCCTAGAGCCTCGTACCTAGAACCTCGAGCCTGCTTTACTTATGGATGACAACCAGTTATTACGTTACAGCCGTCAGATCATGCTGCCGCAAGTCGATGTCAGTGGGCAGCAAAAACTACTGGATAGCACGGTACTCATTGTTGGCCTGGGCGGTCTGGGTTCCGCCGCGGCCATGTATCTGGCAAGTGCCGGTGTGGGTCATCTCATTCTGGCCGATTTTGATACGGTAGAGTTATCAAATCTGCAACGACAAATTATTCATAGTGTCGATGATCTTGGCCGCCCCAAGGTAGCATCGGCGGCGGATTCCCTCAAAAAGATTAATCCCGATATTGTCATTAGCAAATTTTCCGCCCGCCTGGAGGATGAATCCCTCCACGCCCTGTTACCACAAGTCGACCTGGCCGTCGATGGTTGCGATAACTTTGCTACCCGTTTCGCCGTCAATCGTGCCTGCGTGGCGCACCACAAACCGCTGGTCTCCGGTGCCGCAATCCGTTTTGAAGGCCAGGTCAGTGTCTTTATGAACCAGGGAACGGATACACCCTGTTATCAATGTTTATATAAGGAAGAAGGTGGCGAAGACCTGAACTGTACGGATAATGGCGTGCTGGCACCGCTAGTCGGGGTCATTGGTTCGATTCAGGCGACGGAGGCGATCAAAGTCCTGCTTGGTGTAGGCGAGCCTCTGGAAAATAAATTGCTGTTACTGGATGCCCTACAGATGGAATGGCGGACATTAAAACTTAAAAAGGACCCCGACTGTCCCGTCTGCCACAACAGCTAGAAATAATTTTTTACTCGCGGCTACAAGGCGCAAGATAAGAAACCTGTTGAATAAACTTTGCGACCAAGCGCCTGCGGGTTGAGTAGCTTATATCACTCAGTGTAAATGGACGTCTGGTGGGCGTGGTGTATCGGAGGCAAATAACTGTTCTATATCCACTTCATCGAATTCATACTTGTGATAACAAAACTCGCAGGCCACTTCCAGTTTACCCTGCTCCCTGAGCATATCTTTTACTTCTTCATACCCCAGTGTCATAAACATATTGGCCACACGGTCACGCGAGCAGCTGCAGCGAAAACAGACCGGCTCAGGCTCAAAGACTCGCACGTCTTCTTCATGATAGAGGCGGTGCATGAGTTCCTCGTGTGACAACTGCAGTAATTCATCTTCCGTAATCGTATTGCTTAACTGCCATATCCGGTTCCAGGCATCTTCATCCTTCTCCAGACCGGTCTCGGGTAGACGCTGGATCAGCAGACCACTGCTCTGTTGCTGATCCGCCGACAGCCACAAGTAAGTTGCCAGTTGATCTGATTGATTCAGATATTGTGTCAGCGCCTCCGCCAGACTATTACCGGATAACTCCACAATACTCTGGTAACGTTCCTGCTGGCGATCGGTCTCCAGGGTAATCACCAGTTGGCCATCACCCATAAGTTCCGTCAGGCTCCCGCTCGGCACCTCGTCATCACTCTTGGCCACCGCACGCAGTGTCAGGTTGTTGGTGCACTCGACGACTAGTAACTTTAGTGGACCTGTCCCCTGGATCTGCATGATCATACGGCCCTGCACCTTCAGCGTTGTTGTTAATAACACCGCCGCACTCATCAGTTCACCCAGAAGTTGTTTTACCGGTGTCGGATAGTCATGTCGTTCGAGCACGGCCTGCCAGGTGGCGTCCAGATGCACCCGACTGCCACGAATGGGGTGCTCTTCAAATAAAAAACGTTGCAAGGTATCACGCATAATATTGGATTCTTTATAGAGAACAAAAAGTCGCTTACGCCAGCTTCTTCTTCATTAACTCGTTGACTTGCGCAGGATTGGCCTTGCCACCCATGGCCTTCATGACCTGACCGACAAAGAACCCCATGAGTTTATCTTTACCGCCCTTCAATTGATCAAACTGTTGTGGATTGGCGGCGATGATTTCGTCCAGGACCTTTTCGATGGCGCCTGTGTCGCTGATTTGCCTGAGACCTTTATTATCAATAATCGTGTCGGCATCACCTTCGCCCTGCCACATGGCTTCGAAGACTTCCTTGGCGATCTTGCCGGAAATAGTATTATCTTTAATACGTATCAACATACCCGCCAGCATATCCGCCGATACTGGAGATACCGAAATATCTTTGCCTTCTTTGTTTAACATAGCTGAAAGCTCACCAATCACCCAGTTTGCCGATAGCTTGGTTTCTCCAGACTGTCTGGCGACGTCTTCAAAATAATCGGCCAGCTCACGACTGTTTGTTAAGATATCGGCATCGTACTCGGATAACTGATAATCACTGATAAAGCGCGTCTTCTTCGCCTCGGGTAATTCCGGCAGCGTCTGCCGCACGGTCTCAATCTGCTCCGCCGTAATCTCAACCGGTAGTAAATCCGGGTCAGGAAAGTAACGGTAATCCATCGCCTCTTCTTTGGAACGCATGGAGCGTGTTTCATCTTTGTTCGCATCATACAGACGCGTTTCCTGTACGACCTTACCGCCAGCCTCAAGAATATCAATCTGACGCTCTACTTCAATATTGATGGCTCGTTCCACAAAGCGAAATGAGTTAATGTTTTTTAGTTCAGCACGAGTACCGAATTCTTTTTGTCCCTTGGGACGTACCGAAACATTGGCGTCACAGCGAAACGAACCCTCCTGCATATTGCCATCACTGATGCCAAGATAGCGCACCAGTGAATGCATTTTCTTCATGTAGGCAACGGCCTCTTTGGCCGAACGCATATCCGGCTCGGAGACGATCTCCAGCAAAGGCGTGCCGGCACGATTTAGATCGATACCGGTCATGCCCTGAAAGTCTTCATGTAATGACTTACCCGCATCCTCTTCCAGGTGCGCGCGTGTTACGCCAATGACTTTTTTCGTGCCATCTTCGAGGCTGATTTCCAGCTTACCGTGTTCAACAATGGGGAGTTCCATCTGACTGATCTGATAACCCTTCGGCAGATCCGGATAGAAATAGTTTTTACGTGCAAACACTGACAGCGGCGCCACCGTGGCATCAATGGCCAGACCAAACTTGATGGCCATCGTCACGACCTCGGCATTTAGTACCGGCAGCACACCGGGCAGGCCCAGGTCAACGGCACAGGCCTGGGTGTTCGCCTCGGCACCATAGGCCGTCGAGGCAGCGGAAAAAATTTTACTCCTGGTCGCAAGCTGCGTATGAATCTCAAGACCAATAACGGTTTCCCACTGCATTATTTATTCCTCTCAACGCAAAGACGCAGAGTTCGCAAAGAAAAAAAATCTTTGCGCTCATTGCGCCTTCGCGACTTTGCGTTAAATATCATTCAAATCCCTTCGGGATTTGTCGATGCCAGTCTGTGACGTTCTGATACTGATGAGCGACGTTTAATAGCCGTGCTTCATCAAAGTAATTACCGATAATCTGTAAACCCACAGGCAGACTATTACTAAAACCTGCCGGGACGGACATCCCCGGCAGTCCCGCCAGGTTAGTGGCAATGGTATAGATATCGGACAGGTACATGGTGATCGGGTCATCGGACTTTTCACCAATCTTGAAAGCCGTTGATGGCGCGGTCGGCCCCATAATGACATCCACCTTTTCAAACGCCTGTTTAAAGTCTTCGCTGATCAGGCGGCGCAGTTTCTGCGCCTTAAGATAATAGGCATCGTAGTAACCTGCCGACAGGGCATAGGTACCGATCATGATACGTCGTTTGACCTCAGCGCCAAAGCCCTCGCCACGGGAGCGCTTGTATAAATCTTCCAGGTCTTCTGGATCTTCACAACGATAGCCATAGCGCACACCATCAAATCGGGACAGATTGGTGGAACACTCGGCCGGGGCGACAACATAATAGACCGGGACGGAGAGGGATGAATTTGGCAAACTGATCTCTACAATCTCAGCACCTAATTTTTTATATTCTTCAATCGCCTGTTCAATCTTCGCCGCCACATCAGCATCCAGACCTTCACCAAAGTATTCCTTAGGTAAGCCGATCTTAAGGCCTTTAATGTCATTGTTGAGTGACGCCGTATAGTCAGGCACATCTTTTTCGATACTGGTGGAGTCCTTCGGGTCAAATCCCGCCATGGCATTCAGCATCATTGCCGTGTCTTCGGCCGATCCGGCCATGGCACCGGCCTGGTCCAGGCTGGAGGCAAAGGCAATCATGCCGTAGCGCGAGACGCGGCCATAGGTTGGCTTAATGCCGGTGATGCCACACAGCGCGGCTGGCTGACGAATCGAGCCGCCGGTGTCGGTACCCGTGGCCGCAGGGACTAAACGCGCGGCCACACAGGCCGCCGACCCCCCGGAGGAACCACCGGGGACGGCTTCAAGATCCCACGGATTTTTTACCGCCCCATAAAAACTGGTTTCATTGGACGAACCCATGGCAAATTCATCCATGTTGGTCTTGCCAATCATCACCGCGCCGGCATCATTATACTTTTGCACGACGGTGGCATTGTAGGGTGAGATAAAATTGTCGAGCATCTTTGAGGCACAGCTGGTGCGAACCCCCTCGGTACAAAAAATATCTTTCTGCGCGATGGGGATCCCGGTCAGGGGACCGGCCTTGCCACTGGCAAGCTGTGCATCGGCCTGCCGCGCCTGGGCCAATGCCGGTGCTTCAGCGACAGTAATAAAACTGTTTAACTGAATATCATATTGTTTAATCCGCGCTAATGAAGATCGGGTAAGCTCCTCGCTGGAGAAGTCTTTATTGCGTAGGCCTTCTGCCAGTTCGGCAAGACTCTTGGTATGCATGCTTGAATCCATTTTCAGAAAAATTTTTTAAACGTGCTGACGAAAACCTTACTCAATTACCTTGGGCACCAGAAACAGGCCGGCCTCGGCGAGTGGCGCGTTCGCCAGGAATTTCTCACGCTGATTCACCTCCGTCACCACATCCGGGCGCAACCGCTGCTGTGCATCCATCGGGTGGGCCATGGGTCTAACCGCATCGGTATTCACCGAATTCATCTGTTCGACCAAATCCAGGATGTTGGACAGGTTACGGGCGTAACCAGGAATATCGGCTTCATCAATAGCCAATCGCGCCAAGTGGGCAATTCGCTTGACGTCATCAGTTTCAAGGGACATATTCGCTCCCGCGAGGGTTGTGGTGTGACTAGTTGAGCAAAACCATTAAATTATCACATATACCTGCTTGCCCAAAGCCCCTATGATTGATTAAAGTAGCTGCCACCAGGCAAAATCCTAACCTAAAAAGAATTATTACTATGTTTGAGAGTTTTCGCGGTCTATTTTCCAACGACATTTCCATCGATCTTGGCACGGCCAATACGCTGATTTACGTCAAGGGTAAGGGCATCGTCCTTAACGAACCCTCGGTAGTCGCTATTCGTCAGGAACGCGGCCCGGGCGGGCCAAAGAATATTGCCGCCGTCGGCATGGAGGCCAAGCGCATGCTCGGTCGTACCCCCGGCAATATCGTCGCCATTCGCCCCATGAAAGACGGCGTCATCGCCGACTTCACCGTGACCGAAAAAATGCTGCAACACTTTATTCGAAAGGTTCACGAAACCAAGTTTTTCAAACCCAGCCCGCGCGTCCTGATCTGTGTCCCCTGTGGCTCGACCCAGGTCGAGCGCCGAGCCATTCGTGAATCCGCCAACGGTGCCGGTGCCCGCGAGGTCTTTTTAATCGAAGAACCCATGGCCGCCGCCATTGGTGCCGGTATGCCCATTTCCGAGGCCAGTGGCTCCATGGTGCTGGATATCGGCGGTGGTACCACCGAAGTCGCGGTGATTTCCCTCAGCGGTATCGTCTATTCCGCCTCGGTCCGCATCGGCGGCGACCGCTTTGACGATGCGATTATTAACTATGTGCGTCGCAACTATGGCAGCCTGATCGGAGAATCCACGGCGGAGCGTATCAAGCATGAGATTGGCTCTGCCTATCCGGGCAACGAGGTCCGCGAAATGGAAGTCCGAGGCCGTAATCTGGCCGAGGGGATTCCACGCAGCTTTACCCTGAACAGCAACGAGATCCTCGAGGCCCTGCAGGAACCCCTGTCGGGTATCGTCAGCGCGGTCAAGACCGCCCTGGAACAGACCCCGCCCGAACTAGCCGCTGATATCGCCGAGCGCGGTATGGTCCTGACCGGTGGTGGTGCCCTGCTCTGTGACCTGGACCGCCTGCTCATGGAAGAAACCGGCCTACCGGTGATTATTGCCGAAGACCCGCTGACCTGTGTTGCCCGTGGTGGCGGTCGCGCCCTCGAAATGATTGATGAGTTTGGTGGTGACCTGTTCACTATCGAATAAGTCATACGGGCACCCCGTTTCCGAGCATTTGTACCGATATCAGACCCTCTGGCCCCCACGAATTCCAATGGGGGCCACACTCAAGCAGCATAAAATGGTATTGTTTTGTCCTTTGTGAGTTGGTGAAGGAGATTTGCCATTAAACAACTTTTTACACAGGGACCAGCACTAGGGGTCCGTTTACTGATCTTCGTGCTACTCTCCGTGGCACTGATGACCCTCGATCACCGCTTCCATCACCTGGACAGTGTCCGTTCCGGCCTGTCCGCCCTGGTCTATCCCCTGCGTTTTATGGTTAACCTGCCCGGCGAAGTGCTCAACTGGACCACCGACACCTTTACCAGCCGCGAGACGCTGCAGGACGAGAACAAGACGCTACGGACACAAAACCAGTTACTCAAGGCCGAGTTGCAAAAACTGACTTTTTTACAGGTTGAGAACCAGCAACTCCGCGCCCTGCTCGAATCCTCCAAGACCCTTGGTGAGCGAGTCCTCATTGCCGAACTCCTGTCAGTCGACCTTGACCCATACAAACGCGAGGTCGTCATCAATAAAGGCAGCCGCGAAGGGGTCTATGCCGGCCAGCCCATTATCGATGCCTCCGGGGTCATGGGGCAGGTGGTGCATGTGGGGCCCTTTTCCAGTACCGCCCTGCTGATTACCGACCCCAGTCATGCCCTGCCGGTGCAGATTAACCGAAATGGTCTACGTGCCATTGCGATTGGTGTCGGTACCGAAAACCGTATTGAGCTACCCCACTTGCCGAACAATGCCGATGTCCTCGTTGGTGACCTGCTGGTGAGTTCCGGCCTGGGCTGCGTCTTTCCTACCGGGTATCCGGTCGGGCGTATTATCCAGATCGATACCGATCCGAGCCTGCCCTTTGCCAAGGTGATTGCCGAGCCAACGGCACGCCTGAATCGCAGCCGTGAAGTCCTGCTGGTCTGGCCACAACAATCGAAAGAACAGGAGGGTTGTATGAGAAAGGATCCGCCTGAGCAGGCCCGCGGTAAATGAAATTCAGCAAATCCCAGGGCATGGGCGTCGTTGCCTTCAGTTTACTCATCGCCTTAACACTGATGATCGTCCCCATACCGGAGTGGGCCCGTCTGCTGCGACCGGAATGGCTTTCCCTGGTGGTGATTTACTGGGTCCTGGCCCTGCCACACCGTATTGGCATGGGCGTCGCCTGGTGTATGGGCCTGCTGCTGGATGTCATGCGCGATACGCTTCTGGGGCAACATGCCCTGGCCATGGTCATCATTGCCTTCATTGTGTTACAGATCCACCAGCGCCTGCGTCTGTTTCCCCTCTGGCAGCAGTCCATCGTGATCTTTTTTCTTTTACTGATACAGACCATTATCATTTTCTGGATCAAGGGCATTATTGGCGAGGCCCCGGGATTCTGGTATATCCTGCTGCCCGCGCTGACGAGTGCTCTGCTCTGGTCCGTGGTTTTTATTACGCTACGTCACGTCAGACGAGTCTATAAGGTCAGCTAAGTCGACGATGCAACGTTTTTCTTCCCTGACCATCAAGGACCATATCCGCGAGAGCGAAATTATCAATAAACGCATATTGACCAGCGCTATCGTGGCCGGTATTTTATTGCTCATTCTGCTTGCCCGGCTGTTTCAATTACAGATTATTGATGTTCAGCACTACAGTAGCCTTTCCGAAAACAACCGTGTCAGTCTGTTGCCCATTGCGCCGACCCGCGGGCTTATCTATGACCGCCAGGGGCGTCTGCTGGCACAAAATCTGCCCAGCTACACCCTCGAACTGATTCCCGAACACATCAAGAATCTCAAGGCGACCCTCACCACCCTACGTGGACTCATCCGCATTAGTGATGACGAGGTAAAATCTTTCCGTAAACAGTTGCGGCGTAAACGTCGCTTTGAGGGTGTACCGTTACGCTTTCGACTCAGTGATGCCGAGGTGGCTCGTGTGGCCGTCAACCAGCACCGTCTGCCTGGCGTCGAGATTGTCGCACAGCTCACTCGGCACTATCCGATGGGCAGCCTTGCCAGCCACGCGATTGGCTATGTAAGCCGAATTAATGAAGAGGAATTACGTCACTTGGACGCCTCGGAGTACAGCGCCACAACTTATATTGGCAAGGTGGGGGTCGAAAAGTCTTATGAACATCTACTACACGGTGAAGTAGGATTTCAGCGCGTCGAGACCAATGCCCAGGGAAGGATCCTGCGTGTCCTGGAGCGAACCCTGCCAACGCCGGGTAAGAATCTTTACCTCAACATTGATGCCCGTCTACAGGCAATTGCCGAAAAGGGTTTTAAAGATAACAACGGTGCCCTGGTCGCCATTGATCCGAATAACGGCGATGTCCTTGCACTAGTCAGCATGCCCACCTTCGATCCCAATCTGTTCGTCAATGGTATTGATAGCAAAACATACAAAGCCCTGAGTCAGTCCACACGCCGGCCGCTTTTTAACCGTGCCCTGCGTGGTCAATACCCCCCCGGCTCAACCCTCAAGCCCTTCATTGGTCTGGCCGGACTGGAGCTGGATGCCATCAAACCCAATGAGACCATCAACTGTCCCGGCTACTACATGTTAAAGAACGATGATCGACATTATCGTGACTGGAAAAAACAGGGCCACGGTATTACCAATTTGCGTAAGGCCATTGTCGAATCCTGCGACGTCTATTTTTACAATCTGGCCCTGACCCTGCAGATCGATCGCCTGCATGAATACCTGACTTCGTTTGGCCTTGGTCGTCTAACCGGTATTGATATTCGTGGTGAACTCCCCGGCCTGATGCCTTCACGGGCCTGGAAGCGACGAGTTTATCATCAACCCTGGTTTCCGGGTGAGACGCTAATTACAGGGATTGGCCAGGGTTTTACACTCGCCACGCCCCTGCAACTGGCCAGTATCACCGCGACCCTGAGCGACCTCGGACAACGCTATCAGCCACAGGTCGTACATGCCATTCAGGAGCCCGGCACCGAGTCACTCAGTATCCAGACGGCCATCCCAAGCGGAAACGTCCCCATTGCCAAAATCGAACACTGGCATAACATCATTGATATTATGCAGGACGTCGTCCACAGTGTGCATGGCACCGCCCGTGGTATAAGTCATCACCTGTCGTACCGCATTGCCGGTAAAACCGGCACGGCCCAGGTCTTTGGTGTCAAACAGGATGAAGAATATGTGGCGGAAGATATTGCCAAAAAACTTCGTGACCATGCCCTGTTCATCGGCTTCGCCCCGGCAGATAAGCCCCGAATCGCGGTGGCTGCCATTGTCGAAAATGGGGGCGGCGGTGGTTCCGTTGCCGCCCCGATCGTTCGTAAGGTAATGGATTATTATTTACTCAAAAGTGATGTGCCCCCTGATGCTAACAAATGAATTTGTTGAGGACAGAATAACCAGCAGCCGTCTGCTGATGCACCGGTTGCATATCGACCTGCCCCTGTTGCTCGGCTTGCTGATGCTTGCCGGGGTGGGCCTGTTTGTCCTCTACAGCGCCAGCGGTCAGGATGACAGTATGATCATACGTCAGCTGATCCGGCTTGCCCTGGCCTTTGTCATCCTGATCGCCGTGGCGCAGATATCACCGGCGACCCTTTCATTCTGGTCACCCTGGATCTATAGCATCGGTCTGTTACTGTTAATTGCGGTATTAGTGCTGGGTGATATCGGCAAAGGCGCACAACGCTGGCTGGATATTGGCATTTTTCGCTTCCAGCCATCGGAAATTATGAAACTAGCCGTACCGATGATGATCGCCCGCTTCCTCGCCGATACCCACCTGCCACCAAATCGCAAACGCTTACTGCTTGGCGCCATTCTGATTGCCCTGCCTGCACTGATGGTCGCCAAGCAACCGGACCTGGGTACTGCCCTGCTCATTGCCTCTGCCGGTGGCTTTGTCCTGTTTCTGGCCGGGCTTTCCTGGCGCTTTATCATTCTTTCACTCGTCGCCATTGCGGCCAGTGCGCCTTTTGTCTGGAATTTATTACGTGAGTATCAGCAACAACGCATCCTGACACTGCTCAATCCGCAGAATGACCCCCTGGGTACCGGCTATCATATTATCCAGTCCACCATCGCCATTGGCTCCGGGGGACTCTATGGTAAAGGCTGGCTCAATGGCACCCAGTCACATCTGGATTTCTTACCCGAACGTAATACCGATTTTATTTTTGCCGTCTTCAGCGAGGAGTTCGGCTTTTTCGGTATTATGCTGCTATTGCTGATCTATATTTTTATTATTTCCCGCTGTCTGGTGATCGCGGTACAATCGCAGGATACCTACAGCCGACTGCTGGCAGGTAGCCTGGCACTCACATTTTTTGTCTATTTGTTTGTCAATATCGGCATGGTCAGTGGCTTACTCCCTGTCGTCGGCGTTCCCTTACCTTTAGTCAGTTATGGCGGAACCTCCATAGTGACCTTGATGGCGGCTTTCGGTATTCTCATGTCGATCCAGACACACCGCAAATTGTTGGCCGGTTAATTGCAGGAAAATCACTCGTATGACACTTAAAAGATATCTCGTTCTGTTCTTCCTGCTGCTCAACCCGGCAGTAATTCTCTCGGCCAATACCGGTGGTTTTGACCTTCAGGATAAAAATATCCAGAGCTTCATTGGCGACATGACCAAAAAACATAAGTTCGATCGGCATAAGCTGGAAGCCATACTAGGTCAAGCCCATATACAACAAAGTATCCTCGATGCCATTGCCCGCCCGGCAGAACAGGTCAAACCCTGGTATGAATATCGCTCGATTTTTTTGACGCGCGACCGTATCCGTGGCGGCGTGGACTTCTGGAAAAAAAACCAGCAGGCCCTGCAGGCGGCGCAAAAAAAATATCAGGTACCGGCTTATATCATCACGGCCATTATCGGGGTTGAAACCCGTTATGGTCGTCACATTGGCAGTTATTCCGTACTGGACTCCCTGGCAACCCTGGCCTTTGCCTATCCACCACGCAGCCGGTTTTTTCGCAGTGAACTGGAGCAATTCCTGCTCATGACGCGCGAAGAGAAAATCGACCCCACCAAACAACTCGGTTCCTATGCCGGGGCAATGGGCATGCCGCAGTTTATCGCCAGCAGTTTTCGCAGTTATGCCGTCGACTTTGACAATAATGGTCACCGTGATTTGTGGAACAGCCCAACCGATGCCATTGGCAGTGTCGCCAATTATTTTCACCGCCACGGCTGGCAGTATGGCCAGCCAGTCGTACAGCGGGTAGAGGTACAGGGTGATGCCTACCGTAAGCTCTTAGGCGATGATCTCAAACCCAGCCTGACCATTGCCCAGCTCAGGAAAAGCGGGGTGGTCATCCCCAATGTTGCCGACGACCAGAAAAAAGCCGTTTTATTAGAACTCGAAGGCAAATCCGGTCCCGAATACTGGCTGGCATGGCGTAATTTTTATGTCATTACACGTTATAATCATAGTGCGCTGTACTCACTGGCGGTCTACCAGCTTAGCCGCGAAATCATGGACGCGATGAAATAACACGCAAGCTCACCGGAGGATTCTGATTTGCCGCGACTGCGATATCAAAACCCACTGATTCTAGGCTGCCTGCTAAGTCTGTCACTGGTCGCCTGTAGTACCACGGAGTCACGTTATACGATGCGTCATGACAGCGCCCCCCGGACAAAAATTGATGCCCACCGAATTCCTAACGCCGTCCCTCACCCGGAGCCACTGAGCCAATACGGAAATCCGGATAGCTATGTGGTACATGGCAAGCGTTACCACATCCTCGAATCCGCTGCAGGCTATCGCAAACGCGGCATCGCCTCCTGGTATGGCCGCAAATTTCACGGTCACCGGACTTCAAACGGCGACACCTACGACATGTTTGCCATGACCGCGGCGCACAAAACCCTGCCACTCCCCACCTACGTCAAGGTCACCAATCTGCAAAATGATCGTCAGGTGATTGTCCGCGTGAATGATCGAGGTCCTTTTCATGCCAATCGCATTATTGATCTCTCCTATGCCGCCGCCACCAAGCTGGGCATTACCGCCACGGGCACTGGCCTGGTCGAGGTCGAGGCCATCGACCCGAAGGCCTATCAAAAACGTCGTCAAAAACAACGTCCCTATGCCTTACAGGCTTTTGAAAAACAGCCGCAAAAACATACTGCACCAAAAATGTATTTACAGTTAGGTGCTTTCAGCAACCGTGCCAATGCCGTGCAATTACAACAACGCGTTACTCACCTATACCAATCTGTTAGTATTGATACCTTGAACCAAGCCAAGTCTCCGCTGTATCGCGTCCGTATCGGGCCTATCACCAATACCGACGAGGCAGACCATCTGGTAACTGAACTGCGCCAGCAGGGATTTAGTGCACCACAAATCGTGATCGACTAGCCACAAAGCCGACTAGGCTTCGTTAGCGACAACCGTTAAACTAACCATTCACCAAAATATGCCTCAGCGAGTTCAAACATCATGTCAAAAATAGCCATTTTCAGCCTGATTTCACTTATCGTCAGCCTCTTTAGTCAAGCCACTCTTGCCGCCCCCAGCCTGGTGCCTTCGCCACCGGATATTGCGGCAAAGGCCTATTTGTTAATGGACTATCACAGCGGACGGATTCTGACCGCTCACGAAATTGATGCACGCGATCAACCCGCCAGTCTGACAAAGCTGATGACGGCCTATGTTGTCCTCAATGAACTGAAAAATGGCACCATTAAACTCGATGATAAGGTACTGATTAGCGAAAAGGCCTGGCGTATGAAAGGCTCGCGAATGTTTCTGAAACTGAAATCACGTGTTAGCGTCGATGACTTACTCATGGGTATGATTGTACAGTCGGGCAATGATGCCAGCGTCGCCCTGGCGGAACATACCGCCGGCAGTGAAGAGACCTTCGTTCAGTTAATGAACCAGTATGCAAAACGTCTGGGCATGAACAATACGCACTTCATGAACTGTACCGGCATGCCGGAGAAAGGCCATTACAGTACAGCCCGCGACCTGGCCAAGTTAAGCCAGGCAATTATTCGCGATTTCCCTGATCACTATTCCCTTTACAAAATTAAAAAATTTACACACAACAATATCACCCAGCCAAACCGCAACCGTCTTTTGTGGCTCGACCCCCGCGTCGATGGTATCAAAACCGGCCATACCGAGGCAGCGGGCTACTGCCTGATCGCCTCGGCAAAACAGGGTGAAATGCGACTCATCTCGGTCGTCCTGGGGACCAATTCGGAAAACGCCCGCGCGCGCGAGAGCCGCAAGCTATTGAACTATGGCTTTCGTTTTTATGAAACCTTCAAGCTCTACGAGGCAATGAAGCCCCTGACTGAAACCCGTATCTGGAAAGGCACAGAAGAACATCTGCCACTGGGACTGGCTAATGATCTTTACATCACCGCACCACGGGGCCAACGCAACAAGATCAAGGCGCAAATGACCTTACAGTCCAACATTATTGCCCCGGCACACGAGGGACAGGCCTTTGGTCAGGTTGAAGTCAAGCTGGATGACACGGTGCTGAGCAAGCAGACTCTGGTCGCCCTGAAAAATGTTGAGACTGGCAATCTGTGGCGTCGCCTAATTGACAATATTGTCTTGCTATTCAAATAATCGTCTGCCTATCCACAGCGACTTTACAATTGTTACGGGTCCCATATGTCTGACAATCAGGTCTTTCTCAATGGTGAATACCTGCCGATCGATGAGGCCAGGGTCTCTGTGCTGGACCGTGGTTTCATTTTCGGCGATGGTGTCTACGAAGTTATCCCGGCCTATGGTAATAGGCCCTTTCGTCTCGAAGAGCACTTTAGACGTTTGAACAACAGCCTGTCCGCCGTGCGTATCGACAATCCCTATTCGGAAACACAGTGGGCCGCGATCTTTGACCGGCTATTGGCGCAGCACCATGGCGATCAATCTATTTACCTGCACATCACCCGCGGCGTGGCGCCACGTGATCATGGCTTCCCAGCGGATACCCCACCAACGGTGTTTGTCATGTGTAGTCCGATCGCCCCTACCAACCCTGACTATCTGAGCAAAGGCTTTGCCGCCATCACCCTTGATGATATTCGCTGGCAATACTGCCGCATTAAGAGCATCGCCCTGCTGCCCAATATTCTGCTACGCCAGGAGGCCCTCGATAATAATGCTACGGAGGCCATTTTGATCCGTTCAGGTTATGTCACCGAGGGTTCGGCCAGTAATATGTTTATTGTCAAAGATGGCGTTATCAAAACACCGCCGCACAGTGATCAGCTTTTACCCGGTATTACCCGTGACCTGATTGTTGAACTGGCACAGCAGCAGGACATGGCCTGTGAAGAAGCGACCATTAGCGAACAGGAATTGCTCGACGCGGATGAAATCTGGTTGAGCAGTTCCACCAAAGAAATCTTACCTATTACCCGACTCAATGATAAACCGGTGGGCAACGGTAAGCCCGGCGCTGTCTGGAAGACCATGTATCAGCACTATCAGGTTTACAAGCAACAGCTGCGCGAGCAGGCCGAGGGTCAGCACTGAGCATGACCGACGCCACAGAAAAACCGCTACTGGAATTTCCCTGCCAGTTTCCCATCAAGGTCATGGGCCTCGCACGCGATGACTTCGAGTCTCTCGTCGCCACGCTGGTACGCCAACATGTCCCGGATCTTGGTGAAGCGGCCATTCGTTCACGCCCCAGTAAACAGGGCAAATATATTGCGGTCACGGTGACGGTCAATGCCACCAGTCGAGAACAACTCGACGCCATCTACTATGAACTGACTGCCTGCGAACATGTCCTGATGGCATTATAAGTCGCAGACAACCGACGAAGGTTACTTCTCTCATGCCTATCTCATCCAGCCTGTTGATTCGTCAACCGGGAATACAGGACTACGAACCCACCTGGCGCGCCATGCAGACCTTCACCCAAGCTCGTGATGAGACAACGCCTGATGAAATCTGGTTACTTCAACACCCGCCGGTCTACACCCTCGGACTTAATGGTAAGCGCCACCATGTGCTAACAAATAACGCCATTCCCGTCATCGATGTGGATCGCGGCGGCCAGGTGACTTATCACGGTCCCGGTCAGTTAGTCGCCTACACCCTGGTTGACCTCAATCGCAAACATATCGGGGTACGTGACCTGGTCGAGCATATTGAACAGGCAGTTATCGATTTACTTGCCGAGCTTGATATCACGGCAGAACGTAAGGCCAATGCCCCCGGTGTCTATGTGCAAGGGGAGAAAATTGCGGCGCTGGGTCTACGCATTAAAAAAAATCGCAGCTATCACGGCCTGTCACTCAACATTGATATGGACCTGTCGCCCTATTCCGCCATCAACCCCTGTGGTTATGCCAATTTATCCGTCACGCAACTTCGCGCTTTACTAAGCCCTGCACCTGATTTCAAAGCTATCAGCCAACAATTAGTCACACATCTGTGCCGACACTTACAGTACAATGATATTCAACACAGTGGCGAATTGCCTGTCTATCCCAAAGGTTAAGCTGGTAGCATGAGTGAAACGGAAAATACCCCTCAACGGCAGCGTGGCAAGCAAAAGACCGATCGCATCCCGGTAAAAATAATTCCTAAAGACAGTCCATTACGCAAACCGGCATGGCTGCGGGTACGCTCGCCTAACTCACCTGAAGTTAAAAAGCTTAAAGCTATACTTCGAGAACACCAGCTCTATACCGTCTGTGAAGAAGCCAGCTGTCCTAATCTGGGCGAATGTTTTAACCATGGCACCGCAACGTTTATGATCATGGGGGACATCTGCACCCGGCGCTGCCCCTTTTGTGATGTCTCTCATGGCAAACCCCAAAGCCTGGATCCAGACGAACCGCTACACCTGGCCGAAACCATTGCGGCCATGAAACTGCGTTTTGTCGTGATTACCTCGGTGGATCGAGATGACCTGCGCGATGGCGGGGCGACACACTTTGCCAGCTGTATTCAAGCTGTCCGCCAGCATTGTCCAGAGACACAAATCGAGATCCTGGTGCCGGATTTTCGCGGTCGACGCGAAGCCGCCATGGCAAAGCTCGTTGTTACACCTCCCGATGTCTTTAATCACAACCTGGAGACAGTGCCACGGTTGTATAAACAATGCCGCCCCGGCGCCGACTATCGCTGGTCATTACAGTTATTAAAGACCTTTAAAGAGCAACACCCTGACGTCCCCACCAAGTCCGGCCTTATGCTCGGTCTGGGGGAGACCGAAGAAGAAGTAATTGCCGTCATGCGCGACCTGCGCCATCACCTTTGTGATCGCCTGACCCTCGGACAATACCTGCAGCCAAGTCAGCATCACCTCGCGGTCGAACGTTATGTACACCCCGATGAGTTTTCTCGCCTGCAACGTATCGCCGAAGAACTGGGCTTTTCCCATGTTGCCAGCGGCCCGTTGGTACGCTCTTCTTATCATGCTGACTTACAGGCCGCCGGAGAATCCATCAAATGACCGAGCATATTATTAAAATCATTTTGACGGCCTTTTTATTACCACCCGGTATTAACATCCTGCTCATCCTGACGGGTCTGCTGTTAATGCGCCGGTTTTATCGCTGTGGCAAGTACCTTTTGGTGCTCAGCTTTATCAGTCTAATCGCGTTCAGCCTGCCGATCGTCAAGCTCGGTTTGTTTTCCATGCTGGAAACCTATCCGCCGCTTAGTAAAACACAACTGGCAAGGCCCTCCGCACAGGCGATAGTGATACTCGGTGGTGGCCTGTCACCACAGACACCTGAGTACGATTATAAAGATTCCATCAATAGTTATTCCCTGGAACGGGTCTTCTATGGTGCCTATTTGCACCGTCAAACCGGACTGCCAATTCTGGTTACCGGTGGGCAGGTCTTTAATCATTTCACCCCCGAAGGCAAAATCATGCAGCAGACGCTCTTGCAGTCGTTTAATATTCCGACGCGCTGGCTGGAGACAAAGAGCAAGAACACCATGGAGAACGCTATTTTCAGTCAGGCGATACTCAGCCGTGCTAAGGTCACACGAATCTATCTCGTCACCCATGCCTGGCACATGCCGCGCGCCGTAAAGGCCTTTCAGCAAGCGGGTCTGGAGGTTATCCCTGCCCCGATGGGCTTTGAGTCGATGTCGGCCGGCCTCAGCACACAATACTTTCTTCCTAGTGCACAGGCCCTGGCCAAGGTCAGCCTCTGGAGTCATGAGGTCATCGGGGCACTCTGGTACCAGATACGTTATTAACCGAGTCATCACTTCCCGCGCCTGTCAGTAGCGTTCGAGCGGGCATCTGCAGCCGCGGGATGTGTCAGTATTCTATTACGGTGCGGTTAAATCACTTTCGAACCCATTGAGCAACGGAAAACAGCAGACCGTTTGAGATGATGATGCAATAACGTTTTGTAGATGACGAGGGGGCCGTCGTGATGCTCCCCGCACAAGCAATCCTGCTGAGAGCGACTGAATTAACTTTTTTCCGATGCAGACTGCGTCTTAACTACCTTCATACAAAATGCGCCACTCGTCCTTATCGTGGGTGAGATACAGACGTTTATTGGTATCGCTTTGATAATTATTGGAACGGTATTGTTGATGAAAGCGTGCCACGGCCATTTCCCTGCCACCATCCCCAGCCACAGGATAGACGAATAACGACAGGTCGCTGATTTTTACTTTCTGAAATTTTTTATTTACTGCAAGACGTATTTTACGCTGGCTCCAGGAAGTAAAATTGTAGCCACGCGTCCAGAAATCCTTCGCATAATTGGACAAGTAACGATTCACATCGAGACTCTCCCAGTCACGGCGCCAGCGATCGATTACCGCCAGGAGATTTTTCTGTTCCTGACGCCAGACTTTATAATCCACCCAGTCCAGGCGATTGGCAATAATCACCGGTGTGATACCGGGCTTGATCTCGCGCTGAATAAATCCAAGGTCAATGTTAGTTAACACCACACAGCCTTCGCTATCGCGTGGTGGACGACTATAAAAATCACTCGCGGTTCCATGTAGCCAGATACCTTCACCTGTTTTACCCAGATGGCGATCCCATTCATTGGGATAACTCACGGGGAAGGCACCCACACCGTACTTATCGGGTAGTTTATTGTCCGGGATATACTTGGTTACAAAATACACGCCCTCCGGTGTTCGTAAATCACCCTGCGCATTTTTATTACCATCCTTACGACCGGTACTAACATAATAGTCATAGACTTTAAGTGGTGGCTTTAGATCGGCCTGTCGTTCATAAACATATAAGCGGTGAGTTGATTTTTCTACCAGAATCGCCTTATCGACCGAGCGGCCTAATTTTAGCAACTGGCGGGGGATCCGTGTTTCGTGTAGTCGATTCAGGTTGGCCTGCAGTCTAAACTGCGCTTCTTCACGTAATTGCGCCAGTTGCTTACTCATTTTGTTATCGAGGTCTTTGAAGATGGGACTCTTACCAACATCGGTAACGACACCGACCTGAGCGAGCAGCAGGTCACCATAGACCAGGTGCGCGAGATGAAATTCCGGCGCGCGATGTGTTAACTGACGTAATAATTTTACGGCCCGGTTAAAATCGCCCTGCTTAAAATAAAATAAACCCTTTAACAGACTGGCTTCGTAATCTTTTGGATTATCATGCAGGCGTGCATCCAGCTCTGCCAGCAGTTGCTGTACGACAGCACTGTTCTTATTCTGTTTGGCACCAATTGCCGTATTGTTATTATTTCGCCAGACCTTTTCCTGGGTGGCATTAACCAGCCAGCTACTCAACAGGACAATCAGTCCCGTTCCGATCAGACCGGTTTTGATGACAACACTTCTTTTCATATTATTGACTTTAAAGACTACGCTCACTAACAATCCGCCAACCCTGTTCTGTTTGTGTCAGGATAATTTCCTTACGCTCGTTATCTGAATAGGTATTTGACTGGTAACGTTGCTGCACTTCAACGCGGACACGATGGCTATTTATCGGCTCGATCACAAAATTACTTAACACGACTCGTATCCACTGCGGCCGTTTAAGACGTTTCACCCGCTGGGCTTCCCATTGTTGCCGCGACATGCCAGCGGGATGAAACTGCGGGTCATAGAAGGCCAGATATTGTGCTGGCGACTGCGTCGACCAGGCGGTCGCCCATGCCTCTAATATTTTCTCGATCGATGTCTTATCTATCTCAGGTGTCGACCCCATCATTTGTGCGGGTTGCACCGATGTGGTGGCCATTAGCACCGGGGCACTCGACGTCGTCGACTGTTCGGGGCCCTGCGCCTCAGCCAACGGGGCCACTGGCGTCGGCGCCTTTGTCGCTGGCGCCGCGACCTCTGGTACGGCGGATCTGGTAGCGATGGTGGTGGCTTCTGGTACGGCTGATTTGGTGGCGGTCTCTGCGGTTGCAGGCTGGGGGAGTGCCGTCAGGACTTTGGGGACCACTGCTGCTTGAGGTTCAGCAGCAACTTTTGGTCTTGTTACAGGTGATGACGCTGCCGCGACAACCGTCGTATTCGGTGGCAGCTCAAGCCTGGACACCTGTTCGGAAGGCTTAAGCGATAATTCAGCCAGCGAGCGAAGCTTGAGTTGATGGTCTGATTTATCGACAAACTGCAGGGCCTTGCCATAGGAGTCACGCGCCATTTCAACATAGATTGCCGTCAGGTTCTCATAAATCATCGCATAGCCAGGATCCGTATTCAGACCCTTTTCCAGGACCAGTTGTGCCTTTTTGTAATCTCCCTGCGCGGCATAAATAACCGCCAGGTTATTGTAAGGTGCGGGTAAATCCGGGTGATGGCTGATAATGGATTCGTAAAGCCTGGCCGCCTCTTTCAGTTTGCCACTCTGCCAGAGGTGGCGTGCATTGCTAAACTGTGAACGCATATCGGCATGACTGCCGAGGGGGCCACTTGACCCGGTGGAGGCCTCATCGGCGGCAGCGGCATAGTGTGGCGTCAGGGTCAGCATCAAGCCCAGAAAAATGACGCCAAGAATCGGGGAGATTGCATTTTTTATCATTATGGGAAACAAGCTCATGCTCCTGTGTCGTGCCTGTCAGATAGGTAAAATTCTAACAATTATAGTAACATAACTCACTACTGTCGCGCCCAATAACCGCTCCGCAAGACTACGCCGGTATGGCGAGTCGCTCCATTAGATAACACAGGCAATCCTGGCGGATAATATCGAGTTGCAGTGTCAACATTGAGGGCATTAAGGGTACTCTGGTCACCAGGTGGCCATTGGCGACACTAAAAAACCGCTCGGCCTCATCCTGATGTTGTTCATTCCAGGCGTGTAATAAGCGTCTGTCAGTATGACGGACCTCGGCCAGCGAGGTTCCCGCTTTGAGTTCACAAAAGTTGAGTTGATCCAGGTCCGCGTGCAATGAGAGCTCTGCCTGTGGATCGGCGATGGCAAATTGTACATCACTGGCCACCTTGACGACGGCGACGGTATGAAAAAGATCCATATCCTGTGGAGGCATCGCATGCGAGGGAAAGTCGGACAGGTGCAGACAGCTATCCACAAATTCGGCGGCATGGTCCACACCATGCGGCTCACCAGGGCGACCACATTCAACCGTCACGGCTGGACATAATTCGGCAAAGGCCATGGAGAGCACACTATCCGGATTTCGAAAATAGACCACCGTTCGACTGAACAAGCGTGCCAGATGAAAAAACTCGTGGCGCAGCTGGTTGACACAGGCATAGTGAGGATTACGACCCGTATTGTTATGAATATCAATACAGGCAAACACATCACGTTCTGTCATACGCTCCAGCACCTGCCGAACCATGACACTCTCGGCGGATTCACCCTCACCCTTCCAGATGCGATTATAGTCCGGCTGTAATGGCAGGCAGCGCAATCCTTGTTGGGCCGCACGGACATTGCCAATAAAAAGACTCAGTGCCCGCGGCAAATGCCGTCCCTGAAATTTTCTCAATACCGATTTAATGGCCTCCCAGCCAGTATCTTCGTTACCATGCAACAACACGGAGACAAACAGTGGCTCCGGTCGTTCGCCCGGCAGATGAATCAATGTTGGGCCGCCCAGTCGTTGATGTAACTCGCTGGCGGCCATGTCTAATATTCCGGCAGGCAGGTCATCATATTCATTTAACATGGTTATAGCGTCCATTGGTGGACCGGTTCACCACGATCCTGTCTTTCGATATAGGCGTGTAGCAGGGCGGTCATATTGCGACCGTGCTTATCGACGAAGGCCTGTTGCCAGTGCGCGCCATTCTGTTGGCTCGAGACACGCGCACGAATGATGCCCAGATACTCCTGGATATCCGCGGTCGAAACCTCCTGCAGCAATAGACCCTGCTCGGCCATGGGCAACAACTGTTCCAGGATCAGCTCACGGATCGACAGACGTTTGCCATTTAACCAGCGAACCTGTGCATCAAGACCAAAACGTGCCGCCTCATAGAAATTGTCACGCGCATATTCAAAGGCCAGCTGCTTCTCCGCTGCCACATCAAGGGCCGCCATCGCATTAACCAGACCATAAAAAAATGCCGCCGTGGCGATTGCATCGATCACCGTGGGACCGGCCGGTACCACCCGATGTTCAATCCTCAGGTGTGGTTGTCCCTGCTGATTAAAACCAATCAAGGGGCGATTCCAGCGCCAGATCGTACCATTATGCAGGCGTAAATGGGCCAGCGCCTGTCCGGCCTCGGACAGATCCACTGGTAGCATCACCGGATAGTGTTGCAGGTTTTCGTTAAAGCATTCGAACAGAGACTCGCGTGCATAGCCGGAACCAAAGCTGACTCGATGTATCGGCCCGAAAGCGGCACCGGCGAAACCGCCAACGGCCACTGCCTGTTCGAACAGCGGAATACGGGTCTCCTGCCAGAGGTCCTTGCCAAACAAAAATGGTGAATTGGCCGACAAGGCGACCATCGGCGCGGAGATGATGGTGCTGGCATTAAACAATCGCACTGCCGTTGACGGTGCGACCTGTAAATGAATTTGAAACGAGGTGGCCGCTGACTCCAGCATGACATCTCGATGCGTCACATGTAAGTGTTCCTTACCGACAATGTCCAGTGTCACCGGTTTACCATGGCGTTGACGAAACACCTCCCGGTTCAGGGCGCGATAGCGTTCCATAGACGACATGTTGGACAGGTTGAGCATATCGTTATCCACGGTCGGTAAAATACCCACCATGACCAGCTCCGCCTCCAGCTCACTGGCCACCTGGCGACACTGCCGCCAGGTATCATTGAGTTCGTTGTGCATGGCGGTAAACACATTTCCCTGCAGCTCACGTGGCTCACTATTGACCTCGACATTAAAGGCCGCCAGCTCCGGGCTGGCCAGTGGACTATTCAGTCGCTGTAAGAATTCTTTATTGAGAGGTAGCGGATGCCCGTGGGGATCCACCAGCCAGGCTTCCAGCTCAAACCCGGTACACTGCTTTTCATTGGCCAGCGCCCCATCGGCAAACCATTGCTGCAGGGTCTGCGTCTCCTCGGCCAGGCGCGCCTTAAAGCCGACGAATTCGGCCTCACTAAAACGGCTGTGGCTAATTTCATCGCCCATTGTTTACGCCTGTGGTGAAGCCTGTAAAAAGGATTCCAGTTGTTGCAGACGTTCGATAGTACCGACATCTGACCACGGACCGGGATAATGTTCGGCCGTCACCCGCTGCGTCAGCATGGCCTCGCGCAACAATGGTGCCAGCGGAAAAATGCCTGCCCGGCAGGTGGCAAACAATTCAGGGGCATACACACCGAGCCCACTAAAGGTATATTTCTCAGCGGCTTCCACCACAGCATGACCCGTGGCGCTGATCGCAAAATCACCCTGCGGATGGTGTGCAGGATTGTCCACCAGTACCAGGTGCGCCAGGCCGGTCAGACTCGCGGGCAACTGTTGTATGGGATAGTCTGTCCAGATATCCCCATTGATCACCAGAAATGGCTCCGCCCCCAGTAGCGGCAGGGCATGAAAGATGCCGCCACCGGTCTCCAGCGCCTGCGTGCCTTCATGGACATATTCAATGGTCACACCATAGGCCTGACCGGTACCGAGTGTGCGCTCGATCTGTTCACCCAACCAGGCAAGATTGATCACCACCTCCTGCACCCCGGCTGCCGCCAGGCGTAGCAGGTGATACTCGATTAAGGCACGACCGGCGACCTTGACCAGTGGCTTTGGCGTCTTATCCGTCAGGGGGCGCATACGTTCCCCGCGACCGGCGGCAAGGATCATCGCCTTCATGCCGCGCGGGATGCCTTGTCGATAAGTCGCTGGCGAATGTCCAGCTCCTGTAATAGCTGGTAAAAGTCATCCAGTTCGCGGTGCCGCTGGCAGGCCTCCAGCACGTAGTCAAACGTTAACGGAATATCCTTCAGGTAGCCGTCCTTATGATCACGATAGTTCAGGCGGGAAAAAATGCCGACCACTTTAAGGTGGCGTTGCAGCCCCATCAGGTCAAACCAGGCCAGGAATGTCTGCGGGCTGATACCACGTCGAGCGCTTTGTCGTAACCAGCGCCCAAAATATTCCAGTGCCCATTGCTCGACCTGTTGCTGTGGCCAGCGAATATAGGCGTCACGCAACAGTGACACCAGGTCATACGTCAGTGGACCAATCACGGCATCCTGAAAGTCGATCACCCCCGGACGATCCGCACAGGCCATTAGGTTACGGGAATGATAATCGCGGTGAACTACCACCTTTGGCTGTTGTAGTGCGGACTCCACCAGCAATTGAAAAACCGCTTCCAGACGCTGCTCCTGTGCAGGGGTTAAATCAATGCCCAGATGCGTGTTCAGGAACCAGTCTCGAAACAGGGTCAATTCCTGCCACAACAGGCCAGCACCATAAGGCGGTAATGATGCCGTATCGATGGGAATTGACTGAATTTTCAACAATGCCTGCATCGCATCCGCGTAGAGTCCAGCGGCATCATCGTGCGTTAAGGCTTGCAGGTAACTCTCATCACCGAGGTCGGACAATACTAAAAACCCCTGCGTCAGGTCCTGTGCCAAGATCTGCGGCGTGTGCACCCCGGCACGGGCCAGGAGTTCGGCAATACGAATAAACGGTAGCGGATTTTCCTTACCGGGTGGCGCATCCATGACAATCGCGGTTTGCCCGGCATAGGCCACACGAAAATAGCGCCGAAAACTGGCATCGGCCGAGGCAGGACTGACTTCAAATTCTCCACTGCCCAGCACGGCAGGTAACCACTCGATCAGCTGTTGTAGACGGTAATCCAACTTTCCCTCCGCGACGGGTTCAGGCAAACTGCACACACTATAATATATAGGCCGCTTTAGCGTATACCTGGATATGAACAGTCCGCGCCGCTCGAACCCTTCTGTTAGCCACCGAATTGACGGTATAGATGTGCTGCGTGGCAGCGCCATCGCCATGATGTTTATTTACCATTTTTGTTATGACCTGAGTTACTATCGACTGGCAAACTTCGACTTTTACCAGACGCCCGGCTGGATCTACTTTCGCATTGTCATTGTCAGCACCTTTCTACTCGTTGTGGGTATGAGTCTGCATGTTTCGACCCGACAGGGCCTTCATCGTCAACGCTTTTTGCGCCGCCTGAGCTGGTTACTGGGCTGTGCCGCCCTGGTCAGTCTCAGTAGTTACCTGTTATTTGCCGAGCGCTGGATCTTTTTTGGCATTCTGCACTTTATTGCGCTTGCCAGTGTCCTTGGTCTGCTCTTTCGGCGGTTTTTCTGGCTGAATTTCTGGCTGGGCAGCGCCATTATTGTTATCGGCCTGCGTTTCACCTTGCCGCTATTTGACCAGCCCATGCTGCAGTGGCTCGGCATGGTCACCCGCCTGCCGGGAACCGAAGACTATGTACCCTTTGTGCCATGGTTCGGGGTGGTGTTGCTGGGAATGTTTCTCGGTAAATGGATATTTGAACGCCCGCAGATACCGGTATTTTTGCGCTGGCAGACTCAGTCCGTCATCAGTCGACTGCTGGCACTCGGCGGGCGTTACAGTCTGCCTGTCTATATGCTGCACCAACCTTTGTTTCTGGCAATGTTGTATCCTGTTTATCTTTTGAGTAAACACGGCTAGTTCTTAAAATTATTCACATGTTGAAACAACCAAAACTTACACTTATCGCCTGCGGTCTCGCCCTTGGTAACCTGTCGATGGTGAGCCTCGTCGAGGCCGCAGAGGTGGCTCCGTCACAGCGGGAGAGTCTCTGCAAACCCATCGGCCCGTTGATAGAACTGCCGGCCAGAAAATCCCCTGATAAAAAATTACCCACAAAAGATATTCAGGTACAGGCCGATCGCGCCGTCGCCAGGGCGGAACAGGTGACCCACTTCACCGGTGACGTACTGGTGGAACAACAGGACAAGCGCCTCGCCAGTGATCAGGCCGACTACAATCACCAGACGGGGATACTCGACGCCAGTGGCAATGTCCGTTACGACGACGGCAAACTCCAGTTCACCGGACAGCACGCCCGCATGCAACTCAGCAAGGATCAGGGGAAAATTGACGACGTTACCTATCGCGTCCAGTCCCGACATGCCAGTGGCCAGGCCAGGCACCTTTACATGGACTCCGACCGACAGCTACGCCTGCAACAGGCGACGTATACCACCTGCGACCTGGACAATATTGACTGGTTGCTCAGTGCCAGCGAAATTAATCTCGACAACAAAAACCATCAGGGCACGGCCAGGCATGTGGTCATCAAGTTTCAGCATGTACCCTTTTTGTATTTACCCTATTTACGCTTTCCCCTTGGCGACCAGCGTATGTCGGGCTTTTTATTTCCCGCCTTCGGCAACTCCGATGCCAATGGCGTGGAGTTTAGCCTGCCCTACTACTGGAATATTGCCCCGAATAAGGATGCGACGATTGTGCCGACCTTTCTGAAAAAACGCGGCACCAAGCTCGATACTGAATTTCGTTATCTCAATGCCCGTAGTCAGGGCAGCTTTGAGTTCTCTTATCTGCCCAATGACCAGGCGGCGAATGGCCTCAATCGTCAGTACTATCACTGGACACATCAGGCTACCCCGCTGAGTGGCTGGAATGCCTCGCTGGATTATCAGCGTGCCGGTGACCCACACTACTTTGAGGATTTCGGCGGCGGTCTGGACGGTACCAGCCTGACCAGTCTTGAGCGGCATGCAGACCTGACCTATAACCAGCCAGACTGGAATGCCAGCCTGTTGGTGCAGGACTATCAGGTGCTCTCCGGCAGTAGTGCCTATCAACGCCTGCCTCAGCTACGTCTGCAGACCACCCTGCCGGAAAAAGACAATCATCTCAATTATGCCCTGAACGCCGAGTGGACCCGCTTTGACAACAATGACCCCGTTCAGGTCCGTGGCAGTCGCTTCGACGCTATGCCCAGTGTCAAATTCCCCTGGCAAAACGACGCCATGTTTTTTATCCCCAAATTCAGTCTCAAGACAACACAATATCAACTGGAACAGGCCTATAACGGCAGCACTGAATACAACCTGGCACAGCCGGTCTTCAGCCTGGACAGCGGTGTTTTTCTGGAGCGGGACACCTCGCTCGCCGGTGTGCCGCTGCTGCAGACCCTGGAGCCGCGGTTATTTTACCTGTACGCCCCCTATCGCGATCAGAGCAAGCTGCCGGTATTTGACACGGCCATTCCCACCGCCAGCCTCAGCAATCTCTTTAGTGAAAATCGTTTCAGCGGGCTGG
Source organism: uncultured Gammaproteobacteria bacterium (assembly GCA_913064945.1). Classification (GTDB taxonomy): domain Bacteria; phylum Pseudomonadota; class Gammaproteobacteria; order UBA6429; family Thiohalophilaceae; genus CAJYAN01. The sequence goes on along the minus strand of CAJYAN010000001.1, from coordinate 241,955 downwards.
ATCGCTATGGTGACGCCAACCAGGTCAGCGCCTCACTCACCAGTCGGCTGTTACGGACCGACAGTGGCACTGAACTATTCAATGCCAGCATTGGTCAGACGTTCTACCTGAATGATCGCCGCGTCGGTCTCACGGGCAACACCCTGGATACCCGCAAACGCTCGAATCTCTTCGCCGAAATGCACCTGCGCCCGAATGACCATTGGCAACTCGATAGTGAGTGGCAGCAGGACCCCGACACACAGCAGACCCAGATCGCGACGAATCAACTGCAATATCGGCTGGATCGGGATAAAATAGCCCGCCTCGCCTATCGCTATAGTCGAAATTCGCTGGACACCCGGGAGCTGGGCTTTTACTGGCGCCTGGGGCCGCGCTGGCAGTTTTTTGCCAATGACAAGTTTGACCTCAGGGAGGCCCATACCCTGGAGCGTTTTAGTGGTTTCCAGTACGACAGTTGCTGCTGGGCATTTCGGGTCATGATCCGCAAAAACTTTCGCGGTCTAGTCAACGGCCAGCCCGATTTTGAGAATGGCATCTATTTTGAGCTGGCCCTGAAAGGCCTCTCAAGCTTTGGCAATCGCAGAAACATTGATAATCTCCTGACGACAGCAGGACTGAATTAACTTTTAAAGACTGAAGGTATGTTAATGACCCAACGCATTTTTATAACCGGCATTTTACTCTGCCTGACACTGGCGGTGCAGGCAAAACCAGCCGTTGTTGAACTCGATCATATTGTCGCCATTGTGAATGACGACGTCATTACGGCCACTCAGCTGGATAGCTATGTCGACAATATCAAAAAGCAGCTGGCACAACGTCACACCAAACTGCCCCCCGACAAGGTCCTGCAACGCCAGTCACTGGAGCGATTAATCCAGCAACGCATTCAATTGCAGCTGGCACAGAAGCAGGGAATTCGCGTCGATGATGACACCATTAACAAGGTGATTGAAAATATAGCCCGGCAGAATCACCTGGATTTAAAACAGTTCCGCGAGGTATTAAAGCGCGATGGCTATCAATTTAGTGATTTCCGAAGCAATATTCAGCATGAGATCATCATTGCGCGCCTGCAGAAAAAAATGGTGGAGAGCCATATCGACGTTACTGAACAGGAAGTGGAAAACTATCTTGCCCGCATTAAAGACAGCCACAATACCCAGTATCATCTGGAACACATTCTAATCGCCCTGCCGGAAGCGGCGACCCCGGCTCAGATCAAACAAACCCGCGCCAGGGCGGAAGACATCCTCAATAAACTGCGTAGCGTCGCCGATTTTAAACAGACCGCCGCCGCCGTCTCCGATGGTCCGCAGGCACTCAAGGGCGGTGACCTTGGCTGGCTCGAGGCTGGTCAGGTACCCAGTATTTTTGACGGTGTTGTAGAGCACCTGGCAATTAATCAGGTCAGTGACCTGATCCGCAGCCCCAGCGGTTTTCACATTATTAAACTGGTGGATAAAAAAACCACCAAACAACAGCATATCGTGCAACAGACCCTGGCGCGCCACATCCTGATCAAGACCAATGAACTGGTCAGCAACGCCGAGGCACAACGACGCCTGCAACGCCTGCGGCAACGCATCGTTGCCGGCGAGGACTTTGCCAAACTGGCCCAGGCCAGTTCCGACGACAAGGCCTCGGCCGCCAACGGTGGCAGCCTGGGCTGGACCAGTCCGGGTAACCTGGTGCCGGAATTTCAGGAAGTCATGGACAAGCTGGCACCGGGCGAGATTAGCCAGCCCTTTCAAAGCCGCTTTGGCTGGCACCTCGTCCAGGTAATGGCCCGTCGGCAGCACGACGATACCAAACAATACAATCGCAGCAAGGCGCGCCAGGACCTGCGCGAACGTAAGTTAAATGAAGCCACACAAAACTGGTTGCGCCGCCTGCGCGATGAGTCGTATGTGGACATACGCCTGAATCGTTAGTCGCCGCACTACCGCGATGGCAAATCAGCCACGACCACTGGTCATGACCCCCGGAGAGCCTGCAGGTATTGGCCCGGATATTGTGCTGTGCCTGGCTCAGGAGGCCTGGCCACAGGCGTGGGTCTGCGTTGCCGACCCCGAACTGATGACGGACCGTGCCAGACAACTGGGGCTCGACATCCAACTCAGAACCTATACAGACAGCCCGCTCCCAGGGCCACACCAGGCGGGTATCCTGCACATTTTGCCGGTTCCGCTAGTGGCCGGGGTACAGCCGGGCCAGTTGAATCCGGCGAATGCAACCTATGTGCTGGAGACGCTCAGACTTGCCTCGGAGGGCTGTCTTGAGGGACGTTTTTCTGCCCTGATTACCGGGCCACTGCACAAAGGTATTATCAATCAGGCGGGCATTGCCTTTACCGGCCATACCGAGTGGCTGGCGCAACACAGCCATACGCCAATGGTGGTGATGATGCTCGCCACCGAAGGGCTGCGGGTTGCCCTGGTCACCACTCACTTGCCACTACGCCAAGTTGCCGATGCCATCACCCCGGAGCGTCTCGAGGCGATATGCCGGATTTTGCACGCCGACCTGCAACACAAATTCGGCCTGCCAACGCCCCGTATTATGGTCCTGGGACTCAATCCTCATGCCGGTGAAGAGGGTCATCTGGGCCGAGAGGAGATCGATATTATTACTCCCGTACTCGACACGCTGCGTCGCGAGGGTATGGACCTGCGCGGTCCACTGCCGGCGGATACGGCCTTCACGCCGGACAAACTGGCCGAAGTCGACGCCGTACTCGCCATGTATCACGATCAGGGCCTGCCTGTCCTCAAGCACCTGGGCTTTGGCGAAGCCATTAATATCACCCTGGGGCTGCCCTTTATTCGGACCTCGGTCGATCATGGCACCGCCCTCGAACTGGCTGGCACGGGTCAGGCCCGTATGAATAGCCTGCGCGCCGCGATGAAACTGGCCACCTCTTTGGTGAACCACTAACATGTCGAGCCACACCCCACGCAAACGCTTTGGACAGAATTTTCTGCATGACCATAGTGTTATTGATCGCATTATTCAGGCCATTAACCCACAGCCGGGGCAACACCTGGTTGAAATCGGCCCCGGCCAGGGTGCTCTGACCCAGCCACTGTTACAGCGTCTTGACCACCTCGATGCCGTTGAGCTGGACCGGGACCTGGTTGCCCTGCTCACGACAAACTATGCCGATCAGGGCCTGCGCCTTCACTCCATGGATGCCCTCAAGGCGGATTTCTGTGGCCTCGTGGAGACCAATGAGAAGCTACGTATTATCGGAAACCTGCCGTATAACATTTCTACACCGCTGTTATTTCATCTGTTTGAACAAAAGGCCTGTATTGCAGACATGCACTTCATGCTGCAAAAAGAGGTGGTACAACGCATGGCGGCCGAACCGGGCAGTAAGACGTATGGCCGCCTCAGCGTCATGGCGCAATACCACTGCCAGATCACACCGCTGTTCGTCGTCCGCCCGGGGGCCTTTACCCCAGCCCCCAAGGTTGACTCGATGATTGTCCGCCTGCGCCCCTACCCGCAACCGCCGGTCAATATCGAGCAACCCGCCCTGCTGGCCAACGTCGTCGGCCAGGCCTTTTCTCAGCGCCGCAAGACCCTGCGTAACAGCATCAAGTCACTCCTCGATGAGGCGGCTATTCTCAGGTGCGACATCGACCCGGGCATTCGTCCTGAACAGCTAAGCCTGGCGCAATTCGCCTGTCTGACCAATCAACTCAGTCAAACCACCGCCCCTGCCGCGCCAACAACCTAGTCTGCTAATTTTATTGGCTTTTCGTCCGATAGATATTAGGACAAGAGGCAATTTCACAGGGAATCATGACATCACTGGACGACCAGCAAGCACTTCTGCTTTATCGGGTAGGCCCGGTACTGTGCTGTGGCCCCAGCCTGAGCGTCCTGAGAATTATCCAGCCGGTCCCGCTTACCCACACACCCGGCGCTGACCCGGCTCGGCCCGGAATTTTTCGCCATAGCGGCGAGGTCATAAAAACTGAAGAGCTTCGTGTACGTTTTGGCGTGGATGAAGCCGAGCGCCGCCCCGGTCGCTTCATTGTCGTCGAGATCGACAGTGGCCCCACGGCCTTCTGGGTTGACGATATTATTGATGTCCTCACAATGCCCACGACCGGCTGGGGACAGCCACCCCCCTATTTACCCGGGGGCATTTTCAGTCGCACCCTGTTACTAAATGAAAAAATATACCTCTACGCCGAGTTCGATGCACTGCTCAAATTACAGGGACATGGCCTGTTAAAGGCCTATATCGATACACTACAGGCGGACCAGGCGCCGCCACCGATACCGGATAGATCAGCGCCAAACACGATACCCCCTACGGTTCACGACGCGACCGGGCTAACACCGCCCACAGTGACTAACAACGCCACTTCATTACCGGTGAAACGAACAACGGTCACCAGCTCGGCACCCGCCCAAAGAAATAACACCAGGGTCGACGCCGTCACGCCTGCTGAAACCCGCCCCATAAAAAAGACCCTGCCGCCGTTGGCAACCTCAAGACCCGCAACCAAACCAGACCCGTCGATCGCCACAAACACGCACAAGCCAACCCAGGACATCGACAAAAAAACCTCGACGAGCCTCAACACACCTGCGACACACAAGGTCACGGCCACCACCAGAACACAAACAACGATTGCGGCCAGACCATCACCGACGACGCCAGATGCAGAGACAATAAAAAAAGCCTCTACGCCGGCAAATGTCACTACGAACCGTCCAAAACCGGCTCCAGCGCATCGAGGAGCCTCCTCCACGGTACGCTTTATAACGCTACTCTTGCTGGCGACGGCAGGCGGTGGTCTGTATTACTATTTTCTGGGCATACCGCCATCCATCACACCCCCCACCCGTAAAGCCGACAACTATCAACGGCCAGCACCGAAAACGCCGCCTGAATCAGACAGGATACCGCTACCAGAAGCAACGCCTGACGTACCAAAAAAAAACCAGGACGTTGCCTCAGTCCCGATACAGGCGATCGCTCCCGCCAGCACAAGCCCCGCACCAGCGACCAAGGCAACCTATCAGGCCAGGATTAACCAGGATGCAGAGGGAATCACGATTGTGATTAAAGCACCGCAAGAGGCATCCGTACTCAATGCGGACGCCAGCGAGAGTCCCCTGCCACCCCCGACCAATCTCGATGACACACCAGTGGATAACGCCGCCGAGGTCACTACCTCGGCCAGCAAAACTATTCCCGCGGGGAAAACACAAACACCACGTCGACGAGAGATTCTTCACATTGTCGTCAAGGGTGATACCCTGTGGGGGATTGCCAAACATTATGTGAATAATCCTTTTCTCTACCCGGAACTGGCACGATTGAGTAATATTAAAAACCCGGACCTTATTTACCCCGGCAACCGCGTCAGGATTATTCGTGAATACAACTAACCACCACGCCCGCAATGACACCCCCATACTTCGCTGCGACGATCTCCCTGTCGGGCAATTGGCGACACTTGTACAACACTATGGCCTGCAGCTTATCAACGTCGACAAGACGGACAATATCCCCGGTAGCTACTGGGGTGAGACAGAGGCCGGCCTCATCGAAAACCGCCTTTATGTGCGGACCGATACGCCGGTGCATTCAGCACTGCATGAAGCCTGCCACTATGTCTGCATGACACACGCACGTCGGCAACAATTGAATACCGATGCGGGGGGTGACTATGACGAAGAAAATGGGGTCTGCTATTTACAGATAGTACTCAGTGAACAACTTGCCAGCATGGGCAGACAGCGCATGTTTAGCGACATGGATCGTTGGGGTTATAGTTTTCGCCTGGGTAGCAGTCAGGCATGGTTTGAACGGGATGCCGACGATGCCCGTCAATGGTTACACGAGGCGGGGCTGATCGATAGTCAGCTCATGCCCACATGGAAGCTACGTCAATAAGCCGTTGATCGAATTCAGCCGGGCCGCTAAGCTGAGATATAAAATAATGTGCGCACGAGAGGAACTGCCATGACGTTTGATTCCATCCACAATTACTATGAGCCTCTGGTCAATAAAGCCATCATTAAAACCATGGCAAGTAGCGACGGCCTCGATAGTGATGCCCTGGAAGATGTTGCCTGTGTCGCCCTCAACCGACTGCCGGCACGCTATGTTCGCCACACAGTCGATATGGTTTATTACATGACGACGGATGAACGCGAGCGAATGGAGGCCGAGGTGGATGAAGCCGTCAAGGCGGCCTTTGCCTTCGTCAAATCACACAGGCATTCTCGTCAGGACGATTAAAGGTTATAATCTACCGACAATCGCAATCTGCCTAGCTGATGGAAACTGACATGAAATCGAATGAATACAACACCAAGATCGATGTTGAAACCGCATACCACCCGGAACAATCGGCACCGGAACAACATCGCTATGTCTTTTCCTATACGATTACCATACGCAATACCGGAAAAGTTGCCAGCAAGCTACTCACGCGTCACTGGATCATAACCAATGCCGATGGCAAGATTCAGGAAGTCCAGGGTGACGGTGTCGTCGGCGAACAACCTCATTTACAACCGGGCGAACTATTTCGTTATACCAGTGGTACCGTACTGGAGACACCAGTCGGCAGTATGCATGGTAGCTATCATATGCTGGCCGATGATGGTGTAGAGTTTAATGCCGACATTACGCCCTTTACCCTGTCCATGCCCAACACCTTGCACTAAGTCGCCTAACAGGGATGAGCTTACGGACAAGCTATACGCTCCTCGCCCCTGTATATGATGCGATTGTCTCCTCCGCCACCCGGCCTTTTCGTCGTATTAGCCTCGCTGCCCTGGAATCCCCCACGGCATCACAACAAATCCTGCTCGCCGGTATCGGCAGTGGTCTGGACATCCCCGAGCTACCCATCGGGCCATGTTATGTTGGCATTGATTTAACCCCGGCGATGTTATGGCGCGCGCAACGCCGCAATACACAATTGAACCAGACCCTCCTGCACTGCGGTGATGTGCACCAACTGCCTTATGCGGATAACAGCTTTGATACCGTTCTAATGCACCTGATTCTTGCCGTTGTCCCTGACTCACATGCCGCCCTGCGTGAGGCCGTGCGTGTACTCAAACCCGGCGGTCATCTACATATCGTTGATAAATTTCTACGCCCGGGTGAGCGTGCCTGGGGGCGACGCCTAGTCAACCATGTACTGCGCCACATTGCGACGCGAACGGATGTCGTCTTCGAAGACCTGCATGCCCGACAGCCACAGTTACAACTCCTTCACGATCAGCCTCTGGATCCAACGGGCTGGTTTCGTTTTATTCGTTTACAGAAAATTCCTCTGTCTGAAGAGAAACGCGCGTCGTGATAAACTGATCTCATGGCTACTTATGCAATAGGCGATCTACAGGGTTGTTATGATGAACTCTGTCACTTGCTGGACAAGATTTCTTTTGATGCCACACAGGATTGCCTCTGGCTGGCTGGCGATCTGGTAAACCGTGGCCCCAAATCTCTTGAGACCCTGCGCCTGATCAAATCACTCGACGCGAATGTCATCAGCGTACTTGGAAATCACGACCTGCACCTGTTGGCCTGTGCCGAAGGCGTCAAGCAAACCCGTGATTCCGGCATGCAGGCCATTCTCAATGCAGAGGATCGTGATGACCTGCTTGACTGGTTACGGCAACGACCGCTACTACATCATGATGCACGACTGGGTTACACCCTGGTTCACGCCGGTTTACCTCCACAGTGGGACCTGGCATTAGCGCAGGCCTGTGCCAATGAGCTTGAAGCAGTGTTACGCAGTGAACGCTATCATGAATTTTTACGGCACATGTATGGGGATGAACCGGCAAGGTGGTCAAACACACTAACCGGTTGGCCACGGCTGCGTTTTATTAGCAACGCCTTTACGCGTCTGCGGTACTGTGATGAAAAAGGTAATTTCGACTTACAGGAAAAGGGTACGCCAGGGAGCCAAGCCGCCAGCCTGTTGCCGTGGTTTGATGTCCCGCAACGCCATAATCAGGATTTAAAAATTATTTTCGGCCACTGGTCAACTCTGGCACTCAGTAAAATTACAACGGCGAATGTCTTCCCTCTGGATACGGGCTGTGTCTGGGGTCTGCGCCTAACCGCGATGCGAATTGATGCCCAGACAGCGGAATATCACTGCGTGCCCTGTCCCGCCGCGGCGACACCGGGATAGTCCCGTGTTCAATCAATACTGATATTACTAAACGCGCGACGACGATCCGTTTGCTCGCGACGTTCAACAACATCGCCAAAACGCGGCTCGCCACGTCGGTCAGCCAATTTGCGGCGATCCTGTCCGCTACGTTTTTCCGTAATCCTGCGGCTGACCACATTTGCCGTCTCGCGTTCACTGCGTAAATGCGACATGGTGGCCTCCTCATACCTGTTGGGGAGATACAGCCTACCGAAGACCTCGTACGAAGAAACGTGCCTGGCTCACAAATAAATCAACAAGGAAAATTCGACAAATTAGCTCAGCGTCGATCATAAATGACAAAGCTATGCGCGTAGGCATTTTTCTCATCAGCAGATTGCTCATGACGCTCCACCTCCCGCCATTGTGACAATTCTACCGGCGGGAACCAGGCATCACCTTCTATCCTGCCATGCACATATGTTAAATAAAGTCGGTCTGCCTGCGTCAGCATTTGTGCATAAAAAGATGCGCCACCAATGATCATCACCTCGGCCACATCACCGGCTGTCGTCAGCGCTTCCTCGACGCTATGTACGACACTCGCAGACTCAACTCTATAGTCCGGGTCGCGCGTAATTACGATATTGTGACGTTCCGGCAGTGCCCGGCCACCAAATGACTCAAAGGTTTTGCGACCCATGACAACTGGCTTACTCAGAGTATGTTGACGAAACCACTTCATATCAGATGGTAATTTCCAGGGGAGTCGATTTTCAATACCAATCACCCTGTTATCCGCCATGGCGGCAATTAATGAAATTTTTGGTTTATTCATCGGCTATTGTTTCTGGTTTTATAGTAGAGACACCGTACTCAAACGCACGAATTAAAATATTAATCGTCAGACATGCATAACATCGGTTTATAGCGAACCTGTATCAAAACCTCAGATCGCCACGGGCGCCTTGATATGGGGATGAGAGACGTAGTTTAGCAATTCGAAATCATCAAAGGTGAAAGCGAATATATCGTTTACTGCCGGATTAATTTTCATTGTCGGCAGCGCAAACGGTTCACGGCTTAACTGTGTTTCCACCTGTTCCAGGTGATTACTATACAGGTGAGCATCACCCAGGGTATGAATAAAATCGCCTACCTGCAGGCCGGTTACCTGCGCCAGCATCATGGTCAGTAATGCATAGGAGGCGATATTGAAGGGCACGCCAAGAAAAATATCGGCACTGCGTTGGTACAGCTGACAGGAAAGCCTGCCATCGGCAACATAAAACTGAATAAAGGCGTGACAGGGTGCCAGTGCCATTTTATGGTTCTTGGCGTTTTGCTGGGGAGAAATACTTTCGTCGGGCAGATCCGCAACATTCCAGGCGTTAATAATAATGCGGCGGGAATTGGGATTGTTTTTTAACTGCTCGACCACCTCGCTGACCTGATCCACATGGCGTCCGTCCGGCGTTGGCCAGGAACGCCACTGGTAGCCATAGACGGGTCCCAGGTCACCGTGCTCATCGGCCCAGCCATCCCAGATACTGACGCCATTATCTTTAAGATACTTGATATTGGTATCGCCTTGCAGAAACCAGAGGAGTTCATGGATGATGGATCGCAGATGGCATTTCTTCGTCGTAACTAGCGGAAATCCCGCGGACAAATCAAAACGCATCTGATAGCCAAAGACACTTCGTGTGCCGGTACCTGTACGATCGCCCTTTTGACTTCCGTGGTCACGGACATGACGCATCAGATCGAGATACTGTTTCACGGACTTCCCCTCACCTAACCCAGGCCAAACAAACAGGTGACATCATAACATGCCACCTGTTTTTGACGAATATATTGCGGAGAGCCGTCGTTGCTAATAGTTATCGTAGCTATCTGACGGCGGCGGCCAGATACCGCCAACCAGTTTGGTGAAGTATTCTTCGTACTGATACGGCAGGTCCATCAACCGACCAAAACCGTGTTTGCCAAACATCGGTAAATCGGGAAAATAGACTGCCAGCCGAAAGTGGGCATGCGGGGCGATGACCTGTTTACCATTAACGAGTATCTCATAAGGTAAATAGGGTAGACGTTTTAATGGTCGAAAATCCATAACATCCATTAGGTATTTATCGTTCATGAACGGATGTGTCTTAATATCGCTATTCATACTAATACCAAAAACTGTCTGCTGCTTTCCCGGAATATCGACACGGTAAACTTTGCGGATACCCATATATTGCTTACGCAGCCCTGCCTCGACTTCTTTTACGGCGGCCTCATAGCTACGATGCGTGGCTAACTCATAAAAGTCGCCAAACTTTTCCAGACCGAAGGTATAATTATAATCGAGCAGTGCTTTCCTGCTGAGGCCCTTACCGCCGAAGTCCTTGACATAACCGATGCTACGCAGCGATTGCTTTACCTCCGCCAGGCTATCCTTCATATGATAGGCAATACCGATATACTCCGGGTTATTGGCCATGACCTGGACTTCATTGCCAACCTGCGCCAGACCAATTTTCATGACCGCCCCCATACCACCATACTTTGACTTCTTGGCGGCATTCAATAAATCATCACTGGTCACCGCGATCAGATAGGCACCCGGGTAGGGGGCATACTCACCGACCACTCTGAAGTTGGCGTTTTTTAAGCGGACGCGTAGTCGTGGGATAACGGCATCGATCGTACTGGGGGCCTTCGCCAACAACATATAGGGCATAATGCCCACGGCTGGTTCCGCCGCAATGGACGTCCGGGCCAGTAGGGCGATAACTCCGACAACCAGCCATATGACTTTTTTCAAGGACATGCTTACTACTCCCCCAATATCAAAAAAAGTCAGTCACTATATAATCAACCATTCTATTTGTGAATGTATAATGCAGATTTTATTTGTTGCGCGACAACAACATTAGTATTATTCCTACCACAATCAATGGGATCGTCAGCAACATGCCCATGGTGAACCAGCCGCCCGCCAGGTAGCCTAACTGGATATCCGGTACACGGACAAATTCAATCCCAAAGCGAAACACGCCATAGCCGATGGCGAACAGGCCCGAGACCGCCATCATTGGCCGCGGCTTAGAGGAAAACCACCAGAGGATCACAAACAGCACTATACCTTCAAGAAAGGCTTCATAGAGGGGATTGGGATGACGCAATAAATGGTCACCGGCACGAGGAAAGATCATCCCCCAGGGTAAGTCGGTAGGCTTACCCCAAAGCTCACCATTGATGAAATTACCCATACGACCGGCAAACAGGCCGAAGGGTACCAGTGGCGCGAAAAAATCCACCACCTCGAAATAGCGCTTCTGGAAGCGCCGCTTGAAGAGCCATAATGCCACAAGGACACCCAGGAGCCCACCGTGAAAGGACATGCCGCCCTCCCAGACTCGCACCATCACCATCGGGTCTTTTATGAAGACTGGCCAATTATAAAAAAGCGTATAGCCAATACGCCCTCCCAGCACGGCACCGACACCGGCGTAAAACACCAGGTCTTCGACCTGGCCCACGGTCCAGCCAGAACCGGGCCTTGTCGCGCGGTAGCGACCTAAAATCCAGGCCCCCATAAACGCCAGCAAATACATGATGCCATACCAGTGTACCCCCCAGCCAAAGATGCTAAAGGCAATCGGGTCAAAATTAACGGTCATGTCAGCTTCTCCATTCCAGTTCTCAATGCGCGCTTACCCTACCGAAGCGCGGCAGACGTGTCACGTCATTTCAGGTCGAGGCCCGTTCGGTATCCAGATGCAGTAACGTAACTTACAGTTCTTTTCACTTTATACAGGTCTGTACGCCAAGGACTCCGGCCCTGTCGGTGACCTTCTACGCCAATCATGTCCCCCTACCTGTTACAACACATCACTAACCCTGTTGACTGTTAGCTGTGGTGTGCTGAGTCCCTGCAGCTGGCCCGCAGGCAGAATAAGCCAAAGCCCATGAGTTGATGACTCGACACCGGCAGGCGGCGGAAGCTGCCCTACGGGCTGCTCGCAACACAACCAGCAGATGCCTCCGCACACGCTAGTCTGCTCATGGCCCTGAGGGAATAGGTGCCGCCCGTAAAGTGTCTTCACAATCGCGGTAATACGCGCCCGATAGAACGCTGACAACAACCATTACAGCAGCAGTATCGTCTGCGACAAATGAGTTTTGCGATTGCCACCAAACGTCCTGACTTGCCTGAGGCCCTGGCGGCCAGGCCAGCTCAGACCGAGACCGCCGCCTAACGCTGCCAAAGATTATAGTGTCGCACGCCGGTGATGAAATACGAGATGCTGAAAACCGCCTCACGGCTACTGCTTATAGGGCTCGACCTTGTCGGCATACAGGGTATAACCCGCTTCGGCAATGTCACTCTTGACGGTTTCGACTTTCATCGTGCCTGTGACCAGCACAATATCAAACAGATGACGAACCGTCGCCGTACCATTTTTGACGCGAACATAGACTGTCTGGTTGCGAGGCGGTGGCGGCACATGAATACAGGCCCCCTGGTATGGCACCAGAATAAACTCGGAGACCTTCTTGCCATCGCCTTCCAGCGGCACAACAAAACCGGGGAGCTTTATCTGCTTCCCATCCAGCATTTTATTCAACGGCTCGCGCTTATAAAACTCATCCATTTTAATTCGCATGGCAATAATACGCGGGTCGTTATCATCGATTTCACCATCGTTGTATTTTTTCACCAGAACGGGATCCGGCAACCACTTAGGTGGGATCAAATTGTCCCAGTTAAACGGTTTGGCACCCACCGGGTCCTGTCTACCGCTATCGTTGAAGCCTTTGCCGACAGTGGGGCTGGGCGTGGCTGATGCCACAGCAGTTGGACTGGTCACGCCTGCTGTATTACCACGATCGGTATTATTGTCCCGATCACAACCGGACAATATTAAAACTGCCATGCACAGTGCTATTACAGAATACGGTTTTTTGACCATACTCGATCTTAATTAAATTCGAATGGTCATGCCATCGCTTAATGAATAGCGATAGGCTCGATAGGCCGGGATAAAACTCACTAACAGGCTGGCAACAAATAAAATTCCCAGCAGAGCATACTCATAATTGCTGGGCCAGTCGATATTGATGAACAGACCAAACTGTGTCGCGATAAACGGTTGTCCCAGCCACAGTAAGGCGTATAACAATACCAGACCCAGGATGGTGCCGAGCACGGTCAGACTAACGGCCTCTCCCATGATTAGCAGGAAAACCTGCAGTGGTCTTGCACCGACCGAACGCAAAATCGCCATTTCACGACGACGTTCATTCAGGCTGGTCAGGATCACCGTCGCCATGCCGGTCAGTCCCACCAGCACCACCAGCAGGGAAATGGCCATCAGTGCCTTTTCGGCAATACCCATCATGTCCCACAGTTGTTGCAGTGCGACACCCGGCAAGATGGCCAGCAATGGTTCCTGCGAATAATTATTGATATAGCGTTGCACGCTAAAGGCACTAATGCGTGACTTTAGGCCTAGTAGAAAGGCGGTAATCGTTTTTGGTGTCAGGTCCTGCTTCAGTGCCGCGCTGGCACTCATACTCATGCCCGGCAGAGGTCGATTCCCGCCATGCCAGTCAATATGAATGGCCTCGATACCCTTCAGGCTGACGTGTACGGTACGATCCACCGGTGTGCCGGTCCTGGCCAGGATACCGACCACCGTAAACGGCTTATTACTATGTTTAAACAGACTCACCTCGCCCGCACCATGGGCAAGAATTATTTTCTGGCCAAGGCGATAGTGCAGCTTGGCCTCCACCTCGGCACCGAGGACTGCATCGTAGACACCGGCAAACGGTACCCCCTGACGAAAAACCAACGACTGTTTGTGTCCATAACGATAGTGTTGAAAGTATGCCGGTGTCGTGCCAAGCACACGAAAACCTTTATGCGAATCTCCCAATGACAGGGGAATACTCCAGGCAACATGACGATTCTTAATGATATCCTGGTAACTCTGCCAGGAAATATTATTGGTGGCATCACCAATGCGAAATACTGAATACAATAATAACGGAATGGGGCCACTCCGCGCACCGACAATCAGATCGGTACCGGAAATTGTATTTGCAAAACTGCTACGCGCCTCCGTGCGAAGTCGTTCAACACCTAACAACAGGGTGACACTCAGGGCAATAGAAAATAATGTCAACAGGGCCGTAAAACGACGGTTCCAGAGACTTTTAAATGCTAATTTTAACAGCGGCATTAAAGCCTCCCTGCGGGTAACGTGATCACGTTCATCCCTACATCACGGCCTGTTCGGCCTTATTAACATCGGCCAGCGACAATCGACGATCAAAGAACGTTTCCAGACTGCTGTCATGACTAACAAAGACCAGCGTACTGTCTGCCGCATGACACTCATTAATTAACAGATGAATGAAAGCCTCACGGCTATCCGCATCCAGTGATGACGTTGGTTCATCGGCAATAATTATCTCGGGACCACCGATTAACGCCCGCGCGGCCGCAACGCGTTGCTGCTGACCCACACTCAATTCCGTTACCGCTTGATGCAACATTGCCCCCTGTAGTCCCAGGTGCGCCAGCAACCGTTCTGCTTCCTGCTGCAAACCTCCCTGCTGCTCAACGCGGCGGCGGCGGCGTTGGGAAAAGTGTAACGGCAAAATGACATTTTCCAGAATGGTTAAATAGGGGATAAGATTAAACATCTGGAATATAAAACCAATATGATCAGCTCGAAAAGTATCCCGTCGTGCGCCACCCATTTTCTGCAGCCACTGATCGAGCACCTTGATCTCGCCCCGCTGTGGACTCAGCACCCCGCCCAACAGACTGAGCAAGGTACTCTTACCACTACCACTGGCACCCTTGATAAACAGCCGTTCACCCTGCGCCACGCTGAGCTGTTCAATATTTAATACCAGGGGTTTCGACGCTCGCCAGCGAAACTCGAGGTTATGGAGCTCAATGACGAATGCTTGCTGATTCATGTGTACTTACCTCTGCGTATCGAAGCGCCTACGATGCCTCGCGTGAAAGGCCGGTCTTTTAAATACCGGCAAGGCATCAATTGCCTGGCCCGCCTGATCAATAATGCACTCACCTTATGCAGACATGATATTGGATTGTCTGTTTAAAAGTCGATGATTGTGCGGTGCGCGGTCAACCTTGTCATTGACTGCCCCTTATCCGTTAGCATTTGCACATTAATCGCTTTAATAGAGGGAAATTTTCTAAATAAGTTCACGTTAATGCTGTTGAGAGAGTTCACTGAATGGCACTGAAACTGATAGCGTGCCTTAATATCGGCATGCACTAATTTGCGTGATCTGCCGATAAGTGGTGTATCGACATCGGCCTTTTGTAACTGGCAAGCTGCCGCTGATGGCAGCTCAAATAATGGCGGTGCGGTTTGCAGTATGGCGATGGCATTTGCGACAAGCTCTCGCTGTTTTGACGTCGTTGGGTAATGTTCAAAGCCGAGTATATTAATTGCCGGGCTCTGTAGCTCCAACACCAGTGTCTCACCCTCCTGGGCAATATTTAATTGTGCCACGCCATGCACATGCGGACCATATTGCCGGTGTATGACTTCTTTACCATACGACGGGCCTCCGACAGCCATGAGTCCCAGGATTATGAACAGATAAGTCAGATTGCGCTGCCGAGTCAATGTTATTCTCCCTGTCTCATCATTGCGGTGGTTAGTCATTACCTCTACGCTCACAGGATAGTCACAGCCGACTTTAGTGAACGGTGTCTTTTTCCGGACGGCAATGAAAACTCAATACCCTGGAAAAAGTGACAATGACGACATGCTACCTGCGAAGCTAAACGTACTGGTGAGACAGACCCTACGGCGAATGGTTCCTCAGCGCTTTGCTCGCAACCTGAGCCTCGTCTGCCCCCGGGCCTCGACTGCGCATCGCGCAGTAACACCCCTAAGTAGTCTTCGAGGCAGGCACACATCATGCCTTGCCGTATGCGGATCTAAAGATGACCGGTGAGATTGTTTGCCGTTACGACATTTCTCGACCGTAGCTTTCCGCAAACCGTTTTTTGAATTCTTGCAGGGTAAAATGATGGTTCTGGGTGCCGTGGTGTTCGATCTTGATGGCGCCCATCAAACCGGCAATGCGTCCGGTGGTCTCCCAATCCATATCATTCATTAGCCCGTACAGCAGACCGGCACGGTAGGCATCGCCACAGCCGGTCGGGTCATGCAGCTCCCTGGCCCTGGCCACCGGGATTTCATGACGCCGGCCTTGGGTATAGATATGTGAACCTTCGCCACCGCGAGTAATAATCAATGCCTCGACACGCTCGGCAATTTCATGCGGCGACAGGCCGGTTCGGTCTTCTACCAGCTGGGCTTCGTAATCATTGACGGTGACCCAGGTGGCCTTGTCAATAAATGACTTTAAGTCATTACCATCAAACATAGGCAGACCCTGGCCCGGATCGAAAATGAAAGGAATATTCTTTTCGGCAAATTGCTCCGCGTGCATAAGCATGCCATCACGGCCATCGGGGGAGACAATACCTATGGTCACACCGTCGGCGTCTTCAACATTATTCTCGTGTGAAAAACTCATCGCGCCAGGATGGAAGGCGGTAATCTGATTATCATCCTTGTCGGTGGTAATGAAGGCCTGGCCGGTATAGGTGTCACTCATTTCCCTGATGTAAGTACGCGGTATAGAAAACTTATCCATCCACTCGGCATAGGGTTTGAAATCATGTCCAACCGTAGCCATGGGTAATGGCTTGCCACCGAGCATTTTTAAATTAAAGGCAATATTACCGGCGCAACCACCAAATTCACGACGCATATCAGGCACAAGGAATGAAACATTCAACATATGGACCTTGTCCGGCAGAATGTGATTCTTAAACTGGTCATGAAAAACCATAATAGTGTCATAGGCGTATGAGCCGCAGATCAATGCTGACATGAAGAACTCCTTAAGATTTTGTACTGTTTTATGGTAACAAGCACGCTAAAGCGCGTCCATGTCGCGTCTGCTATATGAAGTTCGCCCAGGCGATAAGACCCCAGGTAATCAGTAGAATCATGAACGCAAGGAAGACGGCCGCCGAACCCATATCTTTGGCACGACCCGATAACTTATGTGGTTCATCGCCGGTGCGATCCACTACGGCTTCAATCGCGGAGTTGAGGATCTCAACCACCAGGACAAAGCCTACCGAGCCTAGTAATAAAATCCATTCGACAACATTCTCTCCGACCCAAAAGCTCAACGGCACCAGGATTACGGCCAGAAATAATTCCTGCCGAAATGCCGCCTCGTGTTTATACGCGGCACGTAGTCCTTTCCAGGTATATCCAAAGGCATTGATAATGCGCCTAATGCCTGTAACACCCGTCTTTGCCATGGACAGGCCTTATGCCGCGGACCAGGTCAGGTCCAGTTCCTTGGCGGCCTTTACGTCATCGAGGCGACGTACCGGCTGTGTATACGGAGCACCCTTCACCAGATCAGCGTCAGTTTCAGCTTCATGTTTGATCCTGGCCATGGCCTCGATAAAACCATCCAGGGTTTCCATCGCCTCGGTCTCGGTCGGTTCGATCAGTAAACACTCCGGTACTAAAAGCGGGAAATAGGTAGTCGGTGCATGAAATCCGTAATCCAGCAGTCGTTTGGCAAAATCCATCGCATTGACATCGAGTTCCCTGGCCTGTTTCTTCAGCGTCACAATAAACTCGTGCGTGGCACGGCGATTGGGGAAGGCCAGGTCGAATCCGGCACGGCGCAGTTTCACCATCATGTAATTGGCATTCAGGGTGGCGTATTCGGCGACACGCTCCATGCCTTCACGACCCAGCAGGCGGGCATAAATATACGCACGCATGAGGATACCGGCATTACCCAAAAAGGCCGACATCGGACCAATCGTCTGTGGCCGACTCTTCTCGGTCAGCACCTGGAATTCGTTGTCACGTTGTATGACCAAGGGCACCGGCAGGAAGGGTTCCAGCCGCGCACTGACACCGACCGGACCGGCACCGGGACCACCACCACCGTGTGGCGTGGAAAACGTTTTGTGCAGGTTCATATGAATTACATCAAACCCCATGTCACCCGGTTTGACCTTGCCCAGAATCGCATTGAGATTGGCACCATCGTAATACAACAGGCCACCGGCATCGTGAATGATACCGGCGATGTCTTTAATCTTGCGTTCAAATACACCCAGCGTGGACGGGTTGGTCAACATGATGCCCGCCGTATGTGGCCCGACAGCAGCCTTTAAGGCCTCGATGTCTACATCACCTTCTTTATTGGTGGGGATTTCCCTGACCTTGAAGTTACACATGGTCGCCGTGGCCGGATTGGTGCCGTGGGCAGCATCGGGCACCAGAATTTCGGTACGGGCACTATCTCCTCTGGCATCATGATACGCGCGAATCATGGCCACACCAGCGAACTCGCCCTGAGCCCCTGCCATCGG
Organism: uncultured Gammaproteobacteria bacterium; assembly: GCA_913064945.1. Taxonomy (GTDB): domain Bacteria; phylum Pseudomonadota; class Gammaproteobacteria; order UBA6429; family Thiohalophilaceae; genus CAJYAN01. The sequence continues at coordinate 223,328 of CAJYAN010000001.1, read as the reverse complement.
TGCCAGGGAGACCGCCTTCATGCCGGTGACATCCTTGAGGATATCCTGCAGGTCATGCATACAGGCGAGAAAACCCTGCGACATATTCGCCGGACTGGTCGGATGGCGCTGCACAAAGCCCGGCAACATGGCCAGCGTATTACAACCACGAGGATTGTATTTCATGGTGCAGGAACCCAGCGGATAAAAATGGGTGTCGATCGAGAAGTTCTTCTGTGACAGGCGTGTATAGTGCCTCACCGTTTGCATCTCGGAGACTTCCGGTAACAGCGGCCGTTGCTTACGCAGAAAATTTGCCGGGATATCCGCCAGCGAACCCGTCTGACGCGGCTGTTGTGCCTTGTTGGTGCGATTGGCCTTTGAGCGTTCAAATATTAACATCACTTTTACCTGTCACTTTTTACTTTATGGTTAAACACCAGAAACCGATTCTGGTATTTGTACATTCACGTCGTGTTACATAACCCAATATTTTTTACCGCAAAGCCCTATGTCCTTCAGGCGACACAAAGAAACGCAAAGCTTTATTTTAACAACTTTGCGTTCTTCGCGCCTTTGCAGTAATTTTTTATTTAACCTAATGCGGCGAGGGCCTTGTCGTAATCCGGTTCCTGGGCAATTTCGGGCACCATCTCGGTATACAACACCTTATTATTTTCATCCAGGACCACCACCGCACGCGCCGTAATCCCTGCCAGGGGACCATCCTGAATCAAGACACCATAATCCTTGGCAAAGTTTTTACTCCGCATCATAGAGAGCGTTACGACCTTGTCAGTATTTTCTGCGCCACAAAACCGGCTCATGGCAAATGGCAGATCTGCAGAGATAATTAACATTACCTTGCCGTCAGCGGCTTCGTTATTGAAACGTTTGGTCGAAGTGGCACAGACGGGGGTGTCCAGACTGGGGACAATATTGAGCAGTTTTTTCCTGCCCTTAAAATCAGCCAAACTCACATCATTCAGGTCTTTATCTGTCAACTTAAAATCCGCTGCAATACTACCAACCGCGGGTAAATCCCCATTGGTTGAAATCGGGTTTCCATGCAATGTTATCTTGGCCATGATGTTCTCCTTTTTAATGAATAACTTCGTTCACGCCATATTGGGTTCAACAGGACGAGGCGTGGTCTGCAGACGGGCAATGACCTGTTGTAACAACTCGGTAAATGATGCGATGTCCTGTTCAGTCTTGGTCTCGGTGGCACACATTAACAGACAATTCTCCAGTTCCGGATACTCATCCGCCAGTGTCACACCAGGGAGGACACCGCGTGCAGTGGTGAGACTCATGATTTCATCTACCGGGTAGTCAAAGCGAAACGCGGTTTCATGAAAACAGGGACGATCAAACACCTGCTGCACGCCTTCTAATGCTGTCAGTTTTTCGGCCAGCAAGCGGGTATTGGCATGCGACATGGAGGCGACTCTTTCCAGACCATCGGGACCTACCAGTGCCATGAAAATGGTCGCGGCCGTCACCAACAGGCCCTGGTTGGTACAGATATTTGAGGTGGCTTTGGAACGACGAATATGTTGTTCGCGCGCCTGCAGGGTCAGGGCAAAACCCGACTTACCATCGAGGTCCGTGGTGCGACCAATAATTCGACCTGGCATCTGTCGTACATATTCCTGTCGGCAACACATAAAACCAAAATAGGGTCCACCGGAGGCCAGCGGGATCCCCAGCGGCTGACCATCACCACAGGCAATATCGGCGCCGATTTCGCCCCACTGCCCGGGGGGTGTCAGGACAGCCAGCGCCGTTGGGTTGACCACGGCGATCACCAGGGCGTTATGCTGATGGGCCCAATCCGTCAACGTGTCGACTTCTTCGAGCACACCAAAAAAATTCGGCTGTGGAATGACGAGGGCAACAAAGTCACCCGGTTCGCTCGGCAGGCTGTCCGGGTTGATATGGCCACCTTTACGATCATAGTCGAGCAACTCCAGACTAATACCCTGACCCTTGACGATAGTCTCTACAACTTTTCGATACTGCGGGTGAACCGTACGCGGCATCAGGATGCGTTTACTCTTTGCCCTGCGATTAGCGCGCACGGCCATCAATACTGCTTCGGCAAGTGCCGAGGCACCGTCATACAACGAGGCATTCGAGACATCCATACCGGTCAGGCTCGCCATCATGGTCTGGTATTCATAGAGTAGCTGCAAAGTCCCCTGACTGGCTTCAGCCTGATACGGGGTATAGGCCGAATAAAATTCACCGCGGGTGGTGATCTCCCACACCGCGGCCGGTATATGGTGTTCATAGGCACCAGCACCGGCAAAACACAGATGCCGTTGATCCTGCATCGCACGTTCGTGCATGATACGCCCGACTTCCATTTCACTTAGACCTGTTGGCACGACCTCCAGCCCCCTGGCTCTCAGGTTGACAGGTATCTCATCAAACAGGTCATCAATGGTATTGACGCCAATGGCGTCCAGCATTTGTTTGACATCTTCTTCGGTGTGGGGAATAAACGGCATGGTAATTTCCTGCTCTTAATCTTCAGCGATCATCTCGGCGTAGGTGTCGGCATCCATCAGGTCGTCGAAGGCACCGGCGTCTTTGGCTTGCAGCTTGAAGATCCAGCCGTCACCGAAAGCATCGTTATTAATAATTTCCGGGGTATCCGCCAGGGTTTCGTTGGCCTCGGTGACTTCACCATCCAGCGGACAATAGACATCGGATGCTGCCTTGACGGATTCTACGACGGCACAATCATCACCTGCGGAAAAATCCGTACCGACGTCTGGTACTTCGACAAACACCAGATCGCCGAGAAGATGCTGCGCATGATCCGTGATACCGACCGTGAAGCTGCCATCTTCATTACGGGCAACCCATTCATGGCTCTTTGTATATCGCAGTTCTGAAGGAACATTACTCATGGTTATTTACCTCATGCAAAATAGAATTTAGTTTTTTATTCAAGACAGGACTTGCCATTACGCACAAACGGCAGTTTCACTACCCGGGCATCAATAAGCTTGCCACGAATATCAACTTTACAATGCGTACCAATATCGGCAGACACGCGGGCAAAGGCGATGGCATGGTTCAGGCTTGGCGAAAAGCTGCCACTGGTGACTTCACCTGACTCCAGCCCGTCAACGATGACTTTCTGGTGATTACGCAGCACACCTTTACCATCCAGCACCAGGCCCACCAGTCTTTGTTTCAGACCGGCCTCACGCTGCGCCTGTATGGCCTGGCGACCAATAAAATCTCGTTCTACCGGCTCCCAGGCAATAGTCCAGCCCAGGCCGGAAGTTAATGGAGACGTGGTTTCATCCATATCACTACCATAAAGGTTCATGCCTGCTTCCAGGCGCAGGGTGTCGCGCGCACCAAGACCGCAGGGGTGTACGCCGACCGCTACCAGTTGTTTCCAGAATGTCGCCGCCTGCGCTGTGGGTAACATGATCTCGTAACCATCTTCACCGGTATAGCCGGTACGCGCCACGGCCATGTCCTGCCATTCACGCATAAAAAAGACGCCCAGATCCTGCAAGGCAGCAGTCGCTTCCGCCCCCAGAACGGCGTGGACTTTATCGCGCGCCTCGGGTCCCTGTACGGCAATCATCGTCAGGTCAGGACGCTCATTTATTTCAACCGCGTATGCACCGGCCTGTTGCTGCATCCATTGCAGGTCTTTCTCGCGTGTCGAGGCGTTGACCACCATGCGATACCATTCATCATTCATGTAATAGACAATCAGGTCATCAATCACACCCCCCTCATGATTTAACATGCAGGAATATAAGGCCTTTCCCGCTATCTTCAAGCGGGCCACATCGTTGGCCAGCAGGTAACGCAGGTAATCTCTCACTTGCTCGCCCTTGAGGTCCACAACCGTCATGTGCGAGACATCAAACATGCCTGCAGCAGAACGAACATAACGATGTTCTTCAATCTGAGAGCCGTAATTGATAGGCATATCCCAGCCGCCAAAATCTACCATACAGGCGTTGAGTGCGACATGTTCATCATAAAGTGGTGTACGTTGTGCCATATACTTCCTCAGTTTTTTGATCGCAGCAGTGTTAAAACCACTGATATAAATTTAAATTCTCTCAACGCAAAGACGCAAAAGCGCAAAGTAAACAAACAATATCATTATTTTTTTACTTCTTATTTTCAGCGTCTTTGCGCCGTTGCGTTAAAATTTCTTTTGCTACTGATATTATTCCTCGGCATGATAGGAAGAGCGTACTAACGGCCCGGCCTTGACCCAGCTAAAACCCATCGCTCTGGCCTCATCAGCATAGCGATCAAATTCGGCCGGTGATAAGTAACGTTTCACCGGGATGTGATATTTGGTGGGGCGCAGGTACTGCCCGACAGACAGGCGTGTGACACCCGCAGCGCGCAAGTCTACAAAGACCTGCAACACTTCTTTATAGCTTTCATCCAGGCCGAGCATAATGGCCGACTTGGCTTCAATGTCCTGCTGATTCGCGGCCTGCGCCAGCAGGTCCAGTGAGCGTTGATAATCCGAACCCTTGCGCACATGTTTATACAGCGAAGGCACGGTCTCGACGTTATGCCCCCAAACCAGTTGATTATTGCCAGGGGCTGCGTCCATTGCCTGGGCAATGATGTCGATGGCGGCTGGCTGGCAGCGATAAAAATCGGGGGTCAGCAATTCAATCCCAATATCATTTTTATCCTGACGCAAACGGGTGACGGTATCGGCAAAGATCCTTGCTCCGCCGTCGGCCATGTCGTCACGATTGACAGAGGTCAATACGACGTAATCCAGCTGTAAATTTTTGACGGCAGCGGCAACCCGCTGGGGTTCCTCGTTATCAAACCAGGTAGGCTTGCCCGTCTTGACGGCGCAAAAACCACAGGCGCGGGTACAGGTCTCACCCAGTAACATAAACGTCGCCGTGCCACGGCTCCAGCACTCCTGGCGATTCGGGCAGCGCGCCTCTTCACAGACGGTATTAAGGGTATTTTGATTTACGGCACGGGCGGTATTGCCATAGTCCTGCCCCTGAGATAAAGGCTGACGGATCCACGCCGGCATACGGCCGACATTGGCCTGTGCCGAAAAATCAAAAACCGGTTTAACTGAAACGGACACAGCCTCTCCCATGATGAGTACGCAAAAAAAAAGGCGACCGTTGCTTCATCCCGCAGAATGAAATAACGGTCGCCCCTCTGTCCTCGATGCCTGAGAGCTTTAGCCCCTTCGGCGTCCCAACGCAGTGGGAACTCTCCAGAGTCGGCTTTGTCTACTGCGGTCCTTTTGCCTGAGCGTTTCCGGACGTGTTGCGCCTTCGGCGCTCCCTGATGGGAGTCTCTCCCGCAGAGCCATATTAGCCATAGCTGTAATTGTACCTGTGGCCATGCCGCAAACCAAGAAGTATCCATTCCCGCCATGCATTTAGTGCCGGTGCTGAACCGGGCTAAAGCACGAAGGCAGATTCATCACGCTGACCACACCAGAGCCAGCCGGTCACGCCGTATCTGGGGCACCACGCCATTCCAGCCAGGCTGGTGCGAATCAGCGCATCGGTCTGCTTCTACGTAAGTTAGTAAGCACTAACTCAGCTAATGTCGGCAGCCGATATACTATATATAGGTGTCAATCATCAGGCGGCCGGAGAGATCCCGTAGCTAGGCCCCTAAGTTGCCGCCATCTAAAAAAGTGGGCAAAGACCTGCACGGGCCTTAACAATACCAGGCCGGGAAGATTCCTTCACAAGCCGATACTAACGCCTCATGCGGGCACACCACCCGCGATAATCATCATACAAGCCATTGATTTTAAAAGATTATAGATTGAGACTGGTGTGTCGGCCGCCGCCACGGGGGTGAACCCCGCCCTCAGATCACTTTCCGGCGACGACCTGTTTGATGGTCAAACCCTGTATCAGGATCGAACTAATCACGACCGCATAGGTAACCGCCAGGATCACATCCCGCTCTGGCCCCCCCGGTAGTGAGAGCGCCAGGGCCACGGAAATCCCGCCGCGCAAGCCTCCCCAGGTGAGGACCTCAACGACGTTCGGGCTCGAACGCCGGAATTTTTCCATTATCAGCATCGGTAGCGAGACACTCACATACCGCGCCAGTAAGACCATGGGGATAATGCCCAGCGCGGCCAGCAGATACTCCTCTCGCAGGCTCAGTACCAGGATCTCGATACCGATGAGCAAAAACAACACCGCATTGAGTACCTCATCCACCAGCTCCCAAAATTGATCCAGATGCTTGCGTGTCTCGTCAGACATGGCGAAGACCCGGCCATGATTCCCGATGACCAGACCGGCCACGACGATGGCAATCGGCGCCGAGACGTGCAAAAACGTGGCCAGGGCATAACCGCCCATGACCAAGGCGAGGGTCAGCAGGACTTCGACCTGATACTGATTGACGGTTTTTAATAGCCAGTACACGGCCAGCCCCGTCAGCAGACCAAACACAACTCCGCCGGCGATTTCCTGAAGCAGTAACAGGCCGACTCCGCCCGGCGTTGTCACGGCACCACCACTCGCCAGCTTCAACAACACCAGGAACACCACCACGCCGACACCATCATTAAACAGGGACTCACCGGCGACGGTTACCTGCAGCGATTTTTTGACACCGACGTTTTTCAGGATTGCCAGTACCGCAATTGGGTCGGTCGGTGAGATCAGCGCACCGAACAACAGACAATAGAGAAATGAGATTTTCAGCCCAAGGGCATTCAACAACCAGTAACTCAGACTACCGACAATCAACGTCGAGACAAGCACGCCGATCGTTGCCAGGATAATCACAATCGTCTTTTGTTTGGCCAGGTCATTCAGATTGATGTGCAGGGCACCGGCAAATAATAAGAAACTTAACATGCCCTGCATCAATGCCTGATGAAAATCTACGCCCTCCAGAAAGTGTCGCGCCTCCACCTGCAATACCGGCCAACCGAGTTTGCCCACCACCAGCATCGAGAAAGACAGTACTAACGAAATAAGCATAATACCAATCGTGGTCGGCAAATGCAGAAAACGCTCATTCAGATAGCTGAATAAGGCCGCCAGGGTCAAGAGCAGTGCAATCGTGTCGAGTACGCCCATTCCGTTGTCGTTCTTTTTAGAGACTCGTTATTTGAAGAGATCGCCACGATACCGGAATCAACGGTCAGACCACAAGCGAGACGCTGAGCTATTCCTAGCGATAAAGACTTTCACCACGCGCCAGACGCGGCAGGTCACCCGCCTGACCCATGGCATAGCGGATGACCTGTTGTTTCACAGGGCCAAGCTGATTCAGTAGTCCCATACCGCCATTACGCAACCAGCGGAGCGCTGTCAGGTCACTGCCATACAGTCGTTTAAAGCTATCCACACTGGCAAGCATGAGACGGTTTTCCGATTTGCGCCAGCGCTCATAACGACGCAGGGTATGTTCCAGGCCAGGATCACGTCCGGCCTGTTGCGCCGCGACCAATACTTCGGCCAGACTGGCGACATCGGCCAGACCAAGATTAACACCCTGTCCCGCTAAGGGATGCATGGTATGCGCCGCATCACCAATCAGGGCCAGGCGCGGCTGAATATAACGTTCGGCATCAAAAAATCGTAGCGGATAGACGGCACGTGGACCGGTCGACAGCACATTACCCAGGCGCGACTCGAAGGCAGCCGTAAGTTCGGCACAAAATTCATTGTCATCCAGCCCCGCCAGGGAGGCTGCCTGCTCCGGATGTGTTGACCACACAATGGAACTGATATTTTCAGCCAGCGGCAGAAAGGCCAGCGGACCTTGCTGCATAAAACGCTGCCAGGCAGTGGCCTGATTCGACTTTTCAGTATGCACATAGGTCACTAATGCACTTTGATCATAGTCCCAGCCTCTGACAATGATGTTGCTTTGCTGCCTTAACCACGAATTTGAACCGTCAGCGGCAATAATTAATGCGGTTTTAATTATTTTATCGCCTGAAAGCCTCAGAGAAGCGTTTTCAGCGTCGAAATAAACCTGTTCAGTCTGATGCGGATTTAATAAATCAACGTTCTGGAAGTCTTTAAGGCGCTCATACAACGCAAGAACAATGACATCGTTTTCAATGATGTGTCCTAAATGCGCCTCACCCAGGTCGGCACTGTCAAAATGTATTTCACCCGCGCCCGTTGCATCCCACACATGCATATCACGAAAGGCATAGGCACGCCGTTTTACTATCGCAGGCCAGATGCCCAGCACTTCGAAAATATTTTGGCTGGCACGGGTAATCGCACTCACGCGCAGGGCATACTCGGAGCATGACCATGATGGTAGTTCACTCCTGGCCTCGACTAATGCAACACGCAGCGGTGTATCACCAAGGGCACAGGCCAGGGTTGCCCCCACCATTCCACCACCGACGATCACAACATCGTAATCAATTCTATTTTTCATAGCGGTAAGCCTCGGGCCAGACGCGGCAACTTGCCGACATAACCCATCGCCTGATGTGTGATGACTTTTTTTAATCCGGGTAACATATCCAGCGCTAACAGACCCAGATTGCGTGCCAGCTGTATCGGTGGAAACGAACTGCTGAAGAGCCGCACCAGGCTATCGGTCGTCGCCATCGTCTGCAGATGATCGCGTCGCCGCCAGCGGGCATAGTCACGCAGGACCGCCATGCTGCCGATATCACGCTGCCCACGCCAGGCATCGACAATCACCTGCGCCAGTACCGCGACATCACGCAGTCCAAGGTTAAAGCCCTGACCTGCCACCGGATGCAGGGTATGCGCCGCATTCCCTATAAAGGCCAGGCGCGGTCGGACGTGTTCACGCGCATGTATCATCATTAATGGATACACATCGCGCCTGCCCACCTGGATAAACTGACCCGGACGCGGACCAAAGCGTTGCTGTAATTCAGCCAGAAAATCGACATCGGACAGACCCAGCACCCGCTCAATTTGTGCCGGCTGCTCCGTCCACACCAGCGCAAAACGTTGTGTGTCACCCTCCGTACCGATCGTCGGCAACAGGGCCATGGGGCCCGTCGCGGTGAATCGCTCATAGGCAACCTGTGCATGCGGCCGATCCACACGGACATTGGCGATCAGTGCAGACTGACCATAGTGATGTTGCAGCGTCTTGACTTCAGCCTGCTGGCGTATCAAAGAATTGCCACCATCCGCCGCGATTACCAGACCGGCACGCAACTGCTTTGTCTCATTCTCGTGCACAATCTTCAAGCTGGCGCTGGCATGACTAAATTCGACATCCGTTACACTTGCCGGGCAAAGCAGGCTGATGTTGGTCAGTGTCTGTAGCCTGGCCTGCAGGGCCTGTCCAAGGACCCGGCTCGTCGCCACATAACCCAGCGCCTCCCGTCTGACACTCTGGCGATCGAGATGACTGATCCCGATATGACCACGATCAGAGATATGAATTTTGTGAATGGGCGCCACTCCCAGTGTCTCGATGCCCTGCCACAGTCCAAGACCGGAAAATATCTGCCGTGAGGCATCGGCCAGCGCGACGGTGCGATCATCAAAACTGGGTTGCTGTGCTGACTGCAAGGCGAAGGATTCAATAACCGCAATACGCTGCGACTCGGCCTCAGGTAAACTTCCCAGGGCGCAGGCCAGACTCGCACCGACCAGACCGCCACCGACGATGATGACATCAAAATCATTTGTCTGACCGCTCAAGCTTTTGCCTTCCCGGCCATCAATGCCTCGATCTCATCAACCGCTTTGGGGACACCGGCGGACAATACTTCATGCCCCTCTTTCGTTACCAGCACATCATCTTCAATACGAATACCGATATTGTGCCACTTGCTCGCCACCTTGCTCATCGACGCTCCGATATAAATCCCCGGCTCTACGGTCAGGACCATGCCCGGTTCCAGCAGACGCCACTCATCATCAATTTTATAGTCGCCGACATCATGCACATCCATGCCCAGCCAATGGCCGGTGCGATGCATGTAAAAAGGTTTGTAGGCCTCTGACTTAATCAGCTTATCAACACTGCCCTTGAGCAGGCCTACCGATTTCAAACCAGCGGTGATGACCCTGACAGCGGCGTTGTGCGGATCATTCCAGTGATTGCCCGGCCTGACCGCTTCAATGGCCGCCAGCTGTGCCTCCAGGACGATTTCATACAGGGCGCGTTGCTCTTTGCTAAACCGACCATTGACCGGAAAGGTTCGGGTAATATCCGAGGCATAGTGCTCAAGTTCGGCACCGGCATCGATCAGCAACAGGTCACCATCCTGCAGCACATCCTGATTATCGATGTAATGCAGAATACAGCCATTGGCACCACCACCGACAATAGAAGAATAGGCCGTAAAACGCGCCCCCTGTTGCATAAAGCTATACAGCAGTTCGGCTTCAATCTGATACTCGCGCAAACCGGGCTTACACTTTTTCATCGCGCGACAATGCGCCTTGGCCGATATCCTGGCCGCCTTGCGCATGGCACGTAGCTCTTCCGGGCTTTTGAATAAACGCAGCTCGTGCAGAAGGTGATCCAGGGCAACAAATTCACCCGGCGTATGCACCCCGGCACGTGCCTGCTTACGCAGACGATTGACCCAGCCGATCAGGCGTTGGTCAAAATCCGGGTGATTGCCCATGGTGTAATAAACACGATCCTTGCCTTCGAGCATGCCCGGCAGGATGTCATCGATGTCATCAATCGGAAATGAGTCATCGGCACCAAAGTGCGCCACGGCACCCTCCTGTCCCGCATGCGGACCATTCCACAGGGCCTTTTCCGGGTCGTGCTCACGACAGAACAGAATATACTCACCGTGTTCTCGACCGGGGATCATCACGGTCACGGCATCGTGTTCGGAGAAGCCAGTCAGATAATAGAAATCGCTATCCTGACGATACTGATATTCGACATCTCGATTGCGAATCCGCATCGGCGCTGCCGGCAGGATCGCGACTGAGCCGGGGTCCATCATTTCCATGAGCTGTTTACGACGTCGAAAAAATTCCTGCTTGTTCATATGATTTCACTGACCTGCTTGAGTTGTACGCCTTAATGCGTTTGCGTCGTGCCCGCCGATTGCTGATGCAAATTCTGAAACTCTTCATTTAACATCATGGCACCAAGACGAACATATTCCACCAGTTCGGCAAAGGCCCGTTCATCTTCTTCCTCATCATCCTGCGCCGCATAGTCATCCGCATGACTGATTTTTTCCATGTCGAGCAGGATCTCGGGCAGGTCATCGGGCAGGCGACTAATATCACCAATACCGGACAGGCCTAGACCATACAGAAAGCCTCGACACCAGCTTGCCAGTGCCTCGGTGCGATTCGCCAGTAGCTCATTATCATCCGGCAGTAACAGATCCAGACTAAAGGAACGGCTCGCCAGTTGTTCTTGAGTCGACTGGAACAGGTCAATCAGATGCTGTGCGGTCTCGCGGGCCAGGGCATCACCGCTGGTGGCGCTGACGACGACCTCGGGTAAAATCTCGCTCAACCACCGTTCAGCCGTTGGCTGGCTCTGCACCGCCAGCAAGGCACACAAAATACCGTGACATTCGGCCGGCGGCAGGTCACCCTTGGCCTGCCGAAGCAGGGAAACAAACTCGGAATAGGAAGTTAGCTTATTGGTTGCACTCATAGGCCCGTTCTGGAGGTTTACCCTCACCGTCACTTGAAAAGCCGATCCTAGCACGGCGATGGGGGCATCCCAAAGGTCCAGGCCGTTGACCCTGATGGCCGCTCGCTCTATATTGCCACTTGTCCATCCAACACGAGCCGCCTATGCCAATGGAAGAACTGGATATCAAAAAACTGGAAGACCGCGTCGACGACCTGATCAACGCCGTGGAACGTTTGCAGCAGGAAAACAAATCCCTGCGCAATAATCAGGCCAACCTGCTTTCCGAAAAGGCGCAACTGGTCGAGAAAACCGAGTTGGCCCGTAGCCGCGTGGAAGCCATGATCTCAAGACTAAAGGCAATGGAAGATGAGTAAACCGAGCGGAAATGGTATGACCCTCCACATTCTGGGCAAGGAATACATGGTGTCCTGTGCCGATGAGGAACGTGGTGCCCTGCAGGCATCGGCCAATTATCTCGATAAAAAAATGCGTGAAATCCGTGATTCCGGCAAGATCATCGGTACCGATCGCATCGCCGTCATGGCGGCACTCAATATTACTTATGAGCTGCTGGAAAATAAGAGTGGTTCAGAGGATGACAAACCGCAAAACACCGCCAAAACCGGCGAACGTATTCGCAACCTGCAAAACCGCATCGAAGAGGCGCTGTACCGTAGCCGACAATTAGAAATATAGGGACTAGTTCCTAGTACCGAGGTTTGTCGTAGCGAAGCGGGGATACACTTAATGAACCCCAAAGGGGGTTCTAAGTGCGAGATATAAAACCCGCATAAATCTGGCCACTTATCAAGTATTACATCCTGGCACCTCGAACCTCGCGACTAGTTCCTATCAGATACCCTGTATTTTTCCAAAAAGAGAGAGTATTCTTTAAATCACGGGATGTTCCCTGCGGTATGTGAAGTCCACAGGATTTTCACCTCCACTTGTTGGTGCGCTCCGAGCCCTTTAACGCGCTTGAGCCTTAATAAATACCCTCGGGACCAAACTTGTTGCAGGACTGAGCAGTTACACGTCTGACCCTGGTGTCAGGCGCATGCGTGACTCAAAGGTCCTGTCACGATATGAGGACCCACGCTTGAACTTTCGGTTCAGGCAAAAGTGTCCGGGACGGTACAGGCGGGGACATCCCACTCTTCCTAAGACTGCATGGCTATGACAGAACAAGCACGCTTTCAACTACGCCAACAACTCCGCTCAGCAAGACAAGGTCTTACGCACCAGCAACGCCAGCATGCCGCCGCGCAACTCGTACAGCAACTTCGCGGCTCTCGTCTGTTTCAACGTAGCCGGCACATCGCCGTTTACCTGCCAAATGATGGTGAAATGAATCTCTGGCCACTGATCCACTATGCCTGGCAACAGGGTAAACAATGTTATCTGCCCATCGTCGGTCATCGGCATACGCATCGCCTCTGGTTCGTGCCTTTTACCCACCAAACCCCGCTATATAAAAACCGCTACGGAATTCCTGAACCGGCACACGCCAACAAAGCGCGTAATTTTCCACTGCGTCGTCTGGATCTGGTCCTGATGCCACTGGTGGGCTTTGATACGCAAGGCAATCGGCTCGGTATGGGCGGTGGCTACTATGATCGCAGCTTCGCCTTTTTGCATCGAAACAGCCACTGGCGCAAACCACTCCTGCTGGGCACCGCCTATGAATTCCAGCGTCAGCCGCAGCTGGCATCACAGCCCTGGGATGTGCCTTTAGATGCCATCGTTACTGATGTCAGCTTATATAAAGTGCCTTAACTCCTGGCCGACCAAACCCTTCGAGGACAGACATGAATTACTGGCTCATGAAATCGGAACCCGATAGCTTCAGCATCGATGACCTCGCTGCACGGCCTGAAAAGACCGAACACTGGGACGGTGTCCGCAATTATCAGGCTCGCAATATGATGCGCGATCAGATGAAAAAGGGGGATCTCATCTTTTTTTATCATTCCAGCTGCAAACAACCGAGCATCGTCGGCATCGCCAGAGTCATAAAGGAGGCTTATCCTGATTTCACCGCCTTCGATATCAAAAATAAATACTATGACCCCAGGAGCAGCCCCAGCAATCCGCGCTGGTATATGGTCAACGTACAGTTTGTCCGCAAGCTCAAGCGCGACATCAGCCTGCAGGAGTTAAAGACATACAAATCATTGGCCGGGTTGCCGCTTCTACAGCGAGGCAATCGCCTGTCGATAATGCCCATTGGCAAAAATCAGTGGGACTTCATCCTGAAACTTGAGCATCAATCTTCATAACTCAAAACGCATACCTTCATATCACCATATTAATAGTATGAAGGTCCTCAAATGCAGCATATGACCTGATAAGCGCCCTATTCTGTTGCATCCTGCAATTTTTTTAGCCTTTTATAAAAATATTTTCACGATTAAGGCCGATCGCTGCCGCCATTCATAACAATCTTCCTTTCAAACTACCCGGCCACCTCGAAATTATTAAATTTTTATCCCGGATAACGTCTTAAACAAATGTAATCGCACGTCTTCAGCGTCAATTTTTAAAGTTACAGCCTATTGAGGACGATAAATGGCAACAGTGACGCTTGTTTGGACTAATGATCGCTTCTCAAACAGCAAAACTTTTGCCGAATCGTATGATGAGCAGGTGATTTTATAAAAATTTACAGGGACAGATGGCCTCAGCACCATGAAATCATCCACCACTGACTGAAAATTTATAAAATCTTTGTTCGAACGGGAAAATTTTTGTATGAAAACAGTTTTTGAACTCCTGAAACTGGAAATTCGAACATAAACAAATGGTAGTAACTAGATTTTAAACACACTTACTAGCATTTTATTGTAAGTTAGCTATACTCGCGTTGTTAACTCAGTGTTCAACTTCTGGAGGGTTGATAAAATGGCAACAAAAAAGAAAACAGCAAAGAAAAAAACCGCTGCAAAAAAACGCAGCACCAAGAAAAAAACAGCTACTAAGAAAAAGGTAGCAAAGAAAAAAGTAGCCAAGAAAAAGGCTGCTAAGAAGAAAGTAGCCAAGAAAAAGGCTACTAAGAAGAAAGCAAAGAAAAAGGCTACTAAGAAGAAAGCAAAGAAAAAGGCTGCTAAGAAGAAAGTAGCTAAGAAAAAGGCCAAAAAGAAGGCTGGCAAGAAAAAAGCCGCTAAGAAAAAGGCTGGCAAGAAAAAAGCCGCCAAGAAAAAGGCTGGCAAGAAAAAAGCCGGTAAGAAAAAAGCGGCTAAGAAGAAAGCTGGCAAGAAAAAGGCCGGTAAGAAAAAAGCAGCCAAAAAGAAAACTGCTAAGAAGAAGTAAGTGATCGTCCTGGGATATACCCAGAAAAAGCCCGCATCAAGCGGGCTTTTTTTTGTTCTGGCAATAATTCCGCTCTATTAGCTACCTAGAAACAGTTGATAGGCCGGATTTTCCGTCTCTTCCCAATAGGGATAGGCGATTTCATCCAGAAATACCTTCAATTCAGCGTCCTGCCCCTTGGGCACCTGCATACCCACCAGGATACGACCGTAATCCGCACCATGATTTCGATAATGAAACAGGCTGATATTCCACTGCTGCCCCATGTGATTCAGAAAGCGTAATAAGGCGCCGGGACGTTCTGGGAACTCAAAACGGAACAGGCGTTCAGCATCGGCATTCTGGGCCTTGCCACCGACCATATAGCGGATATGCAGCTTCGCCATTTCGTTGTCGCTCATGTCCACGACGGGGTAATCCATGTCGCGGAGCTTTGCCAGCAGGACATCCTTTTCGCTGACGCTTTCATGCATCTGGATACCGACAAACACGTGGGCTGCTGCCTTATCGGCATAGCGATAATTGAATTCGGTAATACCGCGACGGCCGATGGTCTCACAAAATTCCCGAAAACTACCAGGACGTTCCGGGATGGTGACCGCAAACAGTGCCTCACGATGTTCACCCAACTCAGCGCGTTCGGCCACATGCCGCAGGCGATCAAAGTTCATATTGGCACCGCTATTGATTGCGATCAGGTTCTGACCACGGGCCGAGTCACGCTGCACATATTTTTTAATTCCGGCCACCGCCAGGGCACCCGCCGGTTCAACGATTGAGCGCGTATCGTCAAAGATATCCTTAATGGCCGCGCACAACTCGTCCGTACTGACCAGAATGACCTCATCGACCGTTTGTCTGGCAATACGAAATGTCTCCTCACCCACCTGCCGCACCGCAACACCATCGGCAAAAATCCCCACCTGATCCAACAGCACACGTTCATTGGCCTTTAAGGCTTCATACATACTCGGTGCGTCATCAGGCTCCACACCGATGATCTTGATATGCGGATACAGCGTTTTAATATAGGCCGATATCCCCGCAATGAGTCCCCCGCCACCGACCGGGATAAAGATGGCATGGATCTGATCACCATACTCATCGATAATTTCCTTGCCGATCGTCCCCTGACCGGCGATCACATCGGGGTCATCATACGGATGAATATAGGTCAGGCCTCTTGCCGCAACGATCTTCATCGAGCGTGCATAGGCATCATCATAGGTATTACCGTGAAGCACCACCTCAGCATCCCAGGAGGCAACGGCCTCGATTTTGATGCGCGGTGTCGTCTTGGGCATGACGATAACGGCCTGTAGACCCAGCTTATGTGCCGACATGGCAACACCCTGGGCATGATTACCGGCAGAGGCCGCAATAATGCCCTTTGCCTGCTGTTCGGCCGTCAAATGCACGATCTTGTTATAAGCGCCACGCAATTTAAAGGAGAAAACCGACTGCAGGTCTTCGCGCTTGAGCCAGATATGGTTCGACAGACGCTGACTCAGCCGATTCGCCTTCTCCAGCGGAGTCTTTTCGGCCAGCTCATACACCCTGGCCTGTAAAATTCTTTTGACATACTCATCTAACATGCTGTGATTCACTCGTTTCAACTGGATACCTGACACCAAGGCCTAATATAATGATACTTTCCCGGCGCAACAATGCACTGGCAGCAATTAACACTAATATCGAGGCAGGAACCATGGCACTGACACAGGATGAAATGAAGCAAGAGGTCGCCAAGGCGGCTATCGAATACGTCGAAGCAGGCACCATCATCGGTGTCGGCACCGGCTCAACAGCGAATTGCTTTATTGATGAGTTGGCCAAAATCAAAGGCAAAATTGAGGGTACCGTCGCCAGCTCCGTCGCCAGCGCCGATCGACTCAAGGCTCATGGCATTCCGGTTTTCGAGCTGAATGACGTCAATGGTCTGTCCGTCTATGTCGATGGCGCCGACGAATCCACACATCACTTGCACCTTGTCAAAGGTGGCGGTGGCGCGCTGACCCGCGAAAAGATCGTCGCCGCGGCCAGTAAAAAATTCGTCTGTATCGCCGATGAATCAAAACTCGTCGACCGGCTGGGAAAATTTCCGCTGCCGGTTGAAGTCATCCCCATGGCCCGTAGCCTGGTGGCGCGTGAAATCATCAAGCAGATTGGCGGCCAACCGGTACTACGCGAGGGCTTTACCACCGACAATGGCAACATCATTCTCGATATTCATGAACTGGACATACTCGACCCGATAGAAGTGGAGACAACACTCAACATGATTACCGGCGTGGTCACCAATGGCCTGTTCGCCAAACGGCCTGCTGACATCCTGTTACTGGGAACGCAAAACGGCGTTAAAACGCTAAGCTAATACCCATGTCACGGGCGCTCATCGTTATCGCTATTATCCTGGTGGTGATGGGCGCCCTCTGGCCCTGGTTACAAAAAACCGGCCTGGGTCGCCTGCCGGGAGACGTTGTCGTCGAGAAAGAAAACTTCCGCCTTTATATTCCCATCACCAGCGCGATTATCATCAGCGTGGTATTGAGCGTTCTGCTCTGGTTTTTTCGACGATAGCTTAAAATGACAATAAAGAGGCTCGAAAAATCATTTAATGTTTTCCCTCGGCCCTAGTTCCTCGAGCCTCATCACTTGTTTTATATCACATACCTTCCATTTCCAGGTCAGCGGTCACCGCCTTAACACCCGCAGAGGCACACTTCTCATCGGTAAGACCAGAAGGTGCGCCACTGACACCGACACCGCCGAGAATCATACCGCCGGCCTGAATGGGCACACCACCGGCGGAAAAGACAATGCCATTAATCTTGGCAATGGTGCCCTCGGTTTTAAAGCGGCCTTCCAGCGAAGAGGTGGGGGCATTAAACGCCATCGCGGTATAGGCCTTTTGCTGGCTAATACGCAGCGTCAAGTCCATGGCCAGAACATCGCGCAGCACGACCTGGGCATGACCACCGCGATCAACGACCGTCACGCCAACCTGAACGCCTTCTTTACGACAGGCCTGAATCGCCGCCTGGGCGATCCTCAGGGCAGTTTCCATAGAGAGTCGTTTGATGTTCACGGTCATAGACTCATCCGCACGGACGGAGGGACTTATCAGACTACTCATCAGCAGAGTCATCGATAACAGACTTAGGACTTTTTTCATAACAGGTTCCTCGACATTGTTAGGCGTGTCGCGCACAGCACAGAGAGTCTGCAATACTACGGCCTTACTGAATACACGTAACTTTGCGTATATTTAAACGTCGCTCACATGCTGACAACGATTTCCATTCTGCATAACGTATACATGCCGATAGCGTAGCCATTTACCGCCGCTACCAATTAACACACATATCGCGATCTGAAGGCCTCTCGCCACGACTGATTTAATCGCGCCGGGGCCGGCGCTCCTACCAAAACATTTTCCCCGTAGGAGCGGCGCCCTCGCCGCAATGGCCTGCCGGTATATAGATTCGCGCCGGGGCCGGCGCTCCTACCAAAACATTTCCCCCGTAGGAGCGGCGCCCTCGCCGCAATGGCCTGCCGGTATATAGATTCGCGCCGGGGCCGGCGCTCCTACCAAAACATTTTCCCCGTAGGAGCGGCGCCCTCGCCGCAATGGCCTGCCGGTATATTGATTCGCGCCGGGGGCGGCGCTCCTACCAAAACATTTCCCTCGTAGGAGCGGCGCCCTCGCCGCGATTATAATAATACCCTTTCGATTCCGCCCTGAGTCACCTGCTCAATGAACTGTTGCTGCCAATTCTCGCCGAGGTGATATTTGGCCAATTCCACCACGATATAATCTGTGGTGATGCCTGTTTCACTCTCATAGCGCGATAGTCCCTGTTGGCAGGAGGGACAGGAGGTTAGCATTTTGACTTCAATATTATTGTCATTTTGCTTTGACTGAAGTTGTGCAATACCGTCCTGCAGTTCACTCAATTTTCGATAGTGTAACTGGTTCGAGATATCCGGGCGTGATATCGCCATGGTGCCTGCCTCACCACAGCAACGCGGTGATAACAGGACTTCCTGGTTCATTAGGGTGGAGGCCACACGTACCGGGTTATGCCGTTTCATGGGGGTGTGACACGGGTCGTGATACAGATATTGTTTACCCGTAACCTGCCCCAGTTTGACGCCCTTCTCCATCAGGTACTCATGAATATCCAGCAAGCGACAACCGGGAAAGATTTTATCAAACTGGTAACCTAATAACTGGTCCATGCAGGTACCGCAGGAAACGACCACGGTTTTGATATCCAGATAATTTAGCGTATTGGCGACACGGTGCATCAGCACCTGATTGTCCACCGCAATCTGTTTACCCTTGGCGGCATCGCCGCCGGCGGTCTGCGGATAGCCACAACACAAGTAGCCCGGCGGCAATACCGTCTGCACGCCGGTATCATAAAGCATGGCCAGTGTGGCCAGACCGACCTGACTGAATAGACGCTCGGAGCCGCAACCAGGAAAATAAAATACGGCTTCACTATCAGTCTCACTAAGCTGCGGTTTACGCACGATCGGCACCAGGCCGGCCTCCTCCGCATTCAACAACTGACGCATGGTCTGCCACGGCATGTGTCCCGGCATGGAGGTCTTGAAGAAGTTAACGACCTGTTCACGTACCTGTGGCTTACCGGTCGTCGAGGCCGGTGGTGCCTTGCGTTTTGGTGTCAGCAAATTAAACACCTTACTCGCCCAGCGCTGCGCCGGATAGCCCAGACCAATCATGCCGTGGTGCAATAGCTTCACCCACATGGGTTCTGTACTGTTGAGAAACATCATCGACAGGCGCGTCCCAATATTGTTGCGCTTTTTATTTTTGGCCTTCAACAAACTCCGCATACTGACCGAGACATCACCAAAATCGATATTCACCGGGCAGGGGTTAAAGCACTTGTGACAGACGGTGCAGTGGTCCGCGACATCATTCATTTCATCAAAGTGACGAATTGAAATTCCGCGACGGGTCTGTTCTTCATACAGGACCGCCTCAATAATCAAACCCGTCGCCAGGATCTTGTTACGCGGCGAATACAGCAAGTTGGCGCGCGGGATATGCGTATTACACTCCGGCTTGCACTTGCCACAGCGCAGACAGTCCTTGATGGAATTATTCAACTGCCCCAGGTCGCTGGCCTCCAGGATCAGGGCCTCCTGTTCGACCAGTCTTAATGACGGTGTATAGGCGTTGTGTAGATCACTACCGGCCTGCAGCTTACCGGGATTGAATACCGCGTTCGGATCGACTTTTTGTTTGTAGGCACTAAAGTCGGCAATGGTGTCTTTGTCGAGAAACGAGAGCTTGGTCAGGCCGATACCATGTTCACCGGAAATGACCCCGTCGAGGGATTCGGCCAGCGCCATAATGCGCGCTACTACCACTTCCGCCTGTTGCATCATGGTGTAGTCGTTGGAGTTCACCGGGATATTGGTATGCACATTGCCATCTCCGGCGTGCATATGCGTCGCCACAAACAGGCGGCCGGAACGATATTTGGCATGAATGCTATCCAGCTTATTACGCACGGCCTCCAGGTCATGGCCGGAAAAAATGGCCTTCAGGGGTTGTTCGACATTCTTGCGATACGAGACCCGCAGGTTATGATGCTGCAGCAGGGAGAAGATCGTATCACGCTGTTGCAAGTCGACATCACGGTTCAGACCAAACATCAACTGCAACTCAGCGGCGGGTTGATCCATTTTATCGAGAATCTGTTGCCAGTGCGTCGACACCTGTTCCAGAACTTCCAGTGCCTCGTTAATCTTGTTGCGCCAGATGGCCTCGCTCTCGGCATCCGTTTCAACCGGCGCCTGACCGGCGATCACCGGGTGTAGCTCGGGGACATCGCCGGATAGATAGGTTTTCACCGCGGCCAGCATGACGAGCTTGTTCTGAATCGACAGCTCAATATTGATGCGTTCGATACCCTCGTTATATTCCGCCAGTTTAGATAACGGGATCACCACGTCTTCATTGATCTTGAAGGCATTGGTATGTGCGGCAATCGCCGCAGTACGGGCGCGGTCAGACCAGAAACGCTTACGCGCCTCATCACTAACGGCAATAAAGCCTTCCGCATTACGCGCATTCGCCATCTTGACAATAGCAGAGGCCGTCTGCGCGACGCTATCCTCTACCTCACCGGCAATATCAATCAGCAGAATCATTTTGGGTCGGCCACGACTGGCGGCCTTGGTGGTGTAATTCACGGCCTTGACGTAGCGCTCATCCAGGTGTTCCATGCCAGCAAGGACCACATCTTTTTTGGCATCGATAAAATCCTTGGTCTCCACAATGGCGGAGACCGCCTGGTGCATATCGTTACCAAAAAATTCCAGACAGACCGTACGAATCACACTGGGCATGCGATGCAGAATAAACACCGCCGAGGTGATCAGGCCATCGCAGCCTTCTTTTTGAATGCCCGGCAGTCCGCCAAGAAATTTGTTGGTGACATCCTTACCCAGACCCTGCTTACGCAGCGACTGGCCGGGCAGGCTTAACAGTTCCGGCTCACCGATCACCGTCGTGCCATCAAGCCCGTAACGCGTCAGGCGAAACGTTACCTCTTGCTGAACATGGATCTTGCCAAGGTTATGATTAAGGCGTTCCACTTCCAGCCACTGGCCGTCAGGCATCACCATGCGCCACGACACCAGGTTGTCCAACGTGGTGCCCCATAACACGGCCTTCTTACCACCGGCGTTCATGGCGATGTTGCCCCCGATGCAGGAGGCATCCTGAGAGGTCGGATCAACCGCAAACATAAAACCATTTTGTTCGGCGCGCTCGGAGACACGCTTGGTTACCACCCCGGCACCGGTACGAATGGTGGCGACATCTTTTATCGCCGGCAGACCGTCTGTTACCGACAGGTCCTGCATTACAACCTCACCGAGGTCTTCCAGCTTTTCGGTATTAATAACCACGCTATTGGCCTGCAATGGCACCGCACCACCGGTATAACCGGTACCACCGCCACGCGGGATAATGCACAACTTCAATTCAATACAGGCCTTGACCACCGCCTGCACTTCGCTTTCGGTATCGGGGCTAATCACGACCAGTGGATATTCCACGCGCCAGTCCGAGGCATCCGTCACATGCGACACGCGCGCCAGACCATCAAAGGCGATGTTGTCTTTACGGGTGACCTTACTGAGTTTCTTTAGCACCTGCTGACGCAACTGCGCCTGCTGCGGAAACCAGGCCTCAAAGTCACGCACGGACTGCCTTGCCGCCTGCGCCAGGGCTAAGGCCTGTGTGTTTCCCTCCGCTCGCGTCTCGATCTGATCCAGGCGGTGATGCATGGCATGGCTCAACGAGCCAAGGCGTTTGGGATTTTCCAGCAGGTCATCCTGAATAAACGGGTTGCGCGTTACGACCCACATATCCCCCAGCACCTCAAACAACATCCGCGCCGAACGCCCCGTTACCCGCTCACCGCGCAGGGTATTTAGCGTCTGCCACATATCCTCACCGAGAAAGCGGATTACGATCTCGCGATCAGAAAAGGAGGTGTAGTTGTAGGGGATTTCGCGAATGCGGGTAGCTGTCATCAAATTACCGTTTAGCGTGTTTAAAGTTTATAAAATAGTACGAGTGGCAGACCACAAGAATGTGTACCGGTAGAATATTAGCTAGTGGCTAATAGATGATCGAGATTAATCTGAAAGGCTTTTTGATCATTCGGCGCTAGTATACCAATCTTCTTCAGTATCAAACGATTGTCCAGTGTAAATAATTTCATGCGCAACACCGATGCTGCGGATAAACCCGCACTGGCTAGATCACTAATACGTGTATCCAGTGGCCAGGGGTCGTTCTTTTCACTGGTAATCATCGCCAGAACAGAATGAGCGGAAGGTTGACTGAAACTGGACAGCTTCGATAATACCAGGGCAGGTCTTCGTTTAGTCGATTCGCGATCTGTGAATGGGAAGGGGACGACAACGACGTCATAGGCCTCATAAGCCACAATAAGCTTCCTCATCATTATCGGATAGCCACTCGCTGGTCAGGGTATCACCAACCGCCTGCGCAAAACGCATGTCCAGATCTGTCGCCTTACGTAAAATAACCCTGTCTGTTGCATCATCAATATCAAAGGCAACCGAGTCCCCTGGCCCCAGACCCAGGACCTTTCGAACATCTTCAGGAATAGTGGCCTGATATTTTCTGGTTAATTTGCTGGAAACAACTGAATGTGTCACTTTACTCACCCATCATTACGGTAATACCGTAATACTAGCAAATTCTGCGACAACCTGGCAAACCCAAGAATACCGGCTAACTCTATATTATTTAAGAATAATTTTTCCCGACCAAGAGATTAGGGCTAATAAATCAAAACCCTTATCCCGTAAGGGTGGTGCCCTCGCCGCGATGGCCTGCCGGTATAACGATTCGTGCCGGGGGCGGCGCTCCTACCGAAAAAAATCAATCCACACCCTCGTAGGAGCGGCGCCCTCGCCGCGATGGCTGCCGGTATATTGAATCGCGCCGGGGGCGGCGCTCCTACCGAAAAAATCAATCCACACCCCCGTAGGAGCGGCGCCCTCGCCGCGATGGCTGCCGGTAAATCGAATCGCGCCGGGGGCGGCGCTCCTACCGAAAAAATCAATACACACCCCTGTAGGAGCGGTGCCCTCGCCGCGATGGCCTGCCGGTATATCGAATCGCGCCGGGGGCGGCGCTCCTACCGAAAAAAATAACTCCACACCCCCGTAGGAGCGGCGCCCTCGCCGCGATGGCTGCCGGTATATCGAATCGGCGCTCCTACCGAAAAAATCAATACACACCCCTGTAAGAATGGCGCCCTCGCCGCGATGGCCTGCCGGTATATCGAATCGCGCCGGGGGCGGCACTCCTACCTTTTTATCAGGCAATAAAAAACGGGACCCGAAGGTCCCGTTCAATAGTTACTAATAAATATTATTATTAGAACTTGGTCTTCATACCAACAGTTGTAATGGTTTCATCGTTAGTTGAACCATTTTTATCTGTCTTACGATAGGCGACGAAGGCACTAGTCTTCTTGCTCATGTTGTGGATGGCACCAATGGCTGCGTATTTAACGTCAGCAGTACTACCACCTTTAACGTCTGTATTACCCAGCTGAACAACAAACTTGTTCATGCCCATGGTGAAACGGTAACCCAGGAACATGACCTTGGAGTCAGCGCCAGCACCATTACCGGTATGGTTTTCATACTGCGCCAGGATCTGGTGAGGACCCATGGTGTACTTACCAAAGACCTTGCTGTTAGTCTGACCAGATGTACCTGATGTAGCACTTACAGCATTATATTTGTCGTTGGCGTAAGCAACACCAACTTCAGCACCCTTACCCAGACCAACTGTTACAGCGGCCATCAGGTCGCCCTTGTGACCTCTGTACTGGGCAGCTTCTGTATTTTCTGCGAGTGAAGTCGAAACCGCCACCTTGGTATTACCGAACTTGCCGGTATAGGCAATGGAGTTACCGAAGTAACCATTCTGGCCAAAAGCAGTACCTAACATACCACCAGTACCACGTGCCTGTGCCGCTGTAGCAACAAAGGCATCATACTTAACACCACCGGCGTATTTATATGGCTGCAGGGTAGTACCGAAAACGACCTGACCGAATGAACCCTTCAGACCCAGGTGTGCATTACGAGTATACAGACCAGTGGTGTTATTCGCGGTAGAACCTTTATAAGCATTAGGGCCAAGCTCAATCAAACCAACAGCAGCCAGACCGCCGCCGAGGTCTTCAGACCATTTAACGCCTACGCGGCTCTGGCCATAATCATCGCCCATGTTGGTAGTAGTCGTGCTACCAAGCTTCTTGCTATAAAGTTCCATCTGGGCTACGCCGTATACACTGACGTCCGCAGAGGCAACGATTGGCGCAGCAACACTGGCCGCAACTGCCAAAGCAATTAGTTTCTTGTTCATGTGTAACTCCTAATTATTATGAGTTGGTTGATATGTTGAGTATAAACTCCGAGGGCATTTATACCCCAGCGGTGATATGGGCGCAACAATTAATTCCAAAAATACAACACACTTCCCATTTTTGTTGCTTTTTTACAACGATAATTTCCCTGAAACGCTACTTACAGACTAAAATTTCAATATTATTCTTGTTTATCAATGCGTTGTGAATCACTCACATTAGAATAATCTAATCTATTGATTTGTTGTGTGTTTTTTGTTCAGCTTGTGTCTGGTGGTAACGTGGCCACCAGGTAAATTTTTTGCTCACCTTTATGTTGTGTTTATGCAACATTTGTTGACCGCGTAATGACAGACCCGACTTGAGGCATATAGTTATATTCTATAGTGTGTCACCCTGTTAGGTGCTGGCACTGTAGTGTGATTTGGTCACATTCACACTAATGAATATTTTGTGGGTGGTCACTGGTTAGTAGGGGCACACAAGGCAGATCACTCGCGACAACCCGTGCTATCCGTTATTCCCATGCCACCTTATCCCTGTTCGAGAGCACGAGCAAAAGGCTCCAGCTGCGACTCGAAACGTCGCCATCCTTCTACGGACCCGGCATGAATAGGCTGGCGCACCTGGGCGAGGCTCGCGGTACGTACCACGCGTTCTGTACGATGAAACGTCAGACAAGTGTCTTGCCACGGTAACTCACAATAGTCCAGCAAACGTCGAGTCTGCGCCTCCTGATCTAACACCAGGTCTTCGTAACGTAGTTCATAAAAACTGTCGGGAATCAACTGACGCCAGTAATCCATCAACTCCTGATATAAACAATAGTACTGACCTAATTCAGTTAAGTTGTAGGCATAAGGATGGCTGGAGACACCGCTTGTAAAGTGCATTTTAAATATTGATAAGGCATTGTCCATTGGATTGCGCTGACAATGAATGATTCTGGCATTTGGCAATAATAAATGGATCAAACCCACATATAAAAAGTTGTGCGGCATCTTGTCGGTAATCCGCCGCGCAGCCGGTGCATAGGCGTGCAGACGTTCGAGGTAATTGACTGCAATTTGTGACAAGCCGGAGTCATTTGACTGCCTCAATCCCGTTGGATATTTGTCTGCATGTTTTTCACAAGCCTGCTCAGTCACAATACGCAGGTCATTCAATTCGCCCGCACCATATACCTGTGAATGACTGGCGAGGATTTGTTCGGTTAAGGACGTACCGGAGCGTGGCATACCGACAATAAAAATCGGCGCGGTCTCATCGATTCCAACACCGGCATGTCGCTGTAAAAATTCCGGTGTGATGATCTGTTTAATTAACGCGAAAAATTCCCTGTCCTGTTCAATATGATAGTCGAGACCCTGACGTTTGAGCATATTGCCCTGCAGGTAATAGTCAAATGACCTGGCATCATCCTTGAGATCGCCATAGACTTTGCCCAGTGCGAAAGCCAGCTCCGTTTTATCCTGATTATCCACTTCTTCACGCATAATAATAGATTCCATGGAATCGACATCACTGTCTCGTTCTGTATAACGCCTCGTCTGAACGAGGTTTCGGTAGGCACTGCCTGATACAGGATTAAGACTGATAACATAACGAAATGCCTCGGCGGCGGCTTGCCAATCACCGTGTTGTAGATATGCGCTTCCCAGCGCCAGGTATACACCCGCATTATCACTCTGTAGTGCAACCGCCCGCTGATAAGCCTGCAGTGCCGCCTCGTCCCGACCCACGTCCGTCAAGGCATTACCCAAATTGATATAAACTTGTGGATACTGCCTCGCAAAATCCGGACTAAGTGAAATGGCCTTTTCAAATGCGTCAACTGCCTGAGAATAGTCTCCTTCTGCCTGCAACACATTTCCCAAATTGCAATACGCATCGGGATAATTTGGTTTTAGGCTAATCGCATTTTCATATTGCTCTCTAGCCAGCTTTAATTTTCCCAGCGTTTCTAGTGCGTTGGCATAGTTAAAAACGAAATCGGCATTGTCTGGTACCCGCTGTACCGCCTTTTCAAAATACTGGATCGCCTCACCAGATTGACCCTGAGCCTCCAGACTCAAACCCAGATTGTTATTGGCGTCCGGGTGATGGGGGCTTAGTAGTAACATTTGGCGGAAAGCCTGTTCAGCCTTGCCATGTTCACCCAGCATGCCATTGGCCGTTCCCAGCATGAATTGCGCTTCGATATCGGAACGGTCGATACGACAAACCTGTTCTAACAAGGGTCTGGCTTCAGCCGGATTACCCAGCTGCAGGAGCGCCACGGCCTTTTGTTTCTTAGCGCGCGTCAAGACGTTTTTCTTGGCCATATTAAGTAACACTCTGTGCTTGAGTTCTAAAGCTACAAGCATACCGTATTTTGCTGGATAAAAAATAAAGGCGATAAAAATCCCTTGAAGGGGTTTTTTATTCTGTTAGCCGGGCGCGCCAGGGAACAAACCTAAGACCCAGGGAGTCAGAGACCCTCGCTCTACCAGCCGGACTACGCGCCAATTAAAATAATGACGAGTCACAATGAACGAGTAGAGAGGACGCCACTCCTACAAGGAAGGAGGTTTTGTTTTGGTAGATGCACCACACCCGGCGCGAGAGAATTTGTCCTGATGTTTACAACAACATCGAATGAAAAATATAGTGCATGTTATTCATCAACGAGCTTTGCCTTAATGGCGACGACAAAGGTGTCCAGATCACTGAGCCTAGAACTTATGATCGTTTTTAGAATATCCAGATTCAGTTGCTGATATTGGTGTACCGCGATATTTCGAAAACCTACCATGGCCTCTAGTCTTTCGCATAATTCAGTATCAATAACGTTCACTTCACGCAGCATCGTAAAATGCGCTTTGAGTGTGTCCGGTAGACCAAGGTGCTGATTGGAGATATACCATGCGGCAACATCAATCGATGCCTGGCCAGTTTCGCCAGTAGAATGTCATCGATCATGATGCTAATAACTGCTTTTCAATTAACTCGCGACTATATTTGAGATCAAAATATTCGCCGGTTGCTTTTACGGTAAAATCATCCATGACATCTGGGGGAATTTGATAAAGCATTTGATGGTTACGCAGAATCTGCATCGCGAGTATCGGCGATGCCTTATCCAATATAACCAGATCCACGTCATTTTTCAGTAAGGCTTCAAGATCTGTCTGTGTTTTTGCCAGTTCGAAACTGTCCGGTAACGACTGTCTGTTCAACAATAAGGCGAGGTCGATGTCACTATCACTTCGTGCCTGCCCCTTTGCCCTGGAACCATATAACAAGACAGCGGCTGGCTGATAGTGTTTAACGAGAAGATCAACGGCCATCTGCATGTTTTGCTGTGATATGTTTATCGACATTGGCTAATAATAGACTAGAAGTGGTTTAAGCAACAGGGTCGAAGCATCATGCAGGTGGCCTCAGCCGTGCCGCAGATCATTCGTCCCGGGTTGCTTGTCAGTATTAGTTTCACGTAGGAGCACCCGCCATCCATCACAGAATGGCGAGTATAAACGCCGCCCTCGGCGCGAGATGTATTTATGGCAATCGCGCCGAGGGCGGCGCTCCTACAATTTCAAAATCAACATGATGTAAAACAAATAAAGTCGCCCTTATTTTAAGGGCCGACAGGTCGAGGAGTAAATCTCAGGGGAATACAATATTACGCATCACTGATGTCCCGCTAACATCATGGCTATATGCAGTAAATCTGCTGATATTGGAAACGATAGTTCTATTCGAACGCATCTTTGACATGAAATTACACAACTCTAAAATTGGAGCATTCCTTCTCCCTCCGGGAGAAGGTTAGGATGAGGGGATCAATAAAACAAAGTGTTGCCTATAGGGTATCCCCTCACCCCAACCCTCTCCCAGTGGGAGAGGGAGTTAATAGGACAGCGTGATTACACATAATCATCGAGAAAGGTGGCCTCGATCCTCGTTACTCGAGCCTGGTGCCTCAAATAAAAAAACCGGCCAGAGGCCGGTTTTTTTATTTGTTGGCTGGCGCGCTAGGGCTCGAACCTAGGACCTACGGTGTCAGAGACCGTCGCTCTACCAACTGAGCTACGCGCCAATAAAAAATAGTATCGAGTCACGAGGAACGAGTGGCGAGATCTCCTTGTTTTTCTTCAAAGTGCCTAATCAAGCCCCAGATCATGCAGGATAGTTCTTTTGCTTCCTGCTCCAGTCTTTTGCCAGTTTCTGCTTGAATGAAACCAGCGGCTCTACCAATAATGAGTTGCGTCCAAAGTTCACCGCATGAACCTTTGGCAATTTTGAGAAACTGGACCCGGTATTTGAATGAATCCCGCTCATAGCCTTCGGCAATATTGGATGGTATAGACAAGGCAGAACGCGTTATCTGATCTTTATAACCAAACTCGCGGCAATTCGAAAACGCCTTAAATAGATCTACACTCAAACGACAAGCACGTTTCCAAACATCCAGGTTTTCCAGTGCATCCATGCACCACCTCCTTGTTCTGGAATGAAGTTCCTCGTCCCTAGAACCTCGGTCCTCGCTACTGCGCGGAAAAACGCTTTAGCGTTTAGAATATTGAGGTCTTTTCCGCGCTTTATGCAGTCCCACTTTCTTACGTTCAACTTCACGGGCGTCACGGGTGACATACCCTGCTTTACGCAGTGCTGGACGCAGTGACTCATCATATTTCATCAGGGCACGGGTAATACCATGGCGAATGGCACCGGCCTGACCTGAGTTACCACCACCGTGAACGATGACGTTGACGTCAAAGCTGCTGGCATGGTTGGTGAGTTCCAGCGGCTGACGCACGACCATGCGTGCTGTCTGACGACCGAAAAACTGGTCCAGCGGACGGTTGTTGACCTTAATTTCGCCGGTTCCCTTGGTCAGATAGACGCGTGCGCTTGAACTCTTGCGACGACCCGTACTATAAAATTGTTCCTGTGCCATAACTTACCCTTAAATTTCTAGTGGTTGCGGCTGCTGGGCGCTGTGATCATGCTCGGTGCCAGCAAAAACCTTTAATTTTCGAAACATGGCGCGACCCAGCGGATTCTTGGGCAGCATGCCTTTGACCGCGTTTTCAATAATTTGCTCGGGCGCTTTCACACGTAGTTTGTCCAATGAAATGGACTTCAGACCACCCGGATAGCCCGTGTGGTGATAATACATTTTATCGGTCTCTTTACGGCCGGTAACCTTAATCTTGTCGGCATTGACCACGACAATATAGTCGCCAGTATCGACGTGAGGGGTATATTCGGCCTTATGTTTGCCACGCAGGCGGCGGGCGATTTCTGTCGCCAGTCGACCCAGGACCTTATCTGTGGCATCAACCACGTACCAGTCACGCTGGACTGTTTGCGGCTTTGCGCTGAACGTCTTCATTGCATCTTGCTCCGTTCGCTGAAATTTTGTCGCGAGAAAAAAGAGGCGGAATGTTAATAAAATCACCACCAACATACAAGCCATTTTTGCCTGTTGTGGTAAATATTCCGGCCAGGACCCTAAATCGCAGGCAAAAAAAAAGCACGGAAAAGGGGGAACCGTGCTTTAAATATACCACCATTAAGGAGGATGGAGGAGTCAAAACTGATTACTCAAAAATATGGGGGAGAGATAATCAGTGATGGCTAATATTAGCTTTTCATAATATTCATGTCAACAACCCGGCTGAATATTTTTTAGACAATCAACGGTGGCTTATAACCATTTGTATTTGTTATTTATTTTTAAAAAATGTGTGTCCACCGTGAGTAGTAAAAGCACCGCCCTCGCCGCGATGGCTGCCGGTATATCGAATCGCGCCGGGGGCGGCGCTCCTACCAACATGTTCCTCACATCAACAGTGCTTCGCCCCTAGCCTCGATATTCGTGTGCGATCTCCCGTAGTTCATTCAGGCGACCGTGAAAAAAATGGCTGGCCTCTGGTAACCAGTGCAGCGTCGGGGCCTGCTGCTGAATATCCAGCCATGCCTTTATGGCCGCTGGGTCAATGACCTCATCCGCGCTGCCCTGGATGACACGCCAGGGTATCTGAATATCGTTAATCGTATTCATGTCATATAAAGTCACTGGCGGCGCTACCAGCAGGAGCCGTTCTGCCTGGACGGCTTGATAGGATCTGGCCGCGACATAGGCACCAAAGGAAAATCCGACCAGCCAGATTTTGTCGATACTTTGACGTAAATAATCCGCAATCGTCAGCAGATCATCGGCCTCACCCACGCCATGGTCGAATTCACCCTGGGATTTGCCGACCCCGCGAAAATTGAAACGCACGGTGATCAGACCGATGTCATTAAAGCCTCTGGCCAGCATGTGTATGACCTTGTTTTGCAGGCTACCGCCATACAGGGGATGAGGATGACAGAGCAGGACCACTGGCTTGCTGGTATCGGGCTGTACCGGCGAGTCTACCTGCAACTGCAGATCGCCTGCCGCCCCCTGAAGAATGTGTTCACCGCTAGAGAGCGTCACGCAATCGACCTAGATCTTCAAACGTTCTACGGGTTTATTGTTTAGCAGGTGAGAGTCAATGATCTCGTCAATGTCTTCCTGGTCGACATAGGTGTACCAGGTCTCATCAGGATAGACGACCACCACCGGACCCTCGCTGCAACGTCCGAGGCAACCGGCAATATTGACGCGCATTTGACCCTCGCCATGCAGGCCCAGTTCTTTGAGGCGCTTTTTCATGTAATCGCGCTGACCGCGGGCATCGTGCTGCGCGCAACAGGCCTGACCGTCTTCACGCTGGTTACAACAGAAAAAAACATGGTGTTGATAATGAGGCATCGCTTTGACCAGAAATTCTTTACAATGGAGGTTTAATTATTCTACCCATTAAACGGAACGGTGTCGCCTTGTCCCAATCCCCTGCTGCCAACGTGCTCTTGCAACTCGCCGACCGCTGTGTCAAATGCGGCATGTGTCTGCCCAGCTGCCCGACCTATGGGCTGTTTCAAAATGAGGCCGAGTCACCCCGTGGGCGCATTTCTTTAATCCAGGCCGTGGCACAACAATCGCTGCAGGCAACGCCATCACTGAAAAGCCACCTGGATCACTGCCTGGGTTGTCGCACCTGCGAAAAACTCTGCCCGGCACAGATGTCCTACGGCGAACTACTCGATAAGGCGCGAGCCGACTGGTATACACGGCCCGGCTTTGTGTTGCGCCAGTTGCTTGCCTGGGCAGCATCACCTCGCAAACGAATGAGACTACGCCTGACTATGCGCTGGTTACGTCGCCTCAGCCTGTTACCCACGCTGGTAAAACTGGCACGGAAGATTCGTGCCGACATACCCGATCTGTCACAACAACAAGCCTTCACCACGCAACAGACGCTTTATCCCTCGGTAACCGAACCCCGTGGCAAGGTTATGTTGTTTACCGGCTGCACCGGGCCGGACTTTGATGCCGAGACACTGCGCGCCACGATAAAACTGCTCACTCATATGGGTTATGTCGTCGACCTGCCACCATCGCAAAATTGCTGCGGTGCCATGCACCTGCATAACGGTGATAGCCAGACCGCCCTGCAACTCGCCCGGGAGAATATAGCCGCCTTTGCAAAAAACGATAGCCAGATTCTTTATGTTGCCAGCGGCTGTGGCGCGCAATTAAAAGAGTATGCCGACCTGCCCTGGGCCAATGCCGAGGATCAGGGACAGGCCGCGGCACTTGCCAGGCGCGCCGTCGAGATCACGCAATTTATCGCCGGTCAGGCACTGCCCGATCACCTGTCACTCGTCCCGCTCAAACAGACCGTGGCCATTTACACCCCCTGCAGTATGCGCAACGTCCTGCGTCAGCAGGATGCCAGCGCCAGACTACTGGGGCAAATCCCGGCGATCCAGCTCCAGTCATTACCCAATTCACCCGCCTGTTGCGGAGCCGCTGGAACCTACATGCTGACCCAGCCCACCCTGGCCGGACAGATCCGTCAGCCGCACCTGGACAACATCAAGGCACTGGGGACCAGCATACTCTGTACAACGAATATCGGTTGCGCCCTGCACCTCGCCAGCGGTGCCGAGCAGCAGGGCCTAAAACTCACTATTAAACATCCGGTGACACTGTTCGCAGAACAGTTGCAATTTAAAAAATAGGCTCGAGGCTGCCCTGACACCGGAGGTGTAGGATACTCATGATGAATGCGACAGCGTTCTATGGGACAACTTGATGAAGCCAGTAGGGATTCTTGGTGCGAAATTTCCCACAAGTACTCACAAACACACTTCTAATTCCTGTACATACGCACACCACATCTTGCCTGCAACACAGTAGCTAAGCACACCGCCCTCGGCGCGATAGAAGCAAATAATAATCGCGCCGAGGGCGCTCCTGCCTAGTGACTACTACCTGGTTACTAGATACTATTCTTAATATGAATACACGAAATTACACACCCGTCGATCGTCTCCTGTTAACAGTAGAAAATGGCCTGCGTACCGTCTTTGGCAAACCGGAAGTGACCGAGCGTCCTGACCCCGCTGCCGAGATTGCCGAGACTGAATTGAGTCATAGCGAACGTGACCTGGCGGGACGGCTCATGCGTATTAACCATGCCGGTGAAGTCGCCGCTCAGGGCTTATATACCGGTCAGGCATTGACCGCCAAACTACCCCAGGTGCGTGACAAAATGGAACGCGCCGCACAGGAGGAGAATGACCACCTGGCCTGGTGTGAAAACCGTCTGCATGAACTGGGGACTCACAAGAGCCTGCTCAACCCGCTCTGGTATACCGGTTCGGTCGCCATCGGCGCGCTGGCCGGTATTGCCGGTGACAAGTGGAGCCTGGGGTTTGTCGCCGAGACAGAACATCAGGTAGTGCGTCATATTGACGACCACCTGTTGCAGCTGACAGAAACCGATCTCAAGAGTCGTGCTGTGCTGGAACAAATGAAAGAAGACGAAGGTCACCACGCGACCGTCGCCCTGCACGCCGGTGGCGCACCGTTACCGGCGCCGGTACAAAAACTGATGGCGTTGACATCAAAAATAATGACCCGCACCAGTTTTTATCTGTAGGTGCGCCGCCCCCGGCACGAGGCAATACGCTGACTGGCTATCGCGGCGAGGGCGCCGCTCCTACGGGGTGTGGAGTTATTTTTTCTCGATAGGTGCGCCGCCCCCGGCGCGAGGCAATACGCTGACTGGCTATCGCGGCGAGGGCGCCGCTCCTACGGTGTGTGTGGAGTTATTTTTTCTCGGTAGGAGCGTCGCCTCCGGCGCGAGGCAATACGCTGACTGGCTATCGCGGCGAGGGCACCGCTCCTACGGGGTGTGGAGTTATTTTTTCTCGGTAGGAGCGTCGCCTCCGGCGCGAGGCAATACGCTGACAACCTATCGCGGCGAGGGCGCCGCTCCTACGGGGTGTGGAGTTATTTTTTCTCGATAGGTGCGCCGCCCCCGGCGCGAGGCAATACGCTGACAACCTATCGCGGCGAGGGCGCCGCTCCTACGGGGTGTGGAGTTATTTTTTCTCGGTAGATGCGCCGCCCCCGGCGCGAACAATACTAGTTATAGGTTCCAGGTTCCCATATTTTAGTGACTTCCCTCGGCCCTAGTACCTCGATCCTCGTCCCTGTTACTTAGAAATATTCCTGCCATAAAACATTTCCAGCATTTCCTTTTCCAGCTGCTTGCGGATTTTCTTTTGTACGCTGGGCTTGAGGTCATCGGCATTGATATTGAATAAATATTCATCCAGCTCAACATCTTTCAGCATCATTTTGGTATGAAAGAGATTTTCCTGATACACATTCACGTCGATCATCTGGTACAGCTCTTTGGTGTCCCTGGCGATGAAGTTCTGTATGGAATCAATTTTGTGATCGATATAGTGCTTGCGGCCACGGACGTCGCGAGTAAAACCGCGCACGCGATAATCCATGATGACAATATCCGAGTCAAAACTGTGGATTAAATAGTTCAATGCCTGCAGGGGTGAAATTCGTCCACAGGTGGAGACATCGATATCGGCACGAAAGGTACTGATGCCGTTGACCGGATGACTCTCGGGATAGGTATGCACGGTAATATGACTCTTATCCAGATGGGCGACGACCGAGTCCGGTAAGGGACCCGGTGCCTCTTCGTTGGAGAGAAACTCCGAGGCGATCGGTTCTTCCGAGATCAACATCGTGACACTGGCACCCTGCGGGTCATAATCCTGGTGGGCGATATTTAAAATATTGGCACCAATGATATTCGTCACCTCTGTCAGGATATTGGTAAGACGTTCGGCGTTGTATTCTTCGTCGATATATTCAATATAGGCCTGCTGCTGCTCATGGGTCTCGGCATAATTAATGTCGTAGATATTAAAGCTCAGGGTCTTGGTGAGATTATTAAAACCATGCAGCTTGATTTTCTTGTCTGAACGTTTCATTAACGATTTTCCCACTGTCCGGCCAGCGGCGGATGATAGATCATCTGTACCCTATTGCCGTCCGGATCTAAACAATAAAAACTACGCGCCCCATCGCGGTGAGTCTTGGGTTTGGTGCGCATTTCAATTTGGTGACTTAATAAAAATTCATGCCAGGCATCAACATGCTCAGGCTGATTCAGCATGAAACCAATATGGTCCAGGTGCTGATAGCCGGCAAAGGTTTGCGTCGCTCGATGCAGGGCAACATTGTCAGTACCCGACGTCAGATAGACATTATCTGCATCAGGTCGCCACTCGACTTTCATGCCCAGTAATTCGACATAGAAGTGTTCACAAGCATCAAAGTGCTGTACATACAGCGCCACATGGCGCATGCCTGCGGTGGGGGGGGGACGTGTCACGCCTGATGGCCTCCTGCGTAGCTCGGGGTTCGACTCTTCCGCCAGTACCCGGCGGGGGCACATTGTAGCTGAAAACCACCGCCATCACGAATTTTTGAAGACTTCACGATGAACACTATGCCAGAGCGGTTCACCAAAACGCTGCCGCAATACCAGCGGCAGGGCGATGGAACCACTGGCCATCAGCGCATCGTGAAAGGCCTTCAGGCTGAAGTCCTGCTGTGATGCCTGTAACCGTGAACGACTGGCATTGATCAGCGACCAGCCAGTGGCATACCCCATAGGGACGGTCGGAGCGTGGCTATACCAGCGCAGATCGGCCATGGCCTGCTGACGCGACATACCAAGTGTCGCCTGCATCCTGGCGGCGGCGGCATCCAGCGACAGGCCCCAGGTATGCAGCTCCACATCGAGCATGATACGCAGTGCACGCCAGAGCCGGTCCTTTAATAAGACAAAGTTCGATTCGGGACTGTGGAGAAATCCCTGTTCCTGCATTAACTGTTCACAATACAGGGCCCAGCCTTCGTACAGAGTAGCCGAGGCGTTTAACAGGCGTGGTAATGCCCTGGAGGTCGCTGAATGATTGGCCGTGACAAACTGCAGGTGATGCCCGGGCCAGGCCTCATGCACACAGGTATGGGCGATGCTTTGCGGGTAGTGTTCCAGCAGGTCTTCGGCATTGTCCGGGAGCGTGACGTAATACAAACCCTTTTGACGCGGGTCGGTCGGCACGGGTTCCATATAGGCGGCGAAGGGAATCTGATGGCGGAGAAATTCCGGTGTTGCCACGACTTCCAGTTGCTGTCTTTCGGGTAACGTCACCAGGTCATGCTGCTGCAGGAAGGCATACGCACCTTGCATACCTTGTCGATACTGTCCTAACAGGTCTGCCGCCTTGAGTTTATGCTGATGCAACTGGGCCGTCATGGCCGCGATATCGGTATCACCACGCAGCTGCTGTGTAACGGCTTTAAGCTGACGCTCGGTGTCAGTATACAAACGCTCACCAAGGCTATGCAGGTCATCCGCCGTCACATCCAGAAAGTGGCGCTGCTGTAGCATCAGGTCAAACAATTCCCGACCGCAGGCAAATTCCCCCTGCGCACGGGGACCTATCTCGGTTTGCAGGAAGTGG
The DNA here is from genome assembly GCA_913064945.1 of uncultured Gammaproteobacteria bacterium. GTDB lineage: Bacteria > Pseudomonadota > Gammaproteobacteria > UBA6429 > Thiohalophilaceae > CAJYAN01. Next base: position 186,534 of record CAJYAN010000001.1, on the reverse strand, counting down.
GCGAAGGCCTCGAGCGCCTCGGCAGCCTCGGTTAAACCCTGTTCGGCCCTGGCGCGGGCTATCCTCGGCTCCGTGCGTATTTGACGAAAATATTCCGCACCGTGTTCCGCTTCCAGTATGGCGGATTCCAGCCAGACGGCGGGGATCTGCTCCGGCTCAGTTTGCAGGTGACGGCGCGCTCCTCGTAGATAGGCCGGAATGGCCTGAAGGCGTTTCTGTATGGCCGTGTCGAAATCTGCTACCGGCCGAACCATGAGCTGATAAATGACGTTCACCGGCACAAAACGCAATGGGTCGCGCTGACGCCAGTCCGAGCTGGCATGTTGCTTTAAGGCAATCAGTGCCTGTCCGCGCAACAGCGCCATGTCGATACACTGATCTGTAGTGCATTCGCTGGTACTGGTTTCTTCCAGGGCATCGAGCAATTTTTCATGCAAGACCGTCAGTGCGCCGATATCATCGTCGTCATAGAGCGGTAATAACGCGGCATAGCCGGGAACACCCACCTCGACCGCCATTTCCGGATAAAACCGAAACAGGGCGCGATAGTAACTGTCGATAATATGGGTTAGTTCTGGCATGGATTACCCGGCATTCGTCGGGCGGACCTCAAAATCGTGAGTCACCTCGGCCACCTGACTAAACATAATGGATGCCGAACAATACTTCTCGGCCGACAAATTCACTGCCCGCGCCACTTTATCTTCTGTTAGCCCATCACCATAGACAATGAAATGGACATGCATTTTAGTGAAGACCTTCGGCTCAGTCTCTGCCCGCTCTGCCGATAATTCCACCACACAATCCTGAATCGGCTGGCGCAGTTTTTTGAGAATATGCACCACATCAAAGGCCGTGCATCCCCCCATGCCCAGTAACAGCATTTCCATGGGCCGTACCCCCAAATTACGGCCACCAAACTCCTCGGGGCCATCCATCACCACGGCATGCCCACTCCCTGATTCCCCGATAAACGTAGCTGCTTCCACCCACTTGACCCGCGCCTTCATGAAATACCGCCCTCCTGTCAAAAAAATACGTATTGCAGAATAATTTAACTCAAATGCCTGTCTGCCGATAAGCAGAAGTGATCACCATCGCAGTTTGGCCATTTATCCTTGCACACTGGCCACCGCATTGGTATATCATTGGGCAAATATTGGAATACCCGAAGAAAAACAAGGACAACTATGGCACAAATGCCAACATCACAGTCAACCGGCATTGCTTCTCTGGATCGCTTCATCGAACACTGTCACCGCCGCCATTACCCGGCCAAGAGCGTCATTATCTATGCCGGTGATAAGCCTGATGTCCTGTATTTTATCGTTGAAGGCTCCGTAACGGTCCTTATTGAGGATGAAGAGGGACGTGAGATTGTCCTCGCCTATCTGAACAAGGGCGATTTTTTCGGCGAAATGGGGCTATTCGGCGATGAAGCCAACCGTAGTGCCTGGGTACGTGCCAAGACGGCCTGTGAAGTGGCCGAGATCAGTTACAGCAAATTTCGCCAGCTCTACGAAGACCACCCGGATGTCCTGTTCGCCATGGCCTCACAAATGGCGGCCCGCCTGCGCGTCACCAGTCGCAAGGTCTCTGACCTGGCCTTTATGGACGTCACAGGCCGCGTGGCCCGCACCCTGCTGGACCTGTGCAAGCAACCGGATGCCATGACACACCCCGATGGCATGCAGATTCGCATCACCCGCCAGGAGATTGGCCGCATTGTCGGTTGCTCACGTGAAATGGTGGGGCGTGTCCTCAAGAGCATGGAGGAACAGGAGCTGATTTACGTCAAGGGTAAGACGATTGTAGTCTTTGGTACACGCTAAACGAACGTTTCACTGCCAAGGCGCGAAGTACCCAGAGAGACAACGATTAATAACCTTCACACCCTGTAACAAAACTCAGAGTCCGCTCAGCCGGGCAGATTTTTTCTTTGCGTGCCTGGCGTCTTTGCGTCTAGCTAAGAAAATAACTCCTTAAGCTTTACGCCAGGATCAGCAGCTTTCATAAAAGCCTCTCCCACCAGAAAAGTATTGACATCGTGCTGCCGCATCAGACTCACATCTTCCGGGTTGTGAATGCCGCTTTCTGTAACCACAATACGCCCCGCCGGGATTCGGGCCAATAAATCTATCGTGGTCTGCAAGGAGGTTTCAAAGCTACGCAAGTTGCGGTTGTTAATACCGATCAATCGATTGGGTAATGACAGTGCCTTTTGCAGCTCTTCGACATCATGCACTTCCACCAGCACATCCATGCCCAGTTCGTGCGCCAGGGTATTGAGTTCAATCAGCTTGCTATCCTCCAGACAGGCGACGATAAGTAAAATACAGTCGGCGCCAATGGCACGGGCCTCGTAAACCTGATACGGGTCAATGATAAAATCTTTACGGATGACCGGCAGTGAACAGGCATTACGGGCCTGTTGTAAATAGGCATCACTACCCTGAAAAAAATCGACATCGGTCAACACCGATAAACAGGTGGCACCAGCCTTTTCATAAGACCGGGCAATCTCGGCGGGAATAAAATTCTCTCGCATCACCCCTTTACTCGGTGAAGCTTTTTTAATTTCGGCGATCACCGCCGCCTTGCCTGCCTGGATGGTTTGCTCAATATGCTGCACAAAGCCACGCACGGGTGAATCCGCCATGGCCCGATCAATTTGTTCCGCCAACGGGATCTCGGAGAGGCGTTCCGAAACCTCTGTCTGTTTACGTTTAACAATCTTTTTTAATATATCGGGGGTATTCATTTTTACATACTCAAGTTACTGACCTCACCGCCAAGATGCGGAGAACGCAAAGTTAAGACCATTATCAATTATGTTGATGCACTAAACTATATTTTATATTTTGCATAACATCACAGTCACAATATAAATTTAAATCCCCTGCCGCTCGCTACGCCTTTGCAATAAATTTTTATGCAAAAGACCTGGTCAAGCTAACCAGTGCATCCAGTTTTGACGTGGCTGTACCGCTATTGATTATTTCCTGCGCCCGGGCGACGCCAGACTTGAGATCGTCTGCCAGACCCGAAGTATAGATGGCGGCCCCGGCATTTAAAGCGACAATATCACTTGCCGAACCAGACTCACCGTTCAGTACGGCACGCATTACTTTCAGTGACTGTGCGACATCCGTTACCGCCAGAGTTTTTATATCCTGCCGGGCCATACCGAATTGTTCTGGTTCGATTCGATAACGACTTACCTGCCCATCCTTAAGCTCAGCAACCTGTGTCGGCGCGCTGATACTGATTTCGTCCATACCATCATCACTGTGGACGACCATAACATGGCGGCTACCAAGTTTCTGTAAGACATTGGCCAGAGGCTCCAGCCATTGTTCACCGTAGACTCCCATAACCTGATTCGGTGCCCCGGCAGGATTGGTTAGCGGCCCCAGCAGATTGAAAATCGTGCGTACACCCATTTCCTTGCGAGGCCCGATAGCATGCTTCATAGCACTATGATGCGCCGGCGCGAACATAAAACCGACACCCACCTTTTCAACGCACTCGGCAACCTGCTCTGGCGTTAACTGTAAATTAACCCCCGCGGCTTCCAGTACGTCGGCACTGCCGGATTTACTCGAGACGGAACGATTACCGTGTTTTGCAACATAAGCACCTGCGGCCGCCGCCACAAAGGCTGTTGTTGTTGAAATATTAAAGGTATTCGAGCCATCACCGCCCGTACCACAGGTATCCACCAGCGGCGCAATATTGACGTTGACCTTTGTCGCCAGCTCACGCATTACGCCAGCGGCGGCGGCAATTTCATCTACCGTCTCACCCTTCATACGCAGGCCGATCAAAAAACCACCTGTCTGCGCCGGGGTGGCCTCACCAGTCATAATTGTCCGCATGACCGCGGTCATTTCATCCGTCGTCAGATCTTTCTTTTCCGTGACGGCCTTAATCGCAGTTTGCATGTCCATAATCTATGTCCCCTGATTTTTTTCACCGTAAAGACGCTGATAACGAATGTTAATGTAGTTAACCTAAGTTGCCGGAATACGTTTCGTCAATACATGGCAATTCCAGGTATTAAAAAATATACCGGGAAACAACTTCATAACAAACAGAAAATCATGCGGTTACCGGCCGATAGTGTCGAATTACTCCGCGTCTTAGCGATGAATCAATACTCCAGAAAATTTTTCAACAGGGCATGTCCCTGCGCCGTCAGTATCGACTCGGGATGAAATTGCATACCTTCAATCGCATACTCTTTATGACGCACGCCCATGATCTCATCGATACTGCCATCGTCATTGGCGGTCCAGGCAGTAACCTCGAGGCAGCCCGGCAGACTCTGCTGTTCAATCACCAGCGAGTGGTAACGCGTCGCCTCAAAGGGATTTTCAATGTTCCTGAAAATACCGGTGTTATTGTGATGCACCATGGAAGTCTTGCCATGCATGATCTGTTTGGCGTGTACGACTTTACCGCCAAAGGCCTGGCCAATACCCTGATGTCCAAGACAGACACCAAGAACCGGTAATTTACCGGCAAAATATTTAATCGCCTCGACCGATATCCCCGCCTCATTCGGTGTGCAGGGCCCTGGTGAGATGACCAGATACTTAGGCTCTAATGCCTCAATTTCTTTTACTGTAATCTGGTCGTTGCGATAGACACTGACCTCAGCGCCCAGCTCGCCAAAGTACTGCACGAGGTTATAGGTAAAGGAGTCATAGTTGTCGATCATTACTAACATATATTTTCTCAACGCAAAGGCGCAAAAGTTATAAATTATTTACTATCCGCTTCAATCCTTGTTTGATTGTTAGCGCATGAAAATTGATTAACAGTCCTAATTTATTTCCTGTCAAACGTAGATATGACAGAAACTGGGCTTCATGCAACGATAAAATCCTTTCGACCACTTTCAACTCAACAACAACTTTTCCTGCAACTAACATATCAATACGAAATGCAGAATCAAAACATTACCTTTATAGGCGGCAGTAACCGGCAACTCAATCTGACAGTCCAGGCCAGTTGCCTCTAATTCATATTTCATACATTGCTGATATACCGATTCCAACAGACCCGGTCCTAAACTCCTATGGACTTCAATCGCGGCAGCAATAACCTGTACAGAAATTACATTCTCATCCATATATGCATTCCCTTGCACATTAAATACATTTTCCTCTGTGAACTCTGCGTCGCGGCGTCTCTGCGTTGTCAACATTTACCGGTGTGCGCCGTCAAGCCCGGCCTCGGCCATGGTAACGGCGCGAAATACTGCCCGACCCTTGTTCATCGTCTCATCCCATTCATTTCTTGGTATGGAGTCATGCACGATGCCAGCCCCCGCCTGGATGTGTAAGGTCTTATCCTTGATGACCGCAGTGCGAATGGCGATGGCCGTATCCATGTTGCCATTCCACGCCAGATAACCTACTGCACCGGCATAGACACCACGCTTTACCGGTTCCAGTTCATCAATAATTTCCATGGCACGAATTTTTGGGGCACCACTGACGGTACCGGCGGGAAAGGTGGCACGCAATACATCCATGGCACTCATGCCTGCTTTTAATTTACCCGTGACGTTGGAGACGATATGCATGACGTGAGAGTAGCGTTCAATAATCATTCTTTCCGTCAGCTCAACGCTGCCGGTATTGGCAATGCGGCCGACATCGTTACGTCCCAGGTCGATCAGCATCAGGTGTTCCGCCAGTTCTTTTGGATCGGACAGCAAGTCTTTTTCCAGCGCGATATCGTCTGCCTCGTTTTTACCCCGCGGCCGTGTACCGGCGATGGGTCTGACGGTGACCTCACCATCTTCGAGGCGGGTCAGGATCTCCGGCGAGGAACCCACGACATGGAAGTCACCCAGGTCTAGATAAAACATGTAAGGCGATGGATTTAAGCTGCGCAGGGCGCGATACAGGTCGAGGGGTTTGGCGCTAAAGGGGATCGACAGGCGCTGCGACAGAACAACCTGCATAACATCCCCCTCGACAATATACTCCTTGGCCTTGTTGACGGCGTCTTCAAAACCCTCCTGGGTAAACCCCGAGATAAAATCTGCCTCACTCACCTTGACCGAACTCGGCTTGGCCTCGTGATGCACCTGCCGCGTTAACTGTTGAGCCAGCTGGTCCAGGCGTGCCTCAGCTACAGTATAGGCATGTTCACCCACCGTATCGGCATGCACTATGACGTACAACTTGCCGCCAAGATTATCAAACACCACGACTTCTTCAGAGACCATCAACAGGATATCCGGGACCTTTAGCGGGTCGTCATTGGGGCAGGTTGCCAGGCGTGGCTCGATATAGCGAATCGTGTCATAACCGAAATAACCCACCAGACCGCCGGTGAAGCGTGGCATGCCTTCGACTTCCGGTACTTTGTATTGCTCTTGCAGCAGCTCTACCCAGGCCAGCGGGTCGTCGACCGTCAGTGTCTCCGGCGCATCGCCTTCCTGTAAAATGGTCACCTCATGGCCGCTGATACGAATGATTTTGCGACAGGGCAGGCCAATCATGGAATAGCGGCCCCATTTTTCACCGCCCTGGACGGATTCAAACAAATAGGAATAGGGCCCATTGGCCAGTTTGAGGTAGGTACTAAGCGGTGTATCCAGGTCGGCAAGCACTTCCCGCATTAATGGAATGCGGTTGTACCCCTGCCCGGCCAGAGCCTTGAAAGTTGATTCGTTCATTTTTTTTACCCAAAGAAAAATTTGTCACACACAGAAAATCACAGCCAGTTACGCCACTAGCTGCACCATCGATTATCTGTATAAAAGTGACTTTGCATTTCTTCAGGTCTTTTGTTCGCTGGTCCGTACTTACGCCGCACCTTGTTGTGCCGCATCTAATAGTGCAGGCAACTCCGCCATGGAGTCAATGACTACATCGGGATTGGCTTCACGAATATCCACACCGTGGTTGTATCCATAACTCATGCAGAGAATCTGAAACCCGGCGGCACGCGCTGCTGTTACGTCGCTCACCGAGTCGCCAATCATCAGCGCATTTTCCGGGGCAACGCCGAAGAATTGGGCCGCGTGTAGCAGGGGACCCGGATCCGGCTTTTTCACCGGCAGCGTGTCGCCACTAATAATGATCTCGAAATAGTCCGCCACGCCCAGGTCGTTCAACAGGGGCAGGGTAAACTGCTCGGCCTTATTGGTGACGCAACCCAGCCGGTAACCCTGCGCCTTGAGATAGTTCAGGCCTTCACGCACACCCGGATACAGGGTACTGCGCTTGCTGGTATTTTCGGCATACAACTCCAGGTAGATCGGGTAGGCCCTGGCAAACAGGGCATCGTCAGGCTCACCGTCGAGCTGACCGATCAGGGCACGCCGGGCCAGGCGCTCTACGCCGTTGCCAACCCATTCACGCACCCTGTCCTCACCATGCGCCGGCATGCCAAGGGCCTTCAGCATTTCGTCGGCGCAATAGGCCAGGTCTGGTACGCTGTCGACCAGCGTGCCATCCACATCAATCAGGATCATTTCAGGTTTCTTAAGCATTTATATATACCATTAGTAACGCGAAGACGTCGTGCTGCTAAGTCATGACAAGACTAATAACTTGTTTTGCTTAGCGCCACGGCACCTTTGCGTTAAGTCTTAATTTTTTATCACATGCCCATTTCGGTCGTGCTGGCCATGGCCAGTTCATCACGCATTTTTTGAATGACGGTGTCGTAGATATTGGCATCCTTGTCATTCTTGGCATTAAAAATCGCTGAACCCGCAACAAAGGTGTCGGCACCCGCTTCGGCGATTTCACGGATATTATCTACCTTGACGCCGCCGTCGATTTCCAGCCGTATATCACGGCCACTGGCATCGATGATCTTGCGCGCTTCACGCAGCTTATCGAGCGTCGCCGGGATAAAGGACTGGCCGCCGAAACCGGGGTTGACGGACATCAGCAGGACCATATCAACCTTGTCGATGACATACTTCAGCACATCCAGTGGGGTCGCCGGATTGAAGACCAGTCCGGCCTTGCAGCCCTCGCCCTTGATGAGCTGCAGAGAGCGATCGATATGCTCCGAGGCCTCGGGGTGGAAGGTAATATAACTGGCACCCGCCTTGGCAAAATCGGGAATAATGCGATCGACCGGCTTGACCATCAGGTGTACATCGATCTCGGCCGTCACGCCGTGCTTACGCAGGGCTTCGCAGACCAGAGGACCAATGGTCAGGTTGGGGACGTAGTGATTGTCCATGACATCAAAGTGCACAATGTCCGCACCCGCTTTTAAAACGTTATCGACTTCTTCACCCAGACGGGCAAAATCCGCTGACAAAATGGAGGGGGCAATTGCATAATCCGCCATGATATTCGCCTCTAGAAACAGTTATATTCATGCCCTGTCGGGCATACCAAATTTGAGCCGCACACTCTACCGGAAAAAATTCAAATTTGCAGCCCTTTGCGCAACACGGTTATGCTTAAGCCCTTGATTTTTCTGGCCAGTGATAAATAATGCCTCTTAATGAGTGCTGGACGACAAGGAACCCCCTGATGCCAAAACGTCTTTTATACCTATTTTTCTGCCTGATGACTCTCAGTGCCACGGCACAGGCCAGTGACATGGCGAAGGAAAAACGCTGGGCAGAGCAGATCACAGACTCTATTTTAATAGGCCAGATTCAGTGGCTGGACGTCAACAAGCAGAAAATTCTCAGCATCTACACTGCCCCGACCGTTCCCAAAGTGATGGGCGGGGCACTGATCCTGCACGGCAGTGGTGCCCACCCCAACTGGCCTGATGTGGTCTATCCACTACGTACCCGACTACCAGACTACGGCTGGCATACCCTGTCTATCCAGATGCCGATACTGGCCAACAATGCCAGCTATGAAGCCTATGCCCCGCTATTTCCCGAAGTCGCACCGCGTATCGAGGCCGGTATCAAATTCCTGCAAAGCAAAGGTATTCAGAACATTGTGATTATTGCCCACAGCCTGGGTACTACCATGGCGGCCAATTACCTGGCGACCCACCCCGACAGTCCGATACGCGCCTTCGTGGCCGTGGGTATGCCAGGTCAGGCGACGACCATTACGGCCATGAATAACATCAAATCCCTGGAAAAGATTAAAGTACCCATGCTGGACATATTTGGTGGTGACGACCTGAATGTCGTACGCAACACCCGGGCACAGCGTGCCAAGGCTGCCGCTCGCGCCGGTAATCCCGACTACAGCCAGCTGGAAGTTCTCGAGGCGACTCACTTTTTTACCGACCAAAGTGCTACTCTGGTCAAGCGCGTACGTGGCTGGTTAGCGAAACATGCCGCCGGCACGGAAATTAAAAAATAACTCTAAGGAATCTCTAATGAATATCATGTCTGTCAGCATTGCGCTTCATGTTCTTTCTGTCGTGGTTTGGGTGGGCGGCATGTTCTTCGCCTACGTCTGCCTGCGACCCGCAGCCGCGACCGTATTGGAGCCACCACAACGCCTGACGTTATGGGCGCAGACCTTTGCACGCTTTTTCCCTTTTGTCTGGCTGGCGATTATTTTTATTCTCTTTAGTGGCTATCTGATGCTTTTTACACTCTGGGGTGGTTTTGCCAAGGCACCGGTCTATGTTCACATTATGAATGGCCTCGGCATTGTCATGATGCTGATCTTTATGCACGTCTTTTTTGCCGCCTACAAACGCCTGCGTGAAGCCGTCGCGATTCAGGACTGGCCCGCTGGTGCAAAAAAACTGGCCCAAATTCGGCTTCTGATCGGGATTAACCTGAGTATCGGAATTATTGTGATACTGGCCGCAACCATGGGTCGCGCACTACTTGGCTAAATTTTGAGGTGTATCAGGTCAGCAGGCCGCTGACCTTTTCCACCTCAATGACTTCTGTGATAGTGATCAGTTTTTTTAAATTGGTGTTAGCCGCGATCAGCATTTTCTCAATCTGCCACAGGATTTTCGCTTCCAGGATATTGCCTGATTCTAGTTCAATAAAATCAGATGCAGACTATCGTGACTATTGCCGACCAGATCCTGCACCGTAATCATTGTCACCTTCAGCAATAGTTCTATCTTATCCTTGTTTTATTACTTTATGCCGCGGGCGTCGCGTATCGCATCATAGGCCGCACGAATTTCCTGTGACTTTTCAGTCGCCAGTTTAATCATTTCCTCCGGCATACCCTTTGACACCAGTTTATCCGGGTGGTGTTGATTCATTAAGCGACGGTAGGCCTTTTTAACTTCGGCGTCTGTCGCCGAGGCAGGCACTCCCATTACCTGATACGCCTCGACCAGAACATCGCGGGGTGACTCCGTGCGTGACTGTTGATAGCCGCCGCTACGGCCACGCTGCTGAAAGGTCCGCTGCGCCTTGACCATTGTCTCCAGCTGTTCAAATTGCAGACGATTAAAACCCAGCGCATCACTGATGTGCTCCAGCAGATGTCTCTCATTGGGATGCATATTGCCATCGGCATAGGCGGCATGGATCAACAGCTCCATGAACATCTGTACGAGGGTACGGCGACGATGACACTCCTCACGAAACTGTGCCAACACCCCATCGAGGTCAAAGCCTTCCGCCTTGCCTTCATTAAAGAGTCGCATCGCGACCTGCGCCTGTTCTTCCGTCAGTTGCATTTGCTGCATCATGGCACGCGCCATGGCAATTTCATCTTCACTGACACGACCATCGCTCTTGGCCAGGTGACCCATAACAGAAAACAGCGCGGTGAAAAACGCCGTCTGGGTACGCTCACGCCCACCCTGACTGACATAGCCCTCCCAGGTACCGTACTGCGAAATACCGCGATCAAACTGGTGGCCAAAGGCGACACCTAATAATGCGCCAATGGGGCCCCAGAACATATAACCAAAAGCGCCACCAACTAATTTTCCCCACCAGGACATAGATAGTTTCGAGGAACGAGGGATGAGTGGCGAGGTAACATCACCAAACAACTTCGTTACCTTGTTCTCCTTATTAAAAGCTAATGTTCAAATGAATGATTAGATTACACAAATAATACATTTTAGTAAAAAGCGGGATTCGTCTAATCAGCGCAGTTACTCTCGTATCTGGAACCTATTTCTTAATCCAGAACCACCAGACAATCAGGCCAATCAGCAACAGACCAGTAACATTGGTTAACAGGATCATGATATTTCTCGCTCTGCTTTAAACAGGCGCAGGCGGTTGGCATTACTCACTACCGTGAGTGATGACATGGCCATGGCCGCACCGGCGAGCATGGGATTCAGTAAGACGCCCATGATCGGATACAGCACACCCGCCGCGATTGGTATCCCCAGACTGTTATAGATAAAGGCCCCTAACAGGTTCTGTTTGATATTGCGTAGCGTGGCGCGTGAGATCGCAATAGCATCCACGACACCATGTAGTGAGCCACGCATCAAGGTAATATCGGCGCTCTCAATCGCCACATCGGTACCCGTTCCAATCGCAAAACCGACATCGGCACGCGCCAGCGCCGGGGCATCGTTGATACCATCGCCGACCATGGCAACGATCGCCTTGGCTGCCTGAAAGTCTGCGACTTTTTTGTCTTTGTCCTGTGGCAGGACCTCGGCAAAAAACGCATCCACGCCAACCTGTTCTGCCACTGCCTGGGCGGTGACCCGGTTATCGCCGGTTAGCATCACCACTTTAATACCTTGCCGCTGCAGACGTTGGATGGCCGTCTTTGAATCGGCCTTAATCGGATCCGCCACGGCAACCACCCCTGCAAGCCGGGTGTCATAGGCCAGATACATGGGGGTACGGCCCTGCCTCGCCAGCTCGGCGACCTGCTCGGACATGGCCTCGACAGGAATTTTCTGTTCCCGCATTAAGGCCGCATTGCCAAATACCAGCGCTTTGCCCATCAACTCCGCCCGGATGCCATGGCCTGCAACGGCGGTAAAGTGATCAACCTTGAGTGCCTCAAGCTGTGCCGCTTTGGCGGCGGCCAGGATAGCACTGGCCAGCGGATGCTCAGACCCGGCCTCGACACTGGCGGCCCATTGCAGGAGCTGCTGTCGATCAAATCCGTCCATTGGCAGGACATCCGTGACCTGCGGACGTCCCTCAGTAATGGTGCCGGTTTTATCCAGCAACACAGTCGTTAAGCGGCCCGCCTGCTGCAGCGCCTCGCCATTGCGAATCAGGATCCCCATTTCGGCGGCCTTGCCGACACCCACCATTAATGAGATCGGCGTTGCTAAACCGAGGGCGCAGGGACAGGCTATAATCAGCACGGTCATGGTGGTCACCACGGCAAAACCGGGATGGCTGACGCCACCGAAGTTAAACCAGATTAAGAAAGTCACGACGGCCACGATCAATACCGCTGGCACAAATACGGCAGCGACTTTATCTACCAGACGACCAATAGCCGGTTTGCTGGACTGTGCCTGGCGCACCATATCGATTATCTGTGCGAGGACAGTATCTGCTCCAATACGTTTGGCCTGGAATAAAAAAGTGCCCTGCGTATTCATGGTCCCGGCAACCACTTCATCAGCCACCGTCTTCGCCACCGGCAGCGGCTCACCGGTCAGCATGGACTCATCAATATTGGAATGGCCTTCGATGATCACCCCATCAACGGCGATTCGTTCGCCCGGCCTGACCCGCAGGGTTTCATCCAGGCCAATGTCTTCGATGGGGATATCCTGTTCCTGACCGTCACGCACCACGCGAGCGGTTTTGGGTTGCAGGCCGATGAGTCGCTTAATGGCCTCGGAGGTTTTGCCGCGTGCGCGCATCTCCAGGGCGGCGCCAAAATTGATCAGCGCGATGATAATCACCGCCGCCTCAAAATAGGCATGCTGCGCCAGCGCTGGCATTACCTGCGGGAAAAGGGTCACGATCATGGAATAGCACCAGGCGGTACCCGTACCAAGGGCGATCAGCGTATCCATATTGGCATTGTGTGCCTGAAAGGACTTCCACGCCCCGGTAAAAAAGTGACCACCGGAATAGGCCATTACGGCGAGCGTCGCCAGCCCCGCCACCAACCAGACCCAGAACCCGGCCTGACTATTGATCACCGGGAACAGGCCCGTCATACCACCAATGAACAGGGGTACACCGACGACGGCCGCCACCGTCGCCTTACGCAGCAGGGCGCGGTAATACGCCATCTCTGCCGCCTCTTTTTCAGATTCATCGGCAAGACTTTTCAATTCGGCGGCATCGTAACCGGCCTTTTTAACCGTGCTAATCACGGTCGCGACATCGTAGACGCCCTTGACCACGGCGGTATGTTCGGCAAAATTTACCGCCGCGGCTGCCACCCCGGGAACGGACTGCAATGCCGTCTCCACGGCAGCAACGCAACCAGCGCAACTCATACCGGCAATTGAGAAACGGTGCGAATCTGTTTTGGTCAATTTTTCACCATAATGATGTTTTCCTGTTAATAAAAAAAATGTTATAAACTTATCTTAAGGTCATAAATCAATAAAATGATTCATTTGATTGAAATATTTAAAATTTATTCTAAATTCTATATGTTAACCAGTTCCGGCTTTTGTACGATAGAGTCATGATAACATTTACAAAAAAGTGCAATCGCCATTTAAAACAAAAATTATCATTTAAAAATAACCAGCACGAAAAGACCATTAATCATTCCCGGTAGTACACTTTGATGAGGTAAGTAATGATGAGTTCCACGCTGACGTCACAAGAACTTGTCCAGAAAAATATCAACTTGCTCTCCTTGCCTGAAACGGCCATGCGGATTAATACCATGGTCAGTGACCCGAATAGTACGGCTGCCGACATCGGGGATATAGTCAGTCAGGACCCGGCACTTACGTCACGACTCCTGCGCGTCGTCAACAGTGCCTTTTATGGCTTTCCCTCCCAAATTGACACAATTTCTATGGCCATTACGGTCTTAGGTACTCGCCAACTGCGCGACCTGATTATGACGACCAGCGTTATCAACCGCTTCCGCGATATCCCGGCGAGTGTTGTCGATATGGAAAACTTCTGGTGTCATAGCCTGACCACCGCCATCGCCGCACGAAATTTTGCCCAATACCTTAAAATCAGCAACAGCGAACGTCTGTTTGTCGCCGGACTATTACATGATATTGGCAAACTGGTGATGTATATCACCTTACCGGATCCATCACGCCAGGTCGTTGAGATCGCCACAGAGCCAGGTATCGACAGTCGACAGGCTGAACAGGCGATTTTCGGTTTTACACACGCCGACGTGGGTGCTGAGTTATTACGCCAGTGGAAATTACCGGAATCGCTGATTGAGCCCGTGAGTTATCACCATGAACCCATGGCGGCGAAAGTCTACTTACAGGAAACGGCCATCGTCCACCTGGCCAATGTCATCGCCAATGATATTCAACCCTCGATCTCCATCGATGATGATGACATGGCGGACCCATTTGCCTGGAAATTGCTTGAACTGGATCCTTCGCTGTTAGAAAGACTCCACGAAGAAGTCTATCAACAGCTGGATGAGGTCCTGAATATCTTTTACTACACCAATGCCGCGTAAAATTATTTAATCGCCTTACTCACACGATCCAGGCGAGCGCGCACCTCAGCCGCCAACTCGGCAATCTCTGGACGGTCTACCAGTTGCAATACCGCCGCCGGATCCATAAAGGCCACTGTCATATGACCATTATCCGCTTCACGGATAACAACGTTACAGGGCAGCAACAGGCCAATATCCGGCTCCGCCGTCAACGCCTGATTGGCCAGGACCGGATTACAGGCGCCCAGAATCTTGTAAGGGCTTTTTTCCAGGTCCAGCTTCTTCTTCAAAACCGCCTTGACGTCAATCTCGGTAAGGACACCAAAACCCTCTTCCTGTAAGGCAGCCACGACCTTAGGTTCCACTGTTTCCATCGTTCCGGCGACTGTGATATTAAAACCATAATTACTCATTGTTAGTATTCCTTATTGATAAGTTAAATCAGAGTACATTACCTGAGGCGATATATGCACCACCAAAAAACAGTTCTTTTATAACAAAATTCTTCAACGATATCTGTATCTCAAACCAGGGATGTTGTTCGGCATACTCCTCGGTAACACCAAAGGGACTGGTGATGAATGCAGCAAAACGAAATAACCACCTCGGCCAATTCTCCGCCTGCCTTAAGTCCAGGACAACCATCCTGTTACCCGAGGTGAGTATCGAGCAATTCGTCTGGTGAGAATCTCGTGTTCAGGAATTAGTGTATAGGCAAACGTGGATAGAACGGCATTTACATGCGGCGGAAATGCAAAGCGGTTCGCATCACACTGGATTAGCTCCACATTCAACCAGCCTTTGGCATCAATTTGACATGCTTTGCCTCAGTAAGCATGCCTCGGTCAAATCTACACCAATAATATGACCATCAGGGCCCAGGGCATCCTGCAAGAGCTGAAAAATTCAGCCCGGAAGCGCAACCCAGCTCTACCGCGCAGCCACCAGGCTGTAAAGCCAGCTTCTGAATAGCCATTTGACGATCAGTCTATTCTCGAAAACCAATCACTTTATACAGGTTCGCTGTGAGATTATACCAACGTGAGCGACGTGAGTAGATTTGTTTGATTTCCTATGAGCTCGACATGATTTTTTTATGGTTGTCGCAAGAATGTCATCTTTGTACAGATACGTTAGCGCTTAAATCATTTCTCAAGATCTTTGCGTCGACGTTCAAACTCATCCTCGTTTATCTCTCCCTTCGCATAGCGTTTTTTCAAAATATCCAGGGGACTCTCTTGTCCTCCGTTCTTATCCTGTAAACCAGTTCCTATGACCGCTTTAATGACTACTAGTAGCACCACAATCACCAGTATCCAGAAAATCCACATAAAACCTCCACCAAAAAACATACCATTGCCATTCATCACATGCTCACCTCATTCTAGTACTGTTTTATCACTACATTTATATTGATTACTGAACTATTTGTGCCGTTTTGCATAGATATCGCCGGGATTACTACAGCAGGCCCCGCCCTTTGAAGTCGCCGTGATACGGTCATTCTCATCCTGATAACAGTACCAAGCAGACTTAAAACGCGCCCACCAATTGTTCACGGGCGGAAAACTTGCCGAAACAAGTGCGGCCTCAATATCGGCAAAACCCAGTTGTGATGTATCGTAACTCACGCTAAGCCGCTTTTTCTTTAGCTCAATACCCACTCGCTGCATTCCGGGTAGATCTCCAAGCAACGAATATATTGCCTGCACAGCCGTATCAGACTGTATTGCCGGTATCACCAGTCGACGTCGCACCAGAAATGCATTTTCATTTTTATCTAACTTCTCAATCACGCACCACCTCATCATCCTTGCTGTTGTGCTACAGGCTTGTTCGTCGCAAACGCAGTGCATTACTAATCACTGAGACGGAACTAAAACTCATTGCTGCCGCCGCGATGATCGGCGACAACAAGATGCCAAATGCCGGGTATAAAACACCCGCGGCTACCGGCACACCAAGCATGTTATAGACAAAAGCGAAGAACAGGTTTTGTCGAATATTACGCATGGTGGCGCGACTGAGGCGGCGCGCACGCACGATGCCACGCAGATCACCTTTGACTAAGGTGACTCCGGCACTCTCCATGGCCACATCGGTACCGGTACCCATGGCGATACCGACATGGGCCTGTGCCAAAGCCGGGGCATCATTGATGCCATCACCGGCCATAGCGACAATCTTACCCATCGCCTGCAACTCTTTAATGATAGTGGCCTTCCGATCCGGAAGGACATCCGCTTCAACCCGGTCGATGTCGAGCCTATCAGCTACTGCCCTGGCGGTTGTCAAATTGTCACCAGTCAACATCACCACAGTAATACCTTCTTTGTGTAAGTCATGAATCGCCTCCGAGGTGGATGTTTTAATCGGGTCGGCGACACCGAGCAGCCCCACTGCCTTTTCATCTATGGCAAGTAACATGACTGTTTGACCGTCACTGCGTAAACGCTCTGCCTGTTGCGGTAAATTCTTCGCATCAATCTCAAGACTTTCAAATAACTTGAGGTTCCCCAGGGCAACTTTCCGGCCACCTACCTCACCGTGGACACCCTTACCGGTAATCGATTGAAAATTACTGGTCTCACTCAGGCTGATACCTTTATCTTCCGCACCATGAACAATCGCCTCGGCCAGGGGATGCTCGCTGCCCCGTTCCAGGCTGGCGGCGAATTTCAATATGTCCTGCTCGCTAAATTCTGCCATCGCCGTTACGGAGATCAATTTAGGCTTACCTTCTGTCAAGGTGCCTGTCTTATCCACCACCAGGGTATCGACCGTTTCCATGATCTCCAGTGCCTCGGCATTTTTAATCAGCACCCCCGCCGCCGCGCCGCGTCCGGTGCCAACCATGATGGAGATAGGGGTTGCCAGACCCAGCGCACAGGGACAGGCAATAATCAGTACGGCAACCGCATTGACGATAGCATGGGCGAGGCGTGGTTCCGGGCCAACACTCAACCAGACAACAAAGGTCATAACGGCCGCCAGCACCACGGCAGGGACAAAATAGCCGGAGACCTGGTCGGCGAGTTTCTGGATCGGTGCGCGCGAGCGCTGCGCGTCTGCCACCATATTTACAATCTGCGCCAACAAGGTATCGGCGCCAATCTTCTCGGCACGCATTAACAAACTACCGGTGGCATTCACTGTTGCACCGATCAGCCTGTCGCCAGCAACCTTTTCAACGGGAATCGATTCGCCTGTCACCATGGACTCGTCCACATTGCTGTTACCCGAAACCACGCTACCATCAACCGGTATCTTGTCACCGGGCCGCACGCGTAGCGTATCGCCCACCTGGACATCTTGCAGGGGAATATCTTCCTCGCTACTGTCATCGCGAATAATACGCGCAGTGTTGGGTGAGAGACTGAGCAACATCTGAATGGCAGCATTGGTACGCGAACGGGCGCGTAACTCCAGCACCTGACCTAATAACACTAGCGCTGTAATCATAGCGGCAGCTTCAAAGTACACATGTACCAAACCACCCTGCATTTGCATGGTTGGCGGGAAAATTTGTGGCCGTAATAAGGCGACGACACTGTACAGCCAGGCAACCGAAACACCCAGACCGATCAGTGTAAACATATTCAGGTTCCAGGTCTGTATCGACTGCCAGCCACGCACAAAAAACGGCCAGCCACCCCACAGTACCACGGGGGTTGCCAGGGCAAATTCGATCCACTGCACCATCGGCATGGAAAGGACCCTGGGTAACCATTGCGGAGCCAGGTCCGCCATCATGGCCAGGATAAACACCGGCAGGGCGAGTACTGTACTGGCCCAAAAACGCCGACTCATATCGGTCAACTCTTCACTGTTTTCCTCGACGCTAATCGTGCGCGGTTCCAGTGCCATACCACACTTGGGACAGTTACCGGGGTGGTCCTGCACGATGTCCGGGTGCATGGGGCAGATATATTCCGTTTTGCTGGCAGACGCCGGTGCCCCCATAGGCTCCAGCGCCATACCACACTTGGGACAGCTCCCAGGGCCTTGCTGTTGGATCTCCGGATGCATGGGGCAGGTATAAACTGCCGGTTTTTGCTGCGTCTTTTCAACAACCGCAGGACTCGCTTTGCTGAGATAGGCTTCCGGTTTACGGCTAAATTTTTCCAGACAATTTTCAGAACAAAAATGGTACGTCTTATTTTTGTGGATCAGATGAAACCTGGCGCTGGCAGAGACCTGCATACCACAGACAGGGTCAATCGCTTTGGCCGGGCTGGAGTACTGCTCAGGTGCCGCGTGAAATTTATTCTGGCAATGCGTTGAACAAAAATACCAGGTCTTACCGTCATAGTCGTCCTTGGCGGCTGCCTGTTCCAGTTCAACGCTCATACCGCATACGGGATCAATTTCCATTTACCCCTCCTTAGTTATACAAATACCATGTACCGGCTTCAGTCACTTGATGAAATTATAATTACGACTAAATGCCCCTGCAGACGTTTCAGTTATAAATATCGCTGGCTTTAGCGGTAAAACGCATGGTTCGGTGATCTTTATGATGATAGCTATGGCAGTCATTTTCCAGCTTGTCTACCTTCACCAAGCCCAATCGTGGCTAATACCTTACCACTCATGGTGTTACACCAATTTGTTTGGTAAATACCGCAACCTTCATTTCCATACTTCCTGAATAAAGATACTTCAATTCATCAGCTTAAATGTTGCGCTATGCCCTAAGCGGTTACAACAATCCGCTAGGTCAAACCCTGTGGATGCCTTCCCTTACCCATCTTGTGGCAAATTATTGAGCGGGAGATTGCTGTTGACGTTGATACCAGGCCGCGTAAATTTCATCCGACCATTTCGACTGGATCCAGGCAATAATATCTTCGATATCCTTATCAGATAGTTTGTCCTGCCAGGGCGGCATGTTTCCTCCGAGACGAAGAGTACCTTTTTTTATCGTGTCTTTTAACACTTTGAGAGAGTGATGCCAGGTATGTGCGGTGCCATTTAACGGAGGCGGTGGGAACTTGCCTTCGGCATCCGGTTGACGCCAGTTCACCGTCCCCTGAGCCTCCGCGCCGTGACACACCGCACAATTTTTTTGAAATAACTGACCACCGTGATTGATCTGGGCAAAATCGAAGCTTCTTGCAACCTTAACTTCACCCGATTGCTGCTGAACTTTACCAACTTGTTTATTATCATCACTGCAGGCCATCAAGATTAAGGATAATACTGACAAAATGGCAATCTTCATAAACACCTCCTGGATAAACATCATAACAATTAACCTCATGCTCGCCGCACCCGACTCGAAACAGAAAACTTGCCACAACTATCGCAGGCAGTTTCGTAAATTTATGTCAACGAAGCTCTCTTAGTACAGTTAGTGGATTTCCACAAAAAAAACACCGCCGGTATCACAACCAATGTCAGCAAGGTCGCACTAATCATGCCACCAACCATAGGTGCCGCGATGCGCCGCATGACTTCTGAACCAGTACCACTACCCAGCATAATAGGTAGTAAACCGGCAATAATTGCCGCTACCGTCATCATAATAGGTCGCACGCGCAACAGCGCACCTTCTATCACTGCTGTGCGTAGCTCATCAAGGCTTAGGGTATGTACACGCCCATGCTGCTCGATATGCTGCTTATAGGCCTGGTTCAGATAGACTAGCATTACAACGCCAATTTCAACAGTAACCCCAGCCAAGGCGATAAAACCGACACCAACTGCCACCGACATATTGTAGCCCAACAGGTATAGCAACCAATAACTACCCACAAGCGCCAGCGGCAGTGTCCCCATGATTATGAACACCTCGGTCAGGTTACGAAAATTGAGGTAGAGTAATAACACAATTATTACCAGCGTTAACGGCACTACAATACTCAAGCGTTCCTTGGCACGCACCATATACTCATACTGCCCAGACCAACTAATAGAATATCCGGCAGGTAACTTAACCTGGGTATTGACCGCCTTCTGTGCGGCCTCGACATAAGAACCTAAATCTGACTGGTTAATATCGACATATGTCCAGCCATTGGGTCGAGCATTTTCACTCTTGATCATCGCTGGCCCCATTTCGATGCGAATATCAGCAACTTCACCCAGAGGTATTCGTGCACCGGCCTGAGTCACAATTGGCAAATTACGCAGTTTCTCTACAGAGTCACGCACATTACGTGGGTAGCGAACATTGATAGGATAGCGTTCAAGCCCTTCTACGGTTTGCGCGACATTTATTCCGCCCACAGCAGTACGTACCACATCCTGAACATCGGCAATATTTAAACCAAAGCGTGAGGCAGCGACACGATCAATATCAATCGTTACATAGCGACCCCCAGCGACTCGCTCTGAATATGCCGAGACAGTGCCAGGGACGGTACGTATTACTTCCTCAATTTGTTGACCGATACTCTGTATGACATTCAGATCAGGACCGGCAACTTTTATACCCACGGGTGTCTTGATACCTGTAGCAAGCATATCGATACGCGTTTTAATAGGCATCACCCAGGCATTAGTTAAACCTGGAAATTTAACAAGACTATTCATTTCCTTTTTTAATTTCTCTGGCGTCATCCCCTTTCGCCATTGTTCCCTTGGTTTAAACTGAATTGTTGTTTCAATCATTGTAAGTGGTGCCGGGTCAGTCGCGGTATCCGCCCGACCAATTTTTCCAAACACGCTTTTCACTTCCGGCACGGTACGCAACAATTTATCTGTCTGTTGTAATATCTCCTGTGCCTTACCAACCGAAACTCCCGGAAAAGTGGTCGGCATGTACATCAGATCACCTTCATCGAGGTCCGGCATAAATTCAGAACCCACATGGAGCATTGGCCACAACCCGGTGAATACAGCCAGTAGGGCAATCCATAAAACCGTTTTTGGTTTGTTCAACACATAGTGAATAAAAGGGCGATATATTTTAATGAGAAATCGATTTACAGGATTTTCATGTTCCGGTTTGATATGACCACGGATAAAATAACCCATCAAGACCGGCACCAGGGTGATCGATAGTCCAGCAGCCGCCGCCATCGCGTAGGTTTTTGTAAAGGCCAATGGTGCAAATAGCCGCCCTTCTTGCGCTTCCAGAGTAAATACTGGCAAGAAACTCAAAGTAATAATGATTAATGAAAAGAAAAGTGGTGGGCCAACCTCTTTAGTAGCCTCGCCTATGATGCGCCAACGATTTTCATCTGTCAGCGGTTCCCGCTCAATATGTTTATGCACATTTTCAATCATGACAATGGCAGCATCCACCATGGCCCCTATCGCTATCGCAATACCACCGAGAGACATAATATTGGCATTGATGCCCTGATAATGCATGATAATAAAGGCCGTCAGAATACCTACCGGCAGACTCACAATAGCCACGAGTGCCGAACGCAAATGAAATAAGAATATCGCACAGACAATCGCAACTACCAGAAATTCTTCAAGTAGTTTGTGATTAAGGTTCCCAACCGCATTATTAATCAAGGTCGAGCGGTCGTAGGTCTCAACAACCTCAACACCCTTCGGCAAGCCATTTTTCAAAATTTTTATTTTTTGTTTAATCGCCTTAATAGTCTTCAATGCATTTTCACCAAAACGCATAATGACAACACCGCCAACCACTTCACCCTTGCCATTAAGTTCTGCAATCCCACGGCGCATTTGTGGGCCTAAGCGAATATCTGCTACATCTTTTAAAAGTATCGGTGTGCCCTGGGCATTAACGCCAAGAGGAATCTGCCGCAAGTCTTTCAGACCGCGTATATAACCCGTCGCCCTGACCATGTACTCAGCCTCGGCCATTTCAATCACCGAACCACCGACCTCCTGATTTGCATGTTGAATGGCCATTCGTATTTTTTTTAATGGAATATTATACGCGCGTAACTTATCTGGATTTAGTATGACCTGATACTGTTTAACCATCCCTCCAATGGTCGCAACCTCTGAGACACCGGCCACAGTCTGCAATTCGTATTTCAGAAACCAGTCTTGTATTGAACGCAGTTGAGACAAGTCATGCTTACCAGTGTGGTCAACTAAGGCATACTCATACACCCAGCCAACCCCGGTAGCATCCGGCCCCAGTGAAGGTCGTGCCTCAGCGGGTAAACGACTGGTAACCTGACTTAAGTACTCAAGCACACGAGAGCGCGCCCAGTAGGGATCAGTACCGTCTTTAAAAATGACATAAACATATGAATCATTAAAAAATGAATATCCACGAACATTAACTGCACCGGGCACAGAAAGCATTGCGGTGGTAAGCGGGTAAGTAACTTGATCCTCCACTACCTGGGGTGCCTGTCCCGGGTACGTGGTCTTGATAATTACCTGAACATCTGACAGATCAGGGATCGCATCAAGTGGTGTGTGCTTCAGCGCATAAATGCCCCAGCCAATCAGAATAGCAGTCAGCAACAACACTAGAAAACGATTATGCAGTGACCACTCAATTATTGCCTTAATCATGAGTATCTTCCTCGTTAGTGATTGCTGTGAACGGCGTTAATAACATAAGCGCTATCAACTTTTTCCAGTTCAAATTCAATATTGTCACCAGGTTTAAATTGATCCAGTGCAACATTCTCTTTGACAGAAAAATCCATCGTCATTCCAGGCCAGCCAATCTGAGGGATTGGCTCATGGGTCAAATTAATCATGTGCATGGCGGGCATGAGTTTATTGATAACGCCATGCCCAACAATCTTCTTCTCCATACTTTTCATTCCTTGCGGCTTTTGTCCTGATGCCCGCACTCCCGGTGTACTCATACGGGCAATACTTGCTTTCAAACTGGCCTCAGAGTCAATCAAAAATTGACCCGAGGTGACCACCATATCCCCTGCCTGCAGACCCGAGATAATCTCAACACTGTCACCCGACTCAATCCCCGCGTCGACCTCTCGTGCCTGATAGCGCCCTTTACCCTCAGACAAAATGACACGAGTGACGCTCCCAGCATGAATCAACGCCTCGCGTGGAACGACCAGTACAGATTTTTTATCACCGCCATAGATCACTACATTCGCATACATATTAGGTTTTAACATTTCGCCTGGATTATCGAAGCGTAATCGTGCCTTAAGCGTTCTCGTCATGGCATCAAGTCTTGGATATATATAATCCACTGTGCCTTTCCAGACTTTACCGGGCAGAAAAGATAAATGGACATTTGCCGATTGACCCATTTTCACCCAGCTTGCCTGGCTCTCAAATACCTCGGCCAATAACCAGATACTCGAAAGATCAGCCAAACTCATGATTTCCTGTTTAGGATCGATGTAAGTGCCCTGACGAACATTAAGCTTCGCCACAATGCCATTCTGCGGCGCATAGACTTGAATATATTGTTTTACTTGACGTGTCTGTGTCAGTTCATCAACCTGCCTCCGCGAGATATCCAGAGCCAGGAGACGTTCAACTGATGCGCGAATCAAACCCCGGTTCTTTGATTTCAGCGACTGTATATATTCTTCCTGTGCGTTTACCAGGTCAGGCGAGTAATAATCAAATAACAAATCGCCTTTTTTGACACGCACGCCTTCAGACTTGACTCGAAGATTCTCAATCCAGCCTGTACTACGCACATGAATGTGTGAAATTTTATTTTCATCAAAATCGACATAGCCTACTGTATTAATACGTCTCGGTAAGTCATCACGCGTGACCTTTGCGGTACGCACTCCCATATTGTTTTCAACTGCTGGTGAAATTCTGACATCTGACCCATCACCTTCATCGTACACCGGCACAAGATCCATGCCCATGGGGGACTTCCCTGGTGCCTCGCGTCGAAACGAAGGGTCCATAGGTGCCACCCAATACAGTATTTTCTTGCTAACCTTGCTTTCTTTTTCTTCATGAGCTGCTGCTTTATCCATATTACCAGCAGTTTCGGGCGACTCGCTTCTCGCTTGGCCATACGCTATTAACAACATCATAATCGAACTTATAAGAAGAATTTTTTTACCATTTTTCATGTTACTCTCCACTGAGATAGAGCAGGTTGGCTTGGATTTTCATTGAGTCAATCCGTATACGTAATGCATTTAACATCATTTCAATTTCAGTAATCTTTGCCTGCATCAGTGATGTGAAGTCACCTCTACTATTTTGATATGCCTGCAGTGCGTCATCAGCATTCTCTTTTGCCGCAGGCACAAGATATGATTGATAATGTGACTGGCGTTCCAGCAAGTGTCGCCAGCTTGAATAAGAATCATCCAGTTGTTGTTCCAGGTCTCGTATACGATCTTCTCGTGAGTGCAATACGGCCTGTCGTTGTGCCTGGCTCGCAGTCAAATATTTATCCTGCCGATGACTGGTAAAGAGCGGGATATCCATCACGACCATTGCAGAAATAAAGTTCGCACGCTCACTGCCATTGGGATTTAAACCTTCTCTTGCGCCATAGGTCAGGTCGAGCATCCACGCAGGTTTATAGTTCTGTCTTGCCAGTGCTACTCCCTCTTCACTTGCTGACAACATCGCCTGCTGTATCCGTAAGACCGGGTGCGCGTTAAGAGATCGAAGGATCAATTCTCTACTTTTAACGGTGGGTAAATCAGGTAAGCTTTTTTCTATGAGTATATGAGATATATCTCGACCAACGAGACGACCTAACCTTATCTTCGCCTGATCTATGTTTGTTTCAATACGGTATATACGGTCATCAAGCATACCTAGTTCAAGCTGAGCCCGAACCACATCTTGTTGGCGATGCCGCCCGGACGCATATTGTGAGCGTGTAATATTGACGACTTGTTTAAAAAAATCGCGGTTTTGATTAACCACCTTCCTGGCCTGTAACCAGTACACCATCTCCAGCCAGGCATGACGTACCTGCCGCCGTATTTTAAGCGACTGGTCTATGCCACTTGCGGCCTGTTTATCTGCCATAAAACGCATTCGACGCGATTTAATCGCAAGACTATCTCCACGAGGAAAGGCTTGTTGAATGCCTATCTGAATCTGTGTCATCGGTTCTTGATCACGTCTGAAGCTATCCGTTGGAAAATTCATCAATCCTAGCTTCAGTTTAGGATCTGGTAGTGTGTCTGCTGCCACAGCCTTGTCTTGATAGGCACTGGTGCTTGATAGATAAGTCTTTATCAATGGGTCATTTGCCACGGCGGTCGCCTCAGCTTGACGTAACGTTAATACCTCACTCGCACTGGCCTTTATTGATAGCATGCAAATACCTGTTATCAGTATTACAACCCGACAAGTCATTGAGTGCTTCATCGCCCTCTCCCGTTTCACGAAGTCATTTCGCACGCAGCAAAAGACCTAAAAATAATAAATTAATCCTAAGTAAAAATGATCAGGTTGATCTGATCATGAGGCAAGCACCCGGATGGATGCTCCTAGAGAGAAGTAATCGGGGGTCGGTAAAGATTCTTGATAGGGATACTTTGACAATATTCAGCGACGGGGCTGAGTATGTTAGAGAATAACGGGGAAACTACAGTCTGCTGATGTAGGTTTATCAACATCGCCAATGCTGCACAGGTTTGACACTGTTTACAGCTATCTTTAACGCATGATTTATCTTTCTGGCAGCAATTTTCACCATGATACATCTTGCAATCAGTCGGATTAGCCATTAATTGCATACAATAACTTTCTTTAACCTGCGCGACAGTAGGCGTAGACGCAAGTACTGCCTGCGCCGGTGCAATTAGATGCATCAGGAGCAGGACAAGGGTCAGCAATTTAAGGCCGGACTGATTCATGTCAGCAAGATTATCTGTTTACCAGAAACTATGCAATGTGCTTTCTCACAGTACCCTAATAATATTATTGTCCCCTGCTTTTAACCGTGCTTACATAAAATACTATCCTCTAACCATAACTATCTCCAGAAACAGATAACCGCCTTTTACATAATAGTGACCAAAGTCAGAGGAAAATAGTGCCCGCGGTGGGGTAGAGACCGCTTGTTCTGATGTAATGATATACTGCCACATAAAGCCGTCTATTGGTGGATGGCATTTTCATCAACATTGTACCTGGCTTATTTACAAAGACTTCGCATTGGTCGATGCCAGTGACACTGTAGGCACATAGGATTACCGCCGAGTCAGGGCAGTCAGTACCTCACCTGCCTGGCCCAAAACAAACTGTCGAAAGGCCTCGGCGATTGGCGATAGTCGTTTGCCCTGTCGATGCACGACATACCAGTGACGCAGTATAGGGAATTTTTCCGCCGCCAAGACTACCAGGTGTTGTGTCTCCAGTTCCAGCGCCATGGTATGGATCGAGACAATCCCAAGCCCAAGACCAGCGGCGACTGCCTGTTTAATGGCCTCATTACTGGTCATTTCCATGCCGGTTTTGAGTTGAAAACCCTGCTCGTCAAAAAAACGCTCCATGGCGATTCGTGTCCCGGAACCGGGTTCACGCACCACAAAAGTTTCTTCCTGCAGGCGCTGCATGAGAATCTCCTTTTTACCTGCCAGCGGATGGTCCGGCGGGGCGATGACCACCAATGGATTTTCCATAAAGGCCTCGGTGACCAGTTCCATCGTCTCTGGGGGCTTACCCATGATCACCAAATCGCATTCATTATGTTCCAGCTGCCATAACAGGGATTCACGATTGGTCACATCCAGGCTAAAAGTAATCCCGTCATGGGCCTTGGCAAATGCCGCCAGCAGACGAGTTGCAAAATAATTCGCCGTACTGGCGACCGCAATCGTCAGGTGGCCGCGACTGACGCCTTTTAATTGCTCCAGGACCTCTTCGATCTCAACCAGCTGCTGGGCAATGCTACGGCTATAATGAAACATCTCCCGACCCGCCTCGGTCAGGTAGATCTTTTTGCCGATCTGCTCAAACAGGCTAATCCCGGCCGAGTCTTCCAGCTGCTTGATCTGCATGGACACCGCTGGCTGGCTCAGGTGTAACTCCTGAGCCGCACGGGTAAAACTCAGGTGCCGGGCCACGGCGGCAAAGACTTTTAACTGACGAAAGGTGACGTTCATAACAATAATAAGTAAATACTTATGTAATAAAGGTCATTAATAATACAACCAAACAGAAGGTCAGGTAAGCACTTTTATGTCGATACATGGAACCTTTTCAGCGACCTGGACGTGTAAGAGAAAGATGCTAAATCTACTTCACAGACCAAAAAGTCGTTTCACGCGCGAGTTTGAGCAGCATATCCTGCCCTTACTGGATAATCTGTATCGCTACGCCTATCGCCTCACCGGACAGCAGGCCAGTGCCGAGGATCTGGTACAGGAGCTAATCACCCGCCTGCATGCCAGGCAGGTTGACCTCGCTGCACTGGAAAACCGGGCGACCTGGTTGCTACGCAGCCTTTATAACCTGTTTGTTGATCAGTATCGGCAGGAACAGCGCCACCTCAACGTCGTTGATAGTTACAACGATGCCGGCGTCGAGCTGGAACAGCTCGCTAGCCAGACTGCCAGCCCGGAAGAATTGGCGAGTCAGCGCAGCGACAAACGACGGCTCCAACAGGCCTTAGCCAAACTCAACCCTGAACAGCGCGCACTCATTGCCATGCATGACATCGAAGGTCATACCTTACAGGAGATAGAAGTCATCACCGGCACCCCCCTGGGAACGCTCAAATCACGTCTACATCGCGCCCGCCAGGTGCTGCGTGAGCAATTACAGGAACCATTTACCGAGATCCGTCGTGTACACGGATAGAGGACATAAACATGCAATGCACACAGACACAATCGAAGCTGGATGATTACATCGATAGTGCGCTTACTCTCGATGAACAATACCAGATAGCGGCACACCTGCAACGGTGTCCTGACTGTCGGTACGATTACCAACAGCGTCAGCAACTGCATCAACAACTCAAAGACATCTCAGTCCCCCCACTCCGTCCCGAGTTTGTTGCGCGTGTTTCTGCCTCACTCGATGCTGCCGACAGGAACCAGCGCCGGGGTTTTGTTAACGGATTCAGTAGCGCCATTGCCGCCAGCCTTGTCATGGTGATTATTGTCTCCGTCATACTGCTTAAACCCGCTCACGATGTCACGCTGGCAACAGTACACGTCTCACCTAATGAATTACAGAAGGTTAGCCTGATATTTAATTCACCCGCGGCAGTACCACAGGCCACCATCAGCATTGAACTCCCCCGCAATATCGAGCTGGCGGGCTATCCTGGAAAGCGCACACTGTCCTGGACAACGACGCTGCAACAGGGCAACAACCGGTTACAGCTACCATTAATATTACGTGGGCAGCATACGGGCCGTGTTGTTACCAGGATTCGTCATCGAGACAAGGCTAAAACGTTCTACCTAAATGTTGCGGCGATGAAAAAATCGGCTGTTCGGCTTTAAGTCTTCTCGCTCCCAACCCCTGATAACACAACCAAGAGGTACCCAGCCATGAAACTACATAAACTACTTATTGCACTTGCGATCGGCACCATCCCCTTCAGCCTCACCTATGCAGATTCCACCACCGGCCCAAGCATTGATGACATCACCATGGGAGTCATGCAGAAAGATGACCCCGCGGAGATCACACACATGATCGAACTGCCCGAACAGGCCAGCGATGTCGCTCGCGAAAATGTTGCCAAACAGCACCCTGAAAAGGATGACCACCTCGGTGACGGCCTGAATGAAAAAAATGATGATACAGACCACAATTCAGCACAGGCCGTAAAAGAAGCAGCACACAACGCCGCTCAAGATATAAAGGAAGCCGCTCATGATGCGGCAGAGACCTCTGCCGATGTTAAAGAAGCCGCACACGAGGCCACGACTGAAGCTAAAGAATCTGCCCAGGAATCCGTGGGAGAAAGCCACGACAGTGCCAACTAATAAACGGCCCCTCGTTACATTGTAAGCACATATTTTGTGTTCGAGTACCGCCCCCCCGGGCGGTATTTTGTTATGCTCCAGAATAACTCATCGTTACGTCAAGGCTGACACATGAACTACTCCGTGAATAATATGAAGGTCTTTCTTTATCTGATAATCTCACTTGGTCTTTTATTAAGTTCATGCGGCGCACATGCCAGTAGCCAGCAGAAATTTTTCCAGAACGGTATAAATGCCTTTAATAGAAAAGACTATCACGGGGCACTCACTGACTTTGCCCTCGCACAGAAAGCCGGCATGAAAGAAACCAAACTCTATTATAATATCGGGGTCTGCTACTACAAACTGGAGAAATATGATAAAGCCAACAACTTCTTCAACATTGCGGCCAGGGACAGACGTTATCGACAACTAACCAGTTACAATCTCGGTTTAATCGCCCTCAAGCAGAGGCGCAAACAAGCCGCCAACAAATATTTTAAAAATGCCATTTCAGCTACGGGTAATCTCAAAATTAATGAACTGGCCCGCCGCATGCTGAAAAAGAATAGCGGCAAAAAAACCGACTCAGCGGCGATAACATGGAATAGCGGTATCAATCTGGCTCTGGGTTATGACGACAATGTGACATCCGCCACCAATACAACACCCAGCCTGCGAGGCGACCACTACACTCAGCTCTTTGCATATACAGACTGGTATGGCCTGGATAACTATGTACTTGATGCCTATTTTCTGCAATTAAAATACGCCAACATTCATACCGGAAATTTCAGCCAGCTCAGTGCAGGTATTCGTCGCTCATTTCGCTATAACGCATGGCGGCTGACACCACATTTCCAGGCTGGACGGAGCCGTTTGAGCAGTGGTGACTTCCAGCAACAATTTGATTTTAAAGTTTCGGGCCAGCGTACTCTGGACAATAAACGCTACCTGAAGTTACGTTTTCGTTATACCAAAATCGACTCACTTAATCACTTATATGATTACCTGCAGGGAGACCGTCAACAGATCAGGGCGGACTATTATGCCCCTACGTCTGCAGGGAAATTACGCCTGCGTTATGTGTTTGAGTTAAATCATCGCCAGAACACCGCTACGGCTAATTATTCTCCGACACGTCATGGCCTGCAGGCCAAACTCTCTCAGCGATTGTCACATGGCTGGATGATTTCGGAGGAAGTGCAGTATCGCCTCAGTCATTACGATTCCATCGCAGGAGTCACCCGCAAAGACGATCGTCGTCAATTTACCCTGGTGGCTGAAAGACACCTGCAAACAGCCTGGCTGGCAGGTCTTCGCTACAGTCATACCAACAATCTATCTAACGTTGCTATTGAGCAATATACCAGGAATGATTTTCAGGTTTACCTGAATTACAACTTTTAATTTTCCGAAGCAGCGGCATGCGACGCTTTATTCTAGCTGGAGAGGCAGACACACAAGGATCGTCTACTGTGACTGTGTACAGGCGTAAGACAGTGCTTACTGTCCTTCTCATTGTCACCGAGAAAATTTGACCCTCATCCCGATTGTTCTTCTGGCCTCAGGGGTAGTTGGTTTCTTGCCTTAAGTTTGTGAGAAAATAGTGCGTCACCGGGAAAGTGCCAGACAAACTCATCCTCACGGCAATCTACACCCAGGCTATCAATTCGTTCAATATGGGCGAGGCTAATGCGGGGTTTCTCGGCGGCTGCATTCGAGATAATCTGTGCATGTAAGGCAAGCTCTGTGATTACCTGATCAAGCGCCTGATGTCGAGCCGACTCAATACAAGCAGCGTCAAGACATACAACTCGATGAAAGTCGAGATGTTGCAAGATAGTATCCTGCTGCAGAAGAAAATTTTGCCCTTCAATAATCGCGCGATATAATGGCACTTACACTTCCCTGTTTTTGAACAGTGGGAATCATAGCACTAAATATATTGCGATTTTGTGAATACCCTCTCATCAACGAAAGACAGAAGCATTCTTCAAACTTGACATCAACTATCGGTTTGAAGTTCGAACTTCATCGCTAATTGAGTTGCTCCAGAAATTTTTTGATAGGCTCCTGCGCTGCATCAATCCCCTCACTAAATTTAATTCCTAAGCGAGCGGCAGCATGATATTCCGCAGTATTAACAATCAATCCCTCCAGAACAATCTGCTCGTCTTCAGTTGGCAGTTCAAAACTGATCTTCACACTACTTCCGTTTTCTGGCCCAGAGTATTCATCCGACTTATGATTAGGCGCTACACATTGGCATCCCCCTGTGCTGATATCGACCAGGGTCCCATCAGACTCTTCATTATCGATAATGATCGTACAGGGAATATAGCAATCCTTGCGTTCCGCCTTGCGGATAGATTTCTCTTCAATATTGCGGGGGTAGTCGATGATTAACAGACTGGTCGGTTTATCAATAACCGTTAGAATATAGGCTTCAAAACCGAAAATACTGCCTTCCCGGAGATAGCGAACAACTACTTTGTTGCCTTCAACCATTTTATTGCGAATACCGGCATATCCAACCGGTGCCTTTATAATCAAATACTCCCAGGATTCCATCCCGATGAGTTTGGTTTTAATTTTGATCTCAAGGCCCTGAATATTAATATGTAGGGGAGTGCCAATATCTAAATTAAGTCGAAAACCTGCTGTGCTATTTTTTGCCAAGCCAATTACTCCGAGGATATTACTCAATAAAGGTTAGTCCAATAAGCCCGCAATTAATGCGAATAATTTTCATGGCAAAGGCCTCATCCATATTACTTGCCAGCATAAATATTTCATCACCTTCTGCAAAGAGATGATCGCTCTGTTCCGCTAACTGCACGGCAACACCGCTTTGTGAAACATCCTGCAATATGCCTTTGACGCGTCCGTGGCCATCAACATATAAAAGCACTGGTGTCGTAGCGACCAGACGCACATGATTACGATTTTCCATCTACCGCCCCCTTTAAATCATCAAGGCATCTACTGGCAGATGACTATGATTTGGCACTTACCGTAATATTCTGTCCATCAAATTGAACCTGTTGCCCATTTCTTATTTTACAGCGTTTACGCAACTCAGTCTTTTTATCAACTTTGACCTGACCATCGGCAATTACATGCTTGGCCATAGCACCACTATGGCACAAGCCAGTAACTTTTAACAGGTTATGCAGTTCAATAAACTCATGCCCTTCCAGGTCAAAGTTGAGGATTTTCACTGCGCTCATCATTATATTAGTGTTTGAGAATTATTGACTGAACTTCAGCTAACCGATTCCAGAAGACGTACCATATCTGCTCGTTCTTTCACCGCTGCCGAACCCACCGGGTCTGTCTTCGATTGTGGTGTCTTGTTTTTTCGTTGTGCCTCGGCAAAAAACTCGAAATCGAATCCGCCAATGTAAATATGGTCATGCTCTTTCAGGTAATGCCACTGAATCAATTCTTCGCCTACCCGCGTGCCATTCTTGCTATTTAGATCCTGTAATATATATTCACCATCAACATTGATAATCTGGGCATGCACCTTGCTGGTGTTTTCCGCATTGATTCGAATATCAACCCCGACCTTGCGGCCAATTAACATCCTTTCCTTGTCTATGACACGTTCGCCAACCAGCCTGCCGTTTCGATAAATTTTTAGCACCGGGTAATGCTTGGCCGGCATCAGCCGCTGTGAGAAACTCTGCACCGACATCAATTTCGGGCTGGCGCTAACGCGCTGCAGATAAAATGGCCAGTCAAGCTTCTTGACTGCTGCATGCAGACAGACAGAATCAATGATCGTCTGTTTTTTGACATAGGCGGCAATCAGCATCATATCGCAAAGCACGTTCACCAGGCGTGGCACCCCGCCTGTGTAGCACATAATCCCGGGTAATAAATTATCTGGAAAGACGACATGGCGCGCCGATTCGGCGACGAGTAAACGATAGCTAATGTATTTCTTTACTTCATAAATGCTCAAGGGATTGATATGGCAACTCAAGCGCACCATTTGTGACAGTGAATCCTTATTGCGCGACGAGAGCATCGTGTTTAACGCCGGTTGGCCTACAAGCATGACCTGAATCACCTTACGACCATGTAACTCATAATTTGCCAACATACGGATCTCTTCCAGGATGTTGGTGCTTAGCAGGTGCGCCTCATCAACAATCAGAATAATATTTTTTTTATCCAGATGCGAGCGGGTTGCAAAATCATAAATTGCCTGTATCAGGGCCGCCTTGTTGAGGTGTTCCGGCAGGCAGGCAAACTGCTGGCATACAGCAAATAAAAATTCCGTTACCATTAAGCGCGGCTGACGTATTCTTGCCACCCTGGTCTCGGCACCCAGTTCCTTGATAGCCTGTTCGATCACCAGTGTCTTGCCGACGCCCGGCTCTCCCGTCACCACCGCCAGGCCATCACGGACGTGCAGACTGTACAACAAATAGGATTTCGCGCGCAGGTGGTCGCCCCCCATAAAAAAATAACGCGCATCCGCTGTCAGGCGGAATGGATAATCACTCAGTTGCATAAACTGACGGTACATTGCTACAGCCCCTGGGCACACGGCCCTTTACACTCTATTAAGGTCACCGCCTGCAGGTCTCTGCCTGCTAGGCCTCATTCTATTTCTGATGCTACTATATCCCCAGCGAACAACGCGGCCAGGCCATCGCCCAGTCTCGCCTCACGACCTGCCCGGTTCCTGCTCTAGCTGCCGTCCAGAGCTGCCGGATCTTGCTGAGTCTAAAACCTATAAATTGCCGTCATAACCGACACACCTCTCCGTCGAGATACCCCCAGCCGCCATCCGTGCGTGGGCTATCGGCTGCAGGTGTTGAGGCAGCGATGATTTGTCTACGATTTTTGAGGCGATCGATACACTGCAGGACATTGGGGGTCAATCTAACGGACAAAAGAGACAAAACACTGAGAATTCGCTTAGCAGCGGTATCGATAGGCAAGACATGGGACCGATGCAAAATCGTAGTGGGTAGGAGTCCCAGGAGCGTGTATGACAACACCTCCGCCGGTGTAGCGCAGCCGATGAGCGCTAGAAATGCCACGGCCGCCAGTATTAGTGAGCCCTCTATTGCTTTCACCTACATCAACCTGTTGTGATGAGTACAGTTCAAGCCTCCCTGCGACAGGGCCTAGTATAACTGACTTTCACTCAAAGTCATAAAAATCCTGACTTTACGAAGGGCATTATCCCTGTTCACCAGCGCCATTTCGCAAGTACGGTCTGGCGGCACCACAGAAAATGCCTCGCTTACGTCCATATTGAATGTCCGCGTGTCCACCGCGATACTAGCCGTCGACCGTCGCGTCACACTCCCCGCGTGAAACTGAGCCGACCCCACAAAGGTGGCTTACCTGACGGACAGTGGAGCATTGCCCATCCATGGTCAGCTACCCCCGAGTAGAGTCAGCTCTCGGTAGTCTCTGGTTTTACCACATCCCTGGGGTCAGATTTTGGCCACGCACCCAGTGGATAGGGGTGGTCTTCCGTGTTATAGGTTAAAAATTGCAGTATCTGATAGACATAACTGCTCAGGCTCTGACCTAAATTTAGCAGCCGGGTATTGGGTTGGCGGGTAAAAAGGCTAAGCAAAAATTGTAGAATTACCACCGCATAAATCACCACCTTGGCGACGCCATTACAGAAGATAAACAACAGCATATAGAGGCCACGTGTCCAGGTGGTTTTATTCTTTAAATTATCCTTGATCTCACTATCCATGATTAATCTCCCCCGAGCGATTTCCTGCCAGGCGGGCAATTGCCTGACGATTCAAGTCATCCATTAAACCGACGTACCAAAGGCCTTATTACTGACATCGCCAGGCGTGGCGACACCGGCAATCATACCTGCCTGTTTTACCGGCCCACCCGGGAATAACTGATATAAATAACGAGAACCACCTTCCTCGGCAAAGCGTTCATTCAGTACCTCGGAGTATTCCCGGGCATGTCGCGCGAGGCCAACATTGGCATAATGGGTACGGATAAACTTGATCACGCGCCAGTGGGCATCGGTTAGTGCGATCCCCAGCGCTTTGGCCGTTGCCGAGGCCTGCGCCTCGGTCCAGGACTTAAACAGCTCATCGGCGTCCGTGTCATGGATACCCAGCACCAGGTCTTCTTTTTCATCGTTTGTTAAATCAGTACTCATGAAGTGCCTCCTTGGATTAATCAGTTCAATTTACAACAACAACGGTTGCTGATGATCACCACTGCGAAGTCCCTGCCCGGAATCATTATTCACTTTCGCGGACACCAACAACGACATAATGACGAGTAATGCCAACGCCAACAGGCCCACCACCCCGACGACCATGCGACAGACTGCAGCTTCAGACTGATGTCCTTTAACTATAGCAATCTTCCAGCACCTGTTATGCAACAAATGCATGACGGGCAGTACCAGTATCGCCGTCGATCTCCAGCCGCGCTACCGTACACGCTCGTTGCTACTGGCGGCGACTAAATACCCAGGTATTGCCTTTCGACATACGCTTGCTGAATTTATAGCCATCGGCATTAAATTCTTTCAGGTCCTGTGGGTCGGACAACTGATGTTGAATAATATAGCGACTGAGCATCCCTCGTGCCTTTTTGGCATAAATACCGATCATCTTGTAATCGCCATCTTTATATTCTTTAAACGTGGGGGTAATAATCTCGGCATTCAAGTCTTTGGGTTTCACCGACTTAAAATATTCATTAGAAGCCAGGTTAATCAGGACATCGGAATTAATTTTTTTAAGCTGCTGATTGAGGCCATCGGTAATCGTCGTACCCCAGAATTCATAAAGATTCTTACCCCGGTCTGTGTCCAGGCGAGTACCCATTTCCAGACGATAGGGCTGCATCAGGTCCAGTGGTCGTAATAAACCATAGAGACCCGACAACACGCGCAGGTGTTGCTGGGCAAACTTGAAATCTTTGCCCGCAAACGATTCGGCATCCAGTCCCGTATAGACATCCCCCTTGAACGCCAGTACGGCTTGCTTGGCATTTTTCACGGTGAACTTTTTGTCCCATGCCTCGTAGCGATCAAAATTAAGCTCGGCAATCTTTTTGCTCACCTTCATCAGTTCGGCAATATCCAGAGATGACATGCGACGCAAACGATGAATGAGGGTCTGGGAATGGTCCAGGAAATCCGGCGTGGTAAAGACCTTGGTTTTTGATGGGGTTTCGTAATCCAGAGTCTTGGCAGGGGAAACAACAATCAGCATATTTATTTTCTTTCACTTATGATGAACAACACTGTCAATTATATCGTATTCGATATCCTACTTTATACCCATAACAGCATCCCCCGGTAACAAACGCCTGCTCAGGTTTATGCTGGTGTCACTCCAATGACTTTAAGAAAACTGCTGGACAGCTGCCCTCGCTCGGCACCATCGAGCAATAGCTCAATCGTTTGGGCAACCTCGGCAATGGGTCCGCTGATAAACACCATGCCGAGCTCCAGCGTGGCATTGGCATTGGCATTGGCCAGAGGATTCGAACTAACGGATGCCGGGTGCATCAAAACAAACTGAATTTCATCCACCTCGTCGGGGATCCTGTCGCAGCCCCCGTCCGGTGCCACAAAAGCGAGCAGCTCCTTCGGGCTATGGATCGTAATACTCTCTTCCTCAAAGCTGACTCCGCCGGTCCTGGCGCTGAATTCAATGACCATGATGGGACCCATCACATCCTCCTGTCCATTTACACCTTAAGGACAGTCTAACGCTTCTTGCCTCACTTACCTGCATAAAGTTCTTTAATTTATACGGTAATGGACCAAGTGCTTTCCAGCTATACGCTCTAGCATTGAGCCGAAAACAGGTAGAATTACGCATTTTAAATTGCATTAAATTTCGATAAAATAATCAATCACGCCTTCGCGCTTAACTTTAAGCTTAATATTTGAGAGGCATCTGAGACACCATATCCGCTCGCTGACAGACGCATCAATATTCTTTTTACTGCAAGCTCCCAACATCAAGGAGAAAGGCAATGGAAAAAAGATCCTGTAAAAGAAGGCCGGTGCTGATGAATGCAGAAATTTATTATCATGGTAACCTTCTGGTAAGTTGTCACCTCAAGGATATTAGTCTCTGTGGCGCCGGTCTACAGACCGGTCCGTTGACCTTTTTTAGAAATTCAGAAATCAAACTTAGGTTGATTGATTTCAACTCCACGGTTGATAGCAATTTCATCAAGGGGATTGTCGTACGTAATTCCGCAAATGAAACCGGCGTCGTATTTACCCTTACCAAACCCAACATGATCAACTCGATCTTAAAACACACGATCGAGGTCAGTTCACAACTCTCGACCGTCACACGACACTGACGGTATGGCGCTTACTCAATGATTCTACCGATTAATCGATCGTTCACCTGGTCGGGGCAGACGAGCAGACTTCCAGTGGGCTGCATCCCCGAGATGATCAACACAAATAATCTCTTGCGCGTCGGCATGCGGCGTGGATTGGCCGCTATTTCAGTTACTGCTGTGCGGCTTTACGCCTTTGTTCATATTCCGGGTAGCGCTCATAGCCGGGGCAATCAGGACGCCCCCCTTCACGACATTTAATCTGTTCATGCCTCTGCAATGCCTCGTAAGTATTGGCCTTCAGCTGCTCATGACTACAGGCAACCTGAAGTGTCAATCCTGCGAATAGCATTAGCTTGAGTGAAAAATTCACGACCTGTACTTTCATATAATGATTAGACTCCTTGCACTCAACAGAATATTTTGTGCCTTGCAGAATGCCGTTGGTGACTTTTCGAGCTGATAATAAGTCATAGAGTTGCCTGGTATTTCAGGCTAACGATAAGTCATCTTCTGGAAAATGCCAGATAAAGTCATCGCCGTCGTCATGCCGGGCCAGTACATCAACCTGTTTAATCTCGTCAATCACGATCACGGGGTCGTCCCATTCATCCATCATCGACTGTGCCAGCAAGTCCTCACGGACGATGGCCAGGGCTGATTCCTGCGCACCCTGTTCATCTGGTGCATCGACATAGACCGTACGCGTAAAATCCAGGTATTGTGACTCCTCATCAATGACAAATTCAAAATTTTCCCCAACCACAACCGCTTTATACTCGGGCATAACGATTCCTTTCATTTTTGATTTTTAATAAACCGAAAGTGCCATAAATTTATGACGATTAATGCGACCTCCTTAGTATTTTTTATAACTTTTTTATTGTTTCAATGTGGTGAATTTATAACCACGCAGCAGTGTAGAGTTTGCTTGAGAAATGATAACTCGTCATTGCCATCGCTTCCCGTTCGTAAAAACGATGAGCATCTTTCCGCTGTAAACCGGAGTCCAGCTCCAGTTGCGCACAATCATTCTCTCTCGCCTGTTGCCTGAGCCATTCCAGAAGTAATTTACCATAACCTTTCGAACGCTGGCCTTCGTCAGTAATGAGATCATCAACATAGAGAAACTTACCCCAGGCCAGGTTCTGACTACAACGATAACCGGCGCAGGCTACCGGGGCGCCACCCTGTTCTACATAGGCCAGTCGATAGCCTTGTTGCATTTGCGTTTTTACTAATGACAGAAAATCCTCCACCGCAATGTGGGGGCGGAGCTGACACATGACGCTATGGCAGTTGTTAATGTCTTTGTCGCTTGTCACGATTTTGATGCTGGCCATACTTTTTAATTCCCAATTCAATTAAGTATTGATAATACTGTATCAGGCCATTTAACTGTCTAAAACAACCAGCTGCCTAACTGAAAATAATCAAACCCCGAACTACGCCCGCCCAGACACTCGGCGAGGAAATCTTCTGTCGCACGATAAAGCTTGAGGCGATTCTTCCAGTGATGGATATGATGTCCTTCACCGGCAATCACCATATACTCCACGGGCTTGCCCGCCTGACGCAGCGCCTCGACCATGCGATCGGACTGCTGCTGTTTGACACGGACATCATTCGCGCCCTGTACAATTAACAGTGGTCGTGACACACGGTCAGCAAAAAACAGCGGCGATTGTCGGTGCATACGTATTACATCACCAGGCTTGTCAGGGTCACCCACATATTTCCGCCAGCGATAATTAAATGGTTTCCAGTAGGCGGGGAAGTGGCGCGTCAGACTCACCAGGTCCGCCGGGCCGACGATATCGACACCACAGGCAAACGTCTTCGGTGTCATAGTCATACCCACCAGGGTTGCGTAACCGCCATAGCTGGTCCCCATAATGGCGACGTGATGCGGGTCGGCAACCCCCTGTTGCACCGCCCAGTGCACTCCATCGATCAGGTCGCTGTGCATTTTACCGGCAAATTCATGTATCGCACTCTCCATAAAGCGACGACCATAACCACTGGAACCACGGTAGTTCACCTGCAATACGGCATAACCGCGATTGGCCAGAAACTGTACCTCGCGATTGTAATTCCAGATATAACGCAGGAATGGGCCACCATGAACCAGCACGACCATCGGTAGTGGTCGCTTACTCGCACCTCGTGGCAGGGTTAGATAACCATGCAGCCTCAAACCATCACGGGCCTGGAAATGAATGGGCTTGACCTCAGACAGGGCATCGGCAAAGGCATGCGTCGCACTCCTGCCCAGCAAAGTCTTCTCGCCCGTACGACGATCATATAGATAGAACCTCACCCCACGATCGGTATTCACATCCACCGTAAAGTGTTGTTCGGCGTTGTCTGTACT
Source organism: uncultured Gammaproteobacteria bacterium (assembly GCA_913064945.1). GTDB lineage: Bacteria > Pseudomonadota > Gammaproteobacteria > UBA6429 > Thiohalophilaceae > CAJYAN01. The sequence continues at coordinate 146,539 of CAJYAN010000001.1, read as the reverse complement.
ATTGATATACAGCCCCACAGGGCCAGCCTGACGAAATGAATTGACGACCGATGTTAAGCTGTGATCCAGCACCTCGACATGTTGATAATCCGGCTGTGTATAAGCCAGCATTGGTGTATGGCTCATCTGGCTAATCAGGGCATAGCCGACATCCACGCTGGGGTTCGCATAGACCACAGACTCTTGCTTCGTGGCAATATCAAGTCTCACCAGGGCACGCTTATCCCGACCACGATTGGAGATAAGCCAGATACCCTCGCCACTGGCATCGAAGTCCAGTGGAATCACATCATCATTCTGCGCCCAGTTAAGCACCACTGACCAGTGACTCTGATCGGCATTGGGTAATTCGAGAAAGCGCTGGTCCCCATGCTGTCGCACGCGCGCCCGCAGGTGTCCCTGGCGATCCGTTAGTAAACGAACCACCTCTTCGGTATTCTTATAGAGTAGAGTCTGTTTACCGGTATCGATATTCAGGCGATACAGGTCAAACACCGCCTTATCACGACCATTATGAATAATCAGAATATGCATCGGGTCGTTTTCAATAAGCTGCTGAATGCCGACGCGGGTATTCTTTAGCGGCGTGATGTCGACCGGCGTCTGATTACTTTGCGTTGTATCGGCCAGAAACAGATGAAAGTTTTCATTACCGCCAGCGTCCTTAATAAACAGCAAGCGGCGACTATCCTGCGCCCAGACAAAGGGATAACCCTGCACGCCAAAACCGAGGCTATGGGTATCCTGCTTGCCAAGGGTGCGGACAAAGATTTCCTCACGTGTCCCCGCGACCGCTTTCCAGGCCAGCTTCCTGCCATCGGGAGAGAGGCGATAAAAACCGTTATAATCGGTATTGGCGACAAAATCGTGCACCGGGATCAGTCGCGGTAACGGACTGGCCTTGAGGCTCTCATGTGTCGGTTCAATCGCGCATCCGGCGAGAAGTACGGATAATAATAAAAGCGTGGTCTTCCATGGCATCTCGACGTGCTCCTGTTATTCGCCTGCTGATGCTAGATACTATCGATGTCATCCAGGCGTGACAACGGATAAATCCAGCGTCTACCCCAGCCTTCGCCAGACATCATTCTGTCAACTGACATTCGCACGATATACCACGCTGGTCCGCACCAAGCTGGCCGCAAGGCGATATCGATTATGATTTTGAAGGCTCCGTGCCGTCAGCTTATACCGCCGGGTAAGGGCCGCCCCACCAATCAGACCACTAACACTTCACACGGGCTAGAATGTACACTCCCAGACCCCAGACAAGTCCGCATGTCAGCGCAAAGGCTTTAACGTTGCGTCAAATGACGGATCTGCTTATCGATAAGTCGTTAGCCTGTTTGTTACTGGCACTTGCCCTCAGGTCGAACGCCGAACGGCCTGCTGCAGAGCCGCCAGTGAAACCGCCATCGCCTGCCGGGTAAGCGTATCGGTTAAATTGAGCTCAGCGTCAAACTTCTGCCTGGCATAGGGCACATTCATCGAACCCTCGACCACCACATACGCATTCATGGCCGTTAGATTCATCACCAGTGGACTATGCGCCCTGACACCCCCCAGGCCACTGGTGGAAACACTGGTGACAACGACCGGCTTTAATACCAGGGTATCTGAAGACACAAACCAGTCCAGTAAATTCTTCAGTACACCGGTAATGCCATGGGCATACTCCGGCGTACTGATGATGATGCCGTCAGTCGCCCTGATGTTTGACTGTAACGCTTCCACCGCTTCGGGCAGGTCGGTCACATTCACCTCCGGGTCAAAGATAGGGATATCCTTTAAGCCATCAAATAGCGTAATGTCGGTGCCGTCCGGTGACAGTGTTGACATCGCCTGCAATAGTGCCACGTTGTAAGAGCCTGTCCGAATACTCCCGGGGATTGCGAGAAACTTCATTTGCTTACCTATGTTCAATGTTTCTAAAAGGGATTACACCGAAGCGTGCGCCCACATGATAATATCGAAAATATGTCACTTAAGCAGCGCCGCCTTTTATCAATTTCACACGACCTGAAGCCAACAGTTCAATGAGACGACACCTGGCCTGCATGGTAAAATGACCAAGGACCATTCGGTTACCCCCTGGCTTCTGCGATGAACCCTCATGACAGGCATCGTCGTTATCGCCGCGATTTATTTCACACCTTTAATAACCTTGTTAAAAAAACCACCCCGTAGGCTTTGGATGTGGCTGCTTTTGATCGAGGTATTTCAAACCTTTGGCACATCGAACAATCAGCCAGATAACCCATACCAGCAGCATAAAATAACCGATTACGACAAGTAGAAATAAGACAGAGATTATCAGATACAATCCACCAATCCAGAATGTCCTGATTTGAAAACGATAGTGGCTTTTCAACCAGTCCGGGGCGTCATCGATATTAACATAGGCCACGACGATCCCAACGATGCCGGTGAGTGCAAAGACCATGCTAACGATATAAAGTATGTAGACCAGCTTGGCTGTGCCTTCCGTGGAGCGTCTATGTTCAACTACGGTCTCACTCATACCCTCCCCTTTTTGGTTCATGAAATTGCGGCTGCTATCGACTCTCGCTTGGTCAAAGCAATCTCATCCTGGCAGTCTTGCTCACAAAGACTCAAAAAATCCACAGATCCTGTTATTAATTTTTATAATGACACAGTGAGATGTACTTCGCTACGTCGGGATAAGGACTCTCGACGCGGATCAAACGAAGGTGCCAACCTGTGACAGGATTAGCCGACACTCATGGCAGACGATCATCCACTAACAAGCAAAATTACATGAACCTGACAAGGGCAGTACGACGCCTACCGCGAATTACTGGTTTACTGTTTCCCCCCAGTACCCGTGCTTACACACTTTCCTGTTGCTCATCACTAAGCGCTATCGTGATATAAAATTTTGTGAATTCTTCTGGTCTCGACTCAAAACCTATCACACCGTCATGCAGCTCGATGATTTGTTTGCAAATTCTCAGCCCCAAACCGGTTCCCGGTAGTTTCTTGTTACCAGATGATTCAATCTGTTTAAATTTTTGAAAGATATATTGTTGTTGTTCCTGAGGAATACCGGGACCATGATCTATGACTTCAATCCGCGCATGATTTTTCTCTACAACAAAACATACCTCGATGTCACTATTTACAGGGGAGACTTTTGCTGCATTTGAAATGAGGTTCGTCAAGACCTGAATGATCCTGCTCTCGTCACAGTCGATCATCGTATGATGTACGCATTCATCATACTTGAAACTGATAGTACAATTACATTTTTCACAGTAAGCTCTATTTAGCTCAACCGCTTTTTCGATGATGGGGATCACCTCTTGAGGTTTTCGTGAAATCTCAAGCTTACCCGCTTCAAGTTGAGCATTGACCAGGATGTCATTAACGATACCCAACAATCGCTCACTGTTCCGCGAGGCGATCTGCACCATTTTATGCTGCTTATTGTCCAATATACCGACTTTATTATTTGCCAACAGGGAAAGAGAGCCGTTAATCGAAGTTAACGGTGTCCGCAACTCGTGACTTACCATAGAAATAAACTCGTCTTTCGCCGAGTCAAGCTGCTCCAATGCTTTGATCCTTAAACGCAGTTCAAATTGACTGACCACCTGACGCGCCAGGGCCTGGAGTGACGCCTTTTGCACCTCGGAAATCGTGCGCGGTTCGTTGCCTATCACACAAAGTGTGCCCAGCCTGAGATTATTCCTCATGATCAAAGGCGCACCCGCATAGAAAATGACATTCGGTTTGTCGGTCGCTAACGGGTTGCCGTGAAAACGCTGGTCCTTACTTGAATCTTCAACGACAAGAACTTCGTCCGTAAGTATCGCATGCGCGCAAAACGCGATTTCGCGCGGCGTCTCGCGCGCCTCAAGACCATAATGCGACTTGAACCATTGTCGGTCACTATCCACCAGGCTCACGAGTGCAATGGGCACATTGCATATTTGCGCGGCGATATACGTCAAGTCATCGTAGGCTTGTTCTTCAAGTGTATCGAGAATATCCAGTTCGGTGAGCAAACGAATTCTAACTTCTTCATTATCTGGAAAAGGCGCAGATTTCATGGCGTGGCTCTCATCTTCATCTCAAAAAATACGTACAAAATAAAATGCTATTTATTTCCCGCCATAATATCCATATTAGCTATCCTAAATGTAGGACACTTTCAGTCTCATGTCCTATGTCGCCGTAGCTTCAGCCAAAAATCTCATCATCTTGCCCGTTTACAATGTGCAGTACCGCAAAGGATACTCTTCGCAGACCTTTACCATCATAGCCAGAGTGCCATTCCGCATCCGGCACCTGCAAAAACGTGAGGCGTCCTTGCGATTTATTTTAGACATAACGGCTAACCTGACTCAGCCTAACGACGTTTGATGATCTTACGAATCCGCTCGGCGTGAGATTGCGAGTTATACTCTGCCCGCATTTCCAGCAGGCAGCCATGGCAAAGGCAGTCGTCGTATTTCGCAGCGATGTACTCCAGCTGTTCCGGGCTGATCAAAATCGTCTGACAGTGGCACAGCAGAATCGAACCGGACTTGCACTCGAAGTGGCTGTTACAACGTGGACAGGCCCTGGTTTCGTGCTTCCGCACCTAATCCTCCTTCGCCTTATTGGCGAGTCGCCTCTTTAACTTCTCCGAGCAGGTTTTGACTGACTTTTCCCTTGGGTCGGTCAGTTCAGTTATGGCTGACGGTAGCAGGTAGTCGACTTTATACACCAGCGACTGCATTGCATCCTGCGGGACTTTTCCCGGCGCGGCGGCAAGATACTGATCACAGACCTTTTGGTATGCCGACATATCGACGCTACTGGCGCTAAAAAAGTATCCAGAAAGAAAATAAAGCGCGCCACCAATAATGATGGTTAGAGCGACAGGGTAATAATAGTTGTTTGGCAGCATAAGTATAAAATTTATTTTTTTGTTAAATCGTTTTGCGGATAATTCATTGCTGAGTAATTATGCTTGATCTGTTTTCAGATTCTAAGCTTTTATTTACTTTCAGTTGGGCAATCATTCTAATATGCAGGCATGCAAAGATACGCAGGCTGTAAAATGGCAATCCCAAATGAGGTAATAAGCGCAATAAATCCAGATATCAGCGTAAAATGAATGTGTTTTGACCAGCGATGAATCCACGACGCCATGGCTGGAATCAAATCCGGACTCGGGTCATTGTCACCCAGGGGGTTTTTGCGGCCAACTCCCTGACCTTATGGATCTTACGTAAGTAATAACTGAGATAGACAGAGGGGATTGCGAGGGCTGCACTACCTGCGAGACCTAAATAATTAGATAACTCGCCACACGAGATCATTTAGTCATCCAGAGGTAAAAGCTCATGATTCTGGCTTTTCACATGAATCGACTCGTGTTTGCCCTGTGAATTTGTAATATTCACACTGGTTTCCACTGTGCCGCCATGCTCGCGAACTTCGCTGACATAGCGCTTGATAAACAACTCAACCTCGCTGACAGATAGAATCTGCTCACGGGTAGCATTCTCGATAGCCTCAAATTCAGCAATGGTTATAGCCATCTTCTCCGTAGCCCAAGTTACCGGCATTCTGGCTAAAGTAAACTCACTACGACGACTTTAATTCCTTCTACCTTTATTGTCTTCGTAGGGTGTGCAATGCACACCGTACCTGGCTAACACCAGCCTAAGTTATGGACTATCTGGTTAAAATAAAAGCACTACGACCCCTTTCGACCTAAGTTATGGACTATCTGGTTAAAATAAAAGCACTACGACCCCTTTCGACCCACTGCACACCGCATCTTGGTGGGCAATGCCCACCTTACAAAGCCTCTATACAAAATAAATATGCGTATGGAACTACTGTTTGTTTACTTCCCTTTGTTATTTTAGTTCTCTGCCCTGCACGTTATTAATTCTTTAGTGTGTATCCCCTCACCCCAACCCTCTCCCTGAGGACGAAGGAGGTTTTGGTGATGCGATTGATTTGTTTGAGTATGAAACGTCGCCTTTCCTGCTTTGTCCTGGCACGCAGTGACATGTATTGGACAATTTTTTTCAGATAATTACAGGCAGTGGTGGCAACGTGTTGACACACGAAGCGCAGGAAGTTTTGTTTGGTAGTTTCTTGCACGTTCACTCCTTTGTACGTTTGGATAAGGTTAGAGCTGTGACTCCCTCACCTTAACCCTCTCTCTGGGAGAGAGGAGATAAGAATGAGGAATGAATTGGGAGGATTGATTTTGATACTGTTGTTTTGTCTGCGAGATTGCCGCGCTTCGCTCGCAATGACGCTGCTGATTTATTTTTAATAAGTTCCCTACCCAAAGAACCCCTTCGGATTTCATCTTGACTACCTTACCCTTCGTGTCAAGGCATCCACGGGAATGTCGGGGCAGGGGATGCACAGCATGAGGTGCAGGTACAAGGCGCAATGCGTTCTGAAAAGCGGTGCGTATAGGTAATACGTGAGCATTTTCAGAGCGTGTTGCAACACCGTGATCGTGCCTCATACGCAGCAGACTAGCCGCACTTACTGTCGCCGCAGTTCAAACAGGTCATACACCCATCCATTTTGATCATCGCCTTGGTATTACACTTCATACACAACTGCGCGCCGTCGGGGAATTCGCTGGGTGCATTGGCCTCGGCGTTTTTAACCGTGCCTTCGTACTGGGCGCGTTTTTCTTCGATGAGTTTTTTCTGGTGCTCGTCGAGGTCGTCGTCTTTGAGCATACCGATCATGCGTAGGTGACATTCGATGGCGTCACCCAGTTCGGCGACCAGTGAGGGCATGTACTTGCCACCCTTCTTGAAGTAACCACCACGCGGGTCGAATACAGAGCGCAGCTCTTCAACCAGGAAGGTGACGTCGCCACCCTTGCGGAAAACGGCGGAGATGATGCGTGTCAGGGCGACGATCCACTGGAAGTGGTCCATGTTCTTGCTGTTAATAAACACTTCATAAGGACGGCGCAGTTCGTGCTGCTTGCTACCGGCATTGAGAATGATGTCGTTAATAGTCACGTACAGGGCGTGTTCACTCAATGGTGTTTTAATCTTATAGGTCGAGCCGAGCAGCATTTCCGGGCGTTCGACGCGTTCGTGCATGTGCACGACATTGCTTTCTTCTAACTTGCCTTCGGCAACTGCCAGGGCCTTTTCCGCGGCCTTGTCATCCGCATCTTCTTTTGCGACTTCGTAGCCGACTATCTTTTTTTCGATCTTAATAGCCATTGCTGTCTCCTCTTACTGGCGGCCTTTAAACGTACGCGTTTTTGCAGACTCTCATGACGGCGTACATTGCTGACCGGTTCTGTCTGTTCCAAGTTCAGGCTGAATTGCAGGTTCTGTGTCGTTCGCATCAGAATTTCCCGTAATAGCCTTCTTTCAGGGCATCGTAGAGATTGGCGGCGGTGTGAATCTCGCCGTCGTATTCGATCTCTTCGTTACCCTTTAACTCAACCGTTTCACCATTTTCGAGGGTGAACTTGTAGGTGGTGTTGACCAGATCACTGTCTTTGACCAGCACGCCCTGGAAGGCCTCGGGATTAAAGCGAAAGGTAGTGCAACCCTTGAGGCCCTGATGATAGGCGTACGTATAGATATCCTTAAAGTCTTCAAACGGAAATTCGGTCGGTACATTGGCGGTCTTGGAAATGGAGGAATCGATCCACTTCTGTGAGGCGGCCTGGATGTCGACGTGTTCCTTTGGCTTGATGTCTTCCGCAGTAATAAAATAGTCGGGCAGCTTTTCGCCCTCTTCCTGGCTATAGGGCATGGCCTTTTCATTGACCAGCTGACGATAGGCCAGCAGTTCAAAGGAATAGACATCGACCTTCTCTTTGGATTTTTTACCCTCACGGATCACGTTGCGTGCATAGTGATGCGCGAACGACGGCTCAATGCCGTTACTGGCATTGTTGGCCAGCGACAGTGAAATGGTGCCGGTCGGTGCAATGGAGCTGTGATGGGTAAAACGCGCGCCGATCTTGGCCAGTTGCTCACCCAGGGCCGGGTCTTCGGCCGCGACCTGTTGCATGTATCGGCTGTATTTTGCGTGTAGCAGCTTGCCCTTGATCTGGTCGCCCGGCTTATAACCGTCACGCTTCATCTCGGGCCGTTTGCGCAGCATCTCGGCGGTGACCTCAAAGTCCTGCTCCATAATCGGTGCCGGGCCTTTTTCTTTAGCCAGTTCTAACGCCGCGCGCCAGCCGGTCATGGCCAGTTCTTTGGAGACGCGCTCGGTAAACTCAACCGACTGTTTGGAACCGTATTTCATGCGTAGCATGGTGACAGTGGAACCAAGGCCGAGAAAACCCATGCCGTGACGGCGCTTGCTAAGGATCTCGTCGCGCTGACCTTCAAGCGGCAGACCATTGATCTCGACCACATTGTCGAGCATGCGGGTAAAGATGCTGACGGTCTTGTCGAACGCCTCCCAGTCAAAAAAGGCCTGTTCGGTAAACGGGTTATGCACAAAGCGCGTCAGGTTCACTGAACCCAGCAGGCAGGAGCCATACGGTGGCAGCGGCTGTTCACCACAGGGATTGGTGGCGCGAATGTTTTCGCAGAACCAGTTGTTGTTCATTTCGTTGACCTTGTCGATGAGAATAAATCCCGGCTCGGCAAAGTCATAGGTGGAGGTCATGATCATGTCCCACAGGCGATGCGCCTTGATGGTCTTGTAGACCTTGCAGGCCACCAGGCCTTCGGCATTGGTTACATAGCCTTCGTGGATCGGCCATTCACGCCAGACGATCTCGTCGCTGTTTTTAACATCGAGACCATCTTCCTGCGCTTCTTTTTCAGTAATCGGGAAGGCCAGCTGCCAGTCGGCATTTTCTTCGACGGCCTTCATAAACTCGTCTGTTATTAATAGAGACAGGTTGAACTGGCGCAGGCGACCGTCTTCGCGCTTGGCGCGGATAAAGTCCATGACATCGGGGTGGCCGACATCGAAGGTCGCCATTTGTGCACCACGACGACCACCGGCGGAGGACACGGTGAAACACATCTTGTCGTAGATATCCATGAACGACAGTGGCCCGGAGGTATAGGCACCGGCGCCGGAGACATAGGCACCCTTGGGACGCAGGGTGGAAAATTCATAGCCGATACCGCAACCGGCCTTCAGCGTAAGACCTGCCTCGTGGACCTTCTCGAGGATGTCATTCATGGAGTCGCGAATGATGCCCGAGACGGTACAGTTAATAGTGGAAGTAGCCGGCTTGTGTTCCAGCGCACCCGCATTGGAGGTAATGCGGCCAGCAGGAATCGCTCCATGGCGTAACGCCCACAGGAATTCCTCGTACCAGTGTTGACGATTCTCGGTGGGTTCCACTTCGGCCAGGGCTCGGGCGACCCGTTGGTAGGTCGCGTCGAGGGTTTTATCGATTAACGTGCCATCTTTGGCTTTGAGGCGGTATTTCTTGTCCCAGATATCGAGGGAGGCATCCTGGTATTTAATATCACTGGCGTTGGTGTGGCTGACTTCTTTCAAGTGTGCCCTTTTCATGCTTTGCGATTCCTCCAAATAAGCATAGATTTTTATAAGAGTTTTTGCTTAACCGCGGCATGGCTCCTGTAAAGCCGACCCAGATCCGGGGATAGAAAGGGCACCGCTATCGACTCTCGTCGAGCAACACTACATCTAGTGTTGGTGGAGAAGAATAGGCCCATGCCGATCCCCTGTCAACAACCCGGAACAGGCTTAGAACATAGCCCATAAATTAATATAATTCAAATGCTTGTGTTATTTTTATAGGCTTATTAATCGAAAAAAATATTTCCTATCTCGAAGGGAATAACACAACATCTTGTGTTTGCTAATATACCTAAATAGGCGGTAGTTCCACGGTTAGGGGTTACTTACGTTTAGGTTTTTTTCATCAAATAAAAACAGGCACGAGTATCTAGTACCTAGGAAAAAGTACCTAGGGTCGAGGTGCGAGGGTCGAGGAAAATCTTAAAAGCACAAAATCCTCAGCTTGGCACTTAGACCCTACTATGTACTAACGCCCTATTTTCAAGTCTTGATCTCCCATTGGCCTATCCCCATTTTCATTTACAGCAACGGTTTGCATTACATACCACCAACCATACTGAATTGAACAGGAGAACGACCATGGCACTAACACGTTATCAACCCTGGAGCATGTTCGACCAACTGCGCCGGGAAATGGACCACATTTCATCCCTGCAACAAAACGGCGATGGCAGCAGCAGCGTCGCCACCAGCGACTGGGCCCCGGCCGTGGATATTAAAGAAACCCGCGAGGCCTTTATTATTGAGGCGGACGTCCCCGGTGTGGACCCCAAGGATATTGAAGTCCACATGGAAGAGGGTGTGCTGTCGATTCGCGGTGAAAAGGACAGCGAAAAACAGGAGGAGGGAGAAGGCTACAAACGTGTGGAGCGTTCACGCGGTAGTTTTTACCGTCGCTTTAGCCTGCCGGACACCGCTAATGCCGACAAGATCAGCGCCAAGAGCCGGCACGGTGTGCTGGAGATCACTATTCCGAAGCAGGAAAAGGCCAATCCGCGCAAGATCTCTGTCGAACATTAAATATAGTCGTAACGGCACAAACGGGCTAAGCATAGCTTGGCCCGTTTCGTCTTGTTGGAACTTTTCCCCTGAGTGGCAGTCTTTGCTTTAACCAACAATTTTTATGTTTACCTGTTGGGAGGAACTTTCTTATGAGTACGCTGGAACACTTTCGTCACGGCCTCGATCACTTCCGCGACGGCATTGTTGAAGGCTGGCAACTATTACGTGAGCGCGCCAGTCAGGCAATAACACGTTTCAGGCCTATACGTGATTCACAGCGTGATGTAGAAACCACGCCAGAGCAGATGAGATTGCGCGGTTCCCGCTGGGGGCTGTTGACCGCCGACGTACATGAAAATGATAGCGAAGTGGTCATACGCCTTGAGGCCCCAGGCATGGAGGCCAGTGATTTTGTCATTTCGATTGAGTCGAATCATCTGCTCATCCGTGGTGACAAGTACGCCCGTCGTCAACATAAAGAAGGTCAATACCATATTACAGAATGTGCCTACGGCCATTTTGAACGTAGCCTACCGCTACCCGCCGGAGTCGATGACAGCCAGGCCCGCGCCAGTTACCAGGATGGTGTGCTGATGCTAAGTCTGCCGAAACTCTCTGGTGACAAACGGCACCGCATTGAGGTCCAGACAGGATAATAAAATATGAAATCACTACCGCTATTAAATCGTTATGTTTTTTTACTGGCCATGGTGCTGTTTACCCCGGGGGTGTATGCCTCACTACCCGTTGCCGACAGTCAGGGACAGACCCTGCCGTCACTGGCACCAATGCTGGGACGCGTCACCCCCGCGGTGGTGAATATCGCAACCACCAGTACCGTTCGTATTCGTGAAAATCCGCTGTTTGCCGACCCCTTCTTTCGTCATTTTTTTCAAATTCCCGATCAGCAACAGCCCCGCACACGCACCACCCAGAGTCTGGGTTCCGGCGTCGTAGTGGATGCCAAGCATGGCTACATCATTACCAATAATCATGTCATCGATAAGGCCGATGAAATCCGTGTCACCCTGCGCGATGGCCGCAACCTGAAGGCCAAGCTAATCGGCACCGACCCGGATACCGATGTCGCCGTCATCCAGGTGCCGGCAAAGGACCTGACCGCTGTACCGCTGGCCGACTCCGATAAACAGCGGGTCGGTGACTTTGTGGTTGCCATTGGTAACCCCTTTGGTCTGGGGCAGACCGTGACCTCCGGTATCATAAGTGCCAAGGGTCGAAGCGGCCTCGGTATCGAGGGCTATGAAGACTTTATCCAGACCGATGCCTCGATTAATCCCGGTAATTCCGGTGGCGCGCTGGTCAACCTGAAGGGTGAAATCATTGGCATTAATACCGCCATTTTTTCCCAGAGTGGCGGCAACATCGGTATTGGCTTTGCCATTCCTATCAATATGGTAAAGAACGTCATGCAGCAATTAATCAGCCACGGTGAAGTCCATCGCGGTTCTCTCGGTGCCCAGGCCCAGGACCTGACGCCGGAGCTGGCCCAGGCATTCAATATCAAACACCGCCATGCGGCGATCATTACCGAAGTGGATAAAGGCTCCGCGGCCGATCGTGCCGGACTGAAGGCCGGTGACATCGTGACTCGCGTCAATGATAAAACGGTACGTGACGCCACCAGCCTGCGTAACACCATCGGCCTGCTACGGGTTGGACAGAGTATTAAGCTGGAGATCCTCCGCGAGGGTAAAGCCAGGGTCCTTACCGCCCACGTCGGTGAGCCACACAGTAATGTCACCAATGGCGAAAAAATGAGTCCCCACCTGGCCGGTGCCCAGCTGAGCAACATTGAAGAAGGCTCACCGTTGTTTGGCAAGGTGTCTGGTGTTGTCATTAGCGGCGTGAAACAGGACAGCCCGGCGTGGCGCGCGGGGCTTCGGCGTGGCGACGTGATTACCTCGGCCAACCAGCACTCGATTCATAACATCGATGACTTAGGCAAGGCCGTGGGACAGAGCCCGTCGCTTCTGATTAATGTCCGACGCGGTAACGGCGCCCTGTTCCTCTACCTGCAATAAGCGAACACCACGACCATCTACTACACCAACGACGGCCCCCTTCTCCGGGGGGCTGACGCTGTGTGCCAATTGTAAAATTTTGTGAAACCTTCCGAATCCGCCTATTCCCGGGCGATTTATTCACCTATCTTTAAAGATGATTTTCTCTAAAATCGGGTTCGATGGCCCCTGCATCATAATGACATTTCTAAAGCTTGGTCAGCCAGCGGACGTTAATACACAGACATCCCAGGTGCTGATATAAGCGCATAAAAAGTCCCCCTATGAGTGCCAAGCCCAATAAAACTGCCCGACAACAATTACAAAAGCTCCAGTTCCTGTTTCACGAACAGCTGCCTGGCAAGCTGCATGAAATTGAGCAGGCCTTTCAGGTTTATTATGCGGCACCCACTGATCACGAGGCCCTCAACCACTTTTATTGTCTGATCCACAACCTGGCAGGCACCGCCGGTACCTTTGGTGCACGGCAGGTGGCAGCGGAGGCCATGCAAATGAATCGCCTCCTCAAACCGCTGCTCGAACAGCAGACTCCCATCAGCCAACAAATTCTCGACATCCTCGCCGAGCGCGTCACCACCACCCAACAGCTTGCCAGCCACTGGGACCCCCACAATCAGAACTCGCTGTTCTGCAGTGAGCCTACTCCAAAGGCCGAGCGCGGTAACAATCTCATCTATATCGTTGAAGATGATGAGCTACAGGCCCGACAGCTTATTGCCGAACTGGAGGGTGACGGCTACGAGCTACAGCACTTTCACGATACCGAGAGCTTTCAACGCGCCTATCGGGATCGTATCCCCGGCATTATTTTGATGGACATGGTCTTCGAGGCAGGGGAATACAGCGGGGCCGAAGTCCTGCAATCCATTAAGCAAACCCACACCACAATGCCACCGATTATTTTTATTTCCATTCGCAATGATATGGAGGCCCGTCTTGCGGCAATGCGTGCCGGGGCCACGCGTTACTGCAGTAAACCCCTGGATTTAAAAAAACTACATAGCTGCATCAATGGCCTGACCACTCACCACGACAGTGACCCGTTTCGCGTCCTGATCATTGATGACGATGATACCCTCGGTAACTACTTTTGCGAGGTGATGCAAATCGCCGGCATCCACACACAGTACTGTAGTGAGCCTATGCAGGCACTGAAAATGCTTGCGGAATTTCAGCCGGAGCTGGTACTGCTTGATATTTTCATGCCGCAGGTTACGGGGCTGGAAGTAGCCTCGGTTATTCGTCAGGACGATAGCTTTGCACACATCCCCATTGTGTTTTTGTCAACCGAAACCAATATTGAAAAACAAACGGACGCCCTGCACCTCGGCGGGGATGATTTTCTCAGTAAACCCATCGAACCCGAATACCTGATTGCCACAGTGACGGCCAGACTAAAGCGTTCCCGCTGGGTCAACCGCCTGAATACCAATTTCAAATTTGCCCTGCAGGAGATCGAGTATCAACAGATCGCCCTCGACCAGCATAGCATTGTCAGTGTCACCGACACCCAGGGAAACATCACCGAGGTCAATCATAAATTTAGCGAAATTTGCGGCTACCATCGTGGCGAGCTCATCGGGAAGAATCATCGCCTCCTCAATTCAGGGCTACACCCCGAGGCCTTTTTTGAGACACTGTGGAAGACCATTATCAAAGGTGAAGTCTGGCACGGCAAAGTCTGCAACCGTGCCAGGGACGGTTCCCTGTTCTGGGTAAAGTCGACTATTGTGCCCTTCCTCAGTCATGAGAATCGGCCATACAAATACATTTCCATTATGACGGACATCACCCATCTGATGGAGACCCAGGAGGCTTTGTCTGCCTCGGAGAAAAACTTCCGCGCCATCTTCAATAACATCCAGGATATCTTTTATCAGACCGACCTTGAGGGTCGTGTCACCATGCTATCGCCCTCGGCGGAAAATTATTGTGGCTATAAGGTTTCTGAAGTGATGGGGCAGTCGATGGCACAATTCTATGCCGACCCCGCCGACCGGGATCGATTGCTTCGCGCGTTGCAGGACAACGGTGGTCGTGTGAGCAATTACGACATCAGCATGCGCCATAAAAATGGGCAGCTCGTTGAGGTCTCCACCAACTCACATTTTTTCTGCGATGAACATGGTGAGGTTATCGGTATTGAAGGTACGGTACGCGATATCACCGAAAACAAAAAAATACAGCAGGCCCTGCAGGAAAGTGAGGCACGCCTGAAGCGTTCACAAAACTTCGCCAACATCGGCACCTGGGACTGGAATATTCAAAGCGGTGAACTCTTCTGGTCCGAACGTATCGGCCCGCTGTTTGGTTATCAGCAGGCGATCCCGGAGACGACCTACGAGGTCTTTCTCAATGCCGTACACCCCGACGATCGTGACAGGCTTGTCAGTGCGACCAATGCGTGTATTTCCGATGGCAGGGAATTTAACCTCGAACACCGGGTTATCTGGCAGGACGGTAGCACTCACTGGATGCTGGAACAGGGCGATGTGGTCCGCGCCGATGATGGCACCCCCCAGCACATGCTGGGCGTGGTGCAGGATATCACCGACCGCAAGCACGCCGAGTTCGCCCTGATCGAACGTGAGCGACAGCTGCGTGAGGCGCAGGCACTGGCGCACCTGGGAAGCTGGGATGCCAACCTTAGCAGCGGTGAACTCACCTGGTCCGATGAAATCTACCGCATCTTTGGCTATGCGCCGGGCAGCTTTACCCCCAGTCTTGAGGCCTTTCATGCCGCCATACATCCCGATGATCTCGACAGGGTCAATGAAAGCGAGCAAAAATCCTCGCAAACGGGACACCATGATGTCATCCATCGAGTCGTGCGCCCGGACGGTAACATACGTCATGTGCATGAACTGGCCCATGCCGAGACCGACGCGGAGGGTCACCTGCTCCGACTGGTGGGTACCGTGCAGGACATTACCGAACAGGTTAAGGCCGAGCAGGCGCTGATCGCCGCGCGGGACGAGGCCGAGCAGGCCAATCATGCCAAGTCGCAGTTTCTCTCCAGCATGAGCCATGAGTTACGCACCCCCATGAATGCCATACTGGGATTTGGACAATTACTGGAACTGGATGACCTGAATCCTGAACAGCAGGATCATGTACAGGAGATTCTCCACGCCGGTCAACACCTGCTGGAACTGATCAATGAAGTACTGGACCTGGCCAAAATTGAATCCGGTCACGTTAAACTTACTATAGAAGATGTTTCCCTGAGTGAGACCCTGGCAGAGAGCCTCGCGCTCCTCGCGCCGA
This sequence comes from uncultured Gammaproteobacteria bacterium, assembly GCA_913064945.1. GTDB lineage: Bacteria > Pseudomonadota > Gammaproteobacteria > UBA6429 > Thiohalophilaceae > CAJYAN01. The sequence goes on along the minus strand of CAJYAN010000001.1, from coordinate 130,688 downwards.
TGCTGCAAAAATATCAGGTGCGTCTCGATTTTGATGAAGCCGCCTGCCATCAGATACACGTTGCTGCCGACAGCGTTCGTTTAAAACAGGTGTTGATCAACTTATTAAGCAATGCCATTAAATACAATCGTCCGGGGGGCCGGATAAAACTTTCCTGTGAACCCGATCAGGAGGAAGGTATGACTCGGGTGGCTATCACCGACACCGGAATTGGCATCTCGGCAGAGGCGCTGCAACAATTATTCATCCCCTTTACCCGCATCGAAGCCAACAATAACACCATTGAGGGCACCGGCATTGGCCTGGTGATTACCAAAAATCTGCTCCAGCTTATGCATGGAGACATTGGTGTCGAGAGTGAACCCGGCGTAGGAAGTACCTTCTGGTTTACCCTGCCACTCACAGGCGCGACCACAACTTCACGCCAAAGCATGCCGGACATCGAGGCAGGGCGTGTTCCCTCGGCCCCGACTTCGCGGAGCCAGCGAGACACCATTCTCTATATCGAGGACAATCCGACCAATCTGCGCCTGGTAAAGCAGGTCCTGTCCCGCTGGCCCCACATCCACCTCATTAGCGCGCATGAACCCCACCTCGGCCTGGAGTTAACCCGATTAAATCGCCCTGATCTGATACTTCTGGATATCAACATGCCGGGGCTGGATGGCTATGATCTTTTAAAGCAGTTAAAGTCCGAGGCCGAGATTCGCACTATCCCGGTGATTGCTGTCAGCGCCAATGCTACGTCGGGCGATATTGAACGCGGTCGACAGGCTGGATTCAGTGACTACATCACCAAACCGATTCAGGTCACACAATTTCTGACATCGATTGCCGACATCCTGGACTTACCGTCGGAAGAAATCAAAACCCACTAGGAAACGATTACCATGTCTGTACTTAACAAGATTTTATACGTCGAAGATGAGCCTGACATCCAGGCCGTGGCCTGCATCGCCCTGGCCGATGTCGGTGGCTTTATTCTTGAGGTCTGTAGCTCTGGTCAGGAGGCGCTGGCAAAAGCCGCCGACTTTAAGCCGGATTTATTATTACTGGATGTGATGATGCCAACCATGGACGGCCCCAGCACGCTGGAGGCACTGCGCAAGTTACCGGAGACCCAGACGACTCCGGCAATTTTTATGACGGCCAAGGTACAAACTCACGAAGTGGCCCATTTTAAAGCCATTGGTGCTATCGACGTCGTCGCAAAACCCTTTGACCCGATGAGCCTCGCACAGACCCTGCGTGACATCTGGCAGACACATCATCTGTAGACGTGGCTTCATGCCAAAATATTTCCTCGCCGTCATTTTCCTCTGTCTTGATGTCAGCACTGTCCAGGCAGATCAGGTACACCAGGTTGGCGTTCGCATACTTCACGATAGCGACGTGGGTATAAACGCCTGGAGCCCGACCATTGACTACCTGAGTGCGTCGATTCCCGGACACCTTTTTGTTATGGTCCCATATACACATTTGACGGAACAGCTGACCGAGGCAAAACAGGGGAAGTTTGACTTTATCCTGACCAATCCATCGATTTATGTGGAGCTGAATCGCTTAAACGGCGCCCATGCCCTGGTGACTCTCGTCAACAAACGCCAGGATACTGCACAGGCTCGATTCGGTAGTGTGATTTTTACTCGCGCCGATCGTGACGACATCATTCGACTTCGGGACCTGCGCGGCAAACACCTGGAAGCCGTCTCACCGCTCTCCTTTGGCGGCTGGCGTGTGGCCTGGCGTGAAATGTTACGCGCGCACTTTGATCCCTATACAGAACTTGGCAAACTCAGTTTCTCGGCGGGTAGTCACACGGCCGTCGTCAAGGATGTCCGCGAGGGGAAAGTCGATGCCGGCGTGGTACGTACGGATATGCTGGAGCGTATGGCCAGCGCCGGAGACATCCAGCTGACGGAGTTTCGTATTCTGCATAACATACATACACCGGGCTTTCCCTTTTTCCATAGCACACCGCTTTACCCCGAGTGGCCCTTTGCCGTAATGCCGGAGACCAGCCATGCGCTGGCGGCACAGGTAAAGGCGGCACTATTACGAATAAAGATGACTGACCCTGCAGCGCGGGCCGGGCAGTACGTGGGCTGGACGGAGGCCCTAGATTATACCCCGGTCGATGAGCTACACCAGGCATTGGGCATCGGCCCTTATCAGCGAAAGCCCTCCCGCACTTTACCGGTGCCGATATATCCTTTCGCATTCGGTCTCGCCGGCCTTGTCCTGGTTCTGCTTTTTCTTAAAGCACGCCGTCAAAAATCCCTCAAATAACGCTATCATTCGGCCCATGCAGTTAAATTTTAATCTGACCCATAAAAGTATTCTCCTCACGGTCCTCATGGTCTGCCTGACGGCCCTGAGTATTGGCTATTATGCCTATTATATTGGCACCCATTTGCTGGTGTCACACGCCCTCGAAGAACTCGCTAATCAGGTCGAACGTGAAGAGGTGGTGTTTACCAACCAGATAAACAACCTCACCGCTGACGTGCACTTTCTTGCCGAATTACCAGCCATCCCGGGGATTTTCAACGCACCTTCCAGTAGCAGGAATCTGCCGAACCGTCCCACCCGGAGACAGTGGCAAAAACGACTTACCATCATTTTTTCCACACTGATGAAAATCAAACCCGATTACTTACAAATCCGCTTGCTGAACAGGCACGGTCAGGAAATCCTTCGCGTTAATCGCATTAATGGAATAATACAGCGCACAGCGGAAGCCGCACTACAGAATAAATCCGACACTCAATACGTCAGCGATACGCTGGCCCTGCCCACGAAGAGCACCTATCTCTCCCAGATCAACCTGAATCGTGAACACGGTAAGGTCTCTGTTCCGTACACACCAGTGTTGCGCGCCGCCACACCAATCTATAACCATGGCAAATTACTTGGTATGGTTATTATTAATCTGGATATGACCCATCTCCTGAACCGATTTGAAACAGCCTTCAGTAATCGGCATCAGTCCATTTTTATCATGAATGAACAGGGCAGCTACCTGACGAACCCTGAGCTGGCGAAACGCTTTGGTTATGATCTGGGCCACCGCTACCGCATCCAGGAAGACTATCCCCGTCTTGCCAGTCTCTTTTTATCCAACAATAATGACATTAGCCGCACCATCATCCCTGAGAACGACAATGATAATGCCATTGTCAGTAGAAAAATCTATCTTGAACCTGCGCATAACAGCCACCGTTTTGTCGTGATCGCGTTAACCCGACCTTATGCCGACATCATCTCCGCCGAATCGGTGGCACTCTTAAGCACCGGCCGAATCCTGCTGTTGCTCATGGCCGTTTTTGCCCTACTCAGTTACTTCATTTCCCGACAGCTTAGCAAGCCGCTACAACAAATTGCGCAGTCGATTTATGCCTTCGGTCAGACACAGGAATATTCACCACTAACCAAAATTCAGTCACGTCGAGATGAGATCGGTTTTCTGGCGCGAGCCTTTCACAAGCTGGTTGACACCATCACAACCACGCAGCAATCCCTTCAGGATCTCAATGCCAGCCTGGAAAGTGAAATTGAAAAGCGCACCGCCGAGTTACAGAAAAGTGAGCAGCGCTGGCAATTTGCCCTGGAGGGCGCGCAACAAGGCGTCTGGGACTGGAATATCGTCACGAATGAAATATATTTTTCGAGACAGTGGAAGGCCATGCTCGGTTACGCCGATGAAGAAATCTCGAATCATATCGACGAGTGGCATCAGCGAATTTATCCCGATGATATGGCGGCACTCAAAACGGAGATGGATAACCATCTATCCGGTCAATCAGCCCTCTACAAGAATGAACATCGCGTGCTTTGCAAAGATGGGACCTACAAGTGGATACTCGATCAAGGGATGGTCGTAGAACGCGATCAATACCAGAACCCGGTTCGCATGATCGGCACCCACACGGATATCTCGGAACGCAAGCTCATTGATAAAATGAAAAATGAATTTATCTCGACGGTTAGTCATGAGCTTCGCACACCGCTTACCTCGATTCGAGGCTCACTAGGGCTCATCAACGGTGGAGCCGCCGGTGAAATTCCGGCGCGCGCCGCCAGCCTGCTGGCCATCGCTCACAAGAATACCGAACGTCTGCTACTGCTGATCAATGACATTCTTGACCTCCAAAAAATTGAATCTGGCAATATGCCTTTTGAGTTCAAGACCATTTCGCTGCTGGCCTTCATCTCCGATGCCATCGAGACAAACCGACCCTTTGCCCATGAGCAGGAAGTAGAGCTGGTACTGAATACGCACCTCGAAGGCGATGTCGAAATTATTGCCGACTACTCCCGCCTGATCCAGGTAATGAATAACCTCCTGTCGAATGCCGCCAAGTTCTCACCCGCGGCATCGACCATCAATGTTGATATCACCGTTAATCAGCATGACATTATCATTGCCATTCATGATCAGGGCCCTGGCATCCCGGAAGAGTTTCGTGACAAGCTTTTCGATAAATTTACACAGTCGGACGCCTCGGATACACGCCATATCGGCGGCACCGGACTGGGCCTGTCCATTGCCAGGCTCATTGTCGAAAAACACAACGGTACCATTAGCTACGATACCGTCATGGGCCAGGGCACGACTTTTTTCATCCACTTACCGGCGTTGATGATCTCCGAGTCGCTCATGCACCAGGTATCGACAGCACATACCCGTGACATCCTGATCATTGAAGACGACAAGGATATTGCCAGTCTGCTTGCACTACAAATCTCCCATATGGGCTACTACCCACAGATCACCGACTGCGCTGAACACGCCTGGGAAATACTACAGGTACAGACCTTTGCCGCCGTCACGCTGGATATTGCCCTGCCCGGACAGGATGGCATCAGCTTTCTCAAGCAACTACGTCAGAAGCCGCAGTACGCTGCGCTGCCAATAATTGTCATTTCCGTCAGGGCCGACGAAGCCCGACAGGAATTAAGCGGTGGCGCGGTTGAGATCGTCGACTGGTTAACCAAACCCTTCGATCAATCTGACCTGCAGCGTGCCCTTGTACGCGCAACCCAGACGTCTGCCTTACCCAAAATGCTCTATGTCGAGGATGACGCGGACCTGCAACAGGTCGTGGCGCACATCATTCAGCATCAGGCCCAATTGACTATCGCCTCAAGCCTGACGGAAGCAAGACAAGTACTGGAAAAATTCACCTTTGATCTTGTCCTGCTGGATGTGGCACTCCCTGATGGCAGCGGTCTCGACCTGCTGGCGGATATTAAACGCTGCCCCAAGAAACCTCAGGTCGTCATTTATTCCGCTAATCCCGTTTCCAGAGATGATATTGAGCATGTCAACAGCATTCTCCTGAAATCACAAACGACTAATGCTGAGTTGTTAGCGACACTCAAGCAACTACTCGGCAACTGATACCGTTTCTCTGACAAGCTCATTCAAAATGTATCAAACGCCATCTCTCATTCGACAGGAACAGGTCCAGCAATCCTTTGCTGGCATGCCATTTGCGCTGCTCATTACACTGGTGAATGCCGGTTTACTCTACTATCTGCTTGAGCCCGTCACGACCGGCAATACGGCCCGGTACTGGTTCATGGCGCTGGTCCTCATCACTATAGCAAGACTGGTGCTCTATCTCAGTTTTCGGTCCTCAAGATTTTCTACTGATAGTGATAGCACTCAACGCTGGAGTAACCTGTTTACCTTTGGCAGTCTTGCTACCGGCTGCGCCTGGGGCAGTGCCGCGCTGGTGCTGTTCCCTGCCGAGAGCATTGCGCATCAGGTCTTCATCGCCTTTGTCATCGCCGGTATGACGGCCGGTGCGGTCACGACGCTTTCAAGCTACTGGCCCAATACCGTCGTCTTTATTGTACCGGCGCTAGGCCCACTCATTTATCAGTATTTGCATCTACATAACCCGCTCGCCGACGCCATGGGCATCATGGTCACCCTGTATCTGCTCATACTGCTGTCAAGCACACGCAATTTCTATCTCAACAACCTGCAAAACATCACATTACGCCGTGAAGCGGTCCGGCACGAACAGGCACTGGCGCACTTTAAGTCCACACTGGATCAAACCCTCGACTGTGTGTTTATGTTTTACCCCGACAGCCTGCAGTTTTTTTATGTCAATCAGGGGGCCATCGATCAAATCGGTTATCGCCGCGACGAACTCCTGCAGATGCATGCCTATGATATAAAACCGGAATACTCCGAAGCAGAATTCCGACAGCTCCTGGAACCCTTGATCAATGATGAGCTAAGCTCGACGACCTTCGAAACACAGCATCGACATAAATCAGGGAGGCATATCCCGGTTGAAATTTTTCTGCAATACATTCATCCGCAAAATGAACCACCGCGTTATGTTGCCATTGTGCGGGATATCACCGAACGCAGGCGGCTCGATAAAATCAAGGATGAATTTGTCTCGACGGTAAGTCATGAGCTGCGCACCCCGCTTACCTCAATCCGTGGTTCCCTGGGGCTGATACTGGGAGGTGCTGTCGGCAACGTAGAAGGCAAACAGCAGGAGCTACTGACTATTGCCCAGCATAACAGTGACCGCCTGTTACTCTTAATCAACGATATCCTCGACATCAATAAAATCGAGTCCGGTATGCTCGGCTTTCAGTTTCTGGATACCGACCTTGCTGCCCTGGTCTTGCGCTCAATCGAGGACAACGCTGCCTATGCCGATAGCTACGACGTCCACTATCACTTTCACGCCCCTCAGGGTGACTATTGGGCAAAGCTCGACCCGGCACGTATTGCCCAGGTCATGAGCAACCTGCTCTCCAATGCCGCCAAATTTTCACCCGCCGGGGCCGATATCGATATCGAGCTGACAGGCGTCGACGAGTATCTGCGCGTCACCGTCTTCGATCACGGCACCGGTATTTCACCGGAGTTCGAGGCCAGGGTATTTGATAAATTCACCCAGGCGGATGCCACCGACCAGCGCCAATATGGCGGCAGCGGACTGGGGCTGGCCATTTCCAAAAGCATTGTCGAAAAACACCGGGGCCGAATCGGCTTCGACAGTACCCCCGGTCAGGGGAGCGCCTTTTACTTCGAGCTGCCCAGAGATGCGGATAAACCATGCCATAAGTAATTTTATATCTGCCATTGATTTTTCGTATCTATGTACTATATTAGTAAATAACTAACTACTAATAGGAGGTTCACATGGCAAATCTAATTCATAATTTCCCTCATGATGGTGTGGTTACTGTCAATCGAGTCATTCTCAAGCCTGAGTACAGCCTGGATGATTTACAGGAACGCGTGGCATTTCTCTGTGAAAACGTCAAAACCTATCACTCCACAACAGGCTTTGTTGGCGGCTTTGTCTGCCTCAACAGCGGTAATGTCTCGAATGAAGGCTCAACCATCGGCCAGGCGGTCGAGAGCCCCCTGAAGGGCAAAGAGGCCTTGATCATTACTTTCTGGAACAGCTTTGCCGAGCATGAGGCGTCGCATAAATCGACGACCTTTCAGCCCCTCTTCCAGAAAGTGCTCGAATGCTGTGAAAACGGTAATGAGGAGCTGGCCTATGACATGCTCTGGTCGGGTGCCGCTTACTCGGCGGAAGAGGCCGACAAGGCACGTCTGGCAAAGGAACAGGCGGCTTAATTTAACCACGCCGACAAGGTCAGGAAAAGCGCGCCCACGGGCGCGCTTTTTTTACACGTAAACATCCAGACCGCCTTTTCCAACGGCTATTTTTCCACGGTGTGATCACTGTGCCTATCCGCATCACAAGACCTCATCATCCCGCCACCCTCGAACTGCACTAACATCTGTTGTGTCTAACAATCCACTTGCACAATATTTGTAAGTAATCTTGCTATTTGTCTCACGGTGCAAAGCAACTTCCGTCAATCTTGTTTACTTTCAGCGGTCATCAGTAAACCCCTGTTTTTTACCTGTCAGATAAACATCTGTGGCGTCTGATGGTGCTCACTATATTCAAGTTATTACGCCCTTATCCGATAATTTATGCAACGATGTGGGGGCAGTAAAATCTCGCCCTGATATTCCACTTCATTACTTACTTTAAATGTGGCTTGCGTGTGGATGACACGTCTAACGCAGGCGCGCTCATCAATCCGCAACAATAGCGTGGAGATACGAAGCATGTCACTCAGCAAAATACTGCTCACCACTGCCTTATGTTTTTTGCCTCTGTTCACAACCGCCCAGGCCGAGGAAAAGGTACCGCAGGCCGTACATGACCTGCTACCTACCCTAAAGGCCTGGGGCAGCAACCCCATCCTGGTCGATGCCGTCAAGGCACAAAATGCCAAAGCCATGAGCCTGAATGAGATTAAGGCCAGAGATGCCGTTTGGATGAAGACCACCGGTATGGATGACTTCATGAAGAAGCTGGCAAGTAATGCCGCCGCGACGGAACTCAAAAGGCTGGAGAGCAGTAAGCCATATTTTCTGGAGCTGTTTTTGATGGACCATCAGGGGGCCAATGTCGCCATGAGCAACAAAACCTCCGACTACTGGCAGGGTGACGAAGCCAAATTCACCAAGGCCTATAACGGTGGTGTCGGTGGCGTGGATATCGGCAAGGTCAAGTTCGACAAGAGCAGTCAGGCTTATCTGGTGCAGGTGTCGGTACCGGTGATGCATGCCGGTAAGGCGATTGGCGCGCTTACCGTCGGCATCAATCTTGATGAGTTAGGCAAATAACTGGCGGGTATGAATATCGGTGGTGACCTCACCGGCCCACCAGTCAATAACTGAATAAGGAACCATTCATGTCCTGGTTTAACAATCTCACTTTTCGCTATAAGTTAATGCTACCCCTGGGACTGCTGGCCGCGCTGATTCTTTTTATGGCGATTAGCGCCATGATGATCATCAAGGACCTCAGCCAGACCACGCACAATGTCGCCAGTAATGATATTGCGGCACTCAATTATCTTTTACAGGCGGATCGCGATCTCTATCAGGCCCTGGTCGCTGAGCGCAGCATGATCTTTGTCGATGTCGAGAGCGACAACTTTAAAAAACTGACCGCCTCCCACCATGAAAATGTGCAACAGGCACGTGAGCGAATTGGCAAGTTTATACAAATTGCCAACACCAGCGGCTTTGCCAAATCTTTGGGCATGCTGCCGTTATTTAAGAACTATGAAAAATTACGCGATCAATGGGAAGCGCAGACTAATGAGGTGGTGAGGCAACGCGCCAGTAATACCCGCTCGGGGCGTAATACCTCAATTGAAATGAGTTTTGGCAGTAGCGCCAAGGCCTTTAACGCCATGCGTGGCGTCATTGACAACCTCAGTGAACAAATGCTCAAGCAAATCGACGTCATCAGTAATAGTAGCGATATAAAAGCCGCCTCAGCCAATCTTAATATGACCATCCTGCTGGTGATTGCCATTGTCCTGTGTGCCTTTCTTGCTCTGGTCTTTCCGATACTGATCTCCAGACCCATGCAACAACTCATCCGACATGTCGAGGCGATCGCCGAGGGCGAGGGTGACCTGACGGTGCGGTTGGAGGAAAACAGTCACGATGAAATGGGGCAGCTGGCCCGGGCCTTTAACCGTTTTATTAGCAACTTGCAGGGGATTATTTCCCAGGTGGCTGCTTCATCAACCCAGCTCTCCTCATCGAGTGAAGAACTCACCATGTCGTCACAACACGCCAGCGAGATGGTGAGTCGCCAGCGCAATGAAACCGAGCAGGTCGCCACGGCCATTAACCAAATGGCGGCGACCGTGCAGGAGGTTGCCAATAGTGCCAATGAAGCCGCGCGCGCCGCGGATCAGGCCGACCAGGAATCCGCCCAGGGCCGTACCGTGGTCATGCAGACCATCGATGCCATCAAGACCCTGGCCGGTGATGTCGAACGCTCGGCTCAGGTCATTAGTCGCCTCAAGGGTGAGAGTCAGAACATTGGCAGTGTCCTCGATGTCATCAAGGGTATCGCTGAACAGACCAATCTGCTGGCCCTCAATGCCGCCATTGAGGCGGCCCGTGCCGGAGAACAGGGCCGTGGCTTTGCCGTGGTCGCCGACGAGGTGCGTACCCTCGCCCAGCGCACCCAGCAGTCGACCCAGGAGATAGAACAGATGATCGGCTCCCTGCAGTCCGGCGCCAACGAGGCCGAAGACGCCATGGGCCAGAGCCGCGATCGCGCCCACCACACCGTGGAACAGGCAGGTCATGCTGGCGAATCGCTGGATGCCATTACCCGCTCGGTCGCCACTATTCGTGATATGAACACCCACATTGCCACCGCCTCGGAGGAACAGTCATCGGTCGCCAATGAGCTTAACCGTAGTGTCGTCAACATCCATCAGGTCTCCGAAGAGAGCGAGCAACAGGCCAGCAGTATGCTGGCCGCCTGTCATGACCTCGCGACCATGGGTGAGCAATTACAGCAGGTTGTGGCTCGTTTCCGGATCTAGTCTAGGGCCAATCGATAATCCCGCGTCGCAATATAATTAGACACCTCCCTCTGTGTCTTGTTTGTCACGCGCCTGCGACCGATCTGTTTTCTCTGCTAATCTGCCGGGCATGACCGTAGTATTGCCATTTGTCATTTCTACATTATTCGCATAATCAAAAGGCTCATGGGAGGTGTCAACGCCAGCGCATTCACGCATTAATGTGGTGCTTATGTGTCACCTGGCGAAGAGACCTTCAAGGGGCTGACAGCCAGTGCTCATTTGAAAGCGCTTTGTAGAGATGTTAAGGTGAGCCTAAAAGCTACTATTGATTTAAATGTTATTTTTCGCGCAAAGCCTAGGATGGTTGGGCGACCATCGCAAATCTGTAATCGCCGCTGCCGTATTTCTTGTTTCTGGCATGCCGCTATTACTATCTGCAAAGCCCGTTTTACCGGTACTGACAACGGATACCACACTGGCAACCGCCGGTTATTATCAACTGTCATGGCGACCGGGGATTGACGGAGCCTCCGATAAAATTCTGCAATATGAATTACAACAAGCCACTAACCCTGAATTTTCAGATCGCCGTAGCCTCTATCGTGGTCCGGACCTTGCCAGTGTGATTAGCGGCAAACCTGATGGACGTTATTATTATCGCGTACGTATCATCAACCCCAATAACCTGAACAGGTCCTGGAGTCATCCCGTTATGGTTGAAGTGCGGCACCATTCACTGCTAAAGGCCTTTGGATTTTTTACCATCGGTGCCCTGGTTTTTTTCCTGACATTATTTTTTGTCATTAGTAGATCAAGAAGTCTTGACGAGACATAAGTCATGACAATGTACAAAGTAAACTTTTCAAGACTGCAACAGGATATTGAAACACTGGCAGAGATTGGCCGCAGTGAAGAGGATCATGGTCTGTATCGCATGGCCTTATCTGAGAATGACCTGCTGGCGCGTCAGTGGTTAAAGCAACGCATCATGGATGCCGGTCTTGAATATGATATCGATGCCGCAGCAAATATACAGGCACGCCTGCCCGCCGCTACCGCGACCACTACCGTAATGACCGGTTCACATCTGGATACCGTGCCTGGGGCCGGTCATCTCGATGGCGCACTAGGTGTTATGGCCGGGCTTGAATGCCTGCGTAGTATTAAAGAACAGAATATTCCCATTGCTCATTCACTGGAAAGTGTGGCCTTTACCGATGAGGAAGGCCGTTTTGGCGGTATGCTGGGGTCACAGGCCATATGCGGAATGCTGACACCGGAGTGGATCCACAACGCACACGATCTGGAGGGTAAGACACTCACCGCCACCATGGCGGAGATGGGAATGCCGGCCATCAATATCCTGCGTGCTAAACGAACGCCGGAAAGTATTCATGCCTTTGTGGAATTACACATTGAGCAGGGCCCGGTACTTGAGCAACAACAGATGAGTATCGGTGCGGTCGATGCTATCTCGGGCTTATTACGCTGGAATGCCCGTCTGATCGGCGAAGCCAACCATGCCGGTACGACGCCAATGAACATGCGCAAGGATCCACTGCAGGGCTTTACCGAGGTAGCCTCCGCCTTGCCTCGTATCCTGGAAGAGAATGGTAGTCCCCGTAGTACCGCAACCATCGGTTATGTCAATTGCTTTCCAGGGGCCGCCAATGTTGTCCCCGGTCGTGTCGAGTTTTCGCTGGATCTACGTGACACTAATATGGAGATCCTTGTCGATGCCGCAAGTGCCTTGCGCCGAACCATATCAGCCATCGCACGCCGACGTAATCTGATGTTTGAATATGAAGAGGTGAGTCGACTCGAAGCGGCAAAATGCGATAGTGGCATTGTTGAGATAATAAAGGCCGTCAGTCGAGATTTTGGTTACCCGGTTATGCAGCTACACAGCGGTGCGGCGCATGACAGTATGATGATGGCAAGGATAGCTCGAACGGCAATGGTTTTTGTCCCGTCGATGGCCGGGCGCAGTCATTCACCCGCCGAATGGACCTCCTGGGAGGATATTGAAAAAGGCGCCAATGTCCTGCTAAACACACTCATTAAACTGGCAAATGAATCTTGATGAACGATTATAAAAAAACGGACTTACAAGGGCTGGATCCTGAATTTCTGAATGTTGACCCACTGGAGGAAAGCTACCGGGAATCGGTCGTTGAAATCCCCGAGGTCAAGCGATCCCTCGAGCAACACCACACGGCGTTATTAGTAATTGATATCCAGTATCTCGATGCCGCACCCGGTTATGGTGTATTTGCCGACGTGGCGAAATCCGGTGTGCCTGTCGAAGCGCAGGAGTATTACTTCAAACGTCTTGACCATATTGTGTTACCGAACGTTGCCCGTCTACAACAGGCCTTTCGTGATTGTAAACTGGAAGTGATTCATACACGCATTATGTCCATGACCCGTGATGGTCGAGAACGAAGTCCTGGACACAAGCGACTTGGCCTGCACGCGCCACCGGGTTCCAAGGAAGCCGAGTTCCTCGAGGCCGTCGCTCCAAAAGGTGATGAGCTGGTTATCAATAAAACGGCCAGCGGTGTGTTCAATGCGACAAATCTTGAGTATCTGTTACGCAACATGGGTATTACCGGGTTATTTGTTGCTGGTGTTTATACAAATGAGTGCGTCTCAACAACGGTTCGTGACGCCTGTGATCTTGGTTTTTATACCACATTAATCAATGACGCCTGTGCCACCGTCACACCGGAATTACATAATGCCACCTTGAGTACGATCAAAGACCGCTATGCACGTGTCATGCACACTGAGGACGCTATTAATGAAATCAAAGAGGTCGTCAGTCAATGAATCCGGTAAACAGTGCAATCCTGGACGCCGATACCGGCTGGATGATCCTGGGAATTTTCAGTGTCATGTGGATATTTCTCGGCTGGTACTGGGGGCGCAGGGCGAAACAGCTTGATGAGTATATGCTCGCTGGACGCAATGTCGGTATGGCTCTTGGCATCGCCACCGCCATGGCGACCTGGGTCACCAGCAATACCACCATGGCGGCGCCGCAACTGGCCTTTCAACTTGGTATCTGGGGCATGGTGGGTTACTCACTGGGTTCCGTTGGTCTGATGCTGTTTGCGCCAATGGCGCGTCGAATACGTAAACTCCTGCCACACGGCTATACCAGCGGGGATTTTATTCGTCTGCGCTACGGCAAGCTGGCATGGCGAATCTTCCTGGTGATTTCTCTGTGCTATGCCTTTGGCTGGCTGATCAGTCTTGGCATGGCCGGTGGTGTCCTGATCAATGCGCTGACCGGGATTTCCTATCATATCGGTATGACCGTCATCTTGGCTCTATGTGTCATCTATACCCTGCTCGGAGGCCTGCGCGCCGTCATCGGCACGGATTTTATTCAGACGATCATTATTCTGGTTGGCATGATTATTCTGGCCTGGCTATCAATTGATAAGATCGGATTTTCGGACATGCACACGGCGTTAAAACAGGAGCGTCCCGAACTTCTCAATTTGTTAATGCCGGCGGCGATTATGTTTCTATTTAATAATCTACTTTTTGGCGTTGGCGAGATTTTTCACTCCAATGTCTGGTGGTCCCGTGCATTTGCCTTTCGCGAGGGCGTTGGTTTCCCCGCGTATATGACCGCAGGACTGATGTGGATTCCGATCCCCATCGTGGCGGGGTTTGTCGCCCTGACAACACCGGCGATTGGACTCAACGTACCGGCGGCGGATATGGTCGGCCCCATGGTTGCCGCGAAACTGCTCGGCGTCAGTGGCGCCATCCTGGTCTTTATCATCGTGTTCGCCGCCCTGGCCTCAAGTCTTGATTCCCTGCTGGCGGCGACGGGCGACTTTATTACCCAGGATATCTACCGTGGACACCTCTTTCCTCAGGCGAGTGAAGCACATTTACATAAGGTGGCAAAGATTGTCATCGTCGCATTGGGGTTGGTCACCTGGCTTTTGTGTCTGCCCCGGCTGACAACTCTGGCAAGCCTGCTATATTTTATGGGACCTTTCGTCGCAAGCGCTATCTGGCCGATTATTAGCGGACTCTATTCTCCACGGGCCAATTCGACCGCTGCCGCTTTAGGTATGGTGCTCGGCACTGCCTGTGGTTTGATTAGTTATTTTATGATTGGTTTTTATGTGGCTGCGCTGGTTGGCGCGGCAGTGTCTATGGTGATCGTCATCACCGGGATGTGGTGGAGACCCGACAATTTTGACTGGCAATTATTGAATCAGAAAAGGACAACAATATGATGGCCTCGGTAGGATTTTTATCAACGCTGGTGAGCGTCGCGCTATTTATTACGGTGTGTTCACTTGTGATCCTGTTAGGACTCTTTATTAAAGACTGGAAAGGTAAAAGATTGTGGTAGATAAATCAATCGACAACGAGGTATCTGATTCTGAATTACAGACACAACCACTGGTGCCCGATGTAACCAACCCTCACACCGATCGGGCAGAAGCGTTACTCAGTTATATCAAGGAGAAACCCAGCCCCTTACTGGAACTGGCGAATCAGTCGATAGTCTCTGCACGTCAGTTTAATCGCGACATGGTGGTTCAATTGTGTCGTCTGGCAGCAAAATATGAAATGAATCCTATCCCCGTGCAGCGACCACTGACCGGCAAGATCCTGATTAGCGCCTTTTATGAACCTAGCACACGCACACGCCTGTCTTTTGAAAGTGCCTGGCATCGTCTTGGTGGTGACATTATGTCAATCACTGACCTGGGCACAACAGGAATTGCGAAAGGCGAGTCCTACCACGATGTCGGTGAAATGCTCAGTGGATATGGTGACCTTGTCGTCCTGCGTGATACGAATGAGAAAGCCATTTATGAAATGATGGAGGCCTTGCGTATCCCAATCATTAATGCTGGCAATGGCATCGATGAGCATCCGACGCAGGCCCTGGCCGATATGTATGCCATTTTTAAATGGCGTAAAGGTCTTATCGAATATGTCATTAAGCCGGAACAGAAAGTACGCATCGGTATTATTGGCGTACCGGATCGTATGCGAACCGTACGTAGTCTATTGCTCTTCCTATCGCTATTCCCAGATGCCTGGCAAGAAGTCGTTATTATCAGTAATGCCCCTACCATCTTTTCCACAGGTCAGCGAGAAGAACTGGAAGAACGTGGTCTGAATATCCGTGTCAGTGCAGACCTGGACGATGAGTTACCCAATCTGGATATTGTCTATATTAATGCCATTGCCTGGGTAGGTGATGGTTATGAAGAGCATGGTCTTGACTACAAACTCGATGGCCATTCTAAACTGAAAAAGAATGCCATTATTCTTCATCCCCTTGCACGTGGAGAAGAATTATCAACCGAACTCGATAAGACCGAACACAATTGGTACTTTGATCAGGCAAGAGGTGCAGTCTTTATCCGCATGGCATTATTGACCTGTTATGTCTGGTTATTTTAGTACTTCTTATTACACCCTCAGGCGGTGTCAAAATCATCCTATAATTTCATAGTTAGTTACGCCGTCTGACGCGGCAATAGAGTGTCAGGCGAAACGTTTTGCAACCAAAGGTATTTTATTCATGTGTGGTATAGCAGGCATATTTCATTCTGATCCATCCAAACCAATTGATCCCCAGTTGCTGGTCAATATGGCGGCGATTCAATATCATCGTGGCCCCGATGGTTTTGGTTACCAGATACTAAAAGACCGCGCTGTGGGTTTCAGTCATGCCCGATTATCCATTATCGATCTCAATGAGCAGCGTAGTCGTCAACCTTTTATCTCCGCCGATAAGCAGTTATTACTCGCCCACAATGGTGAGTTTTACGACTACAAGCGTATCCGTGCTGAGCTTACCCTTGATGGCGCACGCTTTGCGACCAAG
Source organism: uncultured Gammaproteobacteria bacterium (assembly GCA_913064945.1). Classification (GTDB taxonomy): domain Bacteria; phylum Pseudomonadota; class Gammaproteobacteria; order UBA6429; family Thiohalophilaceae; genus CAJYAN01. Next base: position 114,397 of record CAJYAN010000001.1, on the reverse strand, counting down.
AGTGATTCCGAGATGATACTGCATCTTTATCCACGCTATGGGCTTGAAGACATGCTGCCCTATTTACGTGGTGAGTTTGCCTTTGCATTATACGATAGAAAGAAAGACCGTCTCATGCTGGTACGTGATCGTTTTGGCGTCAAACCACTCTACTGGACTCAGAGTCACGGCAGCATCATTTTTGGCTCCGAACTCAAAGTATTATTTGCTCACCCCGAGGTCCCCCGTCAGTTTAACGCGCAAGGCATCTACCATCAGCTCATGCAAACTATTGTCCCTGGGACTACAGCCTTTGATGGCATTCAACAGATCAAACCCGGCTATGCACTGATCATTGAACGTCATCACGGCAAGTTTAAAATTTCAGAACAGAAGTATTGGGACATGGATTTTCCATTACAGACAGAACGTACGGAGAGAGACGAACAGGAATATGTCGAAGGTGTCAGAGAGCAATTATTAAATGCGACACAGTTACGACTGGAGGCCGACGTGCCTGTTGCCTGTTATCTGTCTGGCGGTATTGACTCCTGTTCTACCCTGGGAATGGCCTCAGCCAGTCAACAATCGCCTGTCAAGGCATTTACTATTGGCTTTGATGATAGTGATTATGATGAGACGCCGATTGCCACCGAGATGGCCGAATCCGTCGGTGCCGACCATGACGTCATGTTGCTCAATGCGGATCACCTGTACGACAATTTTGTTGAAACTCTGTGGCATACCGAACGCACTATTTACAATACGCTTGGTGTCGCCAAGTTGTTAATGAGTCGGCATGTCAACAAGGCGGGCTATAAAGTCGTTGTCACCGGGGAAGGTTCGGATGAACTGTTTGGCGGCTACCCGGCATTTCGTCGTGATATGTTCCTGCATGGCATGGATAGCCTGTCCAGCACTGAGCGTGCCGAATGGGAGTCCATACTCGCCGAAGGTAACAAACTTTTCAAAGGTGCCATGCTGGCCGAGAACGAAATCCATGACCCGGCACTGGATCGCCTGATTGGCTTTACGCCCAGCTGTCTACAGCCCTGGCTGGCGGCATCCGCACATAGTGCAGGTCTAATGCATACAGATTTACAACATCAGGTGAAAGGCTATCTGCCTGGAACCGCTATTGCCGAGGCACTGGATGGCGATATGCTCGCGGGTCGACATCCTCTAGATAAGGCGCAATATGTCTGGATCAAGACCATGCTCGAAGGCCAGATACTCACCTGGGGTGGTGACCGCGTCGATATGGCCAACTCTATGGAGGCCCGGCCACCGTTCCTCGATCACCATCTGGCTGAATATGCCACACAACTTCCTCCCTCGATGCGTATTAAGGGCCGTACCGAAAAATATGTCCTGCGTGAAGCCATGAAAGGCGTGCTACCTAAGGTCTTATATGAACGGGAAAAATTTGCCTTTATGGCACCACCCGCACACACCGATCCGAAGAAGTGGGCGGCGATGAAGGGTTTGGCTGACGAGTATCTGTCAGACACAGCTATCGAAGATACCGGTCTGCTCGACAGGACGGGCGTCAGGGCGCTGTTTGACCTGCACGAGGACGATGCGACTCCAACGGCAACACAGGTACAGCTGGATGCAGTAATCAACCATATGCTTGGTGTCCAGGTACTACACCAGCATTTTGTTGCCACCGATATTCCCCGCCTGGCACAGCAGCGTGCTCAACAATATGGCTGGACGGTCTAAAGTGCTCAGCCGCACTTAAGCCCGGCCTTGGCCGTTTCAATAAGATGGGAGTACGGTTCTGCCAGGGATTGGCAGCTGATTTGAATAGAATAAACCGCGTGAGCCTGGATTGCTCACGCGGCTGATTAGATTGCCTTAAGGCTTCTTGGGCGTACTGTACGGGACTTCCTTCTGGAATGATTTCCAGGTGGTTTCATAGCCGACAAAAAACTGTCCAGGAACAATTTCTTTCTGTGTCGTCGTTACATAATCCGTTTTGCCTTCGGGAACCTTAGGACGGGTAAAAGGTGCACCACTCATAATTAACTCTCCTCACTGGTTAATACGGGGAGGAATTTCAACTGCGTTGTCAGCCCCTCCCACCTAAACTGACGAAATTATACTATCTATCGCGTGTAATGTGCATTCTTTGCAATAACATGCCGCACGCCCCCCTGGGGGTTCTCTACATCTCCCCTGTAACGGGGAATAATATGAATATGGACGTGGTAAATACTCTGCCCGGCCGCCGGTCCAATGTTGACACCGATATTATAGCCATCCGGGCTGAATTCTTCATCCAGCAGCCTACGCTCCTCGCCTATCAGCTCCATACAGGCAGTGATTTCATCCGGCGTCAGGTCGAAAAAACTGGCCACATGACGCTTCGGGATAACCAGCGTATGGCCTGGGCTCACCGCATAGGTATCACGCGCACTAAACGCTAGTTCGTTATCCAGAGATAGCCCTCGTGGGTCCGTACAAAACAGACACGGATTATTGGGGTCACGTTTTTTTTGTGCCTGTTCTGCTCCCGCTGACAAACTGCTATATCCTTTACTTTAATAAATTGATATCTATATAAATATTACTTATTACTGCATGTCAATCGAATCATGGCACACGTCTTATAATGAATTTTCACATCTTTTTAGAAAAAAATATAATAAATAGATCGTCTTAAACCCTAAAAAAAGTTAATCAGTAAATATTTGTCCTAGACGCTATAATCGACGGCTGTATTGACAATATTTTCACGAGGTAACGATTTTGGCACCAAATAAAGGACGGGCGTATTTCGCTCTCGTTGGCTATCACTTTAATCCTGATGAAATTACCGGCATTCTCGGTCTACAGCCCACCACCACAAATGATGCCGGTGTTAACAGTAGCCTGGACAAGCCTGTTATCAGCTCTTGGGAATTCTCGACACAGACAATAACCTCCGCAAGCCAGGATCTGGATATTTACAAACTCATCGATGATGACATCCTAAAAAAAATAGAGCCTGCAAAACAAAAAATTATCGACGTCTGTAAAAGCCATAACCTCTCGCCAAGAATCGGCGTCGTCCTAACGCTGTCGATCGACAGGCATGAGACCTCGCCGGATGTCGGTTTTGGTGCACGCGTCATCAAATTCTGTTCCGAGATTGGCGCATTTATTAATGTCGACTACGAACTCTCCGAGCGAATCTAGCGCACGCCTGCTCCGCTGCTAATCGCTGATTGCCCCCATTAGTGACAGTGCTTTCTGCCGTTCTGCTTCACAGTGTTTTACGCACAGTGGCTGTAAAGCATGCGGGAAGCACTCCATAATGACTTCAAACTCATCGGCAACGTCTTCGGCCAGTACAGCATCATTGGTTATTGCGGCCAGTTTGTTTCGTACCGTTACCTTGTTAACCCTGCAGAGTACTGACAGGTGGACAGGGCGTTGCTGCTCCATACAGACTTTCCAGCCTGTCTCATAGGATCTAGCTGCCTCTTCAAAGCGCTCGGGATTCGCTTCCGACTCTGCCAGGTTATGCAGCACCGCACCGCAATTATTATGTGCCGCGGCCAGTTCAACCGGGTAATTGTCGGCATCCAGCTCGGAGATGACATTTTTGTAGGCCACGACCGCTTTCTGAAAAGTACGATTACCTTTCAGGAGCGTGCCGAAGGTGTGCAGGGTCATGCCCAGCTGAAGCATGATCAGCTTCCATTCATCCGGTGTATCTTTCTTCGTATAGACCAGTAACGCGGCCGTATAGGCATCCACTGCCTCATTCAAAACTTTTGTCTCTGCTTCCAGTCGACCCAGGGCTTGCAGGGCCGTCGCCAGATTCACCTTCGTCGCGGCCCATTCCAGTGGTTCGCTTTCCTGCCTATAGATTTCCAGCGCAAGCGTGAAACACTCGATGGCCTTCTGGAATATCTCAGCGTCGTGCTGTTGTTGTCCGATGGCGGCAAGAATATTACCCAGTCGATTCTGCGTATCGGCCCAGGCGAATGGCTCCTGATGACGCAACTCATCCGTCAGTGACGCCTCGAGCGCATCACGTAAATGTTCGAACACATTTGCACTGAAACTATGCTGTTCAAAATTACCACGTGTATAAAGAAAATTATCGGCGACCGGCACTGTTCTGTCAGGGGTGGCGAGTGCCAGCACTTCTTCATTCAGTAGACCAAGAGACCCTGCGATAGCACGTTCCAGCGAACGATTCACAGGGTATAAGATATATGGCTTGGAATAATTCATTGAGAGTCGTTCATTCTGCACGCGCAAGTATGTCATTGATGTCCGGGTCCGCATCAACCGCGCCACCTAGTTCGATTTCTTCTTCGGTGGCTTCACGGATCGACAGAACTTCCAGCACAAACGTTACATCCCGGCCGCAAAGTGGGTTGTTACCATCAACGGTGAGGGTTTTATCATCGAACCGAGTGACGATAAAATTCTTCGGTTCACCCTTTTCATTTTCCATGGTGATGGTCATACCGATTTCGTGAAATTCCTGTGGGACATTTTCGATACTATCGGTAAATACCAGAGATTCATCTCTTTCACCATACAGCAGTGTTGTATCGATGGGCACTTCAATAACATCCCCAACCTTCTTACCATAGAGATGTTTTGTTACTTCTTCCGCCATCACATCGTTCACACCATGGACATAACCCAGGGGATAATCCACTGTGACAAGGACATCTCCTGTCTTGTCATCGACGACCTTATAACTCAGCTCAACGAATTTTTCGTCTTCAATTATATCTGACATTTTGCTTAAACCTGTTTTTTACTGACATCGTCTTAAAATAACGTCGCACCAAAAATTCTAACCTTTTCTTTTTCATAGCCAAGCACTAGCCGACCCAGCCATTCAGCCTTGGTTTTTTTATTAATGACTTTATATAAAACCGTCACATATTCACCACGGCGAATCATGCCGAGGTAGCTATAATCTTCTGACAGATTTTTTGCTAAATCACTTCTCGCAAACTGCTTGCCCATTTCAACTTCGTTTGCACCCTGCATAAAACTACTGGAAAAATTTCGAGTAAAGGCGCCGTAGTTGCCTTCATTTGAGTACTTCACCAGATCTGCCCACATCGGGTTAGCGTGCTCTAAAATCTCTTCATCTGTTTTTTCAATTATATTCATTTAGAAACTCCATTAAAAAACATAATTGCTTTTTAATATTAATCTTTGACTCGATATTCAAGTCATAAGATAAAAAAAGGACCAACATTTAACATGTCAGTCCCTTTTTAAGAGCAAACATCTTTAAGTGGTTTGCCCCATTAATTCATGGGGCAAACCCTAATTTGCTGATTACTCGGCTGGTTTTTTCTCTACATCACCGACCAGGTGATACAGAGGTGCCTTTTCCATGGTGTACTCACCCGTCTTGGGATCACGGCGAGAAACCGTTAGTACATGCCAGTTCGCATCATCCAGCTTCATCGCGTCACCACGGTAGTAATAACCCGGCCAGCGTGTTTCCTTACGGAATAATGTATGCTGGAAAACACTCTCAGAAGTCAGGAAACGATGTTTCAGTTCCCAGGCACGCAACAGTTCGTGTACATCTGAGGCAGCAACCATGTCCAGATCTTCACCCAGAATCGCCATCTTCTTCAGACCGATGTGCAGGAGCTTGTCGTTGGTCATGTAGTTCACACCGAAACCACCACAATACTCATCCATCAATTTCTGCAGACGATCTAAACCCTGACGTGGGTTGATGAAGTTAGGATTAACCGATCCGGCAACTACTTCATTACTGTAGACACGGTAAGTTTCCATTGGCTTGTAGATTTCTTCTCTACGACGGTTAATCTGCGCGTCAGTGACACGAATGCCTGCAGCTTTACCATCGTCGATATATTTACAGGCCGCTTTAGCCGCCAGACGACCTTCAGTGAAGGAACCCGAAGAGAATGCGTGTGGTGTACCACCAACGGCATCACCGGCACCAAACAGGCCTTCAATCGTCGTCATACGGTTATAACCCCAGAAGTATTCATCTGGTGATACATCCTCAGGACCTGAACACCATGCACCACAACCGGTAGCATGTGAACCCATTACATATGGCTCAGAAGTGGTCAGCTCCGGGTTTTCATACTTAGGATCAACGTCAGTTGCCGCCCACAGTACTGCCTGACCAACGGTCATACCCAGGAAGTTATGCCAGCCAATTTCCTCAAGATGAGGATCCTGGAAAGCTTCCATGGTAACCATGTGGATAGGACCACGACCTGCATTCACCTCATTGATGATGGCGTGGTTACGTAGACAGGTTGGGATTGGACGGTGTGTGCGATGAGACACTTCCGGGTCCAGGTATTCTTTACCAACCATTTCCTGCAGAGCAGGGAACCATTTTGATTCGTACTCTTCGCCGTAAGCATTCTGAGTGTAAGTTTTCAGATGCAGGAAGTACGCACCGACAGGACCGTAACCATCTTTGAATCGAGCCAGTACGATACGGTTTTCCATCTGAGTCATTTTCGCGCCGGCTTCGATCATCAGACCATAGGCAGAACCCGATGACCATGGTGCATACCATACACGACCGGCACCTTCACCAACTGAACGTGGTTTAAAGATGTTAGAAGCACCACCAGCACCACAGATAACCGTCTTCGACTTGAAGACGTGGTAGTTACCAGTACGGACGTTGAAACCAACAGCACCGGCGACGCGGTTTTCTTTGGATTCATCCATCAGCAGATGCGTGACACAAACGCGGTTGAATACTTTGTCAGCAGACTTCTTAGCAGCTTCCGCAACGATTGGCTTATATGATTCACCGTGAATCATGATCTGCCAGCGACCTTCGCGCAGGTAGGCGCCAGTCTTGGTGTTACGCATGATAGGCAGACCCCATTCTTCGAACTGGTGAACAGCCGAGTCAACGTGACGCGCCATATCAAAGGCCAAATCTTCACGTACCATGCCCATCAAGTCGATACGTGCATAGCGTACGTGATCTTCCGGGTTATTCTCACCAAAGCGAGTACCCATGTAACAGTTGATTGCGTATAGACCCTGGGCTACCGCACCAGAACGATCGATGTTGGCTTTTTCTGCAATAACGATCTTTTTGTCTTTGCCCCAATATCTGGCTTCGAAGGCAGCACCGGTACCACCAAGGCCCGCACCTGCTACCAGGATGTCGATATCGTCTTCAATAATTGTCTTGTAGCCCATTAGTATTGCACCCCTTCTTTGATTTCCAAGCCATTAGATTCAAGCGTATGTAAACCACCCTCATCCATACGCACATACTTAGGCTCGTTGAACAGAAGCTGACTATTACGCATATCGTTGGCGGGTGCAGCGGCTTCAGATAGCTGTGGAATACAGGTTCCCCAGGGCTTGGTTGTGATTGGCGCTAAAAGCTCCATATCTTTTTTGCCATTGCGGAACTTGATGCGCCACGCAATCGTGCCTTTTTCTTCATCACGGTGTACGCGCACTGAGTGACCCAGTGGTGCGAAATCCGCGTAACCGCGAACGTCAATTGCGTGGTGGGGACAGGCTTTTACACAGGAATAACATTCCCAGCACATGTTAGGTTCAATGTTATAAGCACGACGAAGGCCCTTATCGATGTGCATGATGTCAGATGGGCAGATATCTACGCACTGTCCACAACCATCACAACGAGTCATATATACAAATGTTGGCATAATATTCTCTCTTTCCTTAAATAATTGTTATGTAAGTCAATGCTAGTAGTGATTTGGTGACTCACGTCTGATACCAGGACCCATATAAGCCGGGTTCTTGCCCATATACTCTGGGATATCCGGGAACTTCGCCTGCACAGCAGGATCAGTAAGATCAAAATCAGCAGGCAGATTCAGATTAGAACCATCCGCCTTAGCAACACGTTTCTGAAATGCGGCAGCAGGTTTGAAAAACATGTGCGCAAACTTGGACCAGAAGACGCTGGCAAAAAGCGTTGTGTTAGAAATGATGAATAATACGAAGAACAAGGTGGTTCCACTCATATCACCAACTGCACCACCTTTAGACTGTAGATAAGACCAGATCAGAGCGAAGGTTGCGGTTGTGAAAAGCGACACAATAAAAATATCTGCCTTCACCAGGTGATACCATTTGGTACCTTCTGCGGCGACGTCAACGCGAATAAAGAACCAGAACCAGTAGCCGCCGAGGCACAGCATCAAGGCCCCCAGATGCCACAACATTGGCAATGTTCCGGATGCAGTGTTGGCACCAAAGATCATCATGGCGGATGTCACGATAAAAATAACGCAACCATACATGGTTAAAAGGTGAGAAAGTCTACGCTTAACATTGCAGAATTCACCCGAAGTCAGTACTTCATTGGCGACGGTCGCAACAGCGATACCGACTTTTTCGCCACTACCTACTGAGCGCTTGGCATTTTGCTTCGCTTTTTTCGCATACTCGAAAAAATACTTAGCACTCTTTTTATGCATCATATCAAGCACTGTGCCCAGAAACACAAAGATCGCCATTAAAATAATGTAGCCTTGCATGACCTCGGGAGATATCAATGCCGTAAGTGCTGAGAAGGGGTTGCTGGTAATCATGATGAAGCTGACTCCTTAAAAGGTAAAATTTAATTTTAGCGATTATTATTCATTCTGTTTTCTGCATCTAATCAATGATTTTTTACAGTAAACAAACCTGTTTAATATCGATACGCTAAGTGTTGTTACTAACTTGTTAAAACTATCCAGTATCTTGTTTTTTGTAGAACAAAAGACAAGAAGCTTGTGTTCTTGAGAAAGCGGTCGGGTAGTACATATGAAACTGCCTGATTCCATCCCCAAAGCACTGTTATATATGTATTTAGGCCTTATTTATTGCCTAATATGCACATATATTTTTAGGTGCGTAAAGTTAACGAGTTTTGCCCTCTGAATAAAGCCCTTTTTCCTCTTAATAGCCATAGAATTAAATTAACCAGCATAAATCGCTTTTATACTAAATAATGGCACACCAGAAAAATTGATGTAACTCATTTAAAACCTTGAAGATCCTTATCTTTATCAAGGCTAAACCCATGGATATCAAAAAAAATTAATGGCCTATTGAATAAATCAATAAGGCAGCTTCTACTATCAAATTTAAAAATGCGCCCGCCGAATAACCTCAGTCGGGCGATTTTCAGAAGGGCTTAAAAGCCGTTAACTTGCCCGCTGCCGCCTTAACTCTCCAGACTCTGGTAGTAATCGATCAGGATCTGGGCCACCTCCGGACGCGAAAACTCCTTCGGTGGCGCAATGCCATTACCGAGCATTTCACGGACCTTGGTACCGGACAGCAGTACAAAGTCATCTTTTTCGTGGTCAGGGGCCTCACACATCATGACGACCTTATTGAGCTTCTTTGACCAGGCGGTGTGGTCGGCCTTGAAGATCTCGATATCCATGGCACCCGCCGGGACTTCCTCGTCGAAGATAGTCTGGGCATCAAAGGCACCGTAGTAATCGCCGACACCCGCATGGTCACGACCGATGATAAAGTGCGTGGCACCCATGTTCTGGCGGAAATAGGCGTGCAACACGGCCTCACGGGGGCCGGCATAGAGCATGTCAAAGCCATAGCCGGTGACCATGGCGCTATTAGCCGGGAAGTACAGCTCAACCATTTTACGAATGGCGGCATCACGAACCGGCGCTGGAATATCGCCCTTTTTCAGTTTGCCCAGCAGCATGTGAATGACCAGCCCATCACAGCCAAGACGATCCATCGCCATGTGGCACAGCTCTTCATGGGCCAGATGCATGGGGTTACGGGTCTGGAAGGCCACAATCTTCTTCCAGCCACGCTCCATAATTTCATTACGGATTTCCACGGCGGTACGGAAGGTGTCCGGGAATTCGGTACTGAAATAGCTGAAATTGAGGACCTGGATAGGACCAGAGATCGCAAAACGGCCAACACTGTTAAAGGCCTTGACGCCGGGGTGATCCGTATCGTCCGTGCGATAGACCTTATCCGTCATGGTCTTCATCTGCGCGTCAGAGACTTCTTCAATGGCCGCAACATCCTGAATAGCAATGACCGGGTTGCCCTCAACGTTGGGGTCACGCAGGGCGATGCGTTTCGCGCCCTGAATAGCGGAGGCATCTTCGACCAGGTTCAGCACCGGCACCGGGAAAAATTTGCCGTCGGTGGTCTTCATATTTTCGGCACAACCCATCGCGTCGGCGATGTTCATATAACCGGTGAGGGGCGTGAAATAACCACCACCCATCATGACTGCATTACCGGCAGCGGCAGAGCTGATGACGACCGAAGGCAGACCTTCTGCTTCTTTACTCAGTTTGTCGTGCTCCGCATCATCGTAAACGAAACGTGGCATAAGCTCATCGGAGCCAATCGGTTTAATCATCCTTACTATCCTCACGGTTGAGCGCCCATGTTGGCCGCTATCTATTATTTAAATTGCATAAAACTCTGAATTCGTCTCATTCGGCCTGCCCCGTATTCCGTCATCCTGGCAGGCGAACATCAAATGGGGAGCAACTATACAACACACTGGGAGGGACAGAATAATAGGGATATTTATATGGGCATAGATTAAAGACAGGGATAGTTTCTCATCGCCTCGGCCCACGACTGACTCTACTCACGCACACGGATAATGATGAGGTACGCCCTGTTTAGCCCACCTTGAACCCCTCCCCCCTTGCTTGGCACGCTACCCGTCGTGACGTCATGGCCATGATTCATCGGCAGGTGTCCCAGGGCGTTTATACTTACTTATGTATCTGATAATTGGCGGACACCGCTTGCGACTAATGACTGTGCGCCGACTTAGCACCAGCATCGAAACCAACGTATAAAGGTATTTTATTTCCTCAATCTCGCATGATCCGGGGTTCAAATCTGCTGCCGATCGACTATAGTTGCCCCATCGCTGTCGGCATCTTAAAATATTCATAAAAACAAATGGTTAGTAGGGTTTTTTAATTTTGCCCTGTCGACAGGCCAAGCCAGTATATCTGGATAAGGTCAAAGCAAATTATTTTAGTATATAATGAATTTATAATATGCTTAGTAATGCTGATTAGTCCACGCAGCATGCGATCCCTATAATCGCGCGCTTGCCCAAAAAAGAAGGTTTACTATGTCTGTTGTCCATGACCCGATCAAGGCCCCTGAAGGTCGCATTGAAACCAAGAATACCACATGCTACATGTGCGCCTGTCGTTGTGGTATTCGTGTCACTCTGCGTGATGGTGAGATCCGCTATATTCAGGGCAATCCTGATCACCCGCTAAACAAGGGCATCATTTGCGCCAAGGGTGCCTCCGGCATCATGAAACAGTATTCTCCAGCGCGCCTGACGAAACCACTCAAGCGTAAAGAAGGTAGCGAACGAGGCGATGCTCAGTATGATGAGATCAGCTGGGACGAGGCCTTCCAGATTATGCAGGATCGCCTCGAACACCTGCGCACCACGGACCCGAAAAAATTTGCCCTGTTCACCGGCCGTGACCAGATGCAGGCCCTGACCGGTCTGTTCGCCAAACAGTATGGCACGCCTAACTATGCCGCTCACGGTGGCTTTTGCTCCGTCAACATGGCCTCCGGTATGATCTACACCATCGGTGGCTCCTTCTGGGAATTTGGTGGCCCTGACCTGGACCGCGCCAAGCTGTTTGTCATGATCGGCACCGCCGAGGACCATCATTCCAATCCGATGAAGGCCGCGATCTCCAAGTTCAAGCGCAACGGTGGCCGCTTTATTTCCATTAATCCCGTGCGTACCGGTTACTCGGCCATTGCCGATGAATGGGTGCCGATCAAACCGGGGACCGATGGCGCGCTAATGCTGGCGCTAATCCACGAGTTAATCAAAACCGGTCTGTATGACCGTGACTTCCTTGTCCAATACACCAACTCGGCCGAGTTGGTTAGCACCGATGAGGCCAGTGACGACTTTGGCCTGTTCGTGCGTACCGATATCCCTCGTGACCCTGACTGCTTTGATCCGCAGGACCATGTCTGGTGGGACCGCAATCAGGATAAAGCCGTGCATGCGAGAGATGAAGGCACGGACCCGTACCTTCTCGGTGGCGAATTTACCCTGGCCGACGGTCGCAAGGCCAAGACTTCTTTCCAGTTGCTGGCGGAACGTGTTGAGCAGTACACGCCGGAATGGGCGGAAGGCATTACGGGTATCCCGGCCAAGAACATCAAACGTCTCGCCTATGAAATGGGTATCACCGCCCGTGATGAGAAAATTGAATTACCCATCGCCTGGACCGATGCCTGGGGTAAGGACCACGACACCGTCACCGGCAATCCGGTGGCCTTCCACTCCATGCGTGGTACGGCGGCACACTCCAATGGCTTTCAGACCATTCGTGCGATGTCGATCCTGATGACCGTACTCGGCACCATTGACCGTCCCGGTGGCTTCCGGCATAAGGCCCCTTTCCCACGGCCGATTCCCCCCTGTGCCAAGACTGGCAAGGGCCCGGAAGATGTGCAACCAAACACACCGCTCAATGGCATGCCCCTGGGCTGGCCTGCTGACCCCAACGATCTGTTTGTCGACGACAAAGGTCAGCCGGTGCGTATCGACAAGGCCTTCTCCTGGGAGCATCCGCTGTCGGCCCACGGCCTGATGCACAACGTCATCACCAATGCCTGGCGCGGCGACCCTTATGAAATCGATACCTTACTGATTTTCATGGCCAACATGGCCTGGAACTCGTCGATGAATACCTCTGACGTGCGCAAGATGCTCAACGACAAAAATGAAAATGGTGAATACAAGATCCCGTTCATTATTGTCGCCGATGCCTTCCAGTCAGAAATGGCCGCCTTCGCCGACCTGGTACTGCCGGATACCACCTACCTGGAACGCCACGATGTCATGTCCATGCTGGACCGCCCGATCTCTGAATACGATGGCCCGGTGGATTCTGTACGCATCCCGGTCGTGCCACCGACCGGTGACTGTAAGCCCTTCCAGGAAGTCCTCATCGAACTCGGCTCCCGTATGAAGTTACCTGCGTTTACTACTGATAAGGGTGAACGCAAATTTCGTGACTACCCCGATTTTGTCGTCAACTACGAAACCGCCCCCGGTTCCGGGATCGGCTTCCTCGCTGGCTGGCGTGGCAAGGGTGGTGAGAAATCCATGAAGGGTGAACCGAATCCCGATCAGTGGAAAATGTATGAAAAGAACAACTGCGTCTTCCACATGGAACTGCCCAAGTCCTATCAGTACATGCGTAACTGGAATCGCGGTTATCTGAAATGGGCCCAGGAACACAATCTGGCGCGTTATGCCGAGCCAATTAATATTCATATCTACTCAGAAATTTTGATGAAGTTTCGTCTCGCCGCCCAGGGCAAGACCGAAGGCAAGCAGCCACCGGATCACCTGCGCAAACGTGTCGAACTGTATTTTGATCCGCTGCCGTTCTACTATGAGCCACTGGAGTCACAACTGACCGACAAGCATAAATATCCACTCAATGCCCTGACCCAACGCCCCATGGCCATGTATCACTCCTGGGACTCACAAAATGCCTGGTTGCGTCAGATCCACACTTACAACTTTATGCATGTGCATCCCGAGACTGCCCGCACGTCCGGTATTGAAGATGGTGGCTGGATGTGGGCCGAATCCATGCACGGCAAAGTCCGCTGTCTGTGTCGTTACACCGAGGCCGTGGAGCCAGGTACCATCTGGACCTGGAATGCCATCGGTAAGGCCAAGGGTGCCTGGCGCCTGAGTAATGATGCCAATGAATCTCAACAGGGCTTTTTACTCAACCATCTGATTGCTGAAGAGCTGCCTGCCCATGATGCTGGCGAGCACATATCCAATTCAGATCCATTGACCGGACAGGCGGGCTGGTATGACGTGCGAGTGCGTATCTACAAAGCCGATGACGCGGATCCAAAAATGTCCTATCCACAGTTTGATGCCATGCCGGCGATGCCGGGTACCGGCAAAACCACGAGTAAATGGCTGAACTTTTTTGCCGGCCGCTTAACCAAGGGAGCCAAGTAAATGACTCAATTAGCCCTTGTTATTGATCTGAATGTTTGTGTCGGTTGTCACGCCTGTGTCACCAGCTGCAAGGAGTGGAACACCTCTGGCCCGGCCGGTTTTATGACCGATGAAAACCCTTATGCCAAAGACCCTACCGGGACTTTTTTTAACCGTGTGCAGACCTATGAAATCGGTGAATTTCCCAATACCGAAACCCTGCACTTTCCGAAGAGCTGCCTGCACTGCGAGGACCCGCCTTGCGTTCCGGTCTGTCCAACCGGCGCCAGCTACAAGCGCAAGGAAGATGGTATTGTCCTGGTCGACTACGACAAGTGTATTGGTTGTCGTTATTGCTCCTGGGCCTGCCCTTACGGCGTGCGGGAAATCGATGAGCAGCAACAGGTTATGAAAAAATGTACTCTGTGCGTGGATCGGCTTTATGACGAAACGCTACCGGAGAGCGAGCGCAAACCCGCCTGTGTCCTGGCCTGCCCGACCAGTGCCCGCCTCTATGGTGACGTGCATGACCCGGAATCAGAAGTCTCGGTCGCGATTCGTGAAGAAGGCGGCTACCCGCTCATGCCGGAATGGGGCACGATGCCTTCGAATCACTATCTACCACGCCGCAAGACACGTATGCATATTCATGAAGATGAATTACAGCGTGCGGATAATCCGTTGAATAAAGAACAGCGCGGTCCAAGTGCGCCAGTCAAGACACCAACACTTGACGACAGCACTTCCTGGTAGTTTTTTTCAACGCAAAGGCGCTACAAGGCAAAGGAAACCATAATAATGAATAATGCATTTTATTTATGCTCTGTCACCGCGTGCTGGCGTTAAATAATATTTTTGGAGAATTAGTCGTATGAATCCCGCTTTTTCAGTCATTTTTCTAACGACCTTGATCGGCGTTGGTCAGGGCATGTTCCTGGCACTATTTACCGGCCAGAGTTATTCCGCCGTTGAGCTGCTGCCCACCCAGGATAGTGCACACTTTTATGGTACCGGTGCCATGCTGGCCCTGTTGTTTTTAGTTGGCGGTCTGGTCGCGTCCTTTTTCCATCTCGGTCGCCCCGAACGCGCCTGGCGTGCGGCGACACAGTGGCGTACCTCATGGCTGTCGCGTGAAGTCATTGTGCTACCCATTATGATGGGCCTGGTATTTTTCTATAGTCTCATGCACTGGTTTGAATGGGACACGGTCCTGTTCACGACCAAGGCCGGGGCTCGCCTGCAGCTGACCCTGATCATCGGTACCCTCGGCATGCTGACGACTTTTGCCCTGTTCATCTGTACCGGCATGATTTACGCCTGCCTGAAATTCCTGCAGGAGTGGCATAGCCCATTAACCGTCATCAATTATATTTTACTGGGTACGGCATCGGGCTTTACCCTGGCCACGGCCTTTGCCAATATCAGCGCCCCGGAGCTGATGAGATTTTATGCCATCTGGAGCATGATTATTATCGCCGCCGGCTTTATTACTCGCAGTGCCTCCTTAGTGCGTAACAGTCGCATCAAGGCCAAGTCGACGATCCAGACCGCCATTGGCGTACGCCATACCAAGATCCAGCAAAAGGCGATGGGCTTTATGGGCGGCTCGGTGAATACGCGTGACTTTTTCCACCATGCGACGGCCACCTTCCTCAAAACGATGAAATGGAGCTTCCTGCTACTGGCATTTGTGGTGCCCTTTATCCTGCTCTGGGTCGGTATGGACAAGCACAATAGCGGCATTCTGATCGCCGCCTTTGTGGTCCAGTATATTGGCCTGCTTGCCGAGCGCTGGTTCTTCTTTGCCCAGGCCAACCACCCGCAAAATTTGTATTATCAGACCATCTAGTATCAGTGGATAATAATATAGATCCTGATATAATTGGTCAGGTATTAAGCATTAAAGATTGAGGCAGATATTATGGAAGCACAGGTAAATGGTAAGACCATCCAATTAAGCGAAGCCGGCTGGCTGGAGAATCTCGACGAGTGGAGCGAGGAACTCGCTGTTGAGATTGGTAAAAACGAACGCATTGATCCACTCACCGAAGAGCACTGGGACATTATCAGGACGGCGCGTGAATACTTTCAGGACAATGGCTCGGTCTGTGAACCACGTCAGTTCTCCAAGATAATGAAAGACCGTTTTGGCGCCGATCGCAGCAGCCAAAAATACATCTACTCGCTGTTTCCCACCGGATTGATTAAGTGTGCCAACAAGATCGCCGGACTACCCCGCCCCAAAGGCTGTAGTTAAAATTCTCAACAAAACCCTCGGGTTAAATAAAAAAGGTGCCGAGGGCACCTTTTTTATTACCTGAACGAAAAAGTAAACCCATCGCCGACGAAATATTATATATTTCTAATAGACTATAGGTAATATTCGAATAGCCGTTATAACTAGAGCAAATTGAGAGGATCCCCGCTCCCACCCATGTTACGGCACACCTCATCTATGAGCGGCAAGCGATTTCTACGACGTTTTAGCTGGCTCATTAGCCTGACCTGGCTGCTGACGCCAGTGACAGGTTTTATCTTGCTTTACTATTTTGAGCTCCTGAATTCTCAACAGCTCTGGTCAATTCTCAGCACCCCCCTGTTACCCGGCAGCGTCATCACGACACTAGTCATTGCAATCCTGTATTTTCGGCGCTATATCCAGCCACTGAGCACTTACCTCGATGCCGCCATTGGAGAGGACACACAACGGGCCCTGCGGCGACTGCAATACTTTTCACGACATTTCTGGGGACTGCTTCTTGGCTATTTATTAATCGCCCCTTACGCCGTAATCTTTAGCGCAATGTTGTATAGCGATTACCAACCCGGGCTGGTCGACTGGCTACGCCTTCAGCTGGTAGCATTAATACTCGCCATTCTCGTAGGACTACCTGTATTCATTACGATATTTGACCTGTTTGGTAAATACTTTGCTCCTCTCATTCAAAACAGACCCATTTTCCGGTTACGTACAAAAGTTTTCCTGATCGGCGGGCTGACACCATTATTAACCGAAACCATGATAGTGCAGTATTACTGGACCAAGACCGGCTACTTCACACTGGAAACCGTTATCGTCTGGCTCAGTCTGGAATTTCTCGTGATAGCCTGTAGCCTGTTATTCGTCAAAAGCTTTCACCAGTCACTGCACCCTCTGGAAACGTTGGTCAGCCATCCTGAGACCGGCGAGACAACGACATCGCTATTCGAGGCGAAATCCACCGATGAACTCGGTATGCTGACGCACCGCCATAACCAACTTATCCAGTCACTCAATACCCGGGATCACATCCTGGCCGTTAATAATAATTTATTGCGTCAGCTCGACGATACCAGCCATGTTAATGCGGTGCTAAGTCAGTTATTCGATATCGCCAAATCTGTCAGCCTTGATAATGAGGCCTGGATATTTGTCGATGAGCCCGCTCGAGAGCAGCTTATATGTCTTGCACATAATGGTGACTATCTGAGTAAGGGCCTTTTTACAATGCCCTATCTTGCGAATCTGCCAATCAATCAGGTTGCCCAGAAAGGTACAAAGATCATTATAGAAGACCTCGAGAATGCCATCACTTATCGGGATAATGAACTCGAACGGCTACACCTGAAACGGCTTATTGCGCTGCCATTAAAGATACAGGGTGAGATCCTCGGGGTCTTTCTCACGGGCCACACTAGCGTGGGCTCGAGTTATCTTCGTGGAACTGCCGATTTACTGCAAAGTGTCTGTCATGAAATCGCCATTGCCATTCATACGCACCGCCTGCGTGAACAAACAAAATCTATACAGAAACAATCCGAAAATCTCAACACCAACATTCTGACCCTGATCGACTCCACCAGCGAGGGTATTATTGCTGTCGACAAAGATTTGTTATGCACTTTTATGAACAGCGCTGCCGAAAAAATGACCGGCTGGAAAGGCGAGGAAGTCTACGGTAAAAATATCCATGATTTATTACAACATAGCTATGAGGACAAATCCGCTTTTCAGGTAAAATACAGTTTCATCTATCGTGCCATTAAGCAAAATCAGACCTACCAGGGTGATAATCAGGTCATGTGGCGCAAGAATGATACTGCCTTTCCAGCACAATTATCCTGTAGCCCAATTGAAGCAGCCAATAGCAACGCGGGCGCGGTTCTGGTTTTTAGAGATATTACCCACGAACGGACTATTTCGCGCAAGGTAGACTATCTCGCCAGCCACGACACCCTCACCGGCCTGATTAACCGACATGAATTTGAACAACGCTTGCAACAGGCCATTTACAGTATCCAGATCGAACGATCAGAGCACGTAGTATGCTACATCGATCTGGATCAGTTTAAAGTCGTCAACGATACCTGCGGCCATATTGCCGGCGACGAATTACTGAGACAACTGGCGAGTTTGCTGCAGGATAAGATTCGACAGGGCGACACCCTCGCACGTCTCGGTGGTGATGAATTTGGCATTCTCTTTTTACATTGTGAACTTGAACCTGCAATTAAAAATATCGCCGCCATTCAGGAACTCATTAATGATTACCGTTTTACCTGGGATCAAAAATCCTTTGCTATTGGCGCCAGCATTGGTGTAGTCACGATCAACCGTAATACGCAGGATATTACCCAGGCGCTCAGCGCCGCCGATACCGCCTGTTACATTGCCAAAGAGTCCGGCCGCAACCGTATTCATATCTACAGAGATGATGACTTTGATGTTGCCAAACGTTACGGCGAAATGGAGTGGGTCTCAAGGATACATGAGGCCCTGGACAGTAATGGCTTCATGTTAAATATACAGAAAATTGTCCCAGTCGCATCGCATTCGACCAATCACCATTTTGAAGTACTCCTCACCATGCGTGATAATCCCCGTATCCCTATTCCCCCAGGAGCCTTCATTCCAGCGGCAGAACGCTACAATCTCATGACCTTTGTTGATCGCTGGGTATTAAAAAATACCTTTGATTGGCTGGCGCAAAACAAGCCGTTTTTACATAATCTTGACTTGTGCGCGATCAATTTGTCCGGACAGACCATTGGCGATCCGAACTTCTCCAGCTTTTTAACCGGTTTGTTCAATGAGTACAATCTACCTTCAGAAAAAATCTGTTTTGAAATCACAGAAACGGCAGCGGTTGCCAACATGTCCCGCGCCAGCGTCATAATCAATGAACTCAAAAAGAATGGCTGCCGCTTTTCACTGGATGATTTCGGTAGCGGTATGTCATCCTTTAGCTACTTGAAAAATCTACCAGTCGACTTTCTAAAAATTGATGGTAACTTTGTTAAAGATATTATCGATGACCCGATAGATCGGTCCATGGTTCAGGCAATTACCCAGGTTGCCAAAGTCATGAACCTGAAGACGATTGCAGAATTCGTTGAGAAACCCGAGATCATGGATTTTCTTTATACCATTGGTGTTGATTATGCACAGGGCTACGCGATCTCTAAACCCATCCCGATTGAAAAGTTTGACTGGAGGATCTGAGCCATAGCGCCGGGAACTGACACACCATTTTCATATAATATCCATTTAAATACCTGCAACCGAAAGTGTACACTCTGAAATACGCTTTCTGTCGTAATCCGGATGTCTTCCAAATCATACATCTGTAACCTTAGCCCGGAAAATTTAGTCCACTCTCACCACTGAACTCGATTCGTCATTGCCGCATTGACTGATCTCACGCCTGTATTATTTCGCCAAATTGCCGCCGGTCTAGGTCTGGCTCTCTCGCTGAATATGATTTAAGGAGTGTATCCTTATTGCTTTGTCCTCAAGGACACAGGCTTCTCTACATAAGGCGCATCCCGTACATAAACCGATATTGATGTACGGTTTAAAATCATGCCACTCAAGAGCACCCGGTACTGGACAAGACGTCTCACAGGCGCCACAGTCTGGCCCCTGATACGGCAGGCAAGTCCCTGTTTCAATCACCGCAATCGCCAGTTTTGGCAGGGCATTCCTTTCATTATTTTCTGACAGCGGAAGCTTCAGCGCCTGGGACGCACACACGCTTACGCACGGCCAATCGCTACAGAGATGACAACCGTGATTGAGCAGATCCATCGCCGGGGTATGCACCACATCCCCGCCGCGTCTGGCGGGTAGTGGAAAGACGACCTCGTGCGGGCAGGCCTCGATACATTTATCACAGCGGGTACAAGCCAGCAGAAACTCCAGTTCAGCGATGGCATACGGCGGGCGTATCCAGTGTGATGCCTTTTTTTCCACGCGTTGGTCCATATGCTCAATCGCCTTTTCTGAAACCCTGCGGCCAAAGTGTTTGAAAAATGCACGACGATCCATATTTACCAGCCTGTACCCTGCTTCATGCCTTTTCGACACGCCACACCTGCACTTTCTGGCATCTCGCCCCGACAACCCGAAGTTTGGCGTCGTCTATTGTCAGTCGTTTGTAACATACGTCGACCTTCTACTTTATTATTTCATTCGCATCATCATAGGCTGCATTAGCAACCAGAGATTCAACAGGCTCATAAGCGTTATAAATACCAGTATCGGCCACTGTATGGCAAAACGAGGCCGCTGTGTTCTTTCAACAAGACCTTGAAGGCGAAACGCCAAAATCCTGGTGGCCAGCCAGAAGCCAAACACGATCAGTCCCGCCTGGAGTGCATAGATCAGATTCTGCGGAATAAGTGGCTGTACATGCCGCAAATGCATCTCTGCACTGGACAACGGCAGGCGACCAATCCCCAGTGGATTGGCGAACACACTCAGCATGCCACGACTCTCACGAAACAGATGCGTCAGGTTATGTGCAATGTGATAGGTAAAGGCCAGCGGCAGGGTCGCTATGGCCAGACTGGAAAAGAGTCGCTTGAATTCCAGCTCTCTAAAGTTCAAACGCTGGTTTATCTTTACCAGCAACATAAAAATAAGAATGGGGAACAGCAATATAACACCCATCCCCACCGAGAAACTCCATAGCAGTTGTCCCGAGTCGTTAATCTGCTCGGCGAAATGTCGAATCCATTTTTCCCATATGGGTAACATCGTGATGCCATGAAAGCTGGTCAACGCCACTAGGCCGAGTATAAACCAGCCTTCATCCCAGTGTGGTCGCGCCGTCTGTATCGCCTCACTACCCACATGACGCCATTGCCAGTTGATGTTCTGAGAGGGACAGCTCTGGCTACAGGCACCACAGGAGGTGCAATAGGTGTTTTGTGTAATGCGCCCCATAACCAGATGCGTCGGGCAGGGTTCAATATTTTCTGAACCGTGATAACACTCCAGCGTCTTACAATCGGCACAGACCTGTGAGTCGACAGGGCGCAGTGCAACGGGTGACAATTCGGAATAAAAGCCAATCGTGCGACCGACAGAGCAAAAGTAGCGACAAAATGCCTTACGTTCATACATCGCCAACGACACCGTCGTCAGGACGACAATTACCAGCGCCAGCACTGCCGTAGCATAGGGGCTTCGCGTCACACCAAAACCAAGTTCTAACCAGGTAAGGCCAATAAACATTAACAAGGCAGGCCAGACACTTCGCAATATTTTCGGCACACGCATATTGAGACTCGCCGTCTCTGGACTACGTTGCCATAAGCGACGTCTCACCAACCAGGTCGCAATCGCATCCCAAGGACAGATAGCACACCAGGCCGAGCCACTAAAAATAATGGCAATAATCAATCCCGTCCACCACAGCGTCCAGGTCAGTTCTGTGGCGAGATTGCGTTCCGGGATGGGATTACCAAACAGGCCGGCAACAATGACTAACAAAAAAATACTGGCAGTGATGAGGCGTAGCACTACCAGTAACCAGGGACTGATCACCCGTCGCGTCAACCATTTACTGATCGGTGCAGGAAATGCAAAATACCGCCCCGCGGGTCCCTGTTGCACACTCAGCAGTGAGTTGCGCCAGGCCGCCACGATAATGACGAATAATGACAACAGGATAAATACTACCCATCCTGGCGGCATTCCCGGATGCACCATAAAGCCTGGCGACTTACAGACTAGATGACTCCAGTCGACGCCGGCCAGTTTATTCATTACTGACTATCTTGCGGTTTGGCATGATGCCGTTGTGCCTGCAGGCGCTGCATACGTCGACGTTGTATAATGTTCACGACAATCAGTATTAGTGAAATGGCGGCCACGCTCAGGCCTAGGGGACCGATGGGAAATGGTTTGCCAATCCGCAGGGGAAAGTCAATGATATACGGCTCACCATCGGATTCAAATTCAGCGGTAATGATATAATCCCCTGTCGCTTTAAAAACAAATCCCTGCCGATAGACACCGTCATCAATCTGTTGCACGCCCAGTGTCTCCTCATTAGATGCAAACCAACTGTCGTCTCTGACCTTAAAAGTGACCTTGCCTCTAAACACATGTCCATTATCAATCCGCGAAGCGTATAAGTTAACCCGGCCCGTCTCATTTGCCTTCGGGAAGGCCGGGAAGGCCATGTAAGTGATGGCATACTTCCCCACCTGTGTCTCTACCTGCTTACTCGGTGGCGTATTGGATTCTTCGTTCAGGCTATAGGCAGGTCGACCCAGGACATGATGTGCACTTGCTGACGGTAAATAACAGAGAAATATAATGCAAAACATCACTCTATATGATTTTTTATCTTTACTCTTTAAGCCAAGACCTTTGCACATATAAAATACCAACCTGACAGTATGAACTCATCATGTTTTCTGTGTCCCTCCGTGAACACTGTAGATGAGATTTCAATATTTTAACCGTTGACCGTCCTGCCATTTGTCCAGCTGACGAAAACCAACACCATGTCGTGCCACCTTGCCTTCGCTCCGTTCCACAATTCGTATAGGCAGGCTCGGCTCGGGGCAGACCTCGACACACTGGCCGCAACCAACACACCCATCTTTGACTGCCGGACGATAAAAATTACCAAAGGTAAAATCAATCGCCGTATCGCCAAGGGGACAGACACTCACACAGGCACCGCAGATGCCCTGGTCTACCCACGGATAACAGGCCGCCCGATCAATCTGTGCTACGCCCATATCCACATTTTTGATTGGTATAACGTTAAGTGCCTCGGTCGGACAAACGTTCATACAGTCACCGCATAAAATGCAGCCTTTGTGTTCCGGATCAATATAGGGTGTGTTGGCGGCCTTGCCTGCATCGTCTTTATGAAACTTGATACAACGTGGTGGACATACCTCGCCACAGAGACCACAACCCATACAGGCCTGTAGAAAAGCTGCCCGACTACGTTTCGCACCGGGCAAGGGAATATGTCGATGGGCTTCGGCATTCGCCCTGGGTGTCAATAATCGCGATAACCAAAACGGCATTGCCGTAAAGCCCAGCACTCCGACTCCCAGTGTCAGTTGCTGTATAAAGCTGCGACGTTTCATTCGCTTTCAGACTCTTTCTTGCGGTGCAAATGTCCCATGTGACCCGCGCCCTGAAATGCCTGATCTTTTATATTCAGCGTAAATGAAAGCGCATCCGTCGGACACACGGCAATACAGGCAGTACAGTTATTGCACTCCTGCGAAAAATCATCACGCAAGGGATCCAGCCCAAACTGGCAAACGACATTACACTTGGCACAGTCGTTACACTGTGTCACGTCCCGCTTGATACGCAACAGGCGAAATCTACCCAGCAAAGAATAGAGCGCACCACCTGGACAGACATAACGACAAAAACCACGCCGCGTCACCATAAGATCAAACAGCAGGGTCAGCAGAAAAAATACCATACCTGCGCCAAAACCACTCAAGGCGATAGCATAGTATATTTCACGCCCGATGATCGCCGGGGGATACATCGCAGCAAAGGACGTGATGCCGCTGAGTGCAGAAATAATAATCCCCATGATCAATACTAGGTACTTGAGACGTGTATCCAGTTTGTGTCGACTCACCGGCAGACCGGCCTTGCGTAACCAGGCGGCCAGATTATCATTTAGTTCATACAACAAGGTTGCCGGGCAGATCCAGCCACAGAAGACACGCCCTAATACCATCGTTAATATAATTGGTATTAACGCCGTGACGAGGAATGGAATATAGATTTGCTTGTCTGCGGCGACATGTCCTACCACCGCCAAAGGGTCACTGACCTTTACCCCAAATAACGTTGCTGACCAGGTCGTACCCTTTACTTGATTAAGATCGGTAGCCGGGTCTTTGATAAAGGGTTTGGTCAACCATTCCATACTATCCGAGATCGTCTTTTCCATTGGAGACAACAGGTCATAGGCGTGTGCCGCTGCATACGTTTGATACAGGTGCAGAAAAGGCAGGAGTATTAACATGCTAAAGACCAGACTTAAAACCAGCCAACGTAGTTTATTTAAATGTCGTTGTATTAGCGTCCAGCTCACGTCTTTGCTCTTTCATAATCAGGAATAATGCGTATCGCCTGCGGTATCTGAATACAGGCGCGCTCACATAGACCACAACCGACACAGTCCTTTAACACGTGGGGTTGCTCCAGTCTTCCAACGCGAATGGCGACATCCTGCAACGGGCAGGCGCGATAGCACACGCCACAGGTCTTACCCTGGAACGACAGACACAGCTCTTCATTAACAACCGCCTTGCCCATGTGTACGTTATCCAGGATCGTGTGCATCTCCCTGGCAACCGGCGGTATCGCACCGGAGGGGCAGGCCTCACCACACTTCATGCATAGAATGCAGCCCTTATCGCGCGGGATAATATAGGGCGTGTCCATAGAGGACAGACCGTTCTCCAGGTCAAAATACTGGATACAGCGATTGGGGCAGACCTCGCCACATTTACCACAGCGAATACAGCGCGATAAAAATTCGTCTTCAGCCAACGCCGCCGGTGGCCGTAGAAAACGCAAGGAGACCTTATTATGTTCCGCACGACTGTTTTCAGCCAGTAGGCTGCTCGTGCCCACGCTGATCATTGCCTGTATAAATGTGCGACGTTTCATTTAAATAGTCACCAGGTTCGAGTGACAGGTATCGAGGATACAACTGACTCTATTCCCCGATACTCGTACCTGCTTATCTATACCTTCTCCACGCGACAGGCCAGTTTCTTAAAGTCTACCTGGCCGGAGACGACATCCCAGACACGACTGGAGACACCATTCACCAGCCACTTGTTCTTTTTAGGATCGGCACTGTCCGCGACCGACAAATTCCACGGGCTAAACATATAGCCTCGCGCGACTGAATTGCGCGCCGGCTTGACCAGACTATGCGTGCCCACTTGCGCCCTGGCTTCAAATTCACCGCGACGTGTCACGAGTTTCACCTTATCACCATCTTTAATACCCAGCTCACGGGCATCTTCGGGATGCATTTCCACATACATTTCCGGTACTAGGCGACGTGTGGTTGGACTGCGAATCGTCTTGGCGGTATGAAAATGTTCATACACCACACCCAGACCAAGCCAGTAGGGATATTTATCCTTGGCAATCTTGTCCCATGCCACACCGCGCGCGGCTTCGTCCGGCAGGTCAGGCGTTAAGCCCATATCCCGCGCCTGTTTTAGCAGCGGAATATTATCAATGGTATAGACACCTTCTTTCGCGCCAAACTCCATGAGTTTTTTGGTAATTGCCTCACGCTGGCTATAGTCCTGCAGACAGAGCTTCATGTGCACCTTGCCATCCTTGGTGCGGAAATAACCATAGGGTCGATTCTTCCACTGACCCTCCTGCATCATAAAACGTCGCTTACTACCACCAGCTTTGGCGATTTCATACGTCGGTGCCGGCCACTGTATACCACGTAAGTCATGCAACTGTTGATACGGTGTCTTATTATCCAGTTTCTCAACTTCCAGCATACCCGTCAGGTCAGTATCTGTGCCCGCCGAGGCAGCGATCATATCGCGAAAAATATCCTCGCCATCATAGAAGCCATCCTTGCCTTTCTTCCATGGAAATATCTTGTCTGCATCAAGCCCCAACAGCTGTGCAATCTCTTTGCCCTTATCAATGACCATATCCATATCCGGACGACAACCGGCTGGGGGCTCGGCGGCCTTTTCGACTCGATTGATGCGACGCTCCGAACTAATATAAACGCCATTCACTTCACCCCATGTCGCTGCAGGGAATATGACGTCTGCAAACAGATTGTTTGGGGCGTGCCGATATATTTCCTGCACCACATTGAATGTCTTCATTAATGCTGGGCGAACAAGATTGTGCTGATCCGGAAGGTCGATATGTGTCGCATAGACAAAAAACATTGCTTTGACATCACCCTTCTGAGCACGCTCCATCATGCCAATTGCCATACCGGGGTTTCTGGCATTCATCGCCTGAATAAGATTTTTCTCCGGCACTCGCCAACTTTTGGCAATCCATTTGCGATGCTTTACATTATTAAGCGGCTGATTAAAAGGCAGTCGACCTGTGAGGCCGCCCGTGAAACGTTCACCCATCGCATTGGGCTGACCTGTCATTGAGAATGGTCCGCAGCCTGGCTTGGCGAGATTGCCTGTCAGCGTCAACAAGTTAATTATCGAAATCGTATTGTTCTGACCATGGATATGCTGGTTATAACCGATACCCCACATAATAATGACCCCACCATAACCCTCGCTACTATGTTTAGCCTTACTACGTGCAAGACGTTTGCGTGTTGCGTCAGCAAACATTCCTGCGACCCTACGGATTAAGGCTGGAGAAACATCATGGTTGGGTCCACCCATACGATCCTGTACCTGTTCTGGACTGTAATCCCGCAACACTCCCTGAGTATATTTTTCCCAACCAGTGGTATGGGTCTTGACGAACTCCCAGTCAATCACATCCTGATGATCTTTTAGTAATACATGGGCGATGGCATTGAGAAAACTAATATCGCCATTCAGGATAGGCACATGCACTGAGTTCCCCGGATTAATGTCCTCATAGCCTTTGGCGGTACCGGTATATCGTGGATCAACCACCACAGTGGGGATATCTTTATTGCGTTTATGATCTGCCGCACGCCAGAAAATTATAGGATGTGACTCGCGGGCGTTATGCCCAAAATGCATAATCATGTCGCACAGTTCAATATCTTCATAAGCCAATGGCGGTGTATCGGAACCCAATGTTGCAAAATAACCCGTTACGGCTGATGTCATGCACATCCGCGCATTGGCCTCAATAGTGTTTGATCCCAATACACCTTTCATAAACAGGTTTTCTAAATATTGCCCTTCTACAGTCAATTGACCGGAGCCATATAATCCAATGGAATTACCGGTATATTTTTTCACAATGTAGGCAATCTTATGTGCGACCATGTTTGATGCCTTCTCATACGGGACACGCACAAAATGTTCCTCATCAAACGAACCTTTGGTTTTACTGGTATAAGTCAGGTCACCGTGATTAGGTTTATTCCATTCTTCCCAGACATCCTTGCGGACATAACTGTCACCTGCCATGCGATCCACATAAATTGGCTCGGCTGCCGTCAGTCCCTTAATACATTGCAGACCATAATTGGTCGGGTGATCCTTGTCTGGGCGCATGGAGACAATTTTGCCATTCTCAGCCTGGATGATCGTACCGCAACCCACGCCGCAATACGGGCACTGGGCGATCGCAGTCTTGCGCCCCGTCACCTCTTCATTCGATGTTGCAGCTTCCAGCTCCGGGTTGTCGGCTACAAACAGACCCGCGCCTGCCGCTGTGGAGGTAATAAAACTACTGGATTTGAGAAAATCGCGTCGTGACATCTTAAAACGTTTCATGGATCTTCCCCTTATTATTTGCTTGGAACGGTACGTAAGTAGGCGATGATGTCATCAATATCACGCGCCGAAAGAGCCGCCATCGCCGCAGGCCCACTAAAGCCACGCATACGCGTATTGGAACGGCCATTTTTGATGGTCTCACGAATAAATCCATCACTTGCCTTACCGAGAAAGCCAATCTTGCCAATGGCCGTACCGGTACCACCCGCACTGTAGCCATCACCCTGTGGCCCATGACAGGAGGCGCAAATTTCTTCAAACCACACCTGTCCGAGTCGCCCGTCACCCTGGGTATGCGGCTCTGCATCAACCCGAGCGGAAATATTCGGCAGCTTGGCATGACTCCGTAAATATGCTACCAACCCTTCGATATCCGCCTTACCCAGGTGAGCAAAGGGTGGCATACCCGTACCAACACGCCCGTCACGAATCGTAGACTTCAGAAAATAATCTGAGGCCACGCTGAGAAATTCCTGGTTTGTCAGTGAGGGGGCAAATCCAGGTTTGCCAATCGCATCTGCCTGGTGACAAAAAATACAGTTTTGCTCGTAAATCACTTTTCCAGCACTGACAAGCTTCTGGTCAGCCTTAGGATTTACTGCTTTGATTATAACTTTTGATTTTGACTTTACTGGATCGGCAACACTGTTGGCCTTGTCCTGTTTTACACACCCTGCTAACAGAAGTATTAAGCCAAACAAATAGATAAAGGGGTTTCTCTTTAACACGGCCCTCACTCCTTTTCCCCGTAATGCTTTATTATCAACATTTGAGAAGCTAAACTGCGCTACTCTCCCCGCTGTATAACAAATGCGACTTATTATCATTATCGACAATTAAACCAACCCTACCCTCACCTTAAATATAACTGAAACCTGTTTATCGACCATGATCTACATCAAGTCATCATCAGTTATTTTTTTGCGGTAAAAATATTGACTGTCGTAAGAGTTTGATACTTCACGATGGCTAACAGCTGGATACACTATCGCGTGTTTGAGTTAATGCTTTAATAGACTATGAATTATTTTGTTGGCGTAACTTGAACTAGCTTGGTTGATATTTTCAGCGACGCTGGATTCATGACATGCATTCGTCGCTTTGGATCTCCCTGTACAATCATGCATCGATTAAGATACCATCTTGCAGCGATACGTGAATTATCCGGGAGGCTATGCGATACAGCACTCCCTTAGACGATAAATTAACAACGGCATGTTGCACATCATAGGATGGTATTAAGTTCGGTTCGTGGTCAATCCAACGTCACCACTACAGACTCAAAGTATGAAGCCATGGTGAATGTTGTCTCACACTAGCAATGGCCTTTCGCGTGTGCCTAAGCCAAAATCGCTTCGCAGGGCAGACGTTACGTTGCGGCCAACATACGCCATCTCCTGGTGATCCTGCTTTCAAATTTTCTCACTTCGGCGTTTCATGTCGCTATCAGTCTCAGCCGGACAGCACAGGCCGTTTTTTCCCGTAGCGTTCCAGTCTTGCGCCGAGTGCTACGGATCTGAGTCCAATGCAAACTTCAGTATCTGAAGTCGGCACCTATCACTCAGCAACAGACCTCATGACTGGCGCTTTTATGCTGCTCGAGCGGTGATTCACCTTCCCCATGCTATTCACGTGTGATTTCATCAATCCGGCGTCGCGGACCGCTAATAAACCATTTTTTATATAGGGCTAATATTTGCCCCATCCATGGTCTATACCTTATATAATAAGCCGATACTTCATAACTGGATATTTATCTGAAAAAATGCCATTGATTGATTCCTACCAACGTCCGATTGAATACCTGCGCCTGTCTGTCACGGATCGTTGTGACCTGCGTTGCCAGTATTGCTTACCCAAAGGCTTTAAGGATTTTCAGGAGCCGGCGGAGTGGCTCACTTTTGAGGAGATCGAACGCATAATCCGCGCCTTTAGTGAGCTGGGTACCCATCGCGTACGTATCACCGGTGGCGAGCCACTGGTTCGACACGGCCTGCCCGAGCTCATTTCTCGCCTGGCTGCTTTACCCATGCTGGACGACCTGTCACTCAGCACCAACGCCACCCGGCTGGAAAAGCTGGCCCAGCCCCTGGCAGATGCAGGAATTTCACGCATTAACGTCAGCCTCGATACCCTGCGCGCAGAACGTTACAAGGCCATCACCGGCGGTAAGATTGAAAAAACTCTGGCCGGCCTGATGGCGGCCAAGGTCGCCGGACTGCAACCGGTCAAGATCAACATGGTCGTCATGAAAGACACCAACGAAGATGAAGTTGAAGACATGGTTGAATTTTGTCTCGCGCATGACTTTACCCTGCGCTTTATCGAAACCATGCCCATGGGTGAACCGGGACTTATTGCCCAGCAACAGTTTGTTGATCTTCAGGTGATTAAAAAACGCCTGGCACAGCGTTACTCCCTCATCCCCAGCACCATGCCCGGTGGCGGTCCGGCACGTTATATGCGCGTCGCCGGTACCGATCTGCGAATCGGATTTATTACCCCTATGTCGCAACACTTTTGTGAAACCTGTAATCGTGTGCGCCTGAGTGTGGATGGCACACTACACCTCTGCCTGGGACAAAATGATGAGTATCCCCTACGGGGCCTGCTGCGAAGTGGCATCTCCGATAATCAGCTCAAGGCACATATACAGGACGCGATTTCCCAGAAACCAGAACGCCATCACTTTAACGAAAATCCGCAACAGGTCGTGCGCTTTATGTCCATGACAGGGGGCTAACCGATGTTATACATGCGTTCGCGGTTCCGGTGGTTCCTCCTCGTATTATGCTGCCTGCCGATACTCGCGGCGGGAAAAGAAGAATACACACTGAAAAATATTTTGGCCTTATCCGAGGCACCTGAAGGTGTCGTGATTGAAATCGTCACCAAAGACGATAAGGGTTTAAGCTGGGCACTTCCCCGATCACAGTCGTACATAAAACAATTGCGTCAACGTTTTAAAGAGCTGCCTATTGCCATTGTCACCCATGGCCGGGAACAATTTGCCCTGACACGCAAAAATCAATCAACAGAGTCAAAAGAACATCAGGCCGTGCGCTCGTTGTTAGCAGACAATCATGTACAGCTTCATGTCTGTGGGACCTATGCTGGCTGGCGGGGATTAAATGCGGAAGACTTTCCGGACTATGTCGACGTTGCCGCCGAAGGACCCGCGCAGATCAATGATTATGTCGCGTTGGGTTATTTGCGCCTGGTTATTCGCCGCCATTAAACCCTTACTACTTCGCTCCGGTTACGGGCTTGGTTTCCTTCCCTGTCTTTTTCATGTCATGCTCGACAGTGGGCTCAGCCTTCGCCAGGTTCAGGAGTCTTTCGGCACTGTCTTCGGTCAGCTGATATTCCACACCCTTGTCTTCACGTAACAGGACAAAATCCGGTTTGCGCTTCACAATTGAAAACACGATCGGGGCTTCCTGACCTTCGACAAATATCTTTATCACTTCCTTGCCAGGTTTATTTTTTGCAGGTATCACGTCCAGGGCCTGGGCCAGTTTCCAGTTATTCAATAATTGTGTCACCGCATCGCTGGCCATATCCTTTGGCTGATTCTCAATTTGCCAGCGGCCAGCTTTTAGTTGCAGTTTATGTTTCGGCAAATAGATGGCCTTAATAGCGACATTAGCAGGTAGTAATTGCAGACTTAACAGTGAGGTCGTTTTACCGGCAAGGTAATAATAAACACTATCACTGATCAAGTTCAGTGTATTACCCACCTGAACATACCGGCGGTGATTGAGTGGCTCACTCCCACCAAAGGCCATCGACAGTTTATTGTCAAAGCTAAGCGTAATCTCCGGCTTATCGAGCTTAAAGGTCTGCTTGTCGAGTTTGCGTATATCGTGTTGTGAATAACTTGGTGCCTCCAATAATCTTAGAATAGCATCCAGACGAAATTTATTAGCCGGTAACTGATAGGGTGCCAGCATACGCCACTCATCGTGCTGTTTTGCAAGCACGACATCTTTCTTACCCAGGCGTTTGATCTGAATCGTGCTAACGGATTCTTTATTTAAGCTTGTCAGCTTTGGCTTCGGCTGTTCGGGTTTTTTGCCCGGCTCAAATACCACCACCAGCACCAGTACCACGACGATACCAAGCAAAACCAGATTGAGTAGATTACGTGATTTCATGGTTAGCGCTTACGTCGTTTCAGCCAGACCGTCACCCCGGCAATCACCAGACCGCCCGGGATAACTATCAGAAACAGCAGTCCGACAATTGACCAGGTCGTCTGATCCAGATTGAGCTGGGTATCCGGTGCGGTGGCCGCGGGAATATCAATAAAGCTATCATCATTGCTGAGCCAGTTGATGATGGCAAAGCCCAGGTCCTGATTTCCCTGGTTGCCCAGAAAGGTATTTGACAGAAAGTCTCCATCACCAATTACAACAATTCGCTGCTGGGGTGGTTTTTTGGCTTTTGTTTTTGCTGTATCGGTCCCGGTTTTTTCCGTCTCAGGATTTTTTTTATCACGGCTGAGTGCCAGGCCAATGGTCAGCGGGCCAGCAATATCCTTACCCTTATCAAACTGGATAGCACCTTTGAGCACACCGGTTTCAGACCAGCTACGTGCCACCGTCTGAAGTATCTCCGTCCTGGTCCACTCGGGTGTTACCGAGGCATCATTAATAGCCGCCGCCCGCGGAAACAGCGTTAGCAGATTAAAGCCATTGGTAATCGGGTGATGCGGATATTTCACGACCAGCGAAAACGTCGGATCGGAAATACCCAATAGCTGAGTTGACGGATCAACCACCACGCCGGGGTAAAACTTGATACCAAGATCATCCGCCAGTTTATCCAGGTTATGTGTACTCCCCGGGTCATGCAGCCATAACAGGTTGCCACCCTTCCGGACATAGTCGCGGATGAGTTTCACTTCCCCATCCAAATAGTTTACCAGGGGACTGGCAATCACCAGGGCGGCGGTATCTGCCGGGATCGACGGGGTCTCGGTCAGCGATATGGTATCTGCCTCGATGCCTTTTTTCTTCAGGTGCAGGGTAAACTGACCCAGGTCATGATTGGCGCGACCTAACGGATTGCG
Source organism: uncultured Gammaproteobacteria bacterium (assembly GCA_913064945.1). GTDB lineage: Bacteria > Pseudomonadota > Gammaproteobacteria > UBA6429 > Thiohalophilaceae > CAJYAN01. The sequence goes on along the minus strand of CAJYAN010000001.1, from coordinate 81,632 downwards.
TTCACCGTGGCCACTAATAAACAGGATCTTGCGTTCACCACTTCGCATTAGACGCTGCATGGTGTTGGTAATGTTTTCTTCCGTCGAATTCTTGATATGTTCACTACGGCCCTGGTACTCGACGACCATTTCACCTTCTACCGTAATACCCATTTCCCGCGTCTTGTCAGGATTTGTCTCCGGGTCTACAAACTCCAGTTTAATTTTATTGGTGTATTTCTGATAACGGCCAACCAGGTCACGAATTTTTTTGCGTGCCGGGATCAAATCACCACTTCGCGCAAAGGCGGTAAACGTCATCGTGCCTTTCAGACGTTGTGCGAGTTTAATACTGGCGGTCGATAAGGTATTACGTCCGGTCGCGGTCCAGTCAGCCTCAACACTGTAATGTTTCGTTACCCAGGCCAGCATGCCGATGATGCTGATAAACAGGATCAGAAAGATCAATCCCTGGATACGCAGATTCAAACGAGTCTTGTCATTAATTTCCATAATCGATTTTCTTAAATTTATTTAGTGTTGCAAACGGTCGGCATCGAGACGACGCACACTCAATGTCAGGAAGGCACCAATAAACAGCAGGTAATACGCGACATCGCTGGTATTAAATACCCCCTTGGATAGGGTCTCGAAGTGCCGCAACATAGAGAGATAGGTTAATACACCGGTGGTATTGGGGTCGGCAACGCGTCCGCCGGCCCAGTCGATAATCCATAACAGCAGCAGAATACCAAAGGTCGCGATTGCCGCTACTGTCGGCTGCACGGTCAACGAGGAAAAATAGACACCCACCGCGGCAAATGAGGTAACTAGCAAAATCACCCCCAGCAGCGTGGATAGGAACAGGCCTGTATCAATCGGTCCGGCAAACAGGAGTGACAGCGGCATAATACTGACCATGCCAATCATAATCATCAGAAAGGCAACCACCCCCAGGTATTTACCCAGCACAATCTCGGTCATACTCACTGGCGCGGAAAATAATAATGCCAGGCTCTTATTCCGACGCTCCTCACTAATAACGCGCATGGTAATCAGCGGCACCACCAGCATGAGAATAAAAGACGCGCTGCCGTACATGGGGCTGATGACAATATCGGTAACCCCAATCGACTGTGCCAATGACTTCAGCTGAGGCTGATAACGAATAAATTCACTCAGTTGTGTTAAAAACAGGTAGGCCAGAATAAATTGCACCACAGCAAGGATAGTCCACGCCAGTGGCGATAAAAACATGGCGCGCAATTCGCGGCGCATTATGTGCAGAGTCATCATCATGCCGCATTCTCCTCAACCATGGTTTCGTTGCTGGTGATATCGACAAAGATCTGTTCCAGCGTTTTACGTTCAGGTGCCAGTTCAAACAGTCCCCAGCCTTTTTGCACCGCCAGTTCAGCGATCTTTTCCGCCGGGCTATTCTCCATGTCATGCATGACACGAAAATGATTGTCCTCCAGCGTCTCGACAGTATTTACACCATCGATATCAGACAGCTCACTGCCTTCAGGCGGCCGATGCAGCCCTAACAACAGGCTCGATGACTGCATTCGCTGGTTGAGATTTTCGATCTCGTCACTAAACACCAGTTTGCCTTTGTTTATAATTTGCACGCGATCACAGGTCATCTGTACCTCGGGCAGGATATGGGTGGATAAAATGACACCGTGTTCATTCCCCAGCTCACGAATCAGGCTGCGTATTTCACGTATCTGAATGGGGTCAAGGCCAACGGTAGGTTCATCCAGCACCACGACGGCGGGCGAATGAATTATCGCCTGGGCGATCCCGACGCGTTGTTGATAACCCTTGGATAAATTATTGATCAAGCGATGACTGACCTCCGTCAGGCCACAACGTTCCTTGGATCGCGTGACAGCCGTTTTAATTTTGTCACGGCTAATACCGTTGATACGGGCACAAAAGATCAGATACTCATCCACAGTAAAATCACGGTACAGGGGCGGCTGTTCTGGCAGGTAACCAATCTCGGCCTTGGCGGCCCTGGGTAGATCCAGCAAATCAATACCACAGATACGAACTTGTCCGGCGCTCGGTGCCAGGTTACCGGTGATCATTTGCATCGTGGTGGATTTGCCTGCGCCATTAGGACCGAGGAATCCCAGTACTTCACCGCGCTGCACTTCAAAACTGACTTGGCTAACGGCCGCGTTAGGACCGTAGAAACGACTAATGTGTTCGACCTGAACCAGGGTATCCTTACTCATAACGATTAGTTTTACCTTTTGGTTTCGTGTTCTTTTTTATTGATGCCGCAACCTATAGTAACAGCTGTGTTAGCATAAGCGGCAAAATTATATGCAACCAGCTATGTGTGACAAGCCCCTGACAATACTATCTTGTGATGCCAATCATGTTCAGCCAGCAACCACTATAATGACGCATGACTAAAACCATTTACCTCGGCATCGACACCGGTGGTACCTTCACCGACTTCGTATTGCTACGCAATGAAACCTTACAGGTGCATAAGGTGTTATCAACACCGGCGGCACCGGAACAGGCTATCCTGCGTGGCATTCGTGAGCTGGGGCTAGACCATCTCGACGCTGATATGACACTCGTTATCGTCCATGGTTCCACCGTTGCGACAAATGCCGTTCTTGAAAGTAAGGGTGTCCGCACCGCCTACATCTGCAACCATGGTCTTGGCGATGTCCTGACCATTGGTCGGCAGACACGCCGCCAACTCTATGAACTACAACCAGCGCCCGTGCCACCCCCGGTCGAGCCCGACGACTGCCTGGAGACGGGCGGTCGTTTAACTGCCCACGGCGAAATACTGGAACTCCTCGGTGAAGCAGACCTGCAACAGCTCATTGCACAACTACAGCAACGGCGCCCACAGGCAGTGGCGATCAACCTGCTATTCTCCTATCTCGATGACAGCGCTGAGCGCACTATTGCCGCCGTCATACCCGATAATATTTTTATCTCCCGCTCATCGCAGGTACTAGCGGAACAAAAAGAATATGAACGCGGTATGGCCACCTGGCTGAATGCCTATGTTGGCCCACTGGTCGAAGGTTATCTGCAGCGCCTGATCAAGGCCGTGCCTCATGCCCGGATTGCCGTCATGCAAAGTTCCGGCGGTACCATTGCCGCCGAGCTGGCCGGACAACAGGCGGTCAATATGCTGCTCTCCGGACCTGCCGGCGGTATGGCGGGGGCCAGGTATGTGGCTGACTGTGCACAACGTTCACGGCTACTGACCTTCGACATGGGTGGCACATCGACCGATGTTGCCCTCATTGATGGTGACCTGCAACTGACGACCGAGGGTCGCATCGCCGGCTACCCTGTTGCCGTGCCGATGGTCGACATGCATACCATTGGCGCGGGTGGTGGCTCCATTGCCTGGATCGACGCGGGCGGTATGTTACAGGTCGGGCCACAGTCCGCCGGTGCCGATCCCGGACCCGCCTGCTATGGTAAAGACGGCTCACAGCCGACCGTCACCGATGCCAATCTTGTCCTCGGCCGACTACGCGCCGACAGCTTTTTGGGGGGTCATATGTCGCTGGATATTGATGCCGCCCGTAGAGCCATTCATACCATTGCCGTCAACCTAGGCCTGGGGATTGAGGAAACGGCGGCAGGCATTATAGGCATCGCCAATGAACACATGGTGCAGGCCCTGCGCGTCATGTCCGTTCAACGGGGCATCGATCCACGCCAACTTACGTTGACCTCCTTTGGTGGTGCCGGTGGCCTGCACGTCTGCGCCCTGGCTGATGCCCTGGGGATGCAGCAGGCCATGGTACCGGTGCATGCCGGGGTGTTATCGGCCTTTGGCATGCTGGTCGCACCGCAGGCGCGGCAACTCTCGCACAGCCTCAACGGTTTATTCGATGCGATGGAAACGACGCACATCGATGCCACACTTCGCCAGTTAGTACAGCAGGGACAAATGGCGTTATGTGAAGAAGGTGTGTCTGAAAGGGAGGTCATTTCTCAGGCGAGCGTGGACCTGCGGTATCAGGGACAGGCGTATTTTTTGAATGTACCGTGGCAGGACAAGCAATCTAGCGGCGAAAAGTTTCAACAACGCCACCAGCAACTCTATGGCCATCGACTCGCGCTACCACTGGAACTGGTCAATGTCCGCGTCTCCGTCACCACGGCCCCGAATCAGGTCAGCCTGTCTACGCGTCAACAACCGGGCTCAGGCGTCGAACACGGCAGCGTGTCGCTCTACGGTATTGACCTGCCCGCCGCGCTTATCGCACGTGACGCCTTACGCGTCGGCGAAGTCATTAGCGGTCCGGCATTGATTACCGAGACCGTATCAACGACCTATGTTGCAGAGGGCTGGCTGTGTTCTGTTACCGCAGAACAAACGCTGTTACTCAATAAACCTGAGCGTCAGGTATCGATCGAAGGCTAAGAGGCCTTTTTGCCGGTAAGCTGCTCATACTTCAGCTTCAGTTTGCCTTCAGACTCCGGGTTTTCCGGGTCCTTCAGAATACAGTCCACCGGGCAGACCTCAATACACTGTGGCTCATCATAGTGACCAACGCACTCGGTGCACAGGTTCGGATTAATCTCATAGATCTCATCACCCTGGGTAATGGCCTCATTCGGACACTCGGGCTCACAGACATCACAATTAATGCATTCGTCATTTATCAGTAGGGACATAGTGGGTATTACTTCATTGCTGGGTTCAATGGAAACAGGATTTTACCCCATTCGCTGCTTCAGTGCAGCCGCCACTTTGGGGGGGACGAATGAGGTCACATCACCACCGAGTACGGCAACCTGTCGTACCAGTGAGGATGAGATATAGGAATACTCCTCCGCCGGTGTCAGAAACAGGGTCTCAATCTGTGGCGACAGGTGGCGATTCATGCTGGCAAGCTGGAATTCATATTCAAAATCCGATACCGCCCGCAGACCGCGTAAAATTACGCTGGCACCCTGCTCACTGGCAAAATCCACCAGCAGGGTATCGAAACCCAGCACCTCGATATTGTCACGGCCGGCAAAGATATCGCTGACCAGTGCCACCCGTTCCTCCAGCGAGAACACCGGATCCTTGGACGGCCCGCCCCTGGCCACAGCAATGACCACGCGGTCGAACAGCTTCGCCGCCCGCTGTACCAGGTCGGTATGGCCGTTGGTAATCGGGTCGAAGGTGCCCGGGTAAATTACGGTTCTTGTCATCGGTATCTGCTTGGCGAAAAATCGTGAGCTGAATATAGTACACCACAGTGGAATTTAATACTAAGTCACCGGGCGACACCCAGCACCCCTCAAAACTACAACGTCGTATTCTTTTTGTCTAAACAAAAATGCACATCACCGCAGTTTTTCTTCTATCAACACCGCGCCTTCGGGTAATTTAATTGTGGCTCCAGATCGCGAGCTGGTCTGTGCCTTCAGCGAAGACCAACTTACAGACATTTTGTAAATCGGCAACGGTAGGCAATGCTCAGCTACATCTACTCGTCGTCTTTTTTGACCAGATAAAAGCTCACCTGTCCGGCGGTTTTACTTTTGTGATACACCCAGCCTGCCGGAAGTTCCGGTGCTCCCAGTTCCTTCTCTGCTTCAATGTAAATGAGTGTGTCTGCCTTTAACCACCGGCCTTTAACGAGCTGCCCGATGATCGGCAACAGAAATTCTTTATGAAAAGGCGGGTCAAGAAAAATTATGTCAAAGGGGTTGCTGTTTTGTGTCTGCAAATAACGCTCGGCGGAATTATGGATGACCTGTGCATTGTCGGCTGCCAGAATTTTTAATTGTGCCTTGATAGTGTTGACAACCTTTTGATTGCTATCGACAAACACCACTTCCCTGGCGTCACGGGATAAGGCCTCTAAACCCAGCGCACCACTACCAGCAAACAGGTCCAGACAACGCGCGCCTTCGATGTCGAGCATGAGCCAGTTGAACAGGGTTTCGCGGACGCGGTCGGCCGTCGGTCGCACACCCGGTTCGTCTGCGAACCCAAGTTTACGGCCGCGCCACTGACCGCCAATGATGCGAAGCTGGGCATTTTTGTGTGGCATAGAGAAAAGACGCTTACCTTGAGTGTTTATACAGCAATACTGACATGGAGAAATCCTGACTAGTATTATTCACTAACACAGAGATCACCAAAATGATGCAACGCACATTATCTTTGATGGTCCCTGCGTTCATCTCCCGAGGATTGATGCTGTTGTCTGTCGCTTATTGTTGCTTCGCATCTGCGCCGACAATCACCGTTAATAATTTATCCGGGTCAACACGGCGCTTAAAGGCGTCTTTTATCTGTTTGAGCGTGACGGCATTGATCTGCTGATTAAACTTGTCCAGATAGTTCAGTGGCAGTTTATAAAAGCCGATCATGGCCAGGTACTGCACAATATTTTTATTACTCGCCAACTTCAGGGGAAAGCCCCCGGTGATGTTACGCTTGGCGTGCTCCAGTTCGTCTGCGGTTGGGCCCTGAGCAACGAAGGTACGCAGCTCCTGCTTCATCAGTTTTAAAGTTTCTTCCGCCTTATCATTTCGCGTCTGCGCGCCCATCTGGAATGGGCCTCGAACATGCATCGGCAAGAAATAACTATACGCGCTATAGGCAAGGGCGCGCTTTTCGCGGATCTCAGCCATCATGCGCGAACTAAAGCCACTCCCGCCCAGGATGTGATTACCGACATAGAGCGGAAAGTAATCCTTGTCTCCACGTTCCAGACCAATAACCCCCGCCAGCAGATGTGTCTGGGTCGTGGGATAGACCTGTCTCACCGTGACTGACTTGGCCAGTGGCTTGGGTTCAGGTAGTGCCGCAGGTGTCTCACCGGCAGGCAAAGTCCCGACGACCTGTTCGGCGATCTGATGGGCCTGCTTCTCATCCACGTCACCGACGATGGCGACCACTGCATTTTTACCGACATAATATTGTTTGTGAAAGGCCACCAGGTCTTCGCGCTTAATACTGGTAAGTGTTGCCTTGTTACCCATGCTGGAATGGGCATAGGGGTGATCGTCACCATAAAGATTTTTATAGAACAGTTTGTCGGCAATCGCCTCGGGGGACTGCTGCTGTTCCTCGATCGAAACCAGTTGTAATTGACGGTCGCGGTCAATATCTTTTTGATCAAAGCGAGGTTGACTAATTATCGTCGCCATAGTTTCCAGGGCTGTATCGAGCCATTTCTTTTCTGTCAGGCTACGCAGACTAATGACCGCCATATCGCGTTCGGCATCATTGGAAAAATCCGCGCCGACATCTTCAAAACGTTCGGCCAACTGCTGGGCGTTCCAGTCGCCGGCACCTTCCGGGAGTAATTCATTGGTCAGCTGCGCGATACCAAACTGTTTGCCATCACGGGCACTCCCGGCATCGAAGACGACGCGTACATCGATCATGGGCAGGCTCGTGGCGGGGACATAATAGACGCGCGCGCCGTTCGTCGTGGTCCAGCTTTTAATCGCCAGGCCCTTTACCTTCACCGGCTCGTGCATGTCACCGCTCATCCAGGCATAGCCGGTGACCAGCGCAATACCGATAAGCAAAATAATCAGTGGACGATAACTTGTAGGAATCTTCATGTGACGTTTCTCTTAATGACGTTCAGGCAAAGGCATCACCGGCGCCTTGTTGGGATCAATCGGTAGGGGTTTTAAGGTCGCCACAGTAAGATGATCATCAATCAAATATTTTCTGGCCACCTCGCGCACCTGTTCGGCCGTCACCGCCTTGATCTTGTCGACATACTCATCCTGTTTCTGCCAGCCAAGGCCGACTGACTCCAGAATACCCAGCGACATGGCCTGGTAGAAGACTGAATCCTTTTCATAGACTTTGGCGGCGATGACCTGCGCCTTGATGCGCTGTAATTCTTTTTCATCCACCAGTTCAGTTTTAAGCCTTTCGACATGCCCGCGTAAGGCTGCCTCCATTTCCTGGATGGTATGACCATTGGCCGGGATACCTTGCAGGATCAACAGGTCATTAATTCTGGCATACATGCTATAAGACGCCCCGGCGGATGCCGCCAGTTGCCGACCCCGAATCAGGTCACGCGCAAAGCGCGCACTGTTGCCACCATCGAGCACACCCGTCAGGACATCGAGGGCATAGACCTCTTTTTCATCCTTTGCGGTGGCCAGTACCGGCACTTTGTAACCCATCAAAATAAACGGTAATTTCGCCGGTGCCGCAACCACAATGCGACGCTCGCCGTGCTGCTCGGATTCCTGGCGCGGCTTGAAGTTAATGGCTTTGCCTTTTGGCACATCACCGTAATAACGTTTTGCCATGGCATAGACGTCATCCGGGTCGACATCACCGGCGACAACGAGTGTCGCGTTATTGGGGGCGTACCATTCTTTATACCAGGCACGCAGGTCATCCACGTTCAGGGTATCCAGGTCATTCATCCAGCCAATGGTGGGATTGTGGTAACCACTGTTGGTAAAGGCGGCGGCATAAAATTGTTCGTAGGTAAGCGAGCGCGGTTGATCATCCGTACGGGTGCGACGTTCCTCCATGACGACCTTGAGTTCTTTGGCAAAAATCTTCGGGTCCAGTACCAGGTTATGCATGCGATCCGCTTCCAGCTCCATGCTGATTGGCAGGCGACTTTTTTCGAGCTGTTGAAAATAGGCGGTATAGTCACGGCTGGTGAAGGCATTTTCGCGGCCACCCTGTTCGGCAATTATCCGTGAGAACTCGCCGCGGCCATGCTTTTTCGTGCCATTGAACATCATGTGTTCCAGCACATGCGAAACCCCGGTCAGGCCGCTCCATTCATAGCTGGAACCAACCTTGTACCATACCTGCGCCACGACCACCGGGGCACGGTGGTCCGGCTTGACCAGGACTTTCATGCCGTTAGCCAGCCGATACTCGTGAACACTGGCGGCCGCCTGGACCGAAGTCGCCGCCAGCCCCAGCAGGAACAGGGCGACAAAATGTTTTAAGAAGTTCAAGGTTTCCTCCGCTGTACTACTGACCCAGTGATTTGCGACATGGTAGGATAGCCTAATCATACGGTCAGGCAAACGACCCGTTTAGCAGCCCACTTTTAATGGTTCTTACGATGTTTGGTTTCAAAAATAAATCCACCCGCGATACTGCACCATCAGACACCACCAGGACCGGTTTGTTCAGTCGCCTTAAAGATGGCCTGAAACGTACCCGTGCTGGATTGGCGGAGGGCCTCGGTGACCTGGTACTGGGCAAAAAGAGCATCGACGCGGAGCTACTGGAGGATCTTGAGACCCTGCTGCTCACTGCCGATGTTGGCATCGAAGCCACGAACACGCTTATTAATGAGCTTACCCGGCAGGTATCACGCAATGAGTTAAAAGATGCCCAGGCCCTGCTGCAAAGCCTGCAGGCTCATATGGCCAGCATGCTGATGCGTAGCGAACACCCCCTGCAGATCGATACCCATAAGCAACCCTATGTCATCTTGATGGTGGGGATAAATGGTGCCGGTAAGACCACGACCATCGGCAAGCTTGCCCGACGCTTTCAGCAGGAGGGCCATAGCGTCATGCTGGCCGCCGGCGATACCTTTCGTGCTGCAGCCGTAGAACAGCTACAGACCTGGGGTGAGCGCAACGATATCCCGGTGGTTGCCCAGCACAGCGGTGCCGATAGCGCCTCGGTGATTTTTGATGCCGTGCAGTCTGCCAGGGCCAGGGGCATCGATGTCCTGATCGCCGATACCGCCGGTCGCCTGCACACGCAGGACAACCTGATGGAGGAACTAAAAAAGGTCAAACGCGTGGTGCAGAAACTGGATGGCGAGGCACCGCACGAGGTGATGCTGGTCCTTGATGCCGGTACCGGTCAAAATGCCCTGGTGCAGGCAAAGCAGTTTCAGGCCGCCGTCGGGGTCAGCGGCATTACCCTGACCAAGCTGGACGGCACCGCCAAGGGCGGGATTATTTTTGCCATCGCCCATCAACTGGGCCTACCCATACGCTTTATTGGCGTCGGTGAGGGGATTGATGACCTGCGGCCGTTTAAAGCGGAAGACTTTGTTCAGGCGCTCTTTGTACAAAATAGTGCTGAATAAGCTTAGATTGCGCGGCAAGGATGACAGCCGAACACAGAGACACTATCTTTCGCTCGGTCGACCTTCTGTCGTAAAAAAAACAAATAGAACACAATCGCTATCTCTATGATCAGATTTTCAGATGTCAGCAAGCGTTACCCCGGCGGCCAGGAAGCCCTGTCGAACGTCAATTTTCATCTATTGCCTGGAGAAATGGCCTTCCTCACCGGCCACTCCGGTGCCGGTAAAAGTACCCTGTTAAAACTGGTTACCCTGATCGAGCGCAGCAGTCGTGGCCAGGTCATTATCAATGGACAAAATCTCAGCAAACTGCCACGACGGCGGATCCCATATCACCGGCGCAATATTGGCATCATTTTTCAGGATCACCAGCTATTGTTTGATCGCACGGTGTTTGACAATGTCGCGCTGCCGCTGGTCATCGCCGGGGTCCCCAGTAACGAAATTGCACGTCGCGTGCGTGCGGCGCTGGATAAGGTCAGCCTGCTGAACAAGGAAAAAAGTTATCCCATTACCCTCTCGGGTGGCGAACAGCAACGCGTGGGCATTGCCCGCGCCGTGGTCAACAAACCGCCACTGTTATTGGCAGATGAGCCGACCGGGAATCTCGACCCCGACCTGTCCTGGGAGATCATGCAAATATTCGAGCAGTTTAGCCAGGTCGGCGTCACCGTACTGGTCGCTACCCATGACCTTGACCTGATCAAGCGCATGTCGAATCGACGCCTGGTACTGGAACAGGGGCGTCTCATTCAGGGCGGCGAGGCGTAGTATGTTCCGCCGCAACAAACCCCTCCCCAGACGTGAGGCCATTAGTGGCCGGCAGCATGGCCTGTCCATGGCGGTTAAGACCTATTTGCTACGCCACGCCCAGGTACTGGTCTCCAGCCTGGGACAACTGAGTCGGACCCCGGTGGCCACGTTCATGACCGCCGCCGTAATCGGGATTGCCCTGGCCCTGCCTACGGGACTACATGTCTTGCTGGATAATGCTCAGCAACTCAGCGGTGGCTGGCAGGGGGCAACGCAGATATCCCTGTTCCTGAAAACCGATACGACCGACTTTCAGGCACGTACCCTGGCCAATCGTCTGCGTAAACTCGGTGAAGTCGAAGACGTGCACTACATCAGTCGCCAGCAGGCCCTCAACGAATTCAAGGCCCTATCCGGGTTTGGCGATGCCCTGAAGGCATTACAGGACAACCCCCTGCCCGCCGTCCTCGTCATCCAGCCAAACAACAAGGCACGCTCGCCGGCCAGTACCAGCTTGCTGCTGGCAAAGCTCAAGGCCTATCCGGAGGTCGATATTGCCCAGCTGGACATGCAGTGGATTAAGCGCCTCTACGCCATTATGGCGATCGTGCGCCAGGGTGTGGTTATCCTTGCCGCCCTGTTGGGCCTGGCCGTATTACTGGTGGTTGGCAACACCATCCGCCTGGCGATCCAGAGTCGGCGCGCCGAGATTGTCGTCATCAAGCTCATCGGGGGTACCGACGCCTTCATCCGGCGCCCCTTTCTTTATAGTGGTGTCTGGTATGGGCTGCTGGGCGGCATTATCGCGGTCATCGCCATTACCGTGGCACTGCTCATTATCAGTGGCCCTGTCGGCCAGCTCGCGGCCTTATATCAGAGCCCATTTAAGTTAAGTTACCTGGGCCTGGGGTCGATAGTTAACCTGTTAATGGCAAGTACGCTCCTGGGCTTACTGGGCTCCTGGCTGGCCGTAGGTAAACACCTGCGTGAAATCGAACCCACCTGAGTCAACTTCCGTTACACTGGTATTCATAATAACAATTAATTCAATTTCCATTATTTAGCAAAGTAAAAGGGCCCATGTTTAACAATCGTATCACCCGGATTCTGATCGTCGACGGTTCGTCAGTAACCCGTGCCTTACTGATGCGCACGCTGCGCGAAGAAATCCATGATGTCGAGGTCGTCGCGGTGGAAAACGGCCAACAGGGTCTGGCGCTGCTCGACAAAGATAAGTTCGACCTGATTACCACTTCGTTAATGCTACCGGATATGGATGGCCTGGCGCTCAGTCGCACGGTACGCAGCTCCAAGACCCATCACTATACGCCGGTGATTGTGGTGTCCGGCGATGCCGATGCCCGCCTGCTGCGGGAGGGTTTTGCCGCCGGGGTCACCGACTATTTTGACAAATCGTTAGGCTATAAGGCCTTTGGCAGCTTCATTATGGCCTTTGTTCAGCGTAATTCCGGACTCTCGGGCCACATCCTGTTTGTCGAAGATAGCGCCACGGCCGCCGCCGTCACCTGTAAAATTCTCGAAAAGCACGGGCTCAAGGTGACGCATAAGACCAATGCCGAGGATGCCTATAAATTGCTGGAGGCCAATGACCGCGAGGCCAATAGTCTGGATAATATCGATCTGGTCATAACCGATTTTTACCTCCTGGGCGATATGACCGGCGGCGACCTGCTGCACGCCATGCGGGCCAAGCTACACTACACTCAGCAGGAACTACCGGTGTTAGTCCTGACCAGCTCGGACGACCAGCAAACCCAGATCGAAGTCTTTCACGCCGGTGCCAATGACTTTGTCACCAAGCCTATTATTGAAGAAGTCATGATGGCGCGGGTCCGCGCCCTGATGCTGATCAAGCACCAGTACGATGCCCTCAAGCAACAGACGGAAACCATGCGCTGGATTGCTGCAACAGATAGCCTGACCGGTGTGCGCAGCAAACGCTATCTGGTCGATAATGGCGAAGATTACCTCAAAGATAGTCAGCACCAGCCTGTATGGGCCATGCTGATCGATATCGATCATTTCAAGCGCATTAATGACACCCTGGGTCACATCACCGGCGACCATGTACTCGCAGAACTGGGCGACAAGCTCAATAGCAGCTTTGCCGACGCCATGGTGGTCCGTTTTGGCGGCGAGGAATTCTGCGTCCTGCTTGCCAATTGTCCGGCCGAAAAGGCCCTGGCGCGAGCGGAGACACTACGCTACGAAATCGAACACCTACGGCCTTCCAATATCGATATCACCATCAGTATCGGCCTGGTCAGTAGCCTGGATCACCCCAGACTCACCCTGACCCGCTTTATGTCGCTGGCCGACAAGGCCCTGTACGCCGCCAAGGAAAACGGTCGCAACCGGGTCTATGTCTACACCGAGGAAGGCCCCACAGAGTCTCCGTGGCACGGCAGCTCGACCAGCGGACAGGCCAGCACCACCACTTAACCCTAATTTATATCAGTAATTAAGCCCCATATTACGGCTGAACTTTTCCAGCACTTGGCACTCCAACGTTTCGAGTGCTAATATTAGGGCACGCTTAAATTAGAGGTGGAACCATTATGACCAAAGGCTTTGATCTGCAACTTAGCATTCCGACAGGTAGTCTGGAGAGTTATACCCAGGCCGTCAGCCGTATTCCAATGCTTAGCGCGGAAGAGGAATTTAAGCTGGCCACCCGTCTGAAAGAACACAACGACCTGGAGGCGGCTCGACACCTGATCCTGTCGCACCTGAGGTTTGTTGCCCACATTGCGCGCAGCTACAGTGGTTATGGCCTGTCACAGGCTGACCTGATCCAGGAAGGTAGCATTGGCCTCATGAAGGCCGTCAAACGCTTTGACCCCAGCGTCGGTGTACGTCTGGTCTCATTTGCGGTCTACTGGATACGCGCCGAAATACATGAGTTCGTCCTGCGTAACTGGCGTATCGTGAAAGTCGCCACTACCAAGGCGCAACGCAAACTGTTTTTTAATCTACGTAGCTCCAAGAATCGTCTTGGCTGGTTTACGCATGACGAAACCCAGGCAGTGGCCAAAGACCTGGGGGTCTCCGAGGTCGATGTCCGGGAAATGGAATCGCGCCTGACCGGACATGATATTGCCTTCGAGGCCCAGGACAGTGACGATGATGATCACGCCCCTGCACCGGCGGCCTACCTGCAGGATAGTCGGTATGAACCCTCGCAGTTACTCGAGGCGGATAACTGGGCCAGCGCACAAAATGAACGTCTGCATGCGGCCATCCGTACATTAGATGAGCGCAGTCGTGACATCATGGAACAGCGCTGGTTGAGCGACAACAAAAGCACCCTGCAGGACCTGGCGGATAAATATCAGATATCGGCAGAACGTATTCGCCAACTGGAAAATAATGCCATGAAAAAACTCAAGCAGGCACTGATGTAAGGCCTCACCCGCATCCAGTAGCGGCCACAATAAAAAACGCCCCGTCAGGGGCGTTTTCTTTTGCTAGAAAATGGCTTTAACCGAGCCGGCTAATCATTACCAGCCAAAAATAACACCTTCCAGCAAGTTGTTATAGCCTTCATATTCGGTACGACTGGTCGGTACGAACGATTTTACCAATTTACCACCAAAGCGTTTGACAATAGCAGCGGTCACCTTAATCCCCGCCGGGGTCATGATAAAATCTCGAATCTTGTTTCGATCCGCAGAACTAATACGCTGACTCACCGAAATGCCCTGATTCGGTATCGGCTTGCTCTGATACAGCACCTTCATCGTCGCGCGGTCCGCATCCGTGAGCTTTTTCTTATAAAAGGTATCGCGAAAGACGGCCGCCTGACACAGCCCCGCCTTGAAGGCCTTGGCCACACCTAGCATGCCCCCTTTGACACCCTTTATCAGCGGTTGGCGTACCGGGTTTCTGAATTTATCCAGAACGGTCAAGGTTGCAAGATTCGGCGGCGGAATACCGCAAATTCGTTTGCCGATCAAATCATCCAGGGTATTCACGCTTTTATCATCAACGTGCGACACCAGAAAAAACTCCAGGCTCCCCTGTAATTTTACTACTGCCTCATTTTTGAGATGCGCCTGACGCCAGGCGATAAACTGCGGCCCATCGAAGACAATGTCGTAGGCATCGTTTCGCATTTCGCGCTGATACGTTAACCAGTTACCCGGATGTTTATAGGTTACCGTCACCCCGAGCAACCCGGTTAGTGCCTTGGCCAGGGGGCCATACAATTTCTCACCTGCCGCCGGAGACTCACGCGGCGGCGATGTCAGAACCAAACCCTCAGCCTGAACCAGTCCCCAGCCCAGCGATAACAAAACTCCGACCAATACCATGAACGATTTACATACCTGTTTTTTCATCATGGACTGCACTCCACCTTCTGTTAGTATATTATGATTATCTTATGGCCGGGGGATTTCCCAGCACCAGTTATAAATAATGTCCCCGTTGATTTCCATTATTTCTTTACAAAAACAGGCTCTCCAACAAAAAACTTTTCAACCATACCCTGCGCTACAGACCTGCCAGGCTCGATATTTCTTAGTGATAAGGTCTTGATTTTGGTACGATACCGCTATGCCTCTGCCTTCTTTTCGCCCGCCCGGTTCACATGCGACTAAACAGCGTAAGCCCTTTACGCGTAGTAAACAGTTACGCCAGTGGATAGAAAAACTCCCCATGGCCAATCATCTGGCGGCGGCCAACCAGCTATTATTACAGTTGCATGCCATGAATAATGCCGATTATTCAGCCAAAGAGCGCTTTCAATGGCTCCAAGAACTTCAGCCCCTGAGCAAACAATTATCGACCGAACTGCGGCAAAGCTTGAAAAATACCGCGATCCCGCTGAACCGCCACCAGTTACAAATCTCGCAGACTCTACAGCAATTGCTCGACGCACAGGCAGTCGCCTATAAACTAATTATTACAGAAATTGACCTGCAGGGGGGTAGTAAAAAAATTGCCCCCTGGATACTGCAGGAGTCCATTTATCTGGCAACCAAGTATCTCGCGAGACAACTCGTATCACGCTATGCCCTGTATCAACCCGAGATCGAAAATATCTGGCACGAGCTACACCAGCTTTATCGTTACGCCGAAGAACATCACCTGCATGATCAACCTATCGATGATACTGACCCTGATACTCCGTTACCGATACCGCATACGATCGAACTCGCATACAAATGCATTGTCCTGCTGCGGCTCACCGAACCCTACCACCTGCTGGAATCCGAGGTAGAAAATACTTATCAATTGATTGCACGCTGGGCCAGCGACTGTGAATTTCACCGCCTTGGTGGCGCTTCACCACAGGGTGAATACATTATTGACCAGGCCTCTGATCTCCCTCCTCAATATATTCCTCTGGACATAGACTATACACCGCAGCAGGGGATCTTGATCGACATCAGCGAGGCGTCGACACAACTGGATAAGTATTTGCAGAAAATTTTGCGGCAGAATATGCAGGAGATATCATTAGACGGTGCAACATTGATCGAACGCGGCGACCGTGACATGTTATTGCGTCTCGGTGATGCCCTCAATGCCCGACTGGTTAGACGCAGCAAACGATTTCCACTCGAAGGTTCCGTTCAAGTCGCTCTGGGATTGAATGCCTGTCATTACTACCTGACAGACCGTGCCTTGTTTAGCCCGCAAATGGATGAGCTCAAACTACGTAAAGACAGCCAGGAAAAGTTACATCCGCAAGATACCTCGACGCCATTTAGCATCGCCTACCGCGAGGCCCTGGAAATCGATCGCCATCATGCCCAGCAGGCCTTTTCACTCAATCCGTGGTGGCAGCGCAATATCAGTCCGGTTGGCATCGCCCTATCCTGTACCGACCACTGTGCGCCACGACACGCCAAGGTAGGGCAGATTGCCGCTTATCGTTCCAGCCATAAACGTCATGTACGCTGGCAGCTGGGTGTCGTTCGCTGGTTACGCACCCAACCCTCTCTCGAAGGCGATGGCTCGCTGCAACTGGGCGTGATGAATATTGCCAATGGCGCGGTACCAGTCGGCATTAAGGCCGTCAACGGCACCGGGGCAGGTACAGAATATTATCGTGGCTTGATGATCCCGCGTCAGGTGTCATTGAAACAATCACGCTGCTTGATATTACCCGCATTAATTTTTGATATTAATACCATCATGGCCATCAATATGAAACAACGCATGTTTTATGTCAGGCTGACAAACATGCGATTAGCGACGCGTGACTTTGCCCAGTTTGAATTTGAAATTATGCAACGTCCACCAGAACTACTATTTTAAATCTGCGAACTGCTGCTGAGTATACAACGCATCCATGTAACTCGCGTACCAGTAGATATTTTCCACCAACTGTTCATGCTCAAGACTTAATGCCGCCTTCGCCTGCACCTGTAAGGCCTTATCGTGGCGATAGTGCGCCAGGGCAAGACTGGTCTTAATCAGCACCGCTGCGGGTGATGGCATGGGGCCATCACTTATTAACGTCTGCGCCTCGTGATATTTGAGCAGACTGGTTTCTGATCGCTTCCAGCCCTGTTTACTATAAAACTTATGCCAGGCCTGTTCGACCAGCGTCTGCACTCGCTGCCAGTCTTGATCATCTCCTTGCCAGATGGCCCACGCCAACAGGGCCTGACTAACATAGGCGTAGTCTTCCAGATCACCGGGGACAGAATATTTTGCCGATGACGTCATCCGATAGAGCGTTTTTCCATCCCACAAGTTTGTTGCAATATAGTCCTTGAGCTGACGCACCTGTGTCATATCGATCAGGCCCTCCCTGGCACCGGCAATATAGGCCGACAGGGCCAGACCATTCCAGGCGGCCAGCGCCTTTCGATCCTCCGGTAAGCCACGCCCCTGGCGACGCTTCAATAGTTTCTTTTTAGCGCTCTGTAACTGCCCGATAATGTCCTGTTTTGACCAGCCGGTCTCACGTACCAGTTGCGTCACACTGTTGGCCTCTACCAGGTGATGGCCATGTTCCAGCTCAGGAGCACCTTGCAGGCCCCAGTATACTTTGACCAACGACCATTCTTTTTTAGACAGGATCTTTTTTATTTCATCTGTATCCCACAGATAATAACCACCCTCAACTCCCTTGGCGTCAATGGCAGACAGACTTGTCAGTAAACCGCCAGAAGCTAACCGCATCTGCGACTGCATAAAATCCAGTGTCTCGCTGGCAACTACCCTGTACTGCGGATGTTTCAGTACTTTCGCAGCCTGTAGATACAGCGCGGCCAGCAGGGCGTTGTCATAGAGCATTTTTTCAAAGTGTGGGATCTGCCAATTAGGATCAACCACGTAACGAAAGAAGCCTCCCCCCAGATGATCACGCAATCCCTGGCTCGCCATTTGATCGAAAGTCAGAACGAGAAACCGATAGAGACGATCGTCACGACTATGCTGGTACACCTTTAGCAGAATTTTAAGCTGAGGGGCCGAAGGAAACTTACTGGTCTCACCGAAGCCCCCCTGCATCTCATCGGCCATGCTGAAGGCCTTCTGCAAAAGTGCAGATTCACTCTGCTTCACAAGTGCGGCGGTAATCGGGGTTGACTGAATATCCTGAACACCGCTGACTTCGCTGCTGACATTAATCGCTAGTTGTTTTAATTCTTTCTGATTATTTTGCCACTCGTGCTTAAGGTTGGTCACAATTTTTAAAAAATTTTTCGGTGGGACATAGACCATTCCCACCAGGGGATAGCCCTCAGGTGTAATAAAGACATTCAGGGGCCAGCCGGAAAATCCCTGTGTGTTTTCGACATATTCGATAAGTCGGGCATCCAGTGCAGAATTTAATTCCCGATCCACCTTGACCGGGATAAAGTTATCATTGAGGAGCTTGGCAATAACGGGGTCACGGTAACTTTCTCTTTGCATCACATGACACCAGTGACAGGAAAAGTAACCACTGGAGACATAGATCATTTTATTTTCTTGCCGGGCACGCGCCAGCGTCGCTGCATTCCATTCCTGCCAGTGCACGGGGTCATGTCCATGCATGGCCAGGTAGGGGGAGGCATGATTGAGTAACTGATTCTTTAGACTCGCCGCGCCCGCCGGATAAACAAGGAACAGGGAGAGCAGGAGAGCGGTCAGCCAGCGCATAAACGTACGGAATTTTTCAGCCGTCATCTGCTGGAGGAACATCAGGCTGCCGTCGACTTTTTGGCGACAATCTGCACCACTGCGCCCTGGCCGGTGTGATACCTGCCTTCGACCACGTCACGCACCTTCTCTTCGGCATGTAACAGCTCAAGCCCTTGCAGCTCAAGCTTCAGACTCTGCAGGTCCATCATTAATTCTGCGGTCGGTGGTCCTCCGGTGGCAAATTCCAGCTGTCTGGGGACATAGGCCTCCAGCACCAATACACCATTTTTCTTCAAACCCCGCACGACCTGTTGATGGACTTTTTCACGCAGGAGCTTGGGGATATGGCAAAAAATCGAGATGACGGCATCAAACGTATTGGCTGGGATAACAAAGTCACCCAGATCAGAAACTATGGTTTCAATACTCACGCCTCGATCTGTCGCCAGGCGTTGTGCCTTCGCCATACCGACGCTCGAAGCGTCAACCGCGGTAACGGTATAACCCTGCTCCGCCAGATAAACGGCATTGCGTCCTTCACCTTCACAAAGGCACAACACCCTACCCTTTGGTATCTCCGCAAGGACTTCAAGCAGAAAACCATTTGGCTGCGTACCATAAGCAAAATCCGTTTCAGCATAACGCTCATCCCAGCTCATGCCACTCATACTCTATCAGGACTCCGGGTGTTTTGTTTTACAGGAATTAATTCCAAAAATCGCATAGGGCGGGCACCAGCCCAACACTGCCGTCGCCAGCGGAATCAAGCCAAGCGCACCCCACCAGCTTTGATAGACGACCCCCGCGGCGATAATCGCAATTCCCACGATGACTCGAATCCCTTTGTCTATACCACCTACATTTTTCTGCATGTCGTGTCTCCTTCTGGTTTCGTCTGGTGTTTATTCATGAACTGGCTGATGCGATCAGTCAGGGGGTTAGCGTACTCATCACGCCTGTTGCTACTTCGTTTGTACCACTTCAATGGGCCCAGCGCCATATTAACTCTCAACGGCTTATTCGACTGCGTTTACTACGCAGCCATTTAATTAATGGCTCCCATTGCTCCAGGTCCTGCCAGACTCGGGAGGGCGCCATTTCAAAAATACCAATTCCACGCTCTTCTGCATGTATGTAGTTCTGCGTATCCCGCAGGGTGGTGATAAAGGGAATTTTCAGGGTTTTTACAAAGGACTGTAATGACTGATAAATAAGCGTGTTCTCACGTACACGATTGGCAATAATCGCCAATTTGGTCTGCTCACGCGAGACCTTGCCAACAGTGAGCAGGTCACGGATAAAATGGGCGGCGGCACGTATATCAATAGGTGAAGGCAGGACGGGAATAATGACCGTCTCGGCACGACGCACCAGGGCGGATATCTCGGAGGTACTCACCCGTGCCGGGGCATCGTAGATCACCACATCGACATTGCTGGGAATTCGGACATTATCACGATAGGCGGCATACCCCCGTATCTCCGGCCACTCCTCACTGCGGGCCTGTAACCATTCCATACTGGAGGCCTGCGGATCAAAGTCGACCAGGGCGACGGATTTTTCCTCTTCCCAGGCAAAATAACTGGCCAGGTTGGTCGCAATCGTGCTTTTGCCGCAGCCGCCCTTGGCATTCAGGACCAGAATGGACCGCATCACGCCCCCTCCCCGTTATGAATCTGCAAACACTATACGGGAAACAATACCGCAAATCACGGCGGCAGTGTCGACTTTCGGCTACACTGCGGTTCATGAAGCCTTCTATCAGCAAAGCCGTACTGCTGTCTGCCCTTGTTATTCCAGGTGCCGGACAGCTCTATCTAAAACGTTTTCGAACCGGCATTGCGCTACTGGCCGTCACACTCGTCGGCTTTCTCTACATCCTGGTGGTGGCGATGAAGGCCGCAACATCGGCCTTACAACAAATCCAGCTTCAGGGAGCGATGGTCGATCTGTCAACGCTTAGCCGCATTACCAGCGACAGCGTGCAACACGCCACCACCTGCGGTTATAGCCTGTCGATTACGCTTATTATAATTTGCTGGCTATATGGGATTGTCGATGCCTACCTCGCCGCCAGTAAGGCGCAAAATAAGTAAGCCAGCACCTGATTAGTTGAGGTTCAGGGCAAATAGCGGTTTTAAGCTTTGCCGTACCTCCGCCAGGGTCAGGTCGTCACTGCTCAACGGGTCTGCCCAGTATTCACAACTCAGACGAAACACATCCGGCTGCTGTGTGGATTGTAATGAAAACGTCACCGAATAAATAATCGCCAGCGGACCACCGTCCGAATAGCCGACAGGTCCGGCATACATGAGGTTCGCCGCACTGGCATAATCCGTGTCATGTTCCACCCGGGTAACACGAAAGGTATCGGCCTTGACCGCTCGGGGCCTATCACTAATCGAATACAATTCAAATTTGCAGTTAGGCGCGTACTGGTCACGACCACTATAGGTCGTCAGCTTGCCGTCCTGAACATAGACGCTGGTCTGATTGGCAGGGATAGTGATGCCCCGGGTTAATACTAATGACGAACCCACCGGTACGGCCATATAGGCAGGTGCCTGCTCACCCCGAAGCGGTGTCATCTGACAGGCACTCAACATTAATAGTATCAGGGTTAAAAGGAGATGGCGCATGGTAACAATCCCTCTGAACAATCACTCTAGACCGCAAAGACTAAACCTAAGCGTCAATAATTCATAGCGGATTTTATTCTAACAGCTGCAGGGCTGCGCTACTGTCCAATACCCAGCTCATCCCAGAGGTCATCAACGCGTTGCTTGACCTCCGCTGTCATCGTAATGGGTTTACCCCATTCACGGTTCGTCTCCCCGGGCCATTTATTGGTCGCATCGAATCCCATCTTGGAGCCCAGGCCAGACACCGGTGAGGCGAAGTCGAGATAGTCAATCGGTGTATTGTCGATGACCGTGGTATCGCGCCCCGGGTCCATGCGTGTCGTCATGGCCCAGATGACATCTTTCCAGTCACGCACATTGACATCGTCGTCAGTCACGATAACAAACTTGGTATACATAAACTGCCGCAGAAAAGACCAGACCCCCATCATGACGCGTTTGGCATGACCGGCGTATTGCTTTTTCATGCTGACCACGGCAACACGATATGAACAACCTTCTGGCGGCAAATAAAAATCCACAATTTCAGGAAACTGTTTTTGCAGGATCGGCACAAAGACTTCATTCAGAGCCACGCCCAACACGGCCGGTTCATCCGGTGGCCGACCGGTATAGGTTGAATGATAAATCGGGTCACTGCGATGTGTAATACGCTCAATCGTAAATACCGGAAAGCGATCGACTTCATTATAGTAACCGGTGTGATCGCCAAATGGACCTTCGTCGGCCATTTCGCCAGGCTGAATCACGCCTTCAAGTACAAATTCGGCTGAGGCCGGCACCTGCAGTTCGGAACCAAGACACTTGACGACCTCGGTTTTATCGCCACGCAACAAACCGGCAAAGGCATATTCAGATAATGAATCAGGCACCGGTGTCACCGCACCGAGGATAGTTGCCGGGTCGGCCCCCAGTGCCACCGCAACAGGGAAAGGTTCACCTGGATGTTGTTCACACCAGTCTTTGAAATCCAGCGCACCACCACGATGGGCCAGCCAGCGCATAATAACTTTATTTTTCGCAATCACCTGTTGCCGATAAATACCCAGATTCTGTCTTTCCTTATTAGGCCCTCTGGTGACCACCAGGGCCCAGGTAATCAGGGGACCGGCATCTTCCGGCCAGCAGGTCTGAATCGGCAGTGTTGATAAATCAACGTCATCCGCCTCGATGACATGTTGCTGGCAGGCGGCCTTTTTCACCACCTTGGGTGACATGTTGAGCACCTGTTTAAAGACCGGTAGTTTTTCCCACGCATCTTTCATGCCCCTGGGCGGTTCCGGTTCTTTCAACATGGCCAGTAATTTACCGACTTCGCGCAGCGCCTCTACCGAGTCCTCCCCCATGCCCATGGCAACACGTTTCGGCGTGCCAAATAGATTTCCCAGCACCGGAACATCGTAACCCTTGGGATTTTCAAACAGCAACGCCGGGCCTGCGGCACGCAAAGTACGATCACAGATTTCGGTCATTTCAAGATCGGGGTCGATCTCCTGCGTAATACGCTTGAGTTCACCGAGTTTTTCCAGCTGGCCGATAAAATCACGGAGGTCTTTGTATTTCATATACGGTCTCAAATCTCTACAGTCGTCGACTTCTTTGGCATCTGACCTTGCTTACCGATCAAGCCAGCACGGAATATAAAATTTTTTCACTGATGCCCCTGGATAGACTAAACAGACTACCAGTCTCTGACTCAACCCCTGCCATCCTTGCAGAGCCAACACCACAAATCACGCAGATTGATGAGTAGTGAACGCAGGTATACCAATGTAATCAATCTACTGATATGACACTGGACATCATGAATTTAGATACGAAAACCACCATGACGCATACGGTTACGGTGATCCATCCACTGTAAACCGACAATCAGTCCAAGAATAAATACCAGCAATATCAGTCCCCAGTACCAGATAGGAAAGTCCGGGCGGATCGCCGCTAACTGCTCCGGTGTTGGCACGGTATCACCGTTAAGATTGGCCTGAGCAGAGGCTATGCGGGCCTTTAAATCATTATTCTGTTTCTGCAGGGTCTCGATATCCGTATTACCCATACCCTGCATGGTCTTCTCCGCCGCGGCTTTCGCGGCCGTCATGTCCGCCAGCTGTTTAGTCAGTGTCGCAATTTTTTTCTCGGCCTGATTAAATTTCGTTTCATCAACAGCAGGCGTCTTGCCACTCGCCGCCATTTGTTTTTTCAGTTCTTTGATGGTCGTCGTCGCATTCGAAAGTTCATCTCGTCGTATCTGCAGCTCTCGTTCTTTCTTGTTAATTTCATCATTTAACTGTTTGACTGTTTTGGCGCTCTCATCATATTTTTTATGCATTGCATCCAGTTCGGCAACCGCAGGTTGCTCCTGTTTCAGGAAACCACTGGTCACCCAGCCTTGCGTACCATCGGGCAGTTTAATTTTGCTAAAGGTACCCTGGGTGCTTATTACATCGACCGACGTGCCACTGACAATAGATTTCAATAAGATGCTGTCTTCCTGAGGCTGTTCATGCACTCCCAGCAATATACGGTCTGTCACATACATTGTTTCCGCACCGACAATATTGCTGATAAAAATTAATATCAGACCTAGTAAGACACGTCGATCAAACATTACACACTCCTTTAGGCGGCTATACCACAATGGCGTAACAAGGCATCAATCTGTGGTTCACGTCCACGAAAGGCAACGAACAACTCCATGGGATCCTGTGAACCACCCTTTTCTAAGATGTGCTGCAAAAATTCGGCACCCGTCTTCGCATTAAATATGCCGGTTTCTTCAAAGCGCGCAAAGGCGTCGGCAGATAGCACCTCGGCCCACTTATAAGAATAGTAACCTGCCGCATAACCGCCCGCAAAGATGTGCGAAAAACTGTGTTGGAAACGGTTAAATTTCGGCGGTTTCACTACAGCAACTTCTTCGCGGACTTCATCCAGTAACGCCTGGATTCGTCCACCCTGTGCCGCGTCATACTCGGCGTGCAGCCGAAAATCAAACAGGGAAAATTCCAGCTGTCTCAGCATGATCATACCGGCCTGAAAGTTACGTGCCGCATACATGCGCTGATACAGATCCTCTGGCATGGGTTCACCGGTCTGGTAATGCGCCGCGATCAGATCAATGGCCTCTCGCTCCCAGCACCAGTTTTCCATGAACTGACTGGGCAGCTCTACCGCATCCCAGGCGACACCATTAATGCCGGAGACACTGATATGGTTAACCTGTGTCAACATATGATGCAGGCCGTGACCAAATTCATGGAACAGGGTGATGACTTCATCGTGTGTAAACAGTGCCGGGTCTTCACCAACCGGGGGGGTCAGGTTGCAGGTAAGATAGGCCACGGGAGTCTGCAGACGACCATCGCTTAAACGAAAGCGCCCCATACAATCATCCATCCAGGCACCACCACGTTTATGCTGCCGCGCATACAGGTCAAGATAAAACTGACCGCGTCGCTCACCTTTGCTATCCCGTATTTCATAAAACCGCACATCGGGGTGCCAGGTCTCTACCCCGTCGACTTCTGTAATCTCGATAGCATATAAACGTTTTACCACTTCAAACATACCCTGAATCACCCGTGACTCAGGAAAGTAGGGTTTGAGTTCCTGTTGCTTCAGGTCAAAGAGTTCCTGGCGTTGCCTTTCGGAATAATAGGCCATGTCCCATGTGGCGAGGTCTTCGATGCCGTCAATGGATTGAGCAAATTCACACAGCGCCTTATATTCCTGTTCCGCCATCGGTCTTGATCGTTTCGCCAGGTCATATAAAAATTCCAGGACATGCTCCGTGCTGTCGGCCATTTTGGTTGCTAACGAACGTTCAGCATAATGTTTAAAGCCTAACAGCTGCGCCACTTCATGGCGTAATGCCAGAATCTGTTCCATCACCTCGCTATTGTCCCACTTTTTATCGTGCGGACCCTGGTCCGAGGCACGTGTCACATAGGCGGTATACATCGCTTCACGCAGGCCGCGATCTTCAGCATACGTCATCACCGCGTGATAACAGGGAAAGTCCAGTGTCAGACGCCAGCCGCTAACATCATTCTGTTCTGCGTTTTGTTTCAACATCGATAGTGACGACTCAGGCAACCCACGCAGGGCCACTTCATCGTCAATCACTTTCGACCAGGCATTGGTCGCGTCAAGTAGGTTCTCCTCATAGCGTGTCGTCAACTGGGAGAGCTGTTGTTGAATGTCCTTGTAGCGCATCTTTTTCTCGGCGGGCAGGTCAACACCGGATAAATGAAAATCGCGCAGCGCATTACGAATAATTTTTTGTTGGGACGTATCCATTTCGGCAAACACTGTTGACGCCTCGATCGACTTATAGGCTTGATAGAGTCTTTCATTCTGCCCCATCTCTGTACCATAGGCGCTGAGTTTTGGCAGGCAGGCATTGTAGGCTTCACGTAACGCCTCGGAATTGACGACCGAGTTCATGTGACTCACCGGCGACCAGAGACGTCCCAGACGATCATCGGCCTCTTCCAGTGGTTGCACCAGATTTTCCCAGCGGTAGCTCTTTTGCTTGAGCAGGTCTTCGACCAGAGCGCGGTTCTCCGCCAGTACCGCGTCAACCGCGGCTTCGATGTGTTCGGGTAGAATGGCTTTAAACGGGGGTAAGCCCTGCAGGCCTAATAATGGATTCGACATGGTTTTCCTGATGGTTTTCCTGTTTGGGGGACAACTTCACTATATATAATGGGCGCTTAATCTACCACGACTCTAGCGCTGGCAACAAAAAACTGTCACCGCATATCGATCACACTATGACGAATGATATCGCCCATTACTACCAAGACCTCACGCCAGGTGTCGTGCTCGATGCTGTCGAACAGCAGGGATTTGAGCCCTCGGGCCATTTACTGGCACTCAACAGCTATGAAAACCGCGTCTACCAGATTGGCCTGGAGGCCGGCGACTTTGTTATTGGCAAGTTTTATCGCCAGCCACGCTGGTCCGATGCGGCAATCCAGGAGGAACATGATTTCAGCCTGGAGCTGGCAGCTGAGGAGCTACCGGTTATCGCGCCCATTAAAGACCCCCGGGACCAGACTTTGTTCCACCACCAGGGCTTCCGCTTTGCCCTGTTTCCCCGCTGTGGAGGTCATCGGCCGGACCTCGAGACCCCTGAATCCCTTGAGCAAATTGGACGCCTGCTAGGACGCCTGCACGCCATTGGTCACCAGCAGGCCTTTGTACACCGCCCACGGCTGAGCGTCGAGGCCTTTGGCCATGAGGCCATTCGTCACCTTCGCCAGTCATCCCTGGTCCCACCAGAGTCCGCGCACAATTTTTTTGCCGCCGCCGATGCCCTGGTCGTCGCCATTGAACAGCAAATAACCGCCCTGGGTAATTTTCCACTGCAGCGCCTACACGGCGATTTTCACGCCGGTAATCTCCTGCAGAACCCCCGCGGTCTGTTTGTGGTGGACCTGGATGACTGCCTGATGGGTCCGGTGGTGCAGGACCTCTGGTTACTGCTGGATGGTGACACCGATACCATGAAGCAACAGCTCACACCGTTACTCAATGGTTATGAGACCTTTGCCAGCTTTGATATTTCCCAGCTGGCCCTCATCGAGTGTTTACGCGGACTACGCCTGCTGCACTATAACGCCTGGATTGCCCGTCGCTGGGGCGACCCGACCTTCCCGCATCATTTCCCCTGGTTTGCCAGCCCGCGCCACTGGGAGGATCAGATGATCGATCTGCGCCAACAAATGGAAAGGCTGCAAGACCCCGTCCCCAAAATATAAAAACTCTCTAGTGTGATCATTTCTCATTACATCTTTACGACAAATCATGAAGATGCTCATTTATTTACATCAAATATTTAGATGTATTTAATCTATAAAGTAGATGTATCTTTTATTATCAACAATTTATGTAGAAATTTAGAAAAATAGCATATTCAACTTTACTTATAAAGAATATTTATCTACAAATAAAAATAATGCATATTAACGCCTCTCAGTAATAAACCTAATAATAATAATTCTATAAAACAACACAACTCCACCACCATAACTCAAGAGGTAGCATCATGAAGCGGAGAAACTTTTTAAAGCTGAGCAGCGCAGGTATGGCGACCGCTGCCCTGGCCTCGACGGGACTAATCGCCTGGACCCCCCGAGCCTATGCCAGCACCATTAATAAAACCTTCTACATCACCGATGGTTTAATCACTCAGCCGGACGGTGTCGATGTCTACTTCCGTGGTTTTAGCAGCAGTCAAAGCGTGCTGAATGTTCCTGGCGAACAAATGATTGTCCAGCAAGGTGATACGGTAAACATTACTATCATCAACACTCTGGGGCACCAGCATGCTTTTACAATTGATGGTCTTGGCTTATCTACCATTACCATCAATGCCGGGGCATCAAAGACCCTAAGCTTTACTGCGGGTGCGCCAGGTTCCTACTTTTATCTTGACCCCTCCAATGCGCCATACAATCGCCTTGTCGGCTTACACGGTGGTTTTGCCATCATGCCGAGCGGAAGTAGTAACACGCTCTATTCTGGCAGCCCCACTTTTGTGCAGCAGTATTTCTGGCTATTCCACGATATCGATCCCGCATGGCATACTGCGATTAGCAACGGCAGCACACCGACCACAACATACAAGCCGCGTTATTTTACTCTCAATGGTCTGAGTGCTCGTCCACCCGGCGCACCTGGTGCCGGAGATCCCAATATTGATGCCATGGTCGATCCACGCTCCTCTCTACACGGTCATATTGGAGACCGCACACTAATACGCGTCCTGAATGCTGGCAAATGCCAAAACTCCGTCCATGTCCATGCCAACCACATGGAATGGTTGACTGAAAATGGCCAGATACGCAGCGATGTCTGGTTGAAAGACTGTATTAACCTGGATGGGAATATGGGGAAATTTGATGCCATTTATCCTTTTGAGCCACCACCGGACGCCTGGCCAGCAGTTCAGACAGGGGTCTATCCGATGCACCTGCATAATGAAATGACGCAAACAGCGGGCGGTGGACTCTATATGTTTGGCTCACTAACCGACATTTATTTTGAATAAGGGGAGTCGAAAATGTTTAACCTGTTGAAAAAACACAAACTGATGTCAACGAATGGTGGTGGTACCTGTTATGTTTACCCTGACGCCCCCGCAACACCAGGTCTGGTCACTGCTGATATTACATTTAGTCGCACCATTGACATGAACATCCCGCTGACCATGGATAACGGCACCGTCGTCAACATGTGGGGCTTTGCTGATGGCGGTGGCGGCATGGGTGGAGGCGCTACCTATCCGTCTGCCCCCATGCGCCTGACCCAGGGCCAGATTGCTCACACAACACTGGATGTTGGCATGATGTGGATGCATACCGTACATCATCACGGTATTGAACCGGCTCATACCTCCGATGGTGTCGGCCATATTACCTGGGATGTTTACAATGGCACCTATACCTACCAGTGGAAACCTTCACACGCCGGTACATTTTTCTATCACTGTCATACAAATACCGTATTACACGCTGAAATGGGTATGTATGGCGCCATCATTGTTGATCCGCCGGAAGGTCCCGGCACCTTATTTTCAGGTGGTCCAACATATAATGCCGAGGTCTTCTGGGTTGTGGACGAAATTGATTCGTCCTGGCATACCCTGGCATGGAATGCCGGTACTTGTGGAGGAGATGTCGGTCTGAACGACCTCAATCCAGACTATTTCGTCATTTCCGGTATCGATGGCAGTGGTAACAGCGCCATGAGCGCACCTAACATCGCGGCCACAATTCAGCTCGGACAGAAATTACTCGCTCGCTATATCTGTGCTGGCTACTATCCGCAGCTTCTGCGTTTCGGGGGCGGCTTAACTGGGACGATTTACCAGTCTGATGGTCGCCCGTTACCAAACCCCGTCACCGTCTCACAGATACGTGCTAGCGCGGCAGAAAGATACGACATCATTTTCCAACCAACTCAAACGGGTACTTACCTAATTGAGACTGATATTCTGGATTGGATCACAGGTGCCGTGCTGGGAACAACACGTACCAGTATTACGGTCGTATAACTATAATCAAGCGTTTATCGCATAGCGAGTCTTAACTCGTACTTTAAAGGAGGCTATGCCTCCTTTTTTTATTTCGGCAACTTTAGTTCTCTTGTCCGCCACGTAACGTAAATCGTCGGGATCACAAACAGAGATAATAGTGGTGCCGTCAACATACCGCCCACCATCGGTGCCGCAATACGCTGCATCACCTCCGAGCCTGTACCACTACCCAGCATAATGGGAAGTAACCCCCCGACGATCACCGCAACAGTCATCACCTTGGGCCTCACCCGCATAACGGCCCCCTCCATAACCGCCGCCAGTAACTCGGCACGACTATTTAGATTATTCTGCTGTCGACGCTCTTCAACGGCGTTATCCAAATACACCAGCATAATCACACCAAATTCAGCTGCCACACCTGCCAGCGCAATAAAACCTGTTGCTGTTGCCACAGACATAGAGTAACCCAGTAAAAAACAAAGCCAAAAACCACCAATCAATGCAAATGGTAGTGTTGCCATGACCAGAATGGCTTCTGTAATACGACGGAAGGTGAAATAAAGTAGTATAAAGATAATCATCAATGTCAAGGGTATCACTTCTATCAACTTCGACTTGGCACGCTGTAAATATTCATATTGCCCCGCCCAGCTAATCGAATATCCCGTGGGCAGAACAAGTTTGCGTGCGAGAATGTGTTGTGCATTCTGTACATAGCTCCCAAGATCAACACCCTGAATATCGACAAAGGTCCAGCCACTTAAACGTGCATTTTCACTTTTTATCATTGGTGGGCCATCGACGATTTTCACCTCGGCGATTTCTCCCAGCGCCACTTCCTGCCCGGTCGATGAGGCTATCGGTAATTCTCGTAATTTTTCCAGATTGTCCCTAACCTCGCGCGCAAATCGAAGATTAACTGGGTAACGTTCAGACCCTTCGACCATGCTGGTTACGTTAATACCACCGACCGCTGCACTGATCACATTGTTAACCTTTGATATGTTCAGCCCCATGTAAGCCATTTTTTCCCGATCAGGAGTGACCTGGATATAGCGTCCACCGGCTACACGTTCTGAATAAACCGATCTTGTTCCCCGCACATGTGCTAGAATTTTTTCAATATCACGCCCAATATGCTCAATGACATGCAGATCTGGTCCAGCAATTTTAATACCCACCGGCGTCTTGATACCGGTTGATAGCATATCAATCCGTGTTTTAATCGGCATCAACCAGGCATTCGTCAGGCCAGGAAAGTGAACCGTTCTATCGAGTTCTTCAATTAGTTTTGCTGGCGTCATACCGACACGCCATTGATTTCTAGGTTTTAACTGAATAATGGTTTCAAACATATTCAGTGGAGCAGGATCCGTTGCGGTCTCCGCTCGGCCTACCTTGCCAAAGACACTTTTAACTTCTGGTACGCTATGTATAAGCCTATCTGTTTGCTGTAATAATTCCCGAGCTTTACCGATAGAAATACCGGGTAAGGTCGTCGGCATATACATCAGATCGCCTTCAAATAATTCGGGCATAAATTCGGTACCCATTCCCGAGGCAAACCGTGATAACCATGGTGTACCGGAAAACCACTGCTGCCAATGACTGGCAATGGTGTATTGCCAGTCATTAATCGTATCCAGATAATGAGCACGATTACTATTATCAAGCTCAGGTCCAAGTAACCAACCGAGGCTTGTGACTGGCCACTTCAATGGTGACAACAAGCCACTAACACCACCAATTGGAATAAACATTGTTAATAACAAAATACTACTTATCATCAGGCTACGCCGTGGTCTTGCCAGCACAATGGCAAGCCATTTTTGATAACTCCGAATTAACCAACGACTTATCGGGTTTCTGCTTTCATTTGGTATATTTCCGCGAATAAAATATCCCATTAATACCGGCACCAGTGTGACGGCCATACCCGCTGCCGCTGCCATAGTATACGTCTTGGTATATGCAAGTGGCGTAAACAACCGACCTTCCTGCGCTTCCAGAGTAAAAATTGGCAAAAAACTCAATGTAATAATTAATAAGGAGAAGAATAATGCTGGCCCGACTTCACAGGCGGCTTGTGAAATCAATTGCCATCGGTCCGTACTTGACAATACCGAGCCTGAATGATCACGATACCATCGTTCCAGGTGTTTATGTGCATTTTCAATCATTACAATCGCAGCATCAACCATGGCGCCAATCGCAATCGCAATACCACCCAATGACATGATATTGGCGTTAATGCCCTGCCAGTGCATGATGGTAAACGCCGTCAAAATACCTAAGGGCAGCGTAACAATCGCTACGAAGGCAGAACGCAAATGAAATAAAAATAGAAAACAAACCAATGCAACGATTAAAAATTCTTCAACTAATTTTGAATACAGATTATCGACAGCACGCAGAATTAAACCTGAGCGATCATAGGTTTCAACAATCTTGACACCTGCTGGCAAACTTTTCTTTAGCGCAGCAAGCTTCGATTTGACCGCTGTAATTGTTTTTAAAGCATTCTCACCATAGCGCATAACAATAATGCCACCGGTTACTTCGCCCTCACCATCCAGGTCCGAAACCGCGCGACGCATTTCCGGGCCGATTTGAACAGTCGCCAGATCTCTCACCAGAACCGGAATATTTTTTTTCGTCACTGCCACCGGTATCATTTCAATATCATGCAATGATTTTAGATAACCGCGGGTATAGACCATGTACTCAGCTTCGGCCATCTCTATTACCGATCCACCGACCTCCTGATTCGATTTACGTAGGGCGCTGGCTAAGGTCGAAAGTGAAATACCATAGGCACGAAGTTGATCAGGGTTAGCTACAATTTGGTATTGTCTTACCATACCACCGACGGTGGCGACCTCGGCCACACCCGGGATTGTTTGTAATTCAAACTTTAAAAACCAATCCTGCAAGCTACGGAGTTGTGACAGGTCGTGCTGTCTGGTTTTATCAACTAGTGCATAGGAATAAATCCAGCCCACACCGGTCGCATCAGGCCCAATATGCGGTTTAACACCAACAGGAAGACTACCCACCGCCTGGTTAAGGTACTCCAGTACCCGACTGCGCGCCCAGTACAGGTCGGTACCGTCTTTAAAAACAACGTACACATAGGAATCACCAAAGAATGAAAAACCTCGTACGGCCTGCGCACCCGGTACTGACATCAGCGTCGAAGTAAGTGGGTACGTAATCTGGTCTTCAACCACCTGTGGTGACTGTCCCGCAAAACTCGTCCGCACAATCACCTGCACATCTGAGAGATCCGGAAGTGCATCCAGCGAGGTGTGTTTTAGTGAAAACCAGCCCCAACTACTGAGCATGATGCTGGCCACCAAAATAAAGACACGATTATCGATAGACCAGCGAATTAATCTGGCAAGCATAATCGTTACTCGTGATGTTGCAAACGTTTGAAACTGGCCTGTATATTGGCCTCAGAATCAATTAAAAATTGGCCGGAGGAAACGACGCTGTCACCTTGTTTTAGACCGGATAGAATCTCTATTTCTTTGTCGCTACGCATGCCAGTCACAACATCGACGGGTTGAAACTTTCCCTTGCCTCGATTAAGAATCACACTTTCTCGCTCACCTGTCTCGATCAATGCCTCTCGGGGTATTTTCAAGATATCTTTTTTAAGGCCGCCATAAATATGCACATAAGCAAACATATTTGGTTTGAGCCTGCCGTCCGTGTTGGGAACACGTAACCTCACGCGCAAAGAGCGGGTTTTGGAATCCAACTCAGGATAAATATAATTAACTTCTCCATGGTAAACCTGTCCTGGTACAGCCTTAACAATTACATCCGCTTTCAAACCCAGATGTATCCATGCCAGTTGATGTTCATAGACCCTTGCTTCTACCCAGACCGTGGAGGTATCTGCGATTGTCAATAACTCTTCATAAGGGTAAATATATTTATGTTTATAGATATCGAACTTGATGATCGTACCCTGCTGGGGGGCATAAATTGGTATACGAAATTGTGGGCGTCCAGTACGCGCAATTTCATTGATCATACTCTCTGTGATCTGCAAATAACGCAAATGATCTCGGGCGTCCACACTTTCCTGGCGACGGGAGTACTGTTTATTAATACCTGACTCGTCTTTTTTTTGGGCGGCAATAAACGCTTTCTGTGTCTTCAAGAATTCAGGCGAATATAATTCGAATAGCAGCTGGCCCTTTTTCACGTGCAGCCCCACTACCCGTACGGCCATATTCTCAACCCAGCCCTCGGTCCGCATATCAACGACGCTCAGACGATCCTGGTCATAAGAGACATAACCAACAGTTTTGATGAATCGCCACAGGCCACCACGCGTAACTTTGGCCGTACGAATCCCCATATTCTGCACTACCGCCGGATTGAGTGTAACTTTTGGATAGGCTCCCGCATCAAGATCAATCTTTTTTTTCACCAGTGTCATACCGCATATTGGGCAGGTCCCCGGCACTTCCTTAATTATATTCGGATGCATCGGGCAGACATAACGACTGGCCAGATGTTTGTGGGTCTGTATCGACGTCGATGTTAATTTCGTAGCACTTTTGGCGGAATTTACTTCGCTATGACAGGCAGTCAGTACGAATAAAACTGCACACAATAACAACACCCCGCCTGGCCTGATCTGGCGGGACACCGCAGAAATCGATCGCTTCTGAACTCGCAATGCACTGATGGACATAGAACCCCATTTCTATCGATGGGTTATGCATATTACCATATTCTTTGTATGGTTATATTGGCACAAGAGAGTCATACTCTACTACATTTTATCAGGGTTTGATAAGACTATTCCGGCCTCCAGATCCCCACGGCCGGGTCTGCCGTCGGCTCACTTTTTCCGGCCATCGGCGCGGCGGCGGCCTGAGGCACTGCCTCTTGATGCTGTTTGCGCTTGTCGGCGCAGACGTGTTGCATCAGGTCATTGAGATATTTCAAAAATTCCTCACGCTCGGCATCCGGGCCCGGAAACTCAGCGGCCAAAAAACCGGTGATCGCACTCAGATATTGCACCACGATCATCATGTCTTGCCCGGCATTTTTATCGTGCTCAGTAATTGCCTTGATGACACCATCGATCATGTCTCGCGATAGTTGTAAACCTTCACTCATTTTTCATCACTCCCATAAAATAATGAGCGCGATCATACACAGTTTAACTATTAGCCGCGAGCGACCTCACGAAAGTGCCTTGCCAGCTCATACATAATCCCCGCCAGCGCATCAATATCATCACTCACTGTGCGAGATTCTTTTACCGCTTCCATGGTCTGCTCACCAGAACTAGCTAAATGTTGCATTGTATTCGTCACCTGACCCACCGTCGCACTTTGTTCTTTCGCGGCCTGATCGATCTGCTGGTTCATTTGCTGGATACCATAAACGGCGTTGGCAATACTCTGCAGAAACTCACCCGTCTGTTTCGTCAGTTCAACATTTTCCTGTGCATGCAGGCGACTTTTCTCAATGGTCTCTACAGCATCTTTGGCACTGATTTGTAATAAGGCAATCATTTTTTCGATTTCAACGGTTGAATCCTGTGTCCGATTCGCCAGGGTACGCACCTCATCTGCTACCACGGCAAAACCTCTACCCATGTCGCCAGCACGTGCCGCCTCGATCGCGGCATTCAATGCCAGCAAATTGGTTTGCTCGGCAATACCCTTGATCACATTCAGAACCTCGGCGACACCACTGGTCTGTTCTGCCAGATGACGAATACTGCCCGCCGATTCTTCCATCTGGCTCGCCAGCTGCTGTATGGCGGCATCAGACTTTTGCACGACTGTCAGACCTTCATCAACGTGCTGCTGTGCGGTATTCGCGGCTGTCGCCGCCGCCTCGGCATTGTCCTTAACCTGGGCGGCACTCTTGTCCATTTCCTCCATCGCCACCGACAACTGCAGACACTCATTATTCTGTTGTTGTGTATTCTGAAACGTCACATTTGAATGATTGGTCAGCGCCACGGACCTGGCTTTTATCTGTTCTGAGACATCAAAGACACGACCCACCATCGCACCTAACTCGGTCTTGAGCATTTTCAGTCCCAGCGATAACTTACCCGACTCCGCGGTCGTCCCTGTATAAACCCATTGCAGTAGATCAGTATGAAACACCTTATTGGCTTCATTGATGGCACGACGCACCGGCCGACTCCAGCGATACAGCAAACCACCACCGATGAGCAGACCCGCCATCACGCCGCCCACAACCGGGAATATCGTGACGTGGTTCATTATCAGGGTGAGGACCGCCAGGGGGGCGATCCCCAGACAGAGACCCACCGCCAGTAAAAATTCAAAGCGTAGCGGCGGTAAACGCATCAACCAGGGGAGCTTGCCAGCATTGATATGTTGATAAAATGTTTCGGCACGCTCGATTTCTTCACGCTTTGGCTTGCTCCGCACTGACTGATATTCAACAATCTTTCCATCACGACTGATTGGCGTTACAAAGGCATTCACCCAGTAATGGTCCCCCGCCTTGGTGCGATTTTTGACAATCCCCATCCAGGGGTGTCGTGCCTTGAGGGTATCCCATAAATTCTGAAAGGCGGCCGGTGGCATATCCGGATGACGTACCACATTGTGGTTTTTGTTTAGAAGCTCTTCACACCTGAAACCGCTTAAATCGACAAAATCATCATTCACATAGCTGACGCTGCCCTTGGGATCTGTCGTGGATAAAATATTAATGTCTTCCGAAAAAGCAATTTCCCGCTGCGTCACCGGTTGATTATTCTTCATATTCCAACTCCTTTTGCATGGTTTTTTAACCACTCGAACTGTATGGTCTATTGGATATATACACCAAACCTTTAATCTAATCACACATTATTCTTATGTTTATATCTTCATACAGCGAAACATTGATCAATACTTGATAAACTCAACCTCTTTATGTGCAACTCTCGCGGGATCATCTATGCCACAACACTACAATCTCATCGCCATCGGTGGCGGCAGCGGCGGCCTCTCGGCGGCAGAACGCGCCGCAGAATACGGCAAAAAAACGGCCGTCATTGAAAGCCAGAAACTCGGCGGCACCTGTGTCAACATCGGCTGCGTCCCGAAAAAAGTCATGTGGTTTGCCTCCGAGATTGCCGAGGCAATGCAAACGGCGGCGGGCTATGGCTTTGATGTCAGCGTCAATCATTTTGACTGGGCAAAACTGGTTGCAGCCCGCGAAGACTATATCAGTGGCATCCTCACCTGGTACGACAACTATCTGAAAGACTCCAATATCGATCATATCCAGGGCACCGCTAGATTCGTCGATGCCCATACAGTTGAAGTCAGCGGGCAACAATATACCGCCGACCATATCGTTATCGCCCCCGGCGGCTATCCCGTAATCCCGTCGACCCCCGGTGCCGAACACGGCATTAGCTCGGATGGTTTCTTTGCCCTGCAGACACAACCGAAACGCGTCGCGGTCGTCGGTGCTGGTTATATCGCGGTGGAACTGGCCGGCGTCCTCAATGGCCTCGGCAGTGAAGTCAGCATGCTGTTACGACGCACACATTTTCTTTCTAATTTTGATGCCATGTTGCGCGACACACTAATGGAAGAAATGAACAATGCCGGTGTTAATATTCTCTCCAGTATTAATGTTGAAAACGTCGAGAAGAATAGCAATGGCCAATTAACCATTCATTGTTCCGGCGGTGTCAGCCTGGAAGCAGTCGACGCACTGATCTGGGCCATTGGTCGTACACCCAACACCGCAGCATTAAACCTCGATGCAGCGGGTGTGCAGTATGACAAGCAGGGGTATATTCCAACAGATGAATTCCAGCAGACTAATGTTGCCGGTATTTATGCCGTTGGTGATGTGACTGGCAAGGCACAACTCACCCCGGTCGCCATCAACGCCGCACGCCGTCTATCGGACCGATTATTTAATAACATGCCGGACCGTAAGCTTGACTATAACGATATCCCCACCGTCATGTTCAGCCACCCCCCCATCGGTACGATCGGCTTAACGGAAGACGAGGCCCGCGCCCAACACGGTGATGCCGTAAAGGTTTATACCAGCAGCTTCACTGCCATGTATCATGCGCTTAGTCCCCATCCGCAAAAGACCGCCATGAAGCTGGTCTGCGTCGGTGCCAATGAAAAAGTTGTTGGCTGTCATATCATTGGCAAGGGGGCCGATGAAATGCTACAGGGTTTTGGTGTCGCCATAAAAATGGGGGCTACCAAGAAGGACTTTGATAATTGCGTTGCGATACACCCTACCAGTTCCGAAGAACTGGTCACCATGAGATAACAACGTATTGCTGGTAAGCCACTTGTATGACGCTACGCCGTTTTGAAAACATCACACCCACTATCGCCGCTGATGCCTACATTGATGAAGCGGCGTTGGTGATTGGCGATGTGACGATTGGTGCGCAGAGCTCTATCTGGCCTTTCGCCGTCATGCGGGGTGATGTGAATGCCATTACGATTGGCCAGCAGACGAATATTCAGGATCACAGCGTTTGTCATGTCACTCATGCAGGGTCCTATCACCGCGACGGCTTTGCCTTAACAATTGGTGACCGGGTAACCGTTGGCCACCGCGTCACCCTGCACGGCTGTAAGGTCGGTGCCGACTGCCTGATCGGTATGGGGGCCACCCTGATGGATGGTGTCGTAGTCGAACCACAGACACTGATAGGTGCCGGTAGCCTGATAACCCCGGGTAAAATTCTGGAGACCGGTTATTTGTGGATGGGGAGCCCGGCGCGCAGGATACGCAGGCTAAGTCCTGACGAGATAGAGTCCATACACTATTCCGCTCAGCACTATGTGCGATTAATGCAACGTCATCGTGCCGGTTGATGCAGCATGTCGACAGCCTCAATGACATCAATCCGTCTTACTTTTTTGCCTGTCGCCACGACTGAAGGCTGGGAAATTTTTTATCTCTCCGCTGAGTACAAAATTTAATCCCCGCTTGCTGGCCCAGGTCTTTTCAGACAGTCTACGGCCAGGTCTGTTGCTGCATAAACCCAATGACCCTGTTTGTACGCCGATAAAACTGACGACTTGCAGTTGCCGGGTTATGCCTGAGTGGACTTGGTAGACAGGCGGCTAATTGTGCCGACTGCCAGGGCTGCAAACTGGACACCGGCAGATGCCAGTAGTGCTCTGCCGCTGCCTCGACACCGTAAATCCCCGGACCAAACTCTGCAATATTCAGGTACAACTCCAGAATGCGTTCCTTACTCAGATTCAGCTCCATCGCCACGGTCATTACCAGTTCATGCCATTTGCGCAGCGGCGAACGTGATTGACTCAAATACAAATTCTTAATCGTCTGCTGAGAAATGGTGCTTGCACCATATTTGAATTCCTGGATTTTAAAATTACGACTCATTGCTGTTTTAAATGCCTGCAGATCAAAACCGTTGTGCTGATAAAATCGCGCATCTTCGGCGGCGATTACCGCCTGCTTGAGGTGTCGAGGAATAGACTGACGTGCAACCGGCCGCCATTGCAAGGCAGGTAAATTAGGCTCATGCCGGCGACGTCGTTCATATTGGTGAATAAAGGCGGATTTTGATACGACACCATGCTCAATCGCATCCCAGTCCGGCCAGTGCAAGGATAAATAAAAAAGATCACTCGCCAGCATCAACAACAGAATAAAACCCACCCAGCGCAGTCGTCGCCACCAGCGACACATGAAACAGGCGCGGCCTCGATGGATGCTTTTGGATATCCGCTTTAGATGGAATAGCTGCACAGCCGTTTTAATCGTTGATGCTGTGCTGGCCTGTCATCCCGCACATACAAACGCTGTATCTACGCTGCATTAACGGGGACAGGGGCGACGAAAATAACAGGTCAGCGCACAGGTACTGGCCGTGAGCGCCCAGAATAAAAAAAATCCTACGGTATAGCCAGCCATCCGGCTAATCTCAGTATAACCAGCAAGCTGCATCATCAGTTGCGGATCAAAGGCCGTAAAAAAGAAAATTGTCGCCAGCCCGGCGGTCAAAAATGACGGCCAGAAAACGGCAATAATTTTCTGAATTTTCGGAATATCCTGTTCGCTATCATTATTCTTCATCCTCCCCCCTCCTTTTGTCGTGACAAGCATTACTCTTTTACGGGTTTCATACTCCAGTGCATCCCCCCGGGCCAGCGAAAACGCGTTGTCAGCCGCCAATCCCTGTCTGGTGGCTGGAGCATTAGATGCCAGTTACCCGCACTGACACTGGAAATAACACCCAGGTATTCGCCATTGCCTGGTTGTTTATGCAGCATTATCTTATGGTCGCGATGGGCTCGGGTTGGATGAAGTAATGCAAGTGTCATGGATGCTGGCCAGCGTTTCAGGCCCGTCAGATGCAGGTGCACCAGCTTCCTGTCAAAATCAAAATAACCGGTTGCCATAAGCCCTAGATCATCGGCGCGCTGGTCTTTTTCCAGCACCTGATTAATGGCCAGGCCTCGTTTATAATAATCGTCAGCAACGAGACCATCGGAATCATGCACGGCCAGGTACATATAATGAATTCCACCAAGCACAGTCAACAAAGGCAAACCAATAAAAAACCAGGGCCAGAAATATTTATACCAGGGAAGCTCATCCCTATCATATGAAATACTCATCTAATACCTCACCGGCGCGATGAAACGACCTTTTTCAGTTAACGTTAAAACAGGCTGGTCGATTGCCTGAATACGAAAATTAATATCATAGCCCGCTTTATTTAGTACCTCTGGATCTGCCTGTAGTCGTACAACTTTTTCCATCACCTGCCCGGCGGCGGCTGTAAATTCAGCGGCGGCCCCTTGCAGGCGCAGTCCAGATATACCCTCTGCACTCAATGAAAGTCGGTGGTCTGTCTTATCCATATTAATTATCTTTAGCGTGTAGATATTTTCAATCCAGCCATTGTCTGCTTCACGATACAGGGCGTTGCGATCACGAATAATATCCAGCCCCAGGGGCACACGCGTGGCCATACTGTAGATTAAGCCGAGACCCATCGCGCATAACAACACCGCATAGACGATCATACGAGGTCGTAATACACGAGTCGGTTTGCCTTCGAGGGCGTTTTCAGTAGTGTATTTGATGAGGCCGCGAGAATAGCCGACTTTATCCATCACCTCATTACAGATATCAACACAGGCAGCGCAGCCAATACACTGGTACTGCAACCCATCACGAATATCGATCCCGGTCGGACAGGCCTGCACGCACATAGTACAGTCGACACAATCTCCCAGACCGGCGCGCTTATAATCCAGACCTTTTCTGCGTGAACCACGCGGCTCACCACGATTTTCATCGTAGGAAATCACCAGGGTGTTTTTATCAAACATGGCACTCTGGAAGCGTGCATATGGACACATATAGATACAAACCTGTTCACGCATCCAGCCCGCATTACCGTAGGTCGCAACACCATAGAAAACAATCCAGAATGTTTCCCAGGGCCCCAGACTAACATTCAACAGGGAGTGCCCCAATTCGCTAATCGGCGTAAAAAAACCCACAAACGTAAAACCGGTCCACAAAGCAAAAACTATCCAGGCGATATGTTTGCCAGTCTTGCGAACAAACTTGTATTTTACCCAGGGGGAATGATCCAGCTTAATCTGTTTACTGCGGCCGCCCTCAATTTTGCCTTCAATCCATAAAAACACCTCTGTCCACACCGTTTGTGGACAGGCATAGCCGCACCACAATCTTCCGGCCAGGGCGGTAAAAAAGAATAAGGACAAGGCGGCGATAATTAACAGAATGGCCAGATAGAAAAAATCCTGTGGCCAGAAAGTTAAACCAAAAATATGAAACTTTCGCGCCGGCAGGTCAAACAGAACCGATTGGTGACCATCCCAGGATATCCATGGAATAAAATAATACAGCCCCAGCAGAACGAGTACCCCGCTAATACGCAGACTCGCAAACAGGCCATGCACCTCACGGGGATAAACTTTCTTATGGCTGGCGTAAGCTTCCGTGGTTTGTGTGTCCGTTGTATTCAAGGTACACCTGAGGTTGCAGTTGGAATGAATAACGGCTTAGACCCCAGGGTATCGAGAACACCCGCTGCCGATACCCCCTGATTTGTTGAACTATTTAGCACTCAGACTATAGACATAAGCGGCCAACAGGTGTGCCTTGTCTTCACCCAGAAAAGTGCGGTGTGAAGGCATGACACCATTTCGGCCATCACGAATGGTCTGCTTGATTGTCGAAGCTGCTCTACCATATAACCAGATATTATCGGTTAGATTGGGCGCACCGATTCCCTGATTGCCTTTGCCATCAGGCATATGGCATGCCGCACAGAAAGTTTCAAACCTTGCCTTACCGGCACGCGCCAATGCAGCATCCGCCTTCCTGTCGCTGAGACTCATAACATAGGCAGCAACTTCATCCACTCCCTTGTCACCCAGGACCGCACCCCAGGCTGGCATGACCCCCCGACGCCCATCCAGAATACTCGTCTGGATCATTTCCGGCGTGCCACCGTACAACCAGTCATGGTCACGTAGATTGGGAAAGCCTCTCGCCCCGCCAGCATCTGAACCATGACAACTCGCACAGTAGTTGAGAAAGAGGCGTTGCCCGGCGCGCATGGCATCGGAATCTTTTGCCAGCGTCACGATATCGGTTTTTGCATAGGCCGCAAAAATCGGGCCATAGGCCGCATTGGCCTGAGCAATTTCCTTCTGATACTCCTGTTTTGACGTCCAGCCAAAGAGTCCCTTGAAGTTACCCAGCGCAGGATAGAGCGCGAGATAGATAAGACCAAAAATGATCGTCAAGTAAAACATCCACAACCACCAGCGTGGCATCGGGTTATTATACTCCTGCAATGTTTCATCCCAGACATGTCCGGTCACATCACCCGTTTTTACTTCGCCAACTTTTGGTTTGCTCGTCCAGCGAATTAACCAGATGCAGCCAAAGACATTTGCTAAGGTAAGAATGATCACATACCAGCTCCAGGCAGTACTCATAGCGTGCCCCCTTTTTTATTATCAGCACGAGGATGTTCTGGTTCATTCAATGGTAAGTGCGCCGCTTCATCAAAATCATGCTGCCGTTTGCGACTCCATGCCCAGATAATAATACCTATGAACGTAACAAACATGAGCACGGAATACAGTGCACGAAAATCATGATAATCCATGGTCTTACCTCCGCGTCTTAATTGAAGTACCCAGCACTTGCAGGTAGGCAATCAGGGCATCCATCTCTGTCCTGTCTTTGACGGCAGCAGCGGCAGTGGCAATATCTTCATCGCTATAAGGCACTCCCAGCACTCGCATCGCGCGCAATTTTTTCGGTGTCATTGTTGGGTCGATCTTATTCTTCAATAACCAGGGAAATGCCGGCATGTTAGATTCCGGCACCACATCACGCGGATTTGTCAGATGAACACGCTGCCAGGCATCGGAATAGCGTCCCCCCACCCGCGCCAGGTCAGGGCCGGTTCGCTTTGATCCCCATTGAAAGGGATGATCATAGACAAACTCCCCCGCAACCGAATAGTGACCATAACGTTCGGTCTCTGCCCGAAAGGGACGAATCATTTGCGAATGACAGTTATAACAGCCTTCCCGCAGGTAAATATCCCGTCCTTCCAGCTGTAGTGCCGTATAGGGCTGCAAACCCTTTACCGGTTCAGTCGTATCCTTGATAAAAAATAACGGTACGATTTCAACTAAACCACCCACACTGATCACCAGCACAATGAGAAGTGCCATGAGACCAATATTACTCTCGACTTTTTCATGACCCATGCTGACTCTCCTTATGCATTCTGCGGGATCGCTGCATTAACCATTTTTGGTCCTGCAATCGTTTTCCAGACATTGTATGCCATGAGGAACATACCACTGAGGTAGAGCAGCCCTCCGATCAGACGCACAACATAAAAGGGATAGGTGACTTCAAGCGACTCAACAAAACTGTAGGTCAATGTGCCATCACTGTTGACAGCTCTCCACATCAGGCCTTCCATAACACCCGCGATCCACATGGCGGCGATATACAAAACTATACCAATGGTCGCAACCCAGAAATGTGTCTCAATCAGTTTGGTCGAGTACATACCTTCACGACCAAACACCTTGGGGATTAAAAAGTAGATCGCACCGATAGAGACCAGGCCAACCCAACCAAGCGCACCCGAATGCACATGACCGATGGTCCAGTCGGTGTAATGTGAAAGCGCATTGACGGTCTTGATCGCCATCATCGGGCCTTCAAAGGTACTCATACCGTAAAACGATA
This sequence comes from uncultured Gammaproteobacteria bacterium, assembly GCA_913064945.1. Classification (GTDB taxonomy): domain Bacteria; phylum Pseudomonadota; class Gammaproteobacteria; order UBA6429; family Thiohalophilaceae; genus CAJYAN01. The sequence continues at coordinate 37,752 of CAJYAN010000001.1, read as the reverse complement.
ACGAGACGATTAGAAATTTAAGGATCGGGTCGTGACGCAGCTTATGCCAGGCACCGGAGAGCGTCATAATGCCATTGATCATGCCACCCCAAGATGGTGCCAGCAGAATTAACGAAAACACCATGCCCAGTGACTGCGCCCAATCGGGTAGCGCTGTGTATTGCAAGTGGTGTGGACCCGCCCACATGTAGGTCGACACCAGCGCCCAGAAGTGAACGACGGACAGGCGGTAGGAATAAATAGGGCGTTCGGCCTGCTTGGGAATAAAATAATACATAATGCCAAGGAAGCCCGCTGTCAAAAAGAAGCCTACTGCATTATGGCCATACCACCACTGCACCATGGCATCGATCGTCCCGGGATAGACGGAGTAGGATTTTGTCAGGCTTATCGGTATCTCCGCACTGTTCACAATATGCAGAACGGCCACGGTAAGAATAAAGGCGGCAAAAAACCAGTTGGCAACGTAAATATGTTTTACTTTGCGTTTTAGAATCGTGCCAAAAAAAACCACCGCGTATGACACCCAGACAATGGCAATTAAAATGTCGATCGGCCATTCCAGCTCTGCATACTCTTTGCCGGTGGTATAACCCATGGGCAGTGAAACGGCGGCAAGTAAAATGATGAGTGTCCAGCCCCAGAAGGTAAAGGAGGCCAGTCTGTCAAACGCCAGACGCACCTGACAGGTGCGCTGTACTACATAGTATGACGTTGCGAACAGCGCCGACCCCCCAAAGGCAAAAATAACGGCGTTGGTATGTAGTGGACGCAAGCGGCTGTATGTAAGCCACGGCGTGTTAAAATTGAGTTCCGGCCAGACCAGTTGCGCGGCAATCAGGACACCGACACTCATACCGACAATACCCCAAACCACCGTCATGACTGAAAACTGACGGACCACCTTATAGTTATACGAATCTTGTGTATCCATAGGTCACCCTTTTTGTTGTTAGATCAAGGAATTGATCCCTGATCGACACCCCGCTCAGAGTGTCGCTAAAAAAGGCAGATAGAGAATTGATCTGGATCAAGCCAGTATCAAGTAATCTCCGTAATTCACTAACAGCGTAACAGGGAGTGTATTAAGAGACGTGACTGTTGTTGGACTTAACGGAGCAGCTGGAGGTAATGGCGCGTAAGCCATCGAGGTCAAGCAGGGTAATTTCTTTGCGGTTAGCGAGTAAAAGCCCGCTCTCCTGAAACTGGCTGAATAGGCGACTAATAGTCTCGACCGCCATGCCTAATAGGTTGGCAATATCATTGCGCGACATACTCAGGTTGAATTCACAGGCGGAGTATCCGCGTGAAGTCAGGCGCTCGGAGATATTCAACAAAAAGGTGGCTAATCTGGCCTCTGCCGACATTTTTGCCAGCAGCACCAGTTTGCATTGATCGTGCTGTATTTCATCGCTCATCAGGCTCATCAGGTGATAGTGCAGGCCGGGAATTTCACCAGCCAGACTTTCGATACGATCAAAGGGGATTTCGCAGACACTGGCCGTTTCCAGTGCCCTGGCCGCGTTGGTATGCTTTTTCGTACTAATGGCTCCCAGCCCCAATAAATCACCCGCCAGCTGAAAACCGGTAATCTGGTCAGTACCGTCGTCAAGCAGGGTATAGCTTTTGAATGAACCTGCGCGAACGGCATAGATCGCCGTAAATGGCTCTCCCAGACGGTACAGATAATCACCTTTTTGTAGCGAATGCCGCCGCTTCAATACCGTATCAAGCTTGGCCATATCCCCTTCATCCAGCCCCATAGGCCCGCAAAGGTGGTACAGACCACAGCGTCGGCAGGCCTGGCTAACCTGCGTAATTTCAACAACTTTTTGATCGGACATAAACTGCACTGACTCCGGTTCATGGCAAGGCAACAAAAACTACCGTCTTAACAGGGGCTTGAAACGGTTTTGTTTGAGCGAGTTTTCTATTTTATCTTGCCCCCTATCCCTGTATCCTATATCGGTTCAGAAACTATGCAACTTAAAAAGCACCACGGAGCTAAAAATGGCGTCACGTACCGCCAACATCGAACGTAACACCCTGGAGACCCAGATCCAGATCGGCATTAATCTGGATGGCAGCGGCCAGGCGAACATGGCCACCGGAGTCCCCTTTCTGGAACATATGCTGGATCAGGTCGCCCGCCATGGCCTGATTGACCTGGATATCAAGGCCAACGGTGACCTGCAAATTGACGCCCACCATACAGTGGAAGATGTCGGTATCAGCCTCGGCCAGGCCTTTGCACAGGCCATGGGTGATAAAAAAGGTATCCGCCGTTATGGTCATGCCTATGTCCCCCTGGACGAGGCCCTCTCCCGCGTCGTTGTCGACTTCTCCGGGCGTCCCGGCCTGGAATATGGCGTTGATTACCCTCGCGCCCGTATTGGCGATTTCGATGTGGATTTGTTAAAAGAGTTTTTCCAGGGCTTTGTCAATCACGCCCAGGTCACTCTGCATATTGACTGCCTGCGCGGCAAAAATGCCCACCATATTGCCGAGACTGTTTTCAAGGCCTTTGGCCGTGCCCTGCGTATGGCACTGGAGGCGGACCCGCGAATGGCCGGTATCACACCCTCTACCAAGGGTAGCCTGTAACTCAACACTCCTTATATATGTAGCACTATGAATACTGTTGCAGTCATTGATTACGGCATGGGTAACCTCCACTCCGTTGCCAAGGCCCTGGAAAAGGTCGCCGTGGATAGTCGCGTCGTGGTTAGCGCCGACCCGGCCGAGGTCATCAGGGCGGATCGCGTCGTCCTGCCCGGGGTGGGCGCGATTCGTGACTGCATGGCGGAAATCAGACGCCTGGGCTTTGACCAGGCAGTGCGTGAGGTCGTCGACGCCGGTACCCCGCTGCTCGGTGTCTGTGTCGGCATGCAGGCCCTGATGCAACACAGCGTCGAAAACGGCGGTACCGACTGCCTCGGCATCTTCCCTGGCCGGGTCGGGTATTTTGGTGACAACCTGCATGACCCGATTAGCGGCGAACGCCTCAAGGTCCCTCATATGGGCTGGAATCAGGTACACCAGACCATCAACCACCCCCTGTGGCAGGATATCCCGCAAGATAGCCGGTTTTATTTCGTACATAGTTATTACGTCCAGCCGGAGGACCAGGCAATCACCGCGGCCACCTGCGATTATGGTCTAAGCTTTAGCAGTGCAGTGACTCACAATAATGTCTTCGCCACCCAGTTTCACCCGGAAAAGAGCCAGCACGTGGGTTTACAGCTGTATGCCAATTTTTTACGCTGGGACGGCAACCCGGCATAATTCAACGGTACATTGATAAACGGAAACCAACCATGCTGATTATTCCCGCCATTGATCTAAAAGACGGTAAGTGTGTACGCCTGCGCCAGGGTCGTATGGAAGACGAGACCATTTTCTCCGACGACCCGGTGGCTATTGCCGCCAAATGGGTGGAGGCCGGTGCCCGCCGCCTGCATATTGTCGACCTCAACGGCGCCTTCGAAGGCAGACCGGTCAATGCCGAGGTCGTCCACGCCATCGCCGAGGCCTATCCCGACCTTTCGATTCAGATTGGCGGTGGTATCCGCGACGAGGACACCATTCAAACCTATCTGGATGCGGGTGTTCAATACGTCATTATCGGCACCAAGGCCGTCAGTACGCCGCATTTTGTCAATGAAATCTGTCTGGAGTTCCCCGGCCACATTATTGTCGGCCTGGACGCCAAGGACGGCAAAGTCGCCATCGACGGCTGGTCAAAGCTGTCCAAACACGACGTCATTGACCTGGCGCAGCACTTTGAAAACGATGGCGTCGAAGCCATTATCTACACCGATATTGGCCGCGACGGCATGATGAGCGGCGTCAACGTCGAGGCCACGGTCAAGCTGGCGCAGGCGGTCCGCATTCCGGTCATCGCCTCAGGTGGTATCACCAATATGGATGATATTAAAAAGTTATGCGCCGTCGCGGACGAAGGCATCATGGGCGCCATCACCGGGCGCGCCATATACGAAGGCACACTCGACTTCGCCGAGGCACAGAAATACGCCGATGAGCAAAACGGGTAACTATTATTTTTAACGCAGAGATGCTAAGACACGAAGAAAAATGTTTATAACATTACAGAATGCTGATTTCGATATCCTTTGCGCCACTGCGCCTTTGCGTTGTAGATAGGCTTATCATGGGTTTGGCGAAACGCATAATTCCTTGTTTAGATGTCGATAACGGCCGCGTCGTCAAGGGCGTTCAGTTTGTCGATATCCGCGATGCCGGTGACCCGGTGGAAGTCGCACGTCGTTATGATGAACAGGGTGCCGACGAAATTACATTTCTCGACATTACCGCCAGCTCCGATGACCGCGAGACCATGGTGCATGTGGTCGAAGAAGTCGCCGGCCAGGTCTTTATCCCCCTAACCGTCGGCGGCGGTATCCGCAAGGTCGAAGATGTGCGCCGCATGCTCAATGCCGGTGCTGACAAGGTTGCAATAAATACGGCGGCGGTTTTTAACCCGGAATTTGTCCGTGAGGCGGCCGAGAAGTTCGGTAGCCAGTGTATCGTGGTGGCCATTGACGCCAAGCGCGTTGGCGACCAGGGTGAGCCCGGCCGCTGGGAAATCTTCACCCACGGTGGCCGCAAATCCACCGGGATTGATGCCATTGAATGGGCCATTAAAATGGTGGATTATGGCGCTGGCGAGATATTACTGACCAGCATGGACCGTGATGGCACCAAGATCGGCTTTGACCTGGAACTGACCCGTGCTATTTCTGATGCCGTCCGGGTGCCTGTCATTGCCTCCGGCGGCGTCGGCAATCTTGACCACCTTACGGCAGGGGTCAAGGAAGGCCACGCCGATGCCGTGCTGGCAGCGAGCATTTTCCACTTTGGTGAATACAGCATCCTGGAAGCCAAGCAGAGCATGGCCGCTGCAGGTATCGAAATGCGTTTATAAAATCATTAACGCAATGGCGCTACGTCGCAAAGAGAAATACATAGATATGAACAAAAAACATTATTCTACTCTTTTGCGTCCTTCGCGCCTTTACGGTTAAAAGGCTTTTTTACATGACGACTCAATGGCTCGATGACATAAAATGGACCGCCGATGGCCTGGTACCCGTGATCGCCCAGGACCATGTCTCGGGTAAAGTATTAATGTTCGCCTGGATGAACCGTGAGTCTCTGGCCTTATCGGTTGACGAGGGTCGCGCCATTTACTGGTCCCGCTCACGCAGCAAGCTGTGGCGCAAGGGCGAGGAGTCTGGACACGTGCAGCACATTAAGGATATTCGTCTCGATTGCGATAATGATGTTATTTTGCTGCAGATTGAACAAGTAGGCGGCATCGCGTGTCATACCGGACGCGAGCGCTGTTTTTACAAGCAACTGCAGGATAAACAATGGGTTGAAGTTGAGCCGGTACTCAAGGATCCAGATGAAATATATAAATAGCCTGGCCCTCTCATCTAACCCACGGGAAGCTGAATAAATGAACGATATCCTGCAACAACTAACTGAGGTTCTGGAGCAGCGCAAAGGCGCGGACCCGGATAGCTCGTATGTTGCAAAACTCTACAGCAAGGGCCTGGATACCATTCTGAAAAAGATCGGCGAAGAGGCCACCGAGACCGTCATGGCGGCCAAAGATGGTGAGAAACAAAAAATTGTCTATGAGACCGCAGACCTCTGGTTCCATACTCTGGTGATGTTATCGCAACAGGGTTTAAGCGCAGAGGATGTTTTAAACGAGCTGGCGCGGCGTTTTGGTCTCTCGGGCCTGGAAGAAAAGGCCCGTCGGGAAAAATCATGAGCGAATGCCTGTTTTGTAAAATCATTGCCGGAGAGATACCGTCGGACAAGATTTATGAGGACGAACAGGTGCTCGTCTTTAATGATATCAACCCGAAGGCTGATGTCCATTTGCTGATGGTGCCAAAAAAGCATATCGTCAGCCTCAACGAAGTCGGCACGGAGGACGACCCGCTCATGGCACATATGTTACGCCTGCTGCCTGAGATCGCAAAAAATCAGGGGCTGAAAGACGGCTTTCGTACTATTATCAATACCGGCCAGGGTGGCGGACAGATTATTTTCCACCTGCACATACATTTGCTGGGCGGTAGTAAACTACCTGGCTTTGATTAATTTTTAGAAGGAGTACATAACATGGGTATTAGTATCTGGCAGTTATTAATTATTCTGGTCATCGTTCTGGTACTGTTTGGCGCCAAGCGTTTGCGCAATGTTGGGTCAGACCTGGGTGCTGCGGTCAAGGGCTTCAAGAATGCCGTCAAGGAAGAAGATGCCAAGACCGAGAAACTTGAAAAAAATGAAGCCCATGAAGGCACCACCATTGAGGGTGAGGCCCATAAGAAAGAAGACAAGGCCTAATAATATTAGTGACGAGGCCCTAGGATCGAGTTTGATTTTCCTCGAAACTTTTCCCTCGAAACTCGCTACCGGATTTAATCATGTTTGATATCGGCTTCTGGGAAATTGTGTTAATCGGCGTCGTTGGACTGGTGGTGATTGGTCCTGAGCGCCTGCCGGAAGTCGCCCGTACCCTGGGCGTCTGGGTGGGACGGACGCGTCGTTTTATCAATCAGGTCAAAGCCGACGTAGGCGCAGAGCTGAAACAGGAAGAACTGCGCAAGGCGATTGAAAATAATGTGGGCCTGGATGAAATCAAGCAGATCATGAATACAGACCACTTTACCCTGGAGGATGAAGATTATTCTGAGCCCGATTATCAGGTGAAGGCTATTGATGACGAGCCCAGTGTCAGCGAGGCGAAAACAGCAACAAAGAAAACCACGCAAACACCAGAAAACAAGATTACTGCGTCTGAGGTCAAGGCTGTTGACGATGAACCCAGCCCTGCCAGGGCGGAAGCTCCGACAACAGAAAACACGCAAATACCTGACGACAGGCATACTGAGTCTGAAGTCAGGGCTATTGATGATGAACCCACCCCTGCCAAGGCGGAAGCCCCGACAACAAAAACCACGGAAACACCTGTAACCCATGAGCCCAAAGCCTGATTCAGACTCATCCCAGGCACAGCAGGAACTCCCCCTGCTTGCTCATCTGATTGAATTACGCGATCGTATGATTCGCGTCGTCGCGACGATCCTGATTGTCTTCCTTGGTTTATTCTATTTCGCCAACGACCTCTATACCTATCTCGCCGAACCACTGGTCTCACACCTGCCGAAAGGCGGCAGTATGATTGCCACCGATGTCGCTTCACCTTTTTTTACACCGGTAAAGCTAACGCTGGTACTGGCTATCTTTATTTCCATCCCGATGCTGCTTTATCAGGCATGGAGTTTCATTGCACCAGGTCTCTACCGACATGAGAAACGTCTGGCCTTCCCTTTGCTGGTTTCCAGTATTGTTTTATTTTATGTCGGTATGGCCTTTGCCTATTTCGTTGTATTCCCGCTTGTCTTTAAATTTTTAACCGCCACCGCACCACATGGCGTCGCGGTTATGACCGATATCAGCAAGTACCTGGACTTTGTACTCAAGTTGTTTTTTGCCTTCGGTGTTGCCTTTGAGATCCCCATCGCCACGATACTGCTGGTCCTCGCCGGTATCACCAACCCGGATAGCCTCAGCGCAAAACGGCCTTATATCATCGTCGCCGCCTTTGTCGTTGGCATGTTACTGACACCACCAGACGTTATTTCGCAGACACTGCTGGCCGTCCCCATGTGGATGTTATTCGAGACCGGCCTGTTCTTCTCCCGTCTTATTCTAAAACGCCGTGAACAGGATCGTAGCGAATCCGAAGATCAAAACGAAGAAGAGGCTGGCGAGACCGACCTGGATGACGAACTGGATGCTGCAATTGCAGAGGAAGAAAATCTCGGTCAGGACAAGCCAAAAGAATAAAATGAAGCGATCACCGCCACCATGGTTTTGGCGTTGCTACCATGGTAGTCATTTTATCAACGAATACGCCTCAAGCAGAACCTTTAAATTAATAGAGGTCTACGGCGAAGGCGGCTAGCCTCGCAAGTGGGCATAGCGCATGATCTCCGCGGGAATATTACTAAGTGGCATAACCTTCTCTGCCGCATCAATCGCAATCGCCTCTTTCGGCATACCAAAGACAACACAGGAGCTCTCATCCTGCGCGACCGTTGAGGCACCCGCCTGACGCATTTCTTTAAGCCCACGAGCACCATCGTCCCCCATACCCGTCATAATAAAACCTACAGCATTCTTGCCGGCGAATTTTGCGACTGAACGAAACAGCACATCGACGGAGGGTTTATGACGATTTACCAGTGGACCATTGATCACTTCAACATGATACTGCGACCCGTTACGTGTCAACATCATGTGTTTACCGCCCGGGGCAATCAAGGCCTGGCCGGGCAAGACACGATCATTGTTACACGCTTCCTTGACACGAATCTCGCATAAGGAATCAAGCCTTTCGGCGAAGGAGGCGGTAAATTTCTCCGGCATGTGCTGGACAATGACGATACCCGGAGCCGTCGTTGGTAATGCGGTCAATACAGCCTCCAACGCCTGGGTTCCACCGGTTGACGTACCAAGGGCCGCTATATGCTCGGTTGTCTTCGTCATAGCCAGCCCGGCTGGGCGAAGCACTTCATCTGCACTCAGCTTGGGCTGCACCGGGATTGAGCCCGTGCGGAGATTGGCCACATTCGCACGTGACGCTGCCTTAACCGCCTGAATAATATCGCTGGCGGCATCTTCGAGAAAATTTTTCAAACCCATTTTTGGCTTTGTCACAATACTAACAGCACCCGAGGCAAGCGCATTCATCGTTGTCTCAGCACCTTTCTCAGTCAGGGTGGAGCAAATCACGACTGGCGTTGGATGCTCCGCCATGATTTTTTTCAGAAAGGTGATGCCATCCATGCGCGGCATTTCCACATCAAGGACGATCACATCAGGCCACTGCGCAGCCATGCGATTCATCGCAAAAATTGGGTCAGATACTGCCCCGATCACATTGATGGCTGAGTCGCGGTTCAACACAGCCTGTAAAACCTGACGAACCACGGCGGAGTCATCAACTAGCAGTACATTTATTTTTCCCATAAATACGCCTGTTATTTTTTATCATTCTGCGCGCCGGCATTTTTTCGTACCCAGACATCGCCGCTCGATATATCAAATATAATCGTTCTGGAAACGGTTCCACCCAGGTCTTTCGAACTGATAGAAAAACCATAATCTTCCAATAGAGATACCCCTTTAACCACATTTTTGCATGAGACATTCCTACACGTATCAATTACCTCATCGCAATGTTTGTCAGCGCAGGGTACATGGACCTTAGACCTTGTAAGCATTTTTCCCCCACCAAATATCTTCACTATATAGTCATTGGGGTTTGAGTTATTTCGAATTGCTTCAATAAAGAACTTCAGAATCGCTTCATCGCCATAGCGGCCATCCAGATTCGAAAAATTTTTTCCCCTTGAAGCCAGCATGTAATGGCACATACCACCGATCAATAACCTCGGGTGCCACATAACAATCGATATACAGGAACCTAGCAAAGTTCTGATACGTACATCTCTACCACCGAAATAAAAATCGCCCGGTTGCAGAAAGACATCAACAACAGGTTCATCTTGTTTCATCGCTTACAATAAATCGAAGGTGTTACTATCTTTAACTCATCTGTTATACCATTCAGACTTTCTGAATGACTAACAATAAAATGACCTCCGGGTTTTAACTGCGGCAACATGCGCGCCACCACATCACGTTTTGTCTCCATATCAAAGTAGATCATAACGTTACGCAAAAATATGATGTCAAACATTCCTAACTTGTTCAGATCTTCTGTTAGATTGGCATGAAGAAAACTCACACGATCACGTAAACCTCGTTCGACAATGAACGTCCCCTCCTGCGGGCCAATACCTTTCAGGCAATATTTTTTAAGATAGGTCGAAGGGATTTTTTCTGCACGTTCCAGTGGGTAGTGACCTGAGCGGGCCTTTTCCAGTACACGTGTGCTGATATCAGTGCCGGTAATTTCCCATGCGGTTGTTGGTGAATGTTCGGCAAACATCATCGCCAGAGTATACGCCTCCTCCCCTGACGAACAGGCTGCACTCCATACGCGTCGCGGTCCAGTCCACCAGTCAGGCAATACCGAGTCTCGTAGAAAATCAAAATGTTTTGGCTCTCGGAAGAAAAATGTTTCATTGGTCGTGAGCAAGTCGACGGCCGTCTGCAACTCGCCATTTGCCGAGGTATTTATCAGGCGGAAATAATCCTCAAAACTGGAAAGCCCAAAATGTTTCACCCTTTTTGTAAGACGACCGCTGACTAACGCCTTCTTGGCATCAGACATACTAATGCCTGCTCTGTCATAGATCATTTTCTGAAAGAGTTTAAATTCTTTGTCTTTTAAGACCGGCGTATCCATAATCATGGTAAAGGCGGCCCGTCAGTTCGCATCGGTGTTTCGATCGTCCACCCACTATATACCAACATTGGAGATACCCTGAGGAGATTCTGGTGTATAAAAATTTATGTGGCTCATTCTAACTGGCATCAATCACTCGCCTGTCTTCGAGAATAATTTTTTTGATTGTTCATTTGTCATTCCTTTGAGTTTGACCTTATTGTTTCACCACCCCCAGTTCATCTAATCAGCACCATGGCGATATAAATTTTTTATGTCGTAACTCTGCTGTTAATAGAACAGTCAATCATTCGCTCTTTCCCTGAATAAATGCCTCACTCACTATCGACAATTCATCCGTCGACAATACCTTATCCACATTCAGTATTATGACAAACTTATCATTGACCTTGCCCATCCCCTGTATAAAATCCGCTCGTATTTTCGCGCCAAATCCGGGAGCGGGTTCTATTTCACTTGCGGGGATTTCCATAACCTCGGATACCGCATCAACCACTACCCCAATATCCTGCTTACCCTCGTCATTCGTGACCTCAATAATCACAATACAGGTACGCTTTGTGATTTCACTCTGTTTGCCACCAAATCGAGCCGCTAATCCGACAACCGGAACGACGGCACCACGCAGGTTTATTACGCCACTAATGAAGTCTGGCATCATTGGTACCGTGGTAAGTTGCCCATGTTCCAGAATTTCTTTAATATTGAGAATGCCAATGGCAAACATCTCTTTACCAAGAAAAAACGTTAGATACTGCCCCTCCTCGTCTTCTTCGTTTTCTATTCCGTTGGCACTGCTGTTGGCCGTGACAGGTAAATTCATGGTCGTCTCCTAGAACCGGACAAAATCAGCTTCACCTACAGCAACTTTATGCGGCTGGCTTTCCGGCATCACATCCACATTACTCATGCTCGGCGGCCTCTTCTTAGTCATCGTCAGCACATTTGAGGTACCGTCTACTTTAAAAAACCCCATTAAATCCTGGAGCTGTTCTGCCTGACCACTCATTTCTTCGGCCGTCGCTGCCAGTTCCTCGGAAGACGAGGCACTTTGCTGGGTAATCTTGTTTAACTGCTCCATGGCAACATTTATCTGTGAAGCACCAGACGACTGTTCTTCGGAGGCCGCACTAATTTCCTGCACCAGGTCAGATGTCTTTCTGATTGAGGGGACAATTTCATCTAGCAACTTACCTGCCTTTTCTGCCAGGCTAACGCTACCCTTGGCAACTTCCCCAATCTCCTGTGCTGCCACCTGACTACGTTCGGCCAGTTTACGCACTTCTGCAGCAACCACAGCAAATCCTTTACCATGTTCACCAGCACGAGCGGCTTCAATTGCGGCATTCAACGCCAGCAGATTTGTCTGGTAGGCAATGTCATCAATAATGCCAATCTTTTCAGCAATCGATTTCATGGCCTCGACGGTTTCCCGCACGGCACCACCGCCTTCATCAGCTTCTTTCGCTGCCTTCGATGCCATACCGTCGGTCACTTTTGCATTCTCAGTATTCTGGTTAATTGAGGCCGACATCTGTTCTACAGAGGCAGAGGTCTCTTCAACACTGGCGGCCTGTTCACTCGAACCCTGACTCAGGCTTTGTGCTGTGGCAGATACTTCTTCTGAGGCACTCGATAGATTATTCGCCGCACTACGCACCTCACCAATAATCTCTGACAGTTTACCCACCATCGTTTGCATCGCGGTTAGTAATTGGCCCGTTTCATCCTTACTGGTGATCTCGATCCTGGCGGTAAGATCCCCTTCGGCAAGTTGATTGGCCGCATTGACAGCTGCATTGAGCGGACGCGTAATTGCCCGTGAGATTAAGAAGCCCAGGATAATTCCAATGAGCACACCACTAATGGAAAAAATTATCATCATATCACGGCTCTCGTCATACAATCTGTTCGATGAATGCGCGGCGGCCTCGGCATCTTTTTCCTTTATGTTAACAAGTTCATTTAAATTTTTATCAAGCGAAATCGCGACATCTCTCAAAGTATGCTGGACATAATCTGTCGATTTACGCCGTTCATTTAGCTGCTCAGCAGTAATGATACTGATTGCCTGCTTGATATTCGCCTCGTATTCAGTCCAGCCTTTCTGTAAAACCGATAACGCCTGCCTTGCTTTTTCGGTGCGAAATACTTTTCTCGCAAACTCTATGTCCTGTTCAATTTCCGGGATTCGTTTTTTAATATTCGCTATAAAAATCTCACGCTCCGCCTGATTCGTGGCGAGGATAGCGTTACTCAGTCCCCGGCCAATCGAGATGATTCCGACATTCGCCTGTTTAATATGCGAAACTCCCAAAAGCTCAGTCTGATACAGATCATCTGCCGCCTGATTCAGTTTGCCCATATTAGTTACACCAACGAAGCCAACGATGCCTGTAATCACTGACACAGCAAGAAAGGCTGATATCAGCTTTGCACCAATTTTCATATTCTTAAACATTAACATTTCCAATCTCCTGAACTGAACATCGTTACATTAATCAGGCCGCCGAATTCATCGCCCGCATTTCCATTGACGCCACTTCCTGAACCAGGCCGGGAACATCGAGTATCAGCGCCACGGCACCATTACCAAGTATGGTCGATCCACTCACACCTTTTACATGTCTGAAGATATTACCCAGAGGTTTGATCACGGTTTGAAATTCACCCAGTAAATGATCCACTACCAGGCCGGCCTTATTGCCGCCATATTGCACTACCACGACATTCTCACGTCGTGGTGCCACTCCGCCAGCCATATACAACTCGCGCAGACGAATAAACGGCAGGACTTCTCCCCGGAGATTGATGTAATTTCTGTCGACACTGTCCTCGCGGTTGGTCTGGTTTAATTCAACACATTCCAGCACCATATCCAACGGAACCACAAATGATGATTTATCCACCCCGACCAGAAAACCATCGATTATGGCAAGCGTTAACGGCATGCGTACACGAAAGGTTGTGCCCTTGCCGGGTACACTCGTTAACTCAACAGAGCCACGTAAGGCCTCGATATTACGTTTAACAACGTCCATACCAACACCGCGTCCTGATAGGTTCGTAACTGCGTCCGCCGTCGAGAACCCGGGCTCAAAAATAAGATTATAGATTTCCTGATCTTCAAGTTGCTGTTCCGCCGTAATCAGTTCTTTCTCAATGGCCTTTTGCTGGATACGATCACGATTCAGACCGGCACCATCATCGGACACTTCAATTACAATACTGCCGGAGTCATGGTAGGCATTAAGTCTGAGGGTACCGCTGGATGTCTTTCCCTGCGCCTGGCGCAAATCTGGAGATTCAATACCATGGTCTATAGAATTACGTACCAGATGCATGAGCGGGTCGCCGATTTTTTCTATCACTGTTTTGTCAAGCTCGGTTTCTGCCCCGGTAATAATTAGATCGATCTCTTTACCCAGTTCTTGTGAGACATCACGGACCACACGCTGAAATCGATTAAACGTGGCCCCAATCTGTACCATTCGCAGACGCAGCGCAGAGTCACGAACCTCCTCTACCAGACCATTAAGTATCGACACGGACTCAATTAAAACGTTATTTCCCGTTGTCATGGCATTCAGCGCCGAGCCAGCACCGGCAATGACCAGCTCCCCGACCAAATTGATTAGCTCATCCAGTTTTTCAGCATCGACCCTGACTGACTGTGCTTCTTTTGATTTTCCCTCACGTACCTGTGACTGTTTTGCCACAGCGGCATCAAGCACTGTCTGTGTCGTCATCCCGCTTTCTACTACGATATTACCCAGAGGAAGACTGGTCTCCTGTGCCTGTAAAGCGCTTTGTTGTCTTAAAGCCTCGTCAAGTTCTAATTGCGTCAATGAACCGCTCCGCACCAGAATTTCACCCAGGCGCATGTCTTCTTCAGGCAATTCGTGGATATGGGCGATGTAGTCGGCCAGCTCGCTCCGTGGTGGCAGTATACGAACGAGACTCTCCTCGCGAATAAAATCGAAAACATTTTCAATCGTCTGCTTGTCAGCGTTACTCTTGAAGTTGACCTCAAAACCGAGATAACAGGCTTCAGAGTCCATGTCCTCCGCCGGTGGAATGCCATCATCCAGTGTTTTAATATTAACGATCTCGCCTAAGGTGCCCAGATAACGCAGGAAGGACAGGGGGTCCATACCATCACACAATGAGCTCGGGCCAAAGCGCAACGAAATATGCCAATTGTCACTTTCTGCATGACTCCCTGAGACGCGGCTGACTGTCTCAGTCGGGGCTGGCGCCAGACCCTTCTGCACACCTGTCTCCGGCGCCGTCTGATTCACGCCAACGCCCAGGTCATTCAACTGCTGGGTTAACTCGTCACCTTTCTCGCGTAAAGTGTCCGTAATTTTATTACCACCTGCTTCCACATAATCGATGAGGTCACTGATGTGGTCTCGACTACTAAGCAACAGTGTTGTGATGGTCGGTTTCAATACCATTGTCCCCTCACGCATCTGGTCAAGCAGGCTCTCTACGCCATGGGTAAAGGCGACGATGTCATCCAGACCAAATAACCCTGCGGAACCCTTGATAGTATGAGCGGCCCGGAATATTGCATTTAGGCTTTCCTGTTTGTCCTCCTCATGCTCCAGGCGGAGGAGAATATCTTCCATCTCCTCCAGCAACTCACGACCTTCTGCAATGTAGGTAAGAAGTGCCGAATCAAGATCCACGCTGTTCTCCTTTTTTACCAGACAGGACAATGGGGTCATTAAAGTAGGACACCAGATCCATCAGCTCAAAAACATCGACAACCGCACTACTATGGTCGGTCAGGTTTAATACATAGCTCCGTGCAGCCCGCTCCTTTTTTGCCAACATCAACAGCTGTACCCCGGCGCTGTCAATTTCAGTTACTTCTGCCAGATTAATTTCCAAATCACGTGAGTCTTCCAGGACAGGCATCAGCTTTTCTTTCAACACAGCTGCGTTGTAGATTGTCATTTCACCTTCTATTTGCGCGCTGCACTTGCGCTTCAACTCCTTCACTTTCAACATGATTTTGCCCCTATTCAGTCATCATGGCATGATCAGTTTCGCGACGGCGGCAAGCATTTGCTGCGGCTGAAACGGTTTCACAACCCAGGCCTTCGCACCGGCCGCCTGCCCCTCTGACTTTTTACCTTCCTGTGATTCTGTGGTTAGCATAATCACCGGCGTAAATTTATAACTCGGATTCTTTTTTACTTCCTTAACGAAGGTTATACCGTCCATATTGGGCATATTGACATCGCTGATAATGAGGTGAACCTTACCTCCTGTCAGTTTGTTCAGGGCATCCTGACCATCGCAGGCCTCAATGGTGTCATAACCGGCACCCTTTAACGCCATGCTCACCACCTGACGCAGAGAGGATGAATCGTCGACTATCAAGATGGTCTTCGCCATACAGAACTCCTTCAAAAAAATGTTATTTCAGATGAATCTTTATTCTTTTCTTCAGCGCCACCATGATTCATGCGTTGTTCCAGCATGACATAGCTCTGCTCCATTTTATTAAGCCATACATTGACATCAAGTACCTGGCCAGTGTCACTGCCATTGACATCACTCATATTCGTGACCGTATCTTCCAGCTCAGCCAGGTTGCTCTCAATTTGTGTTAGTATCTGACTGGTACGATCCTGAAACTGCAGGTCCACGTAAAGTGATTCAATTTCATGAACAATCCCTTCGCCTTCCTTCTGCATTGTCTCTGTCGAACGCGTGAGTTCATTTACAATATTGGAAAATTTCTCGATCACTTCATGTAACGAGGCCTCAGAGCGATTGAAAATCGCTTCATCTTCAACCGTCGCCTGTTCGGCATTTTTAAAAGTTCGATCGATAGCCTCGTTTATAATATTCACTTTTTCCGTCATGCTTCGACCTGTATCACTCGACAAAGAAGACAGCTTGCGTACTTCATCCGCTACAACTGCAAAACCTCGTCCCGCACTACCTGCTCGCGCGGCTTCAATTGCCGCATTCAATGCCAACAAATTTGTCTGTGCTGCAATGGCCGCCACTTCAGTCGCCATCTGTTTTAGTTCATCGGTATAATTCGTCAGCACACGGACTTCATTGAGCATCGTAATACGGCCTTGCTGTGTCGACCGCAGGGAGACTAGGATGTCCTCCAGTACTGACTCGCTATGCTCAATCGTGTTAACGATACCACCATCATCGTTTTCATCATGTGTATCTCTTGAGGCGGCGACCGTCGCCTGCAGTCTCTCTACCAGTCCGGCAAAGCGGTTCGTCAGGCCAACAACTGCTTCTTCTGTATGTAAACGAGCCGATTCGATATGTCGCCGCCAGATGGGTAAGGTACTGAGGCAAACTGCTTTCAGATCACTGCTGCTATCCTGTTGGTTTTGCGAACTAACCGGCTTTAACGCATCCGGCACATCATGTTGCTTGAGTTGTGCTTTATAGCGACGTCGACTCCACAAACCGGTAATTAGACCCAATACGACTAGAGCGCTCCCTGTCATGATGCCCTGGTAACCATCACCACTAAGTACCATCACGGCAACGGCCCCAACCACTCCATTCATAACTGGAAGGACACCGAATGCCAGTGATACTGGTTCACGCTGATTGGCCAGCATGACATTATTCCCGTGAGACATTTCGACCTCGACAACTTAATTTTATGACGACACTTATTTCATGACTCAACTTAACTACAGCCGTTGCAGTTACCACAAAAATGATCCATGATATTTTTACGTTGTTCGTCTTACTATATCTGTATCGTCACATCCCTAAAGATATCCATACGTGTTAATCTGATTATTCTGTCGGTGTTTGTCCTACCAAATTTACAACACAGCCGTCTTTTTCACTTTAGAGTTCTGAAAAACTTATAAAATATATGAGTATTTTTTGTTGATAACGTGACGGGAAAAGGCAATGCGGATTACAAAGACCCCTTCCGTTACAGGTGTACTTCACTAACTGGAGGGATGTATCTTATTGACGACGGCATATTGCATTATTTCGGCATTATTTTTTAAATTCATTTTCTTCAGGATGCGGGTACGATACGTACTAATCGTCTTTACACTTAACAATAACATGTCGGCAATTTCTGAAACGGTCTTGCCGGAGGATAGCTTGATGAAGATTTCGTATTCACGATCTGAGAGGGCCCTGTGGGGCTGATCATCGAGTTCAGCTGCCTGAAGATGCGCCGCCAGCGTCTCAGCCAGTGATGAGTTAATGTAACGCCGACCCTCCGCCACCTGTCGGATGGCTTTTATCAGTTCATCCGGGGCCACATCTTTTGTCAGGTAACCGGCCGCACCAGCGCGCATTGCACGTACCGCATAATACTCCTCAGAGTACATACTCAGCATCAGCACAGGTAATTTACTATCCGCCTGCCTTATGGCCTTGAGTATTTCGATTCCATTCTTATCCGGTAAATTAATATCCAGCAAAATAACATCCCACATTTTGCTGCGTACCATATTTAACGCGGTGATACCATCTGCGGCTTCCTCAATTTTTGCAATGTTTAATTCCTCAACAAGCAGTTGTCTCAAGCCTGCCCTGAATATGGCGTGATCATCAACGAGCAAAATACGCATGGTTTAACTCTTACTTTATCAACTTGGTCCACAATATATAATCTACCTTAAGAATTCTATCTTTGTTCGCCAAATGCAACAATGCGCGTTCTCATCGGGCTAGGCACTGGCGCTGATTTTTACTTGAATGATGGGGACTTGTACGCTAAATGTGGTACCAATTTCCTGCTTGCTCACAAAAACACATTCCCCACCCAGGCTTTGCACACGTTCCTCTATACTTTGTATGCCAAAGGCGCCGACTTTGTTTCGGCTTGTTTCATCCAGCCCGCAACCATTATCGCTGACACTCAACACAAACTTTCCATCCACAATTGAAATAAACACATTTACCATGCTCGCCTCAGCATGCTTTGCAATATTGGTGATGATCTCCTGGAAGATTCGGAACAACGACGCGCTATAGGCATCATCTTTAAACTCGATATCCCCCTCTGGCAAATATTTATCCAGCTGGACTTCAATATTATACCGAGCCTTAAATTCTGTCAGCTGCCATTCAATCGCCTCTACCAGACCCAGGTTATCGAGGATGCTTGGTCTTAAATTCGTAATGATGCGTCTGACAAACTGTATTAACATGTCAATATGTTCAGAAATCTTACTGACGATTTCTCTGGCAGTCCCATCCGTATTATTCAAATTATTGGATAGTCGATTGATGTCCATCTTCAAGGCGGCCAACATGCCGCCCACCTCATCATGTATATCCTGTGCGATATGTCGACGTTCTTCTTCCCGGGTCCTTTGTAATTCATCCACCATGTTTCGTAATTTTTCCTCAGAAACTCGTATGTCATGCCCAAGCTGAATGTGCTTTAGATTTTTAGTTTGCAACTCCGTGGCCATATCATCAAACGCTCGCGCCAATTTTCCAATATCATTATCCTGATGTGCAAGACCGGTCCTGGCTTCAAGATTGCCATCCGCGAGTTGACGCGCGGCGGCAATAACGGCCTGTATCTGACGCAGCAGGATAGCATCGCTGCCATACCAGATGATTAGGACAAAAAACAGCGCTACAACACCGGAGCCTACTAATGTTGCATTGCGTATTGATGTGATCTCATTCTGAATTACCGAGCTTTGCACGCCGGCGACGATAAATATTCGTTGACCCTGTCTGGTCATTAAGGGCGAGAAATCGTAGAGACGCGACACGCCATCGCTACCGACGGCTTCGAAACTGCCTTCACTATCTGATGCCAGAATAGTCCGCCATAGCACCGTGTTCGCCTGTGGCAGCCCGACCCAGTCATTATGATCCGGGTAATGAGATAAAATCACCCCATGCGCATCAAGCAACATCACACTGGTATTTTTATCTATATATCTTTGGCCTAACCAGTGGCTTAAGAGGCGAAGGTCTATCGAGGCAAATACGACCTTACTGATATCCTTGCGGCCAAGTGCGGCCACTAGCACTGGGACACCGGTGATGCGTCCCACGTGAAAATCACTTAATACAAAATCTCCGCTTGTCAGCGCTTTATTAAACCAGCCATCGCTCTTTGTTTTAATTCTGCTTCTGGTCGGTACTGCACTACAGAACAAATCGCCACTAGCAGAAATTGCTCCAATGTTGGCGTAATGGCCATAACCCGATTTAAGCAAACCGAACAGCTGGCTGCAGTCTACCCTACGTTCTTCGGAGACCTCTGCCGTACGACTCAGGGTATACAGCATTTCCCGTGTATCTGTCAGTAAGCGCGAATATTTATCCACACTCATCTGTACAAGTCGGTGGAGATTATTTTGAATCTGCCTGTTGACCCTTATACTGTCCAGGTGTTCAGTATAGAAAATCATTCCCAACGCTGGAATCACGGCTAAGAGTGTCAATAACATTAAGCGCATACGCAGTGATGATGAAATTAATTTCAACATAAAAAATTTTTCACTTTAATTATTTTTCTGCGACCATTTCACGACTACTAAATTTTATCTCGCGGTTATATTGTAGATCGCCTCATAGACACTCTGCTCAGGTTTAACCGGGACGTCAGGGTACATGGAGGCATCGACACACAGCCACCTGACAATATGCTGCCACTGTTGCAGGTCTCGGCGGACTCTGGAATTTGGTAATTCAAAGATACTTAGTCCATGTTGTGCCGCCAACACATAATTCTGTGTATCACGCAGTATCCCGATACAGGGTAGATGCGCCGAACCCAGAAATGCTTTGAGTAATTTAAAGCTACGACTATTCTCGCGCACACGGTTGGCCACAATGGCAATTGATTTGTAACGCTGCTCAACACGTTCCTCCGTGGCAAGCCAGTCGAGAAAGCGCCTGGCGGCACGAATATCATGCGGCGACGGAACAACCGGCACCAGGATCCTGTCTGCCTGTCGGATCCACGGTAACAGGTCCTCGCCATAGTGGCCGGAGGGAACATCGAGAATCAGGTAATCCGTTGGCTGGCGCAGTGCCAGGACGTTACCCTGGATGGCAACACCTGTAATGGCAGGACACGAGGCTGGCCGCGCCGCAAGCCAGTCTAATGAGGTCGCCTGGGCATCAAAATCCGCCATGGTGACCCGCACCCCCCAACAGGCTAAAAACCCTGCCAGATTACTTGCCAGCGTACTCTTACCCGCGCCTCCCTTCGGATTCAATATTAGAATTGAGTACATTTTACCAGTCGTCTCCGTCTCCCCCTCACGCGGGGTCACTACGTTATCGTCTACAAACGCGAAAACATTTAGAGCGATAGCTAATTACCTGTTTACTATAGGGTTATGTAGAAAATGCCGCGCCCGCCAGTGAGCTGATAAGCCTACACCCGTCACCCATCATGTATATAGTACGACCGGCAAGCCTTATTCTGTCTTGCGTGTTAAGACATAAGCAATACCTTATTCAACTTATCAAAAACATTTAATATACTTTATACCTAAGCGGACTATACTCCTCCTACCCTGAAACATAGGGCAGGGTCACCGCCCTGTAAGACAGAATTTGTAAGCTCGATAATTTACAAACCTAAGGAGCCCAATAATGGCCAAGAAATATGATGCGGGTGTAAAAGAATACCGCGAAACGTACTGGATGCCTGAATACACGCCCAAAGATACTGACCTCCTGGCGTGCTTCAAGATCACCCCTCAAGAAGGTGTACCTCGTGAAGAAGTTGCGGCGGCGGTTGCTGCTGAATCCTCAACCGGTACCTGGACGACTGTCTGGACCGATCTGCTGACCGACCTTGATTACTACAAAGGCCGCGCCTACGCGATCGAAGACGTACCCGGTGATGACACCTGTTTCTATGCCTTTGTTGCTTACCCCATCGACCTGTTTGAAGAAGGTTCCGTGGTCAACGTACTGACTTCACTGGTTGGGAACGTCTTTGGCTTCAAGGCCCTGCGCGCCCTGCGTCTGGAAGATATCCGCTTCCCGGTCGCCTATGTCATGACCTGTAATGGACCACCCCAGGGTATCCAGGTTGAACGTGACATCCTGAACAAGTATGGCCGTCCTCTGCTGGGTTGTACCATCAAGCCCAAACTGGGTCTGTCTGCCAAGAACTATGGCCGCGCCTGTTATGAAGGCCTCCGCGGCGGTCTGGATTTCACCAAAGATGATGAAAACGTTAACTCACAGCCGTTCATGCGCTGGCGTCACCGTTTCGACTTCGTTATGGAAGCTATCCATAAGGCCGAAGCCGAAACTGGCGAACGCAAGGGTCACTACCTGAACGTTACTGCTCCGACGGCAGATGAAATGATGCGTCGTGCAGAATACGCCAAAGAAATTGGCGCACCCATCATCATGCACGATTACCTGACGGGTGGTCTGTCAGCAAATACTCAGCTGGCCAAATGGTGTCAGAACAACGGTATGTTGCTGCACATTCACCGTGCTATGCACGCGGTACTCGACCGCAACCCGCATCACGGTATCCATTTCCGCGTTCTCACCAAAGTACTGCGTCTGTCTGGTGGTGATCACCTGCACTCCGGTACCGTTGTTGGTAAGCTGGAAGGTGACCGCGATGCGACTCTGGGCTGGATCGATATCATGCGTGATAGCTTCATTAAAGAAGATCGTTCACGTGGTATTTTCTTCGACCAGGACTGGGGTTCAATGCCTGGCGTTATCCCGGTAGCCTCTGGTGGTATCCACGTATGGCACATGCCAGCACTGGTTGCCATCTTCGGTGATGACTCCTGTCTGCAGTTCGGTGGCGGTACTCTGGGTCACCCCTGGGGCAACGCGGCTGGTGCAGCGGCTAACCGTGTTGCGGTTGAAGCCTGTGTTGAAGCACGTAACTCCGGTGTTGAAATTGAGAAAGAAGGTAAGGACATCCTTACTAAAGCGGCTAAACACAGCCCGGAACTCAAGATCGCAATGGAAACCTGGAAAGAAATCAAATTTGAATTTGATACAGTCGATAAGATTGACGTTGCACATAAATAATTTTGACAGTGGGTTCAGTGCAGCACATTTACCTGTCTGCACTGGATTCGCTTCAAAGCAACTATCAAATTTGAACATACATTGAGGAATTTACAATGAGCGATATGCAAGATTATAATTCAAGCTTGAGCGATGCGGCCACAAGCCGTAAATATGAAACTTTTTCATACTTACCACCTTTGAGCAAAGAGTCTACTCGCGCCCAGATCCAATACATCGTTGATAAAGGCTGGAACCCGGGTATTGAACACACTGAACCAGAAAATGCACGCAGCAACTACTGGTATATGTGGAAACTACCCCTGTTTGGTGAAACTGACGTTGATGCTATCCTGGCTGAAATCGAGGCCTGTCACAAAGCACATCCAAAGAATCACGTCCGCCTTATGGGTTTTGATAACTATTCACAATCCGCTGGAACGGCAATGGTAGTTTACCGCGGCGTTTCTGTATAGCCCGGCCAGGACTCAAGCACTAAAATCGAGCCCCTGACCGGACTGTTTCGGGCAGGGGCTTAATTTTTTTGAGAGTGAGAATAAACCATGGCAAGTAAACCAAAAACTTACGTCGGTATTAACAATGACCTGAATGGCGGCATGACCACGATTGGTAAAATTATTCGTGATGCCTGGGTCTTTGACCTAATACCAGAGACACAAACCTGTGAAGGCTGGAATCTGGCTGGTATTGATGCCCTGTTAGACAAGGTCAATGCCGAATGGGACAAATACGGTTGCCTCGTCAGCCATTTACCAGAAGACCTGTTTTTAAAGCATCAGAAAATTCATGGTGCCGCTATTGAGAATGCAAAATCCGCCGGTTGGTCAGGAGAAACTGAGACCGGTGATGAAAAATGAGCCTCAAACGAATTTAAATATACCTATATAAATGAAGGTGAGTTATGTCTAACAATGTTACGAGTGTCGACCCGAATCAATATATCGTAAAAACCGAACCTTATTACGAGCCCGTCGGTAATGAAATAGACCTATATGAAGCGGCGTACAATGCGCGTATGCCCATGATGCTCAAGGGCCCGACAGGTTGTGGCAAGTCTCGTTTTGTCGAGTACATGGCATATAAACTGGGTCGGCCGCTAATCACCGTTGCCTGTAACGAAGACATGACCGCCTCCGATCTGGTGGGACGATTCTTATTAGACAAGGATGGTACCAAGTGGCAGGACGGCCCTTTAACCACCGCCGCCAGAATTGGCGCTATGTGTTATCTGGATGAAGTGGTCGAGGCTCGACAGGATACCACCGTCGTTATTCATCCCTTAACCGATCATCGTCGTACGCTGCCCCTGGATAAAAAAGGCGAGTTAATCGAAGCACACCCGGACTTCCAGCTGGTGATCTCGTATAACCCTGGTTACCAGAGTCTGATGAAGGACCTGAAACAGTCAACCAAGCAGCGTTTTGGTGGCCTGGATTTTGATTACCCTGAAGAGAAAGTCGAAATCGCCATTGTCTCTAAAGAATCCGGTATCGATGCAGAAACGGCTGCCAAGTTAGTACAAATTGCCCATCGTGCCCGTAACCTGAAAGGCCATGGTCTCGATGAAGGTATCTCCACTCGTTTGCTGGTCTACGCAGGTCAATTAATCAACAAAGGCGTCGAACCCATCGCGGCCTGTAATATGACCATGGTAACGCCATTGACGGATGACCCCGATATGCGTGAAACCCTGTCAGCGGCGGTCAGCACCTTTTTCGTAAGCTGAATCGCGGCGGGCTCCGAGGTACCGGGATAGTTTTAAAGCCCCCGTTATCCTCAATGAATATCGAAAAGCTTTTAGGCGATATTGTTCGCCAACAAGCGGCAGCACTCGATACGATGGTGGCAATGCTAAAGCAACGCATACCGGCAGCACATCCTATTGACACCTTTGCAACCACAGGATGCGTCGATAGCGTGCGATGCACAAACAAGACGTTTGTAAACGACACTAATTGAGATAGACCCGGAACCTGCTGTTTCAAGCGCAACAAAATGTAATTAAAGGGTAGAGTGAGATGAGTATTAGCCTGAAAGATTACGAAGAAGAAATTAAAGACCTCGCGCCTGAAGTCCGTGACGTGCTGGAAGGTAGTTTTTTAGAGGCCTCACGTGTCATGTCACCGGCTGGTCTGGAAACCTATTTAGAAGGTGGCCGGGCGCTCTGTAATCTTGGCCGTGGCACGGACCTGGTCATTTCATACCTGCAACAGATCCCACTGGTCGTCAAGGAATGTGGCGAGGATATCATTCAGGATTGCGTCAATGCGGCCTTAAAACTTTCTTCCATGACCTCGGGTGAGGTTATTTCATTACTCTTTAACAGCCTGCCCACGGCGGCGCGACGCCTCGGCGATGCAGAATTAATCCGTGGTTATTTGACCCTGATTCACCAGACGGCCTCTACCGCAAGTCGCGGCATACGGCCTATGCTGAATCACATCGATGAACTCCTGTCCAAGTTAACCCTGAGTGGTTTACGCCGCTGGACCAACTTTGGTACCCAGGCCTACCGTCGTGACTATAAAAACCTGACCGCCTATTTCAATCTCGAATCACAGGACAGTCGTGCCGTTTTACAAAAAGAGCGTCGCGGTGTTTTATTCATCGACACTCAACGCAAGCTGAACTTTTACTTGCGTGCGTTGTGGGGGCGTGACTTTTTCCTGCGTCCTACCGGTGCCGACTATACGGATTTCAGACCCTATATCGATAATCTCATTTTTCATCTACCGGATGCAGTCGACGACCTTGGCAAAGATGAAAATAAAATCGCCGGGCTCGAACTCTATCGCGCCACAGCCGCTCATATGGCCTCACACCTGTGTTACTCAACCTCCGCTATCTCGGCAGAGGCGCTCAGTCCGGCACAAATGTTTTTCATTGGCTTTATGGAAGATGCGCGCGTTGAATACAAGGCCACCCTGGCCTTTCCCGGTTTAAAGAAACTCTGGCGCGCGCTGCTCGACCAGGAATACGAAGATGATGTTGAGCACCCCACCATGTTAGTGCTGGAACGCATCGCCCTGATGTTAATGGACCGGAATGTCTCAACGGATGACAAAGAAGTAGGCGACTTTATCCGGCGATTCCATGATGAGATCGAGGCACAACAGGATAACAATCAATACTCCTGGCACATGGGTGTGGAATTATTCAATCTCTTCTCAGCACGGCGCGAAGTACCCAGTCTGCGCATCCTGGAACGCATTCGTATTCCTTATCGTGATGATAATCGCTACGTTTGGGAGTTCGAAGAATTTAACTGGGACCAGGGCATCGAGTATCTCGCCGCTTCACAACGTCAGGTGCGCCGCACGGTGAGCGTGATGGAAATGGCCAACGAGGTTGATTGTGAGCTGGCCGGTGATGATGCCCAGGAAATCTGGACTTGCCCGACGGAAATGTTTCCTTACGAAGACAACCTGCAAAATACCCAAAGCTTCAATGAAATGTGGGGCAAAGAACCGGTCTCTGACCCGTTTCATTATCAGGAATGGGATTACCAAATTCAGTTGCATCGACCCGACTGGGCGACCATCTACGAACGTCGTCAGCCCAAAGGCAATCCGGAAGACATTGAAAAGATTCTCACGGAACATAAACCGATTGCCCACCGCATAAAGCAGATTATCGATCTGCTGTCGCCCGAAGGTGTACAACGCATACGTAATATGGAAGATGGTGACGAGATCGACCTGAATGCCGCCGTCGATGCCATGATTTCAATCCGCATGGGTGAACAACCGAATCCACGTATCACCATGCGTAATGTATTGAAGAATCGTGACCTGTCGGTCGTCGTCCTGATGGATCTGTCGGAGTCCACCAATGAGAAAATTGGCGGCTCGGATAAAACCGTGCTGGAACTCACCCGCGAAGCCGCCACGCTGGTGGCCACCGCCATTAATGGTATCGGCGACCCCTTCGCGCTGCATGGCTTTGCCTCGGATGGACGCCATGATGTGCAGTATTATCGCTTCAAAGACTTCAATCAGCACTTCGATGATGACGCCAAGGCGCGTCTCGCCGGCATGCAGGGTGGCCTGTCGACACGTATGGGCGCGGCCATGCGGCATGCGGGGCAACACCTGTTAAAACAACCGGAGCGGCGTAAGCTGCTGCTCATTGTGACAGACGGTGAACCGGCAGATATCGACGAGCGCGATCCACAGCACCTTCGTCACGACACCAAAAAGGCCGTCGAAGAATTGTATAGCAAAGGCATTCTGAGCTATTGCCTGACGCTGGACCCGGATGCAGATGCCTACGTCAAACGTATTTTTGGTGCGAACAACTACACTGTTATCGATAATGTTGAACGCCTGCCGGAACAGCTCCCTGTCCTCTTTGCCAGCCTGACCAAGTAACCTCTGCGGCGGTATCCCGATGATACCGCCACACGACAGTCTGTAATATAATTCTGCGTCTGGTCAGTCTTCTGGCAAATGACAATTAGTTCGTATTTGGGAGTTAGCATGAAAAAACCACTCGTCGGTGTCGTCATGGGCAGCAATAGTGACTGGAAGGTCATGATCCATGCCGTCGAAATGCTCAAGCAATTTGGAATCCCCTACGAAGCCAAGGTGGTCTCTGCGCACCGTACACCCGATTTGCTGTTTGAATACGCCGAGACCGCCGCAGAGCGTGGCCTGCAGGTCATTATTGCCGGTGCCGGTGGTGCCGCGCATCTGCCCGGCATGCTGGCATCGAAGACCATTGTCCCGGTGCTGGGTGTCCCCGTGACCTCTCGTGCCCTCAAGGGACTCGACTCACTGCTCTCCATCGCACAAATGCCCAAGGGCATTCCGGTCGCGACCTTCGCCATTGGCGAGCCAGGTGCCGCCAATGCCGGCCTGTTTGCCGCCGCCATGCTGGCCAATAACGACCCCAAATATGCAAAAAAGCTCGAAACCTTCCGTAAAAAGCAGCGCGCACAGGTCCGCGCCATGAAACTGCCCAAGGTATGAAAATTCTCCCAGGTAACAGCCTCGGCATGTTAGGTGGCGGCCAGCTTGGCCGTATGTTCACGATTGCCGCACGGACCATGGGCTATGAAGTCATCGTGCTGGACCCGGACCGTGACAGCCCGGCCGGAAGACTGGCCACCCAGCATATAACTGCCGATTATGCTGACACCGCGGCCCTTGATCAGCTGGCCAGTGGCTGTGCGGCCGTGACCACGGAATTCGAGAATGTACCCGCCGCCTCGCTCGACAGCCTTGCCAGCCACTGCCCGGTCCGTCCCGGTGCCCGTGCCGTCATGATCACCCAGGACCGTATCCACGAAAAAACCTTTCTCCGCGACAATGGTTTTCCCACCGCGCCCTTTGCCGTCATACATTCGCTGGAAGACTTACACGCCGCCGTTGAGACCATCGGCACTCCCGCCATTCTCAAAGTGTCGCGCTTTGGCTATGACGGCAAGGGTCAGATTAGCCTCCGCGCCAGCGGTGATGGTGACAGCGCCTGGGCCAGCCTTGAGGGCGAGGCCTGCGTCCTGGAACAGCGTATACCACTGGACATCGAGGTCTCTGTTGTCCTGGCGAGAGGTCTCAACGGCGAGGTCGTGACCTACCCGATCGCCGAGAATATTCACGCCAACGGCATTCTCGACGTTAGCATTGTCCCGGCCCGTATCGAGCCTGTCCTGGCTGACAAGGTCACCACAATGGCTACACAGATCGCCAACAAACTGGATTATGTCGGCGTCATGGCCGTCGAGTTTTTTATTTCCCAGGGTGAACTACTGGTCAATGAAATCGCCCCGCGGCCCCACAATAGTGGTCACTACACCCTGGATGCCTGTGTTACCGATCAGTTTGAACAACAGGTGCGCGCCGTCTGCGGCCTGCCGCTGGGAGACACACGGCTCTTATCCCCGGTCGTTATGATCAATATGCTCGGTAATATCTGGCATCAGGGCCAGACACCGGACTGGTCAAAACTGCTCGATCACCCTAATATTAAGTTGCACCTGTATGGGAAAAAAGTAGCGCGCCCGGGGCGTAAAATGGGACACTATAATGTCATTGCCACCACAGTAGAGGCGGCATTGGCGTTAGCATTGGAAACACAGTCAAGCTTACAGCAAGCCTGAAACAACGATAATTTAATATTAGTAAAGGTATCTACGGTGACCGAAAAAGACCTAAAACCACGCAATGCCACACTCGCCATTATGGGCCAGCTGATTTTCTGGAGTCGCTGGTTACAGGCACCGTTATACCTGGGGTTGATCGTTGCACAGTGTGTCTACGTCTACCTGTTTATGGTCGAGCTGTCACACCTGGTGCTCGGTGCCAATAAAATCGGCGAAACCGGCATCATGCTCATCGTCCTTGGATTGATTGACGTCGTCATGATCGCCAATCTGCTGGTCATGGTGATTATCGGTGGCTATGAGACGTTTGTCTCGCGCCTCAATATCCGCGAACACCC
Source organism: uncultured Gammaproteobacteria bacterium (assembly GCA_913064945.1). Classification (GTDB taxonomy): domain Bacteria; phylum Pseudomonadota; class Gammaproteobacteria; order UBA6429; family Thiohalophilaceae; genus CAJYAN01. Next base: position 8,870 of record CAJYAN010000001.1, on the reverse strand, counting down.
CGACCAACCTGAGTGGCTATCACACGTCAATGCCGCCACCATGAAAATCAAACTGTCGATGGCGCTGATCGGGATCTCCTCCGTGCACCTGTTAAAGACCTTTATCAATGCCGCAAATATTACGGAGGCCACCATCAAGTGGCAGGTTGCTATCCATTTAACCTTTTTACTCTCCGCGGTGGCGATGGCCTATACGGATCGCATCATGACCAGAACACTACTCGAGGCGCACGGTAAGGCTGAACATTAGCCGGGCCTAACCACACCCATGGACTTGTATACCCGGCATGACGAAGTCCCAATACTTTCGAAGCGTCAAGCCTCTGTCAAAGCCAACTACTACAACCATGTTCAGATTGCGCTAAAAAAACTCGGCCCGAAGATCCGTTTTCGTATTCCAAAGCTCAAACACCTGGACCTGATTCTGCAAAAGGATGCCTGGATCGTCGTCGATATCGTGCTCAATGATATGCCCATTATTGCCTGGACAGAATTTAATACCGAACACCGTGAAAATCTCCACGAGCCTATTCAGTGCGAGCTACGCACCTGGCATGTCGCCGCCGCCATGGTGCGCGACAGAACCCTGGAGGCCATGGAGGTGATGTTAGGCGAGGCACTGGGAGATGATCTCACGCTGGATAAAAACGTGCTGCCGTTTTCAAAAGACTGATGGTATCGCCATTGACTGACGCTTCGTGACTGTATATTTTAACCACTAATCGCTCACCGCTTCTGCCTTACCCAGCCGGATGGCATTATCAAGGACAGCTTTGTTGATATAGACGGTTTCTTTGCTTGTCAGATTACGCATTTCCCAACGCTCACCGGCATCGGAAATAACTTCGATGCTCATGCCTGATATTACATATTTTTTTCCAATCAGTGTGTTCACAGCAAAGACCTTTCTCTCCTGTTAATGATTTTATGTATGTTGATATTTGAGAATTCTGTGCCTTCACAGCCCGGCGTCATTAGCCGTAAGTAATAGGCCCTTTGCTTAGACTACTACAGGCTCGAAAGGTACCACAGTATCAACGTCCGCCTCGTAATCGATTCCTGCGACACCAAAGCCAAAAAGTTTGAGAAATTCATCCTTGTAACCTTGATAGTCGGTCAGTTCAAAAACATTCTCGGTCGTCACCCTTGGCCAGATTTCTTTCACCGCATTTTGTACTTCGTCACGCAACTCCCAGTCATCCATGCGAATGCGCTGCATATCATCTAGATCCGCACCTCCGGTTTTATACAACTGTGTCCGAAAAAGCCGATTAATCTGTTCGAGAACGCCTTCGTGAATATTCAGTTTTTTCATCACTTTAAAACTCATGGCGATATATAAAGGCATCACCGGGATCGCAGCAGACGCCTGTGTAACCACACTCTTTAAAACAGCAACATTGGCACTGCCGTGTATCTTTGCGAGTGACTGACGAATGGCACCGGCGGCACGGTCCATATCTTCTTTTGCCTTACCCAGGGCACCATGCCAGTAAATCGGCCAGGTTATATCCGTACCAATGTAACTATAGGAAACCGTTTTAACGCCCTCGGCAAGCACACCAGCATCGAGTAGTGCCTGCATCCACAGTTCCCAGTCCTGCCCCCCCATGACCGTCACCGTATTGGCTACTTCTTCTTGCGTCGCCGCTTCGATTTCTGCTTCGATAATCATATCTTTCGAGGTATCAATAGCCGTGGTGCGGTAGGTCTCACCAATGGGTTTAAGTACTGACCGCACAAGTTCACCACTCTCCGGTAACTTGCGTACCGGCGACGCCAGTGAATACACGACCAGGTCGACCTGGCCAAGGTCTTCTTTTATCATTTCAATCACCCTGACACGCATCTCATTGGAAAAGGCATCTCCATTGAGACTCCTGGCGTACAGACCGGCTTCGTGTGCGGCTTTTTCAAAGGCAGCGGAATTATACCAGCCCGCCGAACCAGGCTTTTTCTCTGTAGCTTGCTTTTCCAGAAAAACACCAATGGTTGCCGCAGCCGAGCCAAAGGCCGCGGTAATCCGTGAGGCCAGGCCATAACCGGTAGAGGCACCAATCACCAGCACCTTTTTCGGCCCCGTCATAAGCTTGCCACCAGCGTTGACCTTCGCTATTTGCTCAGTTACATTGGCGGCACAACCGGTCGGATGCGTTGTCGTACAAATAAATCCACGGGTTTTCGGTTTAATAATCAAGGTCTTCTTCCTTACAAAAAAATATCTTCGATGCCACTGAGACCCCGTCTCTGTGGATTACCTCAGAATCACGCTTATCCATTCACTCTTTACTGCTTCGCCAGCCACGCAATACCAGGCTTATACCTCTGGATCATTAAAAATCCGCTGTAAATAACGGTTTCCTGAGGAAAGTGTATTATCCTCACCCAGAACATACCATGTGTTTTAATGAAAGCCTGCCATCAGCATACCTATAATACCATTGGGCAGCTTGCCGTAATGTGTGCGCCCATTTAAAAGCGCGACTATTATAGCAATATAATCTGCATCCATTGTATTAATCGCCAGGACTATGACGCCAGCGCGATAAATGGCTTACTCATAAAATGAATTCGTGAATAGACAAAACGATTCTCCCAGCACAAGGAAGGATTTTTTTTCAGTAAGGATATCCTTCGGTAACTGACGCAATCACGTGTGGCGCACGGTATATTCTCGATAGTGTCACGTCAATGCCGAAAAATCGTCATTTTCGGTGTTGCCTTGCAATGACCTGCTCCTAAGCTACTATGGCAATTACTTAGGTTCAGAGCCCGAATGAACCCTACATTTTATAGTTACAGGCATCATTTATCGGCCCGTATAAGGTAATGCGCCGTAATATCTTCTATACTTCTTCAGTATCATTATACTTATTAAAGATTTCAGGTGTGCCAGATAAAAGATGAGGTCACAAATGCGCTTTCCATTGCTTACGTTCGGTTTAATCTCGGTCATTATCAGCAGCAGCGCCTATGCTGGTGAAGCACAACATATCAAGCTGACAGATGGAAGTGTCTTGAACGTTGAAGTAATCTCCATGCAAAATGGTGTCTATACCTTCAAATCTCCAAGCCTCGGAAAGTTCCACGTCAATGCAAATCGAGTCCAGTCCATCTCGTCATCGACCCTGCCAGCGTCACAGGCGAACACAGGCAGGACAGACTTTAATCAACTCAAATCAAGCATCATGTCAAACCCACAAAGCATGAAATTAATTAATGGACTAAAAAATGACGCTGACATACAGGCAATAATGTCTGATCCAAAAATTGTGAGTGCGATCAAAAATGGTGACTACACAACTCTTGCCAATAATCCAAAATTCATGGCTCTCATGAATAATCCAAAAATTAAACAGATTGCCGGTAGCGTCGCCAAGCAGTAGATTTTGGTAAAAGGCGAGGTTCTCTACCTCCTTCCGTTACTATAATAATTTCAGGAGTCGCATTTTCTCGTTGACAATTGCAGCCTGCAATCGAGCAGCCCTTACCTAAATCCAACGAACTATTTACTGTCTGCCCGACTTAAATATTTACACTCCTCTACATGCACCTTAATTTTATCTCCGGTTGAGATATATTCAGGCACGTTGACGATTAGTCCCGTCGACAGTTTGGCAGGTTTTGTTCTTGATGTCGCCGATGCGCCCTTAATAGAGGGGTCCGTCTCTATGACCTCAAGCTCAACCGTCCCTGGCAAATCAAGTGCGACGGGCACATCGTCAATAACAATGACCTGAATACCAACCGTTGCCTCATTAATAAATTGCATCTCATCGACAATCGATTCTTTATTTAAATTATACGGCGTGTAATTTTCCTGGTCCATGAATACATGCTCGTCGGCGTCAGCGTAGGAATACATCACAGGCCGGCGAATCAAGTCGGCAAGAGTTAGCATATCTGAATCCTTAAAGGTTTCGTCAAGCTTGCTACCGCTCACCACATCATACATACGCATACGATAAAGACTGCCGCCCGCCCTGCCCTGTGGAACAGATCGTTCAATATCTCTGACAATGTACGTCTTGCCATTATAATCAATGGCCGCGTTCTTTTTAATTTCACCTGCTTTAGGCATTATATTAATCCAGAAGTAATTTATAAAATTTGTGGCGGTATCAGTAGTTGGCATTTCGGTAACGATAGCGAAGAATAATACGCTCTACGATTAAAAACAATTGCTCTCTGCACCAGAGAGGTCCTCACAAAATTGAACATTGTCGTCATTGCGAGGATGCTCTGAAAAATCGTTGTTTTTCAGTGTTGACATGGCAATCTGGGATGCTATCCGATCTTCTTGAGATTGCTTCAGTCGTGTTACTCCTTCGCAATGACAGGCTTTTTATACCACGCAAAATTACAACATTGTCGTCATTGCGAGGATGCACTGAAAAATCGTTGTTTTTCAGTGTTGACGTGGCAATCTGGGATGCTATCCGGTCTACTTGAGATTGCTTCAGTCATCTTACTCCTTCGAAAAGACGGGCTTTTTATATTGTGTGAACGTTGTTTTATAGTAACTCTTTTTTTAATCATAATTTTGTGGAATTGGTTCGTATCTGAAGACAATAATTCTATATAAACAAGCCTGACCAGAGACAAGATTTCACTCTCGCAGCAATCACTTTGATATTGAAATAGACTGTTTAAGTCTAAATGGTAGCGTTATTTCACAATTTTATTATTGAAGTCAAAGGCTTGCTTGGGTCCGACCCCTGATGGATGGTGGTGCAATTATTTGAATAGGTAGTATTAAACTTCTTACCTATTTCAAGATACGCTTAGCAACCACACGATCCCCAGACTGGAAACGATGCCAACTTCCTGCCTTTTTTGACATCAAGCGTGCCGGTGTATTCTGTCTTCTCACAGCTTTCTGAATTCACTGGGCAAACAAACGTACTCGATAATTTACCAGTCACCAGGAGGCCGTCTCCCTTAAGAGAAACTGAGATATTTTGATGAAGATGAGATACAAATGGTATTGAAGTCTCTAAGTTTAGATTTACCAGGTGTTTATCGATGAACATGTGCGCTGACTCACCATCCACCCATTGCAACACTTCCAGGCCCTTGCGTCTTTTACCCGGCGGGGTGAAAAAAGAGCAACCGCAATCACTATTTATTTCGCTTGTCTTCGCCGAGCCTACCGTTAAGCCATCGAAATTAAGTGCGTTTTTTTTGTGATTGCTGGCAAAAGCCAATATCGGCAACAAGATCAAAATGGTAAATATGGAGTGTTTCATAAGACGCACTAATGTCTAGCCCAATTTTATTATATTAGAAATAATTATTCTCTTACCCTGAGAATCACATGCTGAGAAATACCGACTAGATGAAAGCGTGGTTTACGTGGCATATTTCACTTCCATGTGAAATATGGCAGTTTGACAATAAATTTATATTGGCCTGTACGAATCCTAAAAACAAATCCTCTTTGATTCGTTTTTTTAGTTATGGCGTATCAGCCAGCCTTATGTGTCCAGGAAGCACACCAGCCATTGGCATTAACATCCTTGCCTGGGAAGAGCTGGCAAGGCCGCCAGGTACCCGTGTCCGATTTGACAAACATACAGTTGTGACAAAACTGATCTTTTGCCGGCATGTTCGGTTTGTCAGCACGTGGCGCCTTGGTGGCATCATGGTGATAGTGTAAGGCCTTAGCTGTTGGATCATTATCCTTCAGGTGTGGGAGCCCCGCAGCCAGCGCCTGGGCGCTAAATATCGTGTTTAGCAGGGGCACACCTGCAAGCGCTGCCATCCCCCCGAGAATCATACGACGTTTTTTGTTCATTCGAGATTGATCATTCATTGCTGTTTCCTTATTTAAAAAATGAATCATGACCACATGCTAAGTGATCGCCTTAAAGGGAAAATTACGGTCTATATCAATACTCACCGGGTCGGAAAGCATCACGTAACATCATGACAACATACAGCGGAAAAAATTCAATTGATATTGAGGTATTCTCAAACAAATTACACAAATAAGTGACGCGATTTCAAATGGTTAGTGCAACCGATAATATTACCATGAACAATACTCATTGGGTGATATAAATCCATGACATTTTCTGTGACGATTATTATACTAAATGGGTCGTAGAGATTTTATCGTATGCAACTTTAGTTTTGGTCAAAATTAAACCACCATGACCTCTTTAATTTGTCGATATGAAAAGTCGATATCAACAACCCGGAGTCGTTAGGCTTCAAGAATTCTCATCCCAGTACCATATAAAAATAACCTAGTAAGATATTTGTCCCCGTAAGCGAGTTGAGTAATTTTTTGACATCTGCTCTATCGAGAACAGTGGGGATACGAGAAGGACGTTTTGCCCGTACAATATCTTCAATCCAATCCAGCTCTTGCTTTAGTACTTTCTTATATAAGAATAAAATTGCGGATAAAGCCTGATTTTGAGTTGAAGCAGACACATTGCGAATAACAGCGAGGCTAGTGAGAATTGCCGTTATCTCAGATTCACCCATATCGTTTGCACGGCGTTTATTGTGGAAATGAATAAACCGTTTTATCCATTGGATATAGGCATCTTCAGTTCTAAGGCTATAGTGATGGACACGCAAAACATTGCGCACCTGATCGAGCAAGCGTGGTTGTTTCATGTCAGCCTCCATGCAGAAATAAATAGTAAAACTGTCCTGTTTTTTATGCCTAAGTTGTTGATATATATACTAACAGGTTTATTATACACCCTAAATGTCGTTTTTAAATCGGACTTTTAGGTCCTCTACTTATAGTTAGAGCGAGGAAAACCACAAATGTCATTTCACGACAATGTTGCTTATAAAGCTGCTTCTATGGGTAAGACTGCTACTCAATTCAATGCTGCTGCACAGGAACATGCTAATGCAACATGGTTCTTTTTAATAATTGCTGGTGTAGTTTGGTATTTCACTAGTTGGGGTTGGGCGCTTATTCCTGCTGCTGTAGCTGCATTTACTGCATTTCAAAGCGTTAGCTCAACAATGATTGCTACCAGGTTAGAACAGCTAGGGGAAAAATTTAAATGATTATATTATTTCAAATAGATCATAGAGGCTCTAACAAGCGACTGTGATTCCCCGTCAAGTTATTAAGCTGTTTTCTCATTCCAGTTTGTACCATCTCTTACCATTGCGTTGAGGATAATAATCATTTTCCGAATGCAGGCAGTCAGTGCGACTTTTTTGTGTTTGCCTTCGGTGACCAGACGTTGATAGAAGCGTTTTATTACCGGGTTGTGCTGTATTGATGTCAGCATCGCCATATACAAGATTGTGCGCACAGTAGCACGTCCGCCACGGATACGACGTTTACCACGTAGCTTACCGCTATCACGATTGTAGGGTGCCACTCCGGTTAAGGCAGCGATTTGTTTGTTCGTCAGTGAGCCTAATTCCGGTAAATCACCCAATAAGGTATTCACCACCACAGGGCCGACACCGGGGACACTAAGCAACCGCTCTCGTTTTGTCTGCCATTCATCGTGTTGTTCCACCAGGGTATTGAGTTGCTTGTCGACCTTCTCGATCTGTTTGAGAAGGTATTTGATGTGACGTTCGATATCAGCTTTGAGAAATTTCGGCATGATCTGGAAGCGGTTCTTTTCCATGGTCATCATCTCAATCAGCTGTCGGCGACGAACCAGCAAGTCTTTGATCTTGATAACTTGTTTACTTTTATGCCGACGGACTTCCGGTTGAATCACCGCCGCATATTGGGCGATGGTTCGACTATCAATTTCATCGGTTTTAGCGAGTTGGCCAATGGCACCGGCATACCGACGGATGGAGATTGGGTTGCTGACGATAATGGGCAGGCCTTTGTTAATAGCTGACTCGACTAGACCATGCTCGTATCGACCTGTCGCTTCGCAGACAATACGGTCGACCTGATATCGCCCCAACCGACTCAGTGCCTGACGAATTCCCTGTGTATTATTTTCTACACAGAAATGAAGGTTACGTTCATAGATACAAATATCGAGCTGTTCCTTACCCACATCGACTCCGACATTTACCCCTGTTTTTGCTTTTGGTTTCGTTGTCATTATTCCTCATCCTTGCTAAATTCGAGCTCTAGGCCCATTCGACTGTTCGAGTTAAATAACGAATCGGCGTGACGCCTCTTGCTTGTTAACGGACTCTGCTTTTTGCAGGTGCCGGCGCTCGATCGGGCTGCCACACCGATAACCTGTTTGCCCAGGTTATGGGCCTAACTTTATCAAATAATGGGGAAGTTGAATCATACAAGGTGCTCGTGTGGGACGCTACGCCGCGTTGCGGCTTGCGCCCCACAGCACGGCGTTATACGCAAAAATGAAATTAAAGAACATTAAATCATTTGCACATAATCTAACTCATTCATATGTGAGTTTTGAGAATTATGTTGATGGTGATTTTGTATTTAATAGCTTAAAAGACATGGCATATGCTGCTAATGGAGAAAAGGTTTCTATATACTGGATATATCCTGAGGGGAAAGTATTACCCCTATTTAACGAACGTATAAATAAAAGCATAGAATATTACAAAGAATGGATTCCTAAATTAATGTCGCAACATGAAATAGATAGAGAGGCAGTTGTTGAGCTAAGAACAGATATCTATTTAGCTAAAAACAGACAAATAGAAGTTCAGGCTTATGCTAGAGATCACAATGGTAAAGAGTACATAAAAAACATATACGAGTTTGCTGACCTGAAGCCATATGAAGGTGAAGTGTGAGAAAAGCGTATAACACATATGAGCCTTCTGCCCGTCAATAGGTAATAACCATAATTTCGGTCAAAAAAATGATCGAATCTAAATCAATGAACAAAACCGATTACTTCGTTTGTCGTCATGAGCGTTAAGCAAGTCGC